>CP065366.1:2143123-2857498 GCA_023206055.1 Vibrio cyclitrophicus | reverse complement strand
TCCCTTTCAATTTATAATCCTCTCAATATAAATGGGATCGATCCCATGGGAATGTTCCCATTTGTAAAAATAACGTAATTCTAGATCTTAAAGGAATGGACGATGAAACTGTTACCTATTGCTGCTGCACTCTCTACTGCTTTACTTGCACCTAATTTATACGCTGATGAAACCACGCCATTGGAGTTTAATGGCTACATGCGCGGCGGCGTTGGCTTGAGTAATGAAGGCGGTTCAAATAGTAAATGGGAGGTGAGTAAAGTTGGACGACTCGGCAACGAAAATGACCTGTATGGCGAGTTTGGTTTTAGAAAAGAAGTGTATGCCGAGGACGACGTTTCATTTTTAGTTGATTCCATGTTGTCGTACTGGCAAGGCCAAGATGAGAACGCCGCGGATAAAAGCGTTGATGTGGTGCAATTAAATGTTCAGGCAGTCGGACTGTTTGGAGATAAGGACATTGGAATTTGGGCGGGTGAACGTTACTACCAACGTCATGATGTACACATCGTTGATAACTACTACTGGGATGTAAGTGGTATTGGTGCCGGCGTAGAGCACATCAATATGGGCCCAGGTAAATTATCGGTCGCTTTGATTCAAGACACCGTTACGGGGGATGTATTTGATGGCAAAGAAACCACAGCCATGATTGCAGACGTGCGCTATGCAGGGATCCCACTGTGGAATAATGCGGATCTTGAGGTCGGCATTGATATGAACTTCGCCAATGAAAAACAAGGTCAAACGGTCGACGCGGATGACAGCGTCATGCTAACGGCAAGCTTGAATCAAAACCTTACTGGTGGCTTCAATAAAACGATTCTCCAAGTTGCTAACTCTGGCTATGCCGAGCAGATGACAACCTTTGGTACCGGTAAGGGCATCGTACGTGATGCAAACAATAATGACGCCGAGGGCTTCCGATTGATTAACTGGGGTGTACTTGCGATTGGTGAGAATATCGAGTTTGGCCACACTGTTCGTTATGCCATGTCGACGGGGGTTGGTGCGAATAACAGTGATGATGAGTCGTTCAGTGCAGTAATCCGTCCGCTTTACAAGTGGGACAAGCGTATGCGTACCATTCTTGAAATTGGCGGCTTTGTGGAAACCATTGATAACCAAGACGGCGTGGGCGGTAAGTTTACCGTTGCTCAGGCTTGGGTTCCGCAAGTGGGTTTCTGGTCACGTCCTGAATTTCGTATCTTTGCGACTTACCTGAATGATGCAGAAAATGACAATGCCTTCGGTGAAGGTAAGAACAGTGAAATGAGTGTTGGTATGCAAGTAGAAGCTTGGTGGTAAGCCGAGCCTTTCTAACGAATTGCGGTAAATAAAAAACTGCCGTAAATAAAAAGGGGCTGACGTTATGTCAGCCCCTTCGGGTATCTATATGATGTTGCAGTTTAGGTGATTACCAACCTTTAACTACGCCACCTTGGAAGATATCAGAAGCTGCGTTGTACACTTCTTCAGTTTGGTAAGCTTTAACGAAGTTCTGTACGTTTTCAGCGTTTAGGTTGTCTTCACGAGAAACGATTAGGTTTACGTAAGGAGAATCTTTGTCTTCAACGAAGATACCGTCTTTTTGCGGAGTCAGGTTGATAGAGCTCGCGTAAGTTGTGTTGATGATAGACAGTGCTACATCATCAAGAGAGCGTGGCAGTTGTGCTGCGTCTAGTTCAACAATTGTTAGGTTCTTAGGGTTCTTAACGATGTCACGAACTGTTGCTAGAAGACCAGCACCTTCACGAAGCTCAAGAAGACCTTGTTGCTCAAGTAGAAGCAGAGAACGACCTAGGTTTGTTGGATCGTTTGGTACCGCAATACGAGCGCCGTCTTGGATTTCGTCTACCGATGTCACTTCTTTAGAGTAACCCGCGATTGGGTAAACAAACGTGTTGCCAGCAATAGTTAGCTTGTAACCACGGTCAGCCACTTGCTGATCTAGGTACGGTGCGTGTTGGAATGCGTTGATGTCGATAGAGCCGTCATCCAGTGCTGCGTTTGGTGTTACGTAATCTGTGAAAGTTACTAGTTCAACATCTAGGCCATACTGCTCTTTTGCTACTTTAGCTGCAACTTCAGCAACTTGTGCTTCAGCACCCGCCATTACGCCAACTTTTACTTTAGAAGTGTCGACTTCTTTGTCACCACAACCTGCTAGTACTAGCGCTGATGCCGCTGCTGCGATAGTAAGTAAACCTTTAAGGTTAAATTTCATAATAATCTCCTTTTAATAAATCTATTTAATTTGGTTCAGACGACTTTGAGTTTGGTTTGTAAGTCGTTATCTGTGGTCAACACGGCGAACTAATGAATCACCGATTGATTGAATAATTTGTACTAGCACAATCAACATCACTACCGTCACAGCCATGATGGTCACATCGTAGCGGTGGAATCCGTAACGAATTGCGACATCACCTAGGCCGCCACCGCCCACAGTACCGGCCATTGCTGAGTAGCTCACCAAAGTCACTAGCGTAATCGTTACTGAGTTGATAATAGTCGGTAGTGCTTCTGGAAGCAGAACCTTATTGATGATTTGTGTTGGTGTTGCGCCCATTGATTGAGCCGCTTCCACTAGACCTGTTGGTACTTCAAGTAGCGCACTTTCGATCAGTCGAGCCACGAATGGGATAGCGCCAATCGTCAATGGAACAATCGCTGCTGTTGTACCGATGAAGGTACCAATCAGCATCTTAGTCAGTGGGATAATCGCAACCATCAGTACTAAGAAAGGCACTGAACGACCCACGTTGACAACCGCACCGAGAATTTTGTTTAGCTTGGTGTTCTCTAACAAACCACCTCGTTTAGTCGTGTGTAGAATCACGCCTAGTGGGATACCGACAGCGAAGCCAACAATGCCCGCGACAGCAACCATGTAAAGTGTTTCGCCTGTTGCGCCTAATAGAAGGTTACCGTTAAGGCTGATCCAGTCAGCAATCTCGTTGAAACTAAAGGACATAACCAAGTACCTCTACTTTTACATTGTTGTCGCGTAGGAATTGAATAGCAGCATTATCATCGGCTTCATTACCGAACAGTTCTGCGACCATCATGCCGAACTTAACGCCGCCTGCGTAATCTAGGTCTGAGCTTAAGATGCTGACATCGATATTAAATTTACGTGCAATTTGCGTCATTAGCGGTGCATCAACGGTTGCGCCAGTAAACTCAAGACGTACCAACGGGTAGCTGCTGTTGACGCGAGTCTCTTGCAAACGTGCTTGGTAATCTTCAGGAATCGTCAGATCCAAGGTTGAGCGAATAAACTGATGCGCTAGCTCTGTCTTAGGGTGAGCAAAGATGTCACCGACTGTGCCTTTCTCTACCAATTCACCGCCGCCAATGATCGCGACTTCATGACAAATGCTTTTAACCACATCCATCTCGTGCGTAATAAGCAGGATAGTGATGTTTAGTTTGCGGTTGATTTCACGCAGTAGCTCAAGAATCGATTGAGTGGTTGCAGGATCCAGAGCACTGGTCGCTTCATCACACAGCAGTACTTTCGGATCAGAAGCCAATGCACGAGCAATCGCAACACGCTGCTTTTGACCGCCACTTAGGTTAGCAGGGTAGGTATCACGCTTATCAGCAAGGCCAACCAGTTCAAGTAACTCGCTCACTTTAGCTTCAATAATCGCTTTATCTTTACCTGCAAGTTCTAGAGGCAGTGCTACATTGTTAAATACAGTACGAGAAGACAGCAGGTTGAAGTGCTGGAATATCATGCCAATGTTACGGCGCGCTTCGCTAAGTTCTGATTTGCTGAGTTTTGTTAGGTCTATACCGTCAACAATCACTTCACCAGAGGTCGGAGCTTCCAACATATTTACACAACGGATCAGGGTACTTTTTCCTGCACCTGAAGAGCCGATGACTCCAAAGATTTGACCTTGAGGAATATGGAGGTTGATATCAATTAAGGCATTGATTTCTTTAGTGCCTTGATAGAAAACCTTGTTGACTTGATTCACTTTAATCATAGGGAAACTCGTGCAGGTAAAACAGAATAATATATCGATAGCTCGTTCGATTTACAGACGATGCTATGGTGTTCTATGATCTAAGTCAATAGATATTTTTACGTCTAGACGGCTAAACATCGATCGTGTTGCTAGGTTAGAAACAAATCGTTAACGAACGCAAAACTAAATAGATAGTGATGAAGCAAATAAAGCGTGTAATAATTAATGATTAATAGAGAGTTGATAGAGAACTGAATTTTGTCTAAACCGGCTGTTTTTTTAGATCGTGATGGTGTGATTAACGTTGATCACGGCTATGTACATGATGAGCATGACTTTGAATACATCGATGGTGTATTTGAAGCGGCGAAAGCGTTTAAAGATATGGGCTATTTACTGGTACTTGTGACCAACCAATCTGGTATTGCTCGTGGCAAGTTTAGCGAAGATCGTTTTCTTTCTTTGACACAGTGGATGGATTGGAACTTTGTCGATAATGGCGTTGAGTTAGATGGTATCTATTACTGTCCTCATCACCCTGAACACGGCATTGGCGATTACAAACAAGATTGTGAATGTCGCAAGCCTAAACCAGGCATGTTCATTTCTGCTCGTGACTTTCTGAAGATTGATATGGCTAACTCTGTCATGATTGGTGATAAAGCTGAAGACATGATGGCTGCAGAAGCCGCAGGTGTTGGCACTAAAGTATTGGTAAGAACCGGTAAGCCAATCACTGAAAAGGGTGAAGCGCTAGCTAGTGTGGTACTTGATAGCATTAAAGATGTACCAGCTTTCTTAAAAGGCTAAGCGTTTATTTGTCACTAAGGTATTTACCTATCACCAGGCACTTACTTATCAATAAGGTTTTCCTAACCTGAGACTAAACTAAGTGTCATTGACTATATAAAGATGAGGAACGAAGTATGAAAGCTATGTTGGTAGCATCTCTATGTACGGTAGCATTAGTCGGGTGCTCTAAATCAGCAGCCCCTGATAGTGCAGCATCGGATAATCAATTCGTGACTTATCAATGTGAGTCTGACGTGTCGTTTGATGTGGCTTACCTTAGTAATGAAAAAGCAGTACTGCGTTTACCTGATAACGAGTACCAATTGACTCAAGTACCGGCAGGCTCAGGAACAAAATACATCTTAGATGATGGCACCTCAGAGATGATTAACAGCATCACTTTGCGTACTAAAGGTGACGACGCACGCCTCGAACTTGGCCGTGTGGTCTATCGTAATTGCCAAAAGTAGGTCATAGTAAGAACTGCTATAATTTACAAACAGTTAAGTGAGGGAACCTACCCTCACTTTTTCTTCTCTTCCCTTTAACGTTAGACTTTTTATGAGCAAAAAACTCACTATTCTCGATATTGCTAAGCTGTCCGGTGTTGGTAAGTCAACCGTATCTCGCGTTCTGACCAATGATCCTAAAGTGAAACCTGAAACCCGTGAAAGGGTGGAAAGAGTAATTCAAGAATCTGGGTACACGCCTTCAAAGTCTGCGCAATCAATGCGTGGTGGCAGTCAAAAAGTCATCGGCGTGATCATCTCTCGTTTAGATTCTCCCTCTGAAAACAAAGCCGTTAGCACCATGCTGGCTGAGTTGTATCGAGAGGATTACGACGTGGTGATCATGGAAAGCCAACTCGATAGAGATAAAGCCAACGAGCATCTTCAGGTTTTAAAGCGTCGCAATGTAGATGGCATCATTGTTTTTGGCTTTACGGATTGTGACATTCCGGCGATCGAAGCGTGGGAACACAAGGCCGTGGTTATTGCTCTGGATACCGAGAACGTAACGTCGATTAACTACGATAACCAACAGGTGATCAATAGTGCGTTAGCGCATCTATCGGATCAGGGGATCTCAGATGTCGGCTTTATTGGTGTTGATCCTAGTGATAAATCAACCGGTGAGCTGCGTCTTAAGGCTTATCTCGATTGGTGCGAAAGCACTGGAGTGATTGCGAACTATCGTACTGGCCAACTTCATCATGAAAGCGCTTATCAGCTGGTGGATGAAGTACTGACTCCTACAACTCAAGCACTTGTTTGTGCCAGTGACACATTGGCTCTTGGCGTGATCAAGCGTCTACAAGAACTACAACGTGAAGATGTGGTTGTAACAGGCGTTGGTGGCAATGATCTTCTCTCTTTCTTGTTCCCTCGTGTATTTAGCATTGATCCTGGCTACCAATCTGCAGGTAAGCTAGCGGCTAATCTATTGATCTCTCAGCTTTTAGGCAATTCAGAGATCTCTCATCACACCCAATCTCCGATTCTATAATCCACTCAATTAAGCGAAATCGAACCGCTTAGATTAAAATTAGAGTGTGATCTCTTTCAATTAATGGGACTGTTCCCATTTTAATTTATCATTCATGCGGGCATTATAATAACCGTAATTGGGAATGTTCCCATAAGTCTAAGTCTTGAGTGGTTATCGCTGCATGGTTTAGATGAGTAATTGAATGAAACCAGGGTGGGGTAGTATGAGTAAGATAGCGAAGCAAGACGTTGCGCGTCTTATCGAGTTAGTCGGTGGCAAAGAAAATATTGCGAGTGTCAGCCATTGTCTGACTCGACTGCGTTTTGTATTGAACGATACAGAGCAAGCGAACAAAGCAGAACTAGAAAAGCTGAAGCTGGTAAAAGGCTGCTTTACGAACGCAGGTCAATTCCAAGTCGTGATTGGCACAGAGGTTGATGAAGTGTACGCACTTCTGATTGAGCAAACGGGTAAAGAGGCGTCATCAAAAGATGAGTCTAAGCTTGCTGCTCGTCAGAACATGAACTTCCTTGAGCGTGGTATCTCCCATTTAGCCGAAATTTTCGTACCACTGCTGCCAGCCATCATTACTGGTGGTTTGATTCTTGGTTTCCGTAATGTGATTGGCGACATTCGCATGTTTGACGGCAAAACCCTCGTTGAAATCAGCCAATTTTGGGCAACCGTTCACTCTTTCTTGTGGCTGATTGGTGAAGCGATTTTCTTCTTCCTACCGGTTGGTGTGTGTTGGGCGACGGTTAAGAAACTCGGCGGAACCCCTATTTTGGGTATCACGCTCGGTGTGACCTTAGTTTCCCCGCAATTGATGAACGCTTACATGATAGGTAAATCGGTACCTGAGGTGTGGGACTTTGGCTTGTTCGTGATTGAGAAAGTCGGTTATCAGGCACAGGTGATCCCTGCGATGCTAGCGGGTGTAGCTCTGGCGTTCATTGAGACTAACCTTAAGCGTATTGTTCCTTCTTATCTGTACCTTGTTGTTGTGCCATTTGTATCGATTATTTTGTCTGTAATTCTAGCGCACGCTTTCATTGGTCCATTTGGCCGTATGTTAGGCGATGGCGTGGCATTCGCGGCTAAAGCGGCAATGACGGGTGATTTTGCGATTCTTGGTTCAGTGGTATTTGGCTTCCTATACGCACCTTTGGTTATCACAGGTATTCACCACACAACCAACGCAGTCGACCTACAACTGATGCAAGACTTAGGTGGCACGCCAATCTGGCCTTTGATTGCGCTATCAAATATCGCACAAGCTTCGGCGGTTGTCGGCATCATCATCTTAAGTAAACGCGAAGGCGAGCGAGACATCTCGGTTCCAGCTGCAATCTCTGCCTACTTAGGAGTTACAGAGCCTGCGATGTACGGCATCAACCTTAAATACAAATTCCCAATGCTGAGCGCAATGATCGGCAGTGCCGCAGCGGCTGCTATCTGTGGTAGCGCAGGTGTGATGGCGAATGGTATCGGTGTTGGTGGTTTGCCGGGCATCTTATCGATTCAACCGCAATATTGGTCTGTTTACTTAATTGCGATGCTGGTGGCGATTGTACTACCCGTTACGTTAACACTGTTCTTCTATAAACGAGCACAGATGAAAGGCGAGCTAGAAACCGCAAACGCGTAATGTATTAAATAAGCGATGACTCCAAAGTGAGCCATCGCTTTTTCTCTTAGTTATAGCTTTTTCTTTTAGTTATAACGGCTATTCGACCATGATTCACATGGTGATTTTTTATTTATATTTTTTGGTAAGTGAGTGTTAGAGATGGCGATGACTGAGCATGATGAAAGTTGGTGGAAAACCGCAACCATCTATCAAATCTACCCAAAGAGCTTTTGTGATAGTGGCAGTAAAGGCACTGGCGATATCAAAGGGATCATTTCAAAACTGGATTATCTTAAACACTTAAGTGTGGATGCAATTTGGTTAACCCCAGTTTACGCATCCCCAATGATCGATAACGGATACGATATTTCAGATTACTACGCGATTAACTCGCAATTCGGCATCATGGAAGACTTCGACTTATTGCTGGCTGAAGCGCACCAACGTGGTATTCGTATCGTGATGGATATCGTTGTAAACCACACCTCAACAGAGCACGCATGGTTTCAGTCGGCACTGGGTGACAAAAACAGCCCATACCGCGACTACTACATCTGGAAAGATTCTGTAAACGGTCAAGCACCAACTAACTGGCAGTCTAAGTTTGGTGGTAATGCATGGGAAATGGATGAGGCGACTGGGCAATACTTCCTACACTTATTCGCCAAAGAACAGGCTGACCTTAACTGGGAGAACCCGGTTGTACGCGAAGAAGTAAAAGACGTCATCAGCTTCTGGGCTGAGAAGGGCGTTGATGGCTTCCGTTTGGATGTGATCAACCTGATTTCGAAACAGCAAGATTTCCCTAACGATGATATCGGTGATGGTCGTCGTTTTTACACTGATGGTCCACGAGTGCATGAATACCTGAAAGAGATCAGCGAAGCGGTATTCCAGAAATACGGTAGCGTGACAGTAGGCGAGATGTCTTCAACGACACTTGAGCATTGCCAGCAGTACTCAAACATTGATAACAGCGAACTATCGATGGTGTTTAACTTCCACCACCTTAAGGTCGATTATACCAATGGTGAGAAGTGGACCAATGCGCCGTTTGATTTCTTACAGCTCAAGTCGATCTTCAATCATTGGCAAACAGGCTTGAACGGCAAAGGTTGGGGTGCACTGTTTTGGTGCAACCATGACCAACCAAGAGTCGTGAGCCGCTTGGGCAACGATCAACAATATCGTGTTGAATCGGCTAAAATGTTGGCCGCTTCTGTGCACATGATGCAAGGCACACCTTATATCTATCAAGGTGAAGAGATTGGCATGACCAACCCTGGTTATACCGAGATCAGCCAGTATCGCGATGTCGAGAGTACCAATATGTATGACATCATGGTGAACCGTGATGGTGTGGCGCATCAAGATATGATGGCGATTCTGGCGCAGAAATCTCGTGATAACTCTCGCACGCCGATGCAATGGAGCAGCGAAGCGCATGCAGGTTTCTCACAAGCTAAGCCGTGGCTAGACGTTGCGAATAACTATACTGAGATCAACGCTGAGCAAGCACTGGAAGACAAAGACTCTGTTTTTTACTTCTACAAGAGCTTGATTGAGTTACGTAAACAAGTGCCAGTGATTACTCATGGTAGCTACAAAGATTTATTGCCTGAGCACCCATCGGTATTTGCGTATTCTCGCGAGACTGATAATCAGACTTTGTTGTGTATTAATAACTATTATGGTGAAGAGGCGGAATGCGTTATACCGGAACGTTTTGATATGAGCAAGGCGAAGAGTTTGTTGTCTAACTATCAAGAGGCGAACACTTCAGTAGCATTACATCATCAAGTTTTACGTCCTTACGAGACTCGTATTCTCTTGATTGAAGGTTAACCTTTTTCATTTTAAGAAGCCTGATTCTTACTCCCCTTAAGGAATTGGACTTTTACAAAGGCTTTGGAGAGCTCCCCAAAGCCTTTTTGCTTAGTTATAGTCTGGATTATCGTACTTTGAGTCTGCAGTTAGAGTGTCGAGTAGCCAGCGACGATAGGCGATAGAACGGGTGTGAACACTAAGACGCGTAGTTGACCGAATAACGAGTAGGCTTGTGATTCATTGCCAATACAATGTTCAACACTGCGGTGCCCAATACAGATACGGCAATTACCCAAGGTGACACAAAGAAGAAGGATGCAAACAGAATACACGCATCAATACCCATTTGGGTTTTACCTACAGAGATACCGTATCGGTCTTGGATAAACAAGCACAGTACGTTGAAGCCACCCAGACTTGAGCGATGACGGAATAAGATCAGCATACCTAAGCCCATCAACAGGCCGCCTGCAACAGCGCAGTATATTTCATTATGAACTTCTAACGAAATCACCAAGTATAAATGATCGGCAAACACAGACACTAAAGCACCAGAAATCGCACTGCTAATAGCAAAGCTACGGCCAAATCGTTTCCATGCCAATAAGTAGAATGGACAATTGGCAACAAAGTACAAAATACCAAAGGTTACAGGCAAGAATTGACTCAAGAGCAGAGCCAAGCCAGTAGTACCACCAGTAAGCAGATTCGCTGACTGTAAAAAGAAGACGCCTAACGCCACTAAAAACGTGCCAGTGAGAATCGCTACCCAATCTTCTTTACGTGAGTGTTTTTCCATCGTTTTTATAATTACCTAACCAATAAAGGCGTGCATAGTAGAGAAAAACCTTAGCTTTCGGTAGCTTGAGGTGCAAAATTAAGGTAAACCTATGTAATCTGCGTTTTACAGGGTGTAAAGCGTAAAATTGACAGTAAGCGTCATCTTTGGTTGGATAAGCTAAATAACCATGATGAATCTTATATGTGATTATGAAAAAACTGCATGATAAAATTGCAATTAGCTCTTTATGACCTAGATCAAATTATGTAGAATGCGTCACATCAAAACGGTGACGGAAACGTTTGCTTTTGGTCGTTGTGTGGTTTTTTTGAAACTTTCAGTACAATCTGAGTCAGGAGATACAGATGCTTAAGCGTGACATGAACATTGCTGATTACGATGCGGATCTATTCGCAGCTATCCAAGAAGAAACTCTTCGTCAGGAAGAGCACATCGAACTTATCGCTTCAGAAAACTACACAAGCCCACGTGTAATGGAAGCTCAAGGTTCTCAACTTACAAACAAATACGCTGAAGGCTACCCAGGTAAGCGTTACTACGGTGGTTGTGAGTACGTAGATAAAGTTGAAACTCTAGCAATCGAACGTGCATGTGAACTGTTTGGCGCTCAATACGCAAACGTACAACCTCACTCAGGTTCTCAAGCAAACAATGCTGTATACATGGCACTACTGAATGCTGGCGATACTGTTCTAGGTATGAGCCTTGCACACGGTGGTCACCTAACTCACGGTTCTCCAGTAAACTTCTCTGGTAAGCTTTACAACATCATTCCTTACGGTATCGATGAAGCAGGCCAAATCGATTACGAAGAGATGGAAGCGCTAGCTATCGAGCACAAGCCTAAGATGATCATCGGTGGTTTCTCAGCTTACTCTCAAGTTTGTGATTGGAAGCGCATGCGTGAAATCGCTGACAAAGTAGGTGCTTACTTCTTCGTAGATATGGCTCACGTTGCTGGTCTAATCGCTGCAGGCGTTTACCCGAACCCAGTTCCACATGCTCACGTTGTAACAACGACAACGCACAAAACGCTTGCTGGTCCTCGTGGCGGTCTTATCCTTTCTAACGAAGGCGAAGATCTTTACAAGAAGCTAAACTCAGCAGTATTCCCTGGCGGCCAAGGTGGTCCTCTAATGCACGTTATCGCTGGTAAAGCAGTAGCGTTCAAAGAAGCTCTAGAGCCAGAATTCAAAGAGTACCAAGCTCGCGTTGTTGCTAACGCAAAAGCAATGGTTGCTGAATTCCTAGTACGCGGTTACAACATCGTTTCAGGTTCTACAGAGAACCACCTGTTCCTAGTTGACCTAATCGACAAAGACATCACAGGTAAAGAAGCAGACGCAGCACTAGGTTCAGCTAACATTACAGTTAACAAGAACTCAGTACCAAACGATCCACGTAGCCCGTTCGTTACGTCTGGTATCCGTATCGGTTCTCCTTCTATTACTCGTCGTGGTTTCTCTGAAGCAGACGCGAAAGCTCTTGCTGGCTGGATGTGTGACATTCTTGATAACATGGGCGATGAGTCTGTTATCGAAGCGACTAAAGCTAAAGTATTAGAAATCTGTAAGCGTCTACCGGTTTACGCTTAATTTTTCTGGCTCAAATAGCTTAATTTCTGTGTCAAAGGTGCTCATTTACATTCGTAAACTCCGCGCCTTTTCCTTGAACTAAAGCTATTTGATTGAAAAATGCGATTTGAAAGGCTCCTGTTGGGAGCCTTTTTTGTTTTTGAGGTACTACGCTGTCGAGCATGCTCACTTACATTCGTGAGCTCCGCGTGCTCTCTTAGAATTTCAAACAACTACTTTGAAAAATAATGATACTAGAGGCTCCTTAATAGGGGCCTTTTTTGTACTTGGAAGTTTTAAAGTTGTTGTCGAGCATGCTCACTTACATTCGTAAGCTCCGCGTGCTCTCCTAGAATTTCAAATGACTACTTTGAAAAACACATTTAAAGGGGCTCATTGAGTCCCTTTTTTGTTTCTAGTTAAAGGTGTTTGTAAACTCCGCGCCTTTTCCTTGAACTAAAGCTATTTGATTGAAAAATACGATTTGAAAGGCTCCTGTTGGGGCTTTTTTGTTTTTGAAGATTGGTTATTGCGGGTACTAAAAAGGGCTGATGTTTGCACATCAACCCTTTGTGGTTTTCTTATGTTGGTTTTATTTTCTGATGCTTAGCAGAGTGCCAGACTTACATTTGAATGAGTAATAATGGCGGCTCTCGTTGAATTTGCCTAAGCCTTCGCCATCACAGTAGTCAATATTGATATCACGCATCACTTCTAGCGTGTCTTCGTTGTTTATCGCGAACTTAGAGCCATCAGAGCAGACAATGCGTACTCTTTCATCATGGCTTACTGAGTAAATATCGACTTCGGTGTTACACAGCTCAAAAGAGGCTTCACGAAAGTTGTCTTGCTGTGTATTTGAAGCGCAACCTGCAGTCAGTGTTGCGGCGAAAACTGCCAAAAGTCCGAGTCTTTTCATTGTTAATCCTTCGCTACCATCAGATTGGGTGATGAGTTTTATAGGCTATTTTAGGTAGCCTATACAACAATACGCTTTGGTTCAAGGAGCGTTCGTTGACTCTAAGATATAAAAGTATAGATGTAGACAGATAATTTATAACTGGCTAACTACATGTTTATCCAATAAGTATCACCAATAAAAAAGACCAACACTGAGGTTGGTCTTTCAAAATCAAGCTTGTTCTAAATGACTATCGAAACTGTTTGGCTTCTGGAAGGAACTCAAAACCAGCAGACGCAAGTTTAGCGATCAAGGCTGCTTTGTCGATCTCGTAGAAGTTGACCACTCGATCCAAATCACCACCGAAGTCGTCACGTAGCTTCATGTTAACGATGCTCATCAACATTACAGGATCCATTTTTTCAAAATTAGCGAGGTTCATATTAGTCCTCGAAATCTGAGATCAGTAGGTTTGCAGCGGCAAATGCTGCACGCTCACGCGCTTCTTTAGGAAGAGATTCATCTGCAGCAAGGTCATTCAATGTTTTTACCGCGCAGGTGATCGCTTTAGGGATATAGCCTTGGTCGCCACTGCCAATTTGAGAATACAGTTCACGCACCAAATCACAACAATCGTATACTTTCATTTTTATACCTAACCAAATGATAACTGATCTCAATATACACATAGAGATAAGCAAAAACAAAGTGGATCTGATCAAGTTCAGAGTTAGTTTGTCCTTGCTCAATATCTCACTTGGTTAGTTCGCCGTTTAGGCTTCTCTTTACTGATTTGTTTGGTACTTACCAATTAGCTAGATACTTGTTGTTCAAGTTGATAGGTGACTTCATCAGCAAGGTTGAGTTGCTTCGCGAGCTCTTTCAGGTACGCCTTTTCCATGAAGTTCTGTTCGTCGGCCACAATCAAAGAAGCTAAGTAGATCTCACTCGCCTGTTGAGGTGACGTTGCTAATTGAGCGATTTCGCTTGGGTCGAGTGGCTTATGCAGTTCTTCAGAGACCAATTTAGTCAGTTGATAATCAGCGCCCATATTCTCGACGGCTTGCTCTATCTTAGCCATCTCTTCTTCATCAACATGGCCATCAGCTTTAGACGCGGCTATCATCGATCGTAGAATGAGCACGCTGTGATTTGCATCATTTTCATCAAACTGAGCCTGCTCGACATTGGGTGTCTGGCCTTGTTTAGACTGATAGTCGTTGTAGACCTTATAAGCGAGAGCGCCAAGTGCTGCTGCGCCACCAATACCAGCGGCTTTCTTACCCATTTTCTTGGTTTTCTTCGAGCCCATTAACGCACTTGAGAGTCCTCCGCCAACTGCACCTGCACCGAAGGCTCCGAGTGTACTTTTACTGCTACCCTTACCATTGCTGCTACTGCCTTGAGAGAGGCTGCTTAAACTCGAAGATCCTTGTGAAAGCTTCTGAGTACCTTGTTTAACGAGATCTGACTTAAGTGCTTGGTTAAGTAAGCTTTTGATATCCATCGATACCTCCAATGTAAGCGGGTCTAAAGAGTTGATGAACCCAATATACGGATTTAAAGATGAACAGGGGATTAACTTACGTTATTTACTCTAGTGATAAAGAGAAGAGAACTTGAAGGGAAACGACAGGTACAAAAAAGGCCACCTAATGGCAGCCTTTCAATGTTTATTTAGTCAGTAATCGGATTACTAAGCTAGTTGAGCTTTAAGGTGCTCGATAACCGTGTCCATTGCGATAGCTTCTTTATCACCAGTACGACGGTTTTTGTATTCGAAGTTACCTTCGTCCATGCTGCGATCACCGATAACGATAGTGTGAGGAATACCCACTAGCTCGATATCTTTAAACATAACACCTGGACGCTCTTTACGGTCATCAAATAGTACTTCGATACCCATAGCTGTTAATTCAGCGTATAGCTTCTCAGCTGCTTCTTTAACGCGCTCAGATTTGTGCATGTTCATTGGTACGATAGCAACTTGGAACGGCGCTAGTGCGTCTGGCCAAGTGATACCGAATTTATCGTGGTTTTGCTCGATAGCAGATGCAACAACACGTGAAACACCGATACCGTAACAACCCATTTCTAGGATTACGCTCTTACCATCAGGACCAAGCACGTTACAGTTCATTGCTTTAGAGTAAGTATTACCTAGTTGGAAGATGTGACCAACTTCGATACCACGCTTAAGCTGGATAGTACCTTGACCACATGGGCTTAGGTCGCCTTCAACTACGTTACGTAGGTCTTCAACTTGAGCAAGCTCAACGTCACGACCCCAGTTAATACCGAAGTAGTGCTTACCGTCTACGTTTGCACCTGCGCCGAAGTCGCTCATTACAGCAACAGAGCGGTCAACGATGAATGGTAGCTCTAGGCCAACAGGGCCAAGTGAACCAGGGCCTGCACCAACAAGTGCACGGATTTCTTCTTCAGAAGCCATCTCTAGTGGAGATGCAACCTGTGGAAGGTTTTCTGCTTTCACTTCGTTAAGCTCGTGGTCACCACGGATGATTAGAGCGATGATATCTGCTTCTACTTCATCAGATGCTTTAACGAATAGAGTCTTAACTGTCTTCTCGATTGCTAGACCGTGTTGTTCTACAAGCTCGGCAATTGTTTTTGCGTTAGGCGTATCAACCAGTTCCATCTCTTGAGTTGGCGCTGCAACTTCTTCAGTAGGAGCTAATGCTTCTGCTTTCTCGATGTTCGCTGCGTAATCAGATTCAGAAGAGAATGCGATTAGGTCTTCGCCGCTTTCAGCAAGAACGTGGAACTCTTGAGAGCCGCTGCCGCCGATTGCGCCAGAGTCTGCTAATACTGGACGGTATTCAAGGCCCATGCGGTCGAATGCTTTACAGTAAGCATCGTGCATCGCTTGGTAAGACTTTTCTAAGCCTTCTTTGTCGATATCAAAGCTGTACGCATCCATCATAGAGAATTCACGTGCACGCATTACGCCAAAACGAGGGCGGCGCTCATCACGGAATTTAGTCTGGATTTGGTACAGGTTTAGAGGTAGCTGTTTGTAAGAGCTGATCTCGTTACGTACTAGGCTCGTTACTACTTCTTCAGCTGTTGGGCTAAGAACGAACGGACGAGAGTGACGGTCTGTGAAACGAAGTAGCTCAGGGCCCATCTTTTCAGAACGGCCAGTCTCTTCCCAAAGCTCAAACGGTTGAACTACGGGCATCAAGATTTCAACGGCACCTGCATTATCGATCTCTTGGCGAACGATATTTTCGACTTTACGCAGTACACGTAGACCAGTAGGTAGCCAAGTATATAAACCTGAAGCTAGCTTACGGATCATACCTGCACGTAGCATCAGCTGGTGGCTGATAACTTCTGCGTCGTTTGGAGTCTCTTTCAGAGTAGAAAGAAGGTAGTTACTGGTACGCATTCTATGGTATCCGTTTCATCATTGATAAAAGAAAATTTGCTGTCGTTCGTAACCACAGCAAATCTGATATAGCCGCATATAATATCAGCCTATTTGGGATCTCAAAAGCGTTCAATGTCAGTTACATTGATGAAAAGCGCCTCAACAACGAATTTCACGTTAAGATCGAACAAATTTACCGCATATTCCTTACTGTCCGGCTTGCCTTTTTTATAGGCAGGGCGTGGATCTTGACCAAGCACTTCTTTGATCACCTGAATGATATGGCGTGCCTGCGGGTGTTGTGCCAGTTTCGCTTGGGCTTGCTGTGAAAAGTTCACGTCTAGCACTTCAGGTTCATCGGCGGCAAAGCCTCCAAGTGCACCCGGAATCGCATCCGAGTAGGGGATATAAGGTTTGATGTCGATGATCGGCGTGCCGTCTACGAGATCGACACTGCCCAAATCCAACCAAGTCTGCCCCTTCTCTTGAGAGACACCTTTGAGCTCAACCGCGGACATACCAATCCCATTCGGTCTGAATGTCGCACGTGATGCGAACACACCTATGCGTTCATTACCACCGAGTCGAGGTGGTCTCACTGTTGGTTTCCAGCCCGCTTCAAGGTTCTTGTCGAATAGAAATAGCAGCCACACATGGCTGAATTGTTCGATGTTACGAACTGATTCAAGGCAGTTTGCCGCATCAACCAGCCTGACTCTTGAGGTGGATGTTGGCACCAATCTAGGTTGCCTTGGCACGGCGAACTTCTCTTTATAAGGAGACTCTATAAAGCCAATAGGTTCAATGGAGTACATGAGCAGACGCTCTCTAATTACGATCTATGGTGGAAAAATATCATAAATTAGCTTGTTTTTCTTTTGATAATGATTATCATTTGAAATGTTATAACATAACAAATTAATCATTTAGGGAAAGACAATGAAACCAAATATCCATCCAGATTACCGTCCTGTGGTCTTTCATGACACCAGTGTCGATGAGTACTTCTTAATAGGCTCTACGCTGAAAACAGATCGCACTATTGAATGGGAAGATGGCAATACTTATCCTTACTTCACCATTGAAGTGTCGTCAAAATCGCACCCTTTCTATACCGGTAAACAGAGGGTGCTACATAAAGAGGGACGTGTTGCGAACTTTACTCGTCGTTTTGGTCAATTAGGTAAGGGAGCGAAATAAATGAAAGTCGTGAAATCACTGAAAAGTGCAAAGAGCCGTCACCCAGATTGTCAGATAGTAAAGCGCCGAGGCCGTCACTATGTTATCTGCAAAACCAATCCGAGATTCAAAGCAGTTCAGAAATAAGCCGTCAATTGGATGTGACACGTGTGTAAAAAACGAGGGGAAAGTCAAACTTCATTCATTTGCCTGCTTTTCTTTTCCCTCGAGAGGAACCTGGTTAAAGATAGGGTATTTATTTAGCGTACGATGTATTTTATTTTCAAGTGAATCAATAGGTTACATCTTTGTTTATATTTGTGGTGAATGTGTATTTGTGAATTATAAATCTAGATTTTGTATTTAATGTAGATTTATTTGCTAATTAATTGTTCAAATAGAGTTAAAAGCCGTCGTTTGTTACACATTTTGTAACATTTTGAATTTCTAATTGATAATTTTGTCGCGTACCCTTCGCTGGCAATTTGAACATTTTTGTCACAATTGCATAGGAATCACTACAAGGAGGGAACTGATGAGTTCATCAGCTTCAATAAAAAACAACTCGCCAAAGAAACCTATTTTTACCCGTTTTCTCGATGGTGTTGAGTATTTGGGGAATCTATTACCCCACCCGATCACTCTTTTCGCAATCTTCTGTGTCGCTATTCTAGTTACTTCAGGTATCGCTGGATATTTTGAAGTATCTGTTATGGACCCTCGTCCAGAAGGTGCTCCAGGTCGTGCTGCTGACGGCATGATCTACGTTGTAAGCTTACTTAATGCTGAAGGCTTACAGCTCATAGTTACTAATCTAGTGACAAACTTTGTTGGCTTTGCGCCATTAGGTACCGTGCTTGTTGCAATGCTAGGTGTAGCGATTGCTGAGCACTCAGGTTTATTATCTGCGGCGATGCGTGGCATGGTAATGGGCGCATCTAAGCGCATGGTTACGGTAACCGTAGTTTTTGCCGGTATTATCTCTAACACGGCTTCAGAGCTTGGTTATGTAGTACTTATCCCGCTTGCAGCAATGCTTTTCCACTCTTTGGGTCGTCACCCATTAGCTGGTCTAGCGGCAGCATTTGCTGGTGTATCTGGTGGTTACTCTGCAAACCTTCTAATCGGTACGGTTGATCCACTGCTTTCTGGTATTACCACAACAGCAGCACAAATGATCGACCCGACTTACAACGTTGGTCCTGAATCAAACTGGTACTTCATGTTTGTTTCTACTTTCTTCATCGCGATTACAGGTGCATTTGTAACTGAGAAGATTGTTGAACCAAAACTGGGTAAATACAACGACGAAGAAGCGTCTGAAGATTTATCAAATGATTCAATGGGCAAGCTAACAGACGTTGAGAAGAAAGGCCTTAAGCTTGCAGGTATTGCAGTATTAGCGGTTTCTGCACTTCTTGCATGGACGATTGTTCCAGCTGATGGTGTTCTACGTTCAGCAGCAGGTACGGTTTCAGGTTCTCCATTCCTGAAAAGTATTGTAGCGTTCATCTTCGTATTCTTCGCAGTTCCTGGTTTTGTTTACGGTAAAGTTACCGGTACAATGAAAACAGACCGTGATGTTATCAATGCAATGTCTAAGTCTATGTCTTCAATGGGCATGTACATCGTACTTGTGTTCTTCGCTGCTCAGTTTGTTGCTTTCTTCAAGTGGACTAACTTCGGTCAAGTATTCGCAGTTGCAGGTGCTACGTTCCTACAGGATATCGGCCTAACAGGTCCAATGTTGTTCTTCGCATTCATCCTAATGTGTGGCTTCATTAACCTGATGATCGGTTCCGCTTCTGCTCAGTGGGCTGTAACAGCACCTATCTTCGTTCCAATGCTAATGCTAGTAGGCTATGCACCTGAAACGATTCAAGCGGCTTACCGTATCGGTGACTCAACAACAAACATTATTACTCCAATGATGAGCTACTTCGGTCTTATCCTAGCTGTAGCTACGCGTTACATGAAGAACCTAGGTATCGGTACTCTGATTGCAACTATGCTTCCATACTCATTAGTATTCTTGGTTGGTTGGAGCTTAATGTTCTACGTTTGGGTATTCGTATTTGGCTTACCAGTAGGTCCGGGCGCTGCAACGTACTACACGCCATAGTGAGTAGTGATAGTCGAACATTTTGATTCGCTATCAACTGAATAAATTATGTGATACCAAAGGGCCTGCATTGATGCAGGCTCTTTTAATTTGGAGCCTGTAAATTATTGAAGTCTACAAACTTACAACCCCGCAAAACGATAGGTTACCCCTAATTCAAACGACCAACCTAAATCTCGTTGGATCAACGCGCTGTTGCTGTCGTGATGAATCAAGTCTGCTCGTGCGATACCAATCCAAGTGGGTGTGAACTCATAGAGTCCGATTAACCCGGCTTGATAGACAAAGGTTGACCCAGAATCAAATTGACTCAACCCAGAGGAAGAAGCCTCTGCGTTAGAAATACTGTAAAGATGATTTGAGAGCTTTTTGTCTCGATAGTCGATTTCTATGTAAGGCGTAATAGTGAATGGTTGCGTCCACGTTTCTAGCGTTCTGCCTAAGTGAAGCTGAACTTCATAGCCGTTATGCTCTGAAGTCACGTCGTGTAAATAGGTCAGGCGTGCGCCTACCGTGCCTAAAGTTATCCCTAGCTCTCCATTACCATCTCGGTCTTGAATGCCGTTAGGTAGGTCTACAAAAGTGTCTGACACCTCTGCAAAGCGCCAGTTTCCTGATAACCCCACATAAGGTAGCAGTTGCCAATTGACTAGGCTGCCATCAATAAAGCCTTTCGGGCCGGAATAGAAGAGGTTGGGTGTTGCACCGAGTTGAGGAGAACTTTTAGTGGAGAAAACACTTTCACCATAGGTGATACCGCCACCTATGATTCCGTATTCTTCATCGGCGAAATCTTTATGGGCAAAGCCTTCATCAGCAAAACTTTCCTCGGCGAAGGAAAGTTGAGTGTTGCAAAAAAGAATGGATAGCGAGAGGGCGATTCGACGAATCATAAGCAATACTCCGTTATTGTAATAAATATCAAGAACGGAGTATGTCGATTAAAATTTCATCGGGGCTGCATCTACTAAGTGACGATTTCTAAAGTTGTCGTCATTAGAAAGACTGCGTTTAGCGTTTAGCTAGCAGGCGATCGAGGTGGTTTGCGAACTCACGACGGTCGGTTTGAGAAAGGGTACTTGGTCCGCCAGTTTGAATACCACTTGAACGCATAGTATCCATGAAATCACGAATGTTGAGACGTGCTTTGATGGTTTCTTTGGTGTAAAGCTCCCCGCGAGAGCTTAAAGCAAGCGCACCTTTGGTGATCACTTCATCAGCCAGAGGGATGTCTGAGGTTATCACTAGATCGCCGGGTTCCGTGCGTTTTACTATTTCATCATCTGCAATATCAAACCCGCTTGGGACTTGAATTGAGTGAATGTTATTACGCTTGGGAACGGGAACCAAATGGTTCGCGACAAAGGTACATTCCACCCCTGTGCGCTCAGCTGCGCGTACGATGGTTTCTCGGATAACCTTGGGACAAGCGTCTGCATCAACCCATATCTTCATAGTGTTCTATTTCTCTGTTAGCTTATTTACCGGTCAACTTATTGCTCGGTTAACTTATTATTCAGTTAGTTTGGCTTCAAGCGTGGCTACGCGAGCAGTAAGTTCAAGGATTTGTTTTTCCAGTTGGCTAACACGGTCTAGTGCTGGCTCTTCTTGTGTTGCGACTTCCACTTTAGGTACTCGATTCGCACTTTTCCAGCTCTTGATAGTTGTGATCAAAGCAGGCATCGGTACAGATGTGCTCATACGAGCTTTAACTAAAGCAACAGTCGGCTCTTTTCCTTGCGCTTGCAGTCCTTCAAGCACTGATTTCAACTCTTCAGACACATCTTTTGTCAGCATGTTGACCTCCATTTTTAGTCTTTAGTTATTTTACTCGCTCCGGTGGATGATAGCGAATCATAAAACATCCCATGCCGTGTGAGAGATCTCTTACAAAGGCTGTGAGATAACACGAATACATCGTTAGAGAGATTGATGTGTATATATTTAAAGTGTTGAATTTTAATTGTTTTATATAATTAACAACTTTCTTGAATTCAAAATGTGATGCAAATCTATTGTCCGGAATCCTAAATCGCGTAAATTAAACCTTGTCGGAAGGATTCTGACACGGAACAGGAAAGCACCAAGGATTTGGTTATCTTCAGGATGAAGATTTGGTTACTTAGGATTGAGTGATCAAGCATGGAGCGTAAGGACATTGTAGGGATACAGTCAGTTAACAGGAAGTTAGCTGCAACGGAATGACAATGGACACCTTTAGGATTAAAGGGTTGGATTAGCATCAGGACGATGTAAAGGACACCGCTCACGGAACAAGTGATGTGCGCTAACTAGGATTGTTAGCTTTCAGGATGATTGGACACCGCTAGGACGGCGAAGTAAAGGAAAGAGCTGAAGGATTACAGCCACTATTATGGATGATGCATGGAGCATTAATTAGTAGCCGGACTGCTGCGAGTAAGACCCTAGCCCTGACACTTCGGTGTCGGGGCTTTTCTTTTCCTGAGGCTTTTCTCTATCTAGACGGCTCTTTTTCATCTAAGAGCGCAACATCTGCTTTTCTGCTAATGGTCAACACAAGGAGTGTTTTATGACGATAGCAACCTCAAGAACGTTGTTGGTACCTTATACTGAACAGCTAGAACTCGACTTTATCAAGTTAAATTGCTGCCCCATTAATCGTGCTGAAATGAATGGGCCTCACTCTGTCGCCTCTGCGAAGCATCTATTTGAAGAAATACTGCAAGATAACGTCGGCTTCTGCCGCGCGATCATCCACAACCAAACCCGTGAATATCTTGGACATGTCTTTGTTTCATCGGAAAAGGGTAAGCATGAACTTGGCTTTATTTTGGATAAAGAGTACTGGAATCAAGGCTTTGCTAGTGAGGTACTAAGGCCTTTCTTTAGTTTGGTGCGTTTTGAAGAGCGTCTAACGAATGTTGTTGCGACTGTGAATGTCGGCCACAACCCATCTATTAAGCTACTAGAAAAATTAGGTTTTGCATTTAAAGAGACCAAACAAGATCAGTTTGGCCCTTATCATGAATATCGTTATACCGAGTATTGCGACGTTACATTCTATGAGGCTGTAGCTCAAACCGCATAGAACGGAAACCCACCATAGTCAGTTTCCCTTGGTACAGGTCATCACCCAACGCCGAAAACTCGAATTGGTACACGGTGTGCCAGCGCCAAATGGTGGTTAGCTCATGGCGCATCTTAAGTTTATGACCACTGAAGGCGACACTTAATAATTGTAGGTCTAGCTCTTTACACTTTCTCGCAATGGCAGCTTTCGCAAGCTCAGATTGCCTGCGCTGCTGCCAAAACAGAAAGCAAAAGAAGCACAGGAACAAAATAGCCAATAAGTTATCTATCATTTAATCCATACTTCCTTTTTATCTCTCTATTCCGTTCGTGATTTGAGTTTTTTCTTACGAGCTATTGTTCGGTTCTATTTAGTTTCTATTGCGACTTAGCCGCTTGTTGTAATTCAACAAGTGCATTGGCAAGTTCTGGTGATGGGTTCGAGTTCAGTAGCGGTAAAAATACCATTCTCAGAGTCGGAATCATCACTAAATCTGCAAACAATTGATTGAACAGGTTTTGATTACCCGTTTGTGCGAGACGCAGCAAGAATTGCTCAGCAATCGCTGGGTCTTGTAGTGCATACCAGCTACGACCAGCCAAGCCAATTAACACCTCTTGGTGGCTTAAGCGTGGGCTAGCCAGAACTTGGTTAATTACGGCATTCGTTGTGCTTTGCTCAGCACCAGAAAGGGCACGAACCAAGGCTGACAGCAAGAACAGATCAGGTTCTTGGCTGTTGATCTCATTCTCTGCCATCTCTTGTAAGCGTTGAGCGAGCTTGTCATTGATTTGCGTATGCTCAAGTGCCCCTAGTGTTGCGTATAAAGGTTCTGATGGTAGTTTATTTAGCGCTTTTCGAATCGCGACACCGTTTTGTTGGCTGCTTAGGCGAGCACACATGTCGGTGATGCCTTGAAGACCAACCGTTTTCCAGTTGTCCCAGCCTAGAGCGCCAGTGAAGTAGTGTTGAGCATGTTCGTAGTATTGGCTCGTCGCTAGGTCTAAACCTGCTCTGACTTGGCTATGGAAGACGGCCATCTTGTCTTCTGAAGGCTTGAACGTGTATGGGTTGTTAGACAGCTTTTGTTGCTGCTCTTCGCTGATCTCGCCGTTTAAACGTGTGCCCATTGCTTCAATAACAAACTTAAGGAAGTTGCCTACATCGCCTTGATGCAATAGGCCTCTTTCGTCCAGCTTGAACTTTAGGAACCAAATCCAAGGTTGCTTGTGTTCGTTCCAGTAACTAATGGCTAAGTGAGCTTGTTTCTGAAGTGGAAATGGGTACGGCTGTTTCCCTTGCTCAACATCAGAGAATAAGGTGTTGTCGATCTTCTGAATGCGACGACCTAGGTCGTAGATATCGTATTGGCAACCGCTATTCTTGAGTAACTGTGTGAGCGTGTGAATCGTTTCCATAGTAATAAAGCTCCTAACTTTCTTTCCTAAATAGATGGTACTCTATGCCCCAATTTCAAGGTCACTAGATAAATAACTTGGTGAAAAATGACAGCTGCCACAAAGTTACCTCTTTTACTTCAACAATTAGAACAACAAATGCGCCAATGTTCTCTGTGGAGCGCTCTTCCTCCCTCGGATGAGGCGCTTGCAAGTGTTGAACCTTTCGCGATTGATTCGTTACAACCGGAAGAGTGGTTGCAGTGGATCTTCATCGTTAAGATTAGCGTAATGATGGATGCCCAAATGAGTCTACCTAAAGGCTTTGCGATTCATCCTTATTTTAGTGAAGTGTGGAAAAATGAGGCAGACAAAGCTGAACTGCTAGTGACGATTCTGAGCATTGATGAGGTATGTGCGTAATGTTAGAGATCATTTATCAAGATGAGTATTTTGTCGCGGTGAATAAGCCGGCGGGAATGCTAGTACATCGCTCATGGTTGGATAAACACGAGACTCAATTTGTGATGCAGACATTGCGCGACCAAATTGGTCAGCACGTCTTCCCTCTACATCGCTTAGACCGACCAACATCTGGTGTGTTGGTGTTTGCATTGTCGAGTGAGGTTGCCTCTGAGGTGATGCCGATGTTCGCTAATCATGAGATGCAAAAAACCTATCATGCGATTGTCCGTGGTTGGATAGAAGAGGGCGATACGCTCGATTATGCACTTAAGGTTGAGCTGGATAAGATCGCAGATAAGTTCGCGAAAGAAGACAAAGAAGCGCAAGAGGCGGTGACAGTCTATGAACCGCTAGCAAGAGTAGAAGTGCCATATTCAACAGGACGTTTTCCAACGAGCCGTTACTGCTTAGTTGAGATGATGCCAAAGACCGGCCGCAAACATCAGCTGCGTCGTCACATGGCTCACCTAAGACATCCCATCGTGGGCGATACTTCACATGGTGATGGTAAGCACAACAGACTGTTCCGCGATGATTTAGATTCGCACCGTTTGTTGTTGCACGCTTCTGAGTTGCGTTTCATTCATCCTTTTACAAAGAAAGAATTAGTAATGAAAGCTAGCCTAGATGAAACGTGGCTAAGGTTGTTTGAAACTTTTGAGTGGGATACCAACTTAGTGAATGCTGAAGCGCGTTTGTCTAAGTAAACTCACACGCGTCTAGTCAACGTAGATAGTAGAAAAAACAGAGGGCTGATAGTGATATCAGCCCTTTTTGATGTCAGTACAATCTCAACGTCATAAATAATGTTAGTTAGATGTTCATTGCGGGATCATTTTAGTTTTTCTAGATCGGCTTCGATCTCAGCGATCTTACTTGATACCACCTTCTCTAGGTGGCGTAAGTCAGTCAGGATCTTCTGCTTCACATCCACTTCAGCCGTTGGCGTGGGTTTGGTGATCTTGTTGAGCTCATCAATCACAAGAGTGAGGTTACGGTTAATCTCAGTCACTTCTTTGTATTGATTATTTCCACCGCTAACAAGCACACTTTTTACTTGTCGTGGGTACTTAAACTTAACGCTTTTCGCGAACAGTTCACCTTTCTGCTTACGAAAGTAAATCTTCAGAATATCTTTGTGGGCTTCTTGGCGAAGGGAGTAACGTTCAATCTGTTTAGGTTCGTGGATACCTAAGCCAGTGAGGTTTGGATACATAAGCGACCTCTAGTTTATGAATGTAATACTTTTATGTAATTGACTTAATCAATGTAGCAGCCTAGCGACGAGCTAGATAGTTGATATCTGGGAATTGATTGTAAGTTGTGGGCAAGATCGCTCTCTATCTTTGCCCACACTTATTCGATGGTTAGATTCTATTTTTAAGGCGCAAGTTCCGAAACATGTTCTGTTAATCTTTCTCTTAGCGCTTGCTCTTGCTCTTCAGAAAGTCTTCCTCCCACTTCACTGGTCAGAATAAACAAATCTTCTGCACGTTCGCCGATGGTGGTAATTTTAGCACCGTGCAAATTGATGTCTAACTCAGCAAAGGTTGCACCAACTTGAGCCAGTAATCCCGGCGTGTCCAGTGCTCTGAGTTCCATCAAGGTGCGTTTCTTGCTCTTGGTCGGTAGGAACTCAACTAAGGTTTTGACCTTAAAGTGCTGCAAGTTACGTGGCGTGCGACGTGTCTTAATCTTAGTCGGACGACCATCCGCCAGAACATGGGTTAGGTGCTTAGCGACGGCTTTGTGCCTTGCTTCGTCAATCGCTTCACCATGTTGGTCAAGTACGATAAAGGTATCTAAAACATGACCATCTTTGCTGACCATGACCTGCGCGTCATGAACGTTGAAGTTGCGTCTATCCAATTCAGCCACAACAGTCGCAAAAAGTGCAGCTTGGTCTTTACAGTAAACAAACACCTCCGTGCCACCACGCGTCGCTTTCTTGCTGATCAAAACTAACGGTTGGCTCGGGTCTTTTAGACGAAGTAAGTGCTCACAGTGCCAAGCGATTTGCTTGTGTGTATGACGTAAGAAGTAATCGGCTTTGAAACGTTGCCAAAGCACTTCAATCTCACGAGCGGTGAACCCCTCTTTACGTAACAGAGCTGATGCCATCTGCTGATTGTGACGAATACGGTCTCTGACATCGACTGGGTTTTCTAAGCCGCGACGTAGCGCTCGCTGTGTTGAGTGAAATAGCTCGGCTAGCAGGGTGCGTTTCCAACTGTTCCATAATTCTGGATTGGTTGCACAGATATCGGCGACGGTTAAACACACCAGTAACTCTAATGATTCTTCATCACGGACTTTTTTAGCAAACTCTGTGATGACATCAGGGTCGTAGATATCACGGCGCTGGGCAGTGACAGACATCAATAGGTGATTTTGAACGAGCCATGCGACCTGTTTTGCTTCTGGTTTAGACAACCCATGTTCAATACAGAATGAGTAAGCCTCAACGGCGCCGATTTCCGAGTGATCACCACCTCTACCTTTGCCTATATCGTGGAAGATAGCCGCCAGAATCAACAACTCTTTCTTTTGAACTCGTGGATAGACTTCACAACAGATAGGGTGCTTATCGTGGTTTTCGATTTGACCAAATCGGTTGATGTGCTTGAGCAGGCGAATACTGTGTTCATCAACGGTGTAAACATGGAATAGGTCAAACTGCATCTGACCAACGATCTGGCTCCACTGCGGTAAGTATGCCGAGAGTACGCCCAGTTTATGCATTAGGCTAAAAGCTTTGTGCAGGGCATTAGGGTGGCGAACTAGATCCATGAACTTGTCACGAGCTTCAGGAATGGTATGCAGGAATCGGTTCAATCGACGACGCGCTGTTCGCAGTTGTCGCAATGTTGGGGGACTAACCCCTTCGATTGAAGAGTCATTCGCAATGTGGATGAACATATCGAGAATGGTTTCTGGTCTTGCTTGGAATAGGGCTGGCTTACGTGCTTCGATCAATGCGCCTCGACGTTGAAAGTCACTATCGAGAATCTCAGCGTCTTGGGTCTGACCGCCATTGATGATCGCTTGATCGAATAGCTTGAGCAGCATCTTATTGAGTTCAGCAACACGACGAAGGGTCCGGTAGAACTCCTTCATCATCATCTCAACACCGCGGTTTCCTTCGCCCGTATAACCTAAATGTTCAGCGACTTGAGCTTGATGGGCAAAAGTGAGACGGTTGTCGTAACGGCGCAGTTCAATGTGCAATGCAAAGCGAACACGCCACAAGAAATCTTGACACTCAACTAACTCACGATATTCCGCGTCAGTAAGAAAACCGTACTTGCTCATTTCTAACAAAGAGGTCGCACCGAAATGGCGACGGGCAACCCAGCTCAGGGTGTGGATGTCTCTGAGTCCACCCGGAGTTGATTTAATGTCCGGTTCTAGATTGTAGGTGGTGTCGTGGTAACGAGCGTGGCGTTCTCTTTGTTCTTGAATTTTAGCTTTGTAGAAGGTTTCACTTGGCCAAAATGAATCAGAGTGAATCTTCATTTTTAGTTCTTGGAAGGTGTCTTCACTGCCACACAGCAAGCGAGATTCTTGAAGGTTGGTCGCAACGGTTAAATCATCAATACCGATCTCAAGACATTCGGCAATGGTACGCACGGCATGGCCGACTTCTAATCTTAGATCCCAGAGTAGGGTGATGAATTGGCTGACTTTTTCACCTAGCGCTGGTGGCAATGTTTTTTGTGAGACGATGAGAATATCAATGTCGGACAAAGGATGCAGTTCACCACGACCGTAACCGCCCACTGCAACAAGTGAAATATGAGGCAGTTTGTTGAATCCGAAGTTCTCCCACAAACGATTGAGAAGTAAATCCATGTATTCGGAGCGCAGTAGAACCAAGTCGGTGACAGGGTGGTGATTCAGAAATTCATTTTTTTGATACTGCGTGAAGATCTCGAGCTGATTTTTTAATTCGCAGATTTCAATTTGTTCGTCATTGAACGTAAGGGGGCATTGATAAGGCATAGTCTGCTATCCGTGCAAGCAAATGAGAATAGTAAACAATTTAACAGAAGCTGATGGAAAATCGAAATTGAGCGGATAAAAAAATATCCTCGACAATGCGAGGATATTTTTAAAAGGCTGATGCGTTCAGTTCGATGAACTAAGCGTTCTTCATGATACGTGGAATCGTATCGTCGCTGCGTAGTGTCAGTACTTCACAACCTGTATCAGTCACAACTAATGTGTGTTCCCACTGCGCCGAGTTTTTGCTGTCTGCTGTGTACACTGTCCAGCTATCTTGGTCATCAAGACGGCAGCCAAACTTACCAGCGTTGATCATTGGCTCGATAGTGAAACACATGCCAGCTTTTAGCACTGTGCGATCGCTGTTCTTGTAGTGAACCACTTGTGGGTCTTCATGGAACTCAGAACCAATACCGTGGCCACAGTAATCTTTAACAATAGAGAACTTAGCGCGTGGGTTGTTTTTATTGTTTGTTTTGATGTACTTCTCGATAGCCGTACCAATTTGACCAAGCTGAACACCAGGTTTTACTTGGCGCATCCCTTCGTAAAGTGCTTCTTGAGCAACCATACATAGACGTTTGTTTGCCGGAGAAACTTCACCCACAAGAAACATTTTAGACGTGTCACCGTGGTAACCTTGCGGACGAGTGCTTAGGTCAGCGTTTTCGTCATCAGGGATGATTACTGTGATATCAACGTTAAGAATGTCGCCATCTTTTAGTACCGCAGGTTTGAATTGACCTGTGCTACCTGTCTCATCTTGTGATGCTGGAATGCCGTGGCACACAATGTGGTTGATAGACGTACAGATTGACTTAGGGAAACCGTGGTAATCAAGTGGTGCTGAGTATGCGCCTCTTTCTAGAGCGTATTCATGACAGATTTTGTTCAGTTCTTCTGTCGTGGTACCTACTTGGATATGAGGTTCAATCATCTCTAGAATTTCAGAAGCCAGCTTACCGGCAACGCGCATTTTTTGAATTTCTTCAGCAGTTTTAATTTTTACAGCCATTGCATATCTCTTAATTTGGTAGCACCTAAGTGTGCATATTGGGGCTATTCTAGCAGTGCAGCATTTTAGCGCAACATTCTGATACCCATATAATGCTGGTGGATACTATTAAGCGTGATTGAATAGTGTTCAACTTTAAGCCGCTTACCTCTTGCGTTATTGATAGTATTTATAGGAGAAATACAGCGTCAAAGATCAGTATAGCAACCGCCATTTTTATATTTTTTTCTAGCCATAGATGGACAAAATATGGTATAAAGCGCGCCGGACATCAGGACTGTTTTCTCCAATTGGCGAAACAAGCTTCGTGTCCACTAACTTATATCTTTAAATCACACACATTCCGACACATGTTCCGGGGTGCCTCAACAACACAGATAACGGCTGTAAAGTGGTTAGTTGTTAGGGGTCGGATTCATGGGGAATGTGGAGGCCTAACCCCATAGAGGATTTTAAAATGGCAACTGTATCAATGCGCGATATGCTTAAAGCTGGTGTTCACTTCGGTCACCAAACTCGTTACTGGAACCCAAAAATGAAGCCATTCATCTTTGGTGCTCGTAGCAAGGTTCATATCATCAACCTAGAAAAAACTGTACCAATGTTCAACGAAGCTCTAGCAGAGATTGCTAAAGTTGGTGAGAAGAAAGGTAAAGTTCTTTTCGTTGGTACTAAGCGCGCTGCATCTGAAGCTGTTAAAGAAGCTGCTATCAACAGCAATCAGTTCTACGTTAACAACCGCTGGTTAGGCGGTATGCTAACGAACTACAAAACTGTTCGTCAGTCTATCAAGCGTCTGAAAGAACTTGAAGCGCAAGCTCAAGACGGTACTTTCGACAAGCTTACTAAGAAAGAAGCTCTAATGCGCACTCGTGAAATGGAGAAGCTAGAGAAGTCTCTTGGTGGTATCAAGAACATGGGCGGCCTTCCAGACGCTCTATTCGTTATCGATGCTGATCACGAACACATCGCAGTTAAAGAAGCAAACAACCTAGGTATCCCAGTTTACGCTGTAGTTGATACTAACTCTAACCCAGACGGCGTTGACTTCGTTATCCCAGGTAACGATGATGCAATCCGTGCAGTACAGCTTTACCTAAACGCTGCTGCAGACGCGGTTAAAGAAGGTCGTAACAAAGATGTTGCTGCTGTAGCTGCTGAAAAAGACGGTTTTGTAGAAGCTGAATAATAGCGGCTCTGAGCCATATTTAGTTCATATTAAGCGGTCATAATCGATGGCTTAACGGACTGAATACAGTCAATATCAGGGGCCAATTATTTAGGCCCCTGTTTTTTATCTTTTTTAGAATTTACTAAGGAATAGAGAATGGCAACTGTAACTGCAGCTCTAGTTAAAGAACTTCGTGAACGCACAGCAGCGGGCATGATGGAATGTAAAAAAGCGCTTGTTGCTGCTGAAGGCGACATCGAGCTAGCAATTGAAAACATGCGTAAATCTGGCGCAGCGAAAGCAGCTAAAAAAGCTGGTAACGTTGCTGCAGAAGGCACAATCATCATTAAAGAAGAAGCTGGCGTTGCTGCTCTTCTTGAAGTGAACTGCCAAACTGATTTCGTAGCTAAAGATGCAGGTTTCCTTGCATTCGCTAACGAAGTTGCTGAAGCAGCTCTAGCTGAACGTCTAGACATCACTGCTCTTCAAGCTAAGTTTGAAGATGCACGTATCGCTCTAGTAACTAAGATCGGTGAGAACATCGGCATCCGTCGCGTTGAGCTTGTTGAAGGTGTTGCACTAGCTTCTTACCGTCACGGCGAGAAAATCGGTGTTGTTGTTGCTGGTGAAGGCGAAGCTGAAACGCTTAAGCACATCGCTATGCACGTTGCTGCTTCTAAGCCTGAGTACGTTAACCCATCTGACGTACCTGCTGACGTAGTAGAAAAAGAAAAAGCTGTTCAAGTAGAAATCGCTATGAACGAAGGCAAACCACAAGAGATCGCTGAGAAAATGGTTATCGGCCGTATGAAGAAATTCACGGGCGAAGTATCTCTTACTGGTCAAGCTTTCATCATGGAACCTAAGAAAACTGTTGCTGACATTCTTAAAGAGAAAGGCGCATCAGTTACTACCTTCGTTCGTTTAGAAGTTGGTGAAGGTATCGAGAAAGCTGCTGAAATGAGCTTCGCAGACGAAGTTGCAGCGGTACAAAAAGGTTAATCCTTAGCGTATTGATTGAAAAAAGACCGTGGCAAATGCTGCGGTCTTTTTATGAATAGTGAATTATTTTAGGCTTTTAGCTGTTATGAATGCGAACTGAGCTAATCAGTTTTTATCCATGACTGTTAATCATCAACTCTTTGGAAGGTAAACTCCATGACTACGAACCCTAAACCGGCGTATCAACGTATTCTGTTAAAACTTAGCGGTGAAGCACTACAAGGCGAAGAAGGTTTTGGTATTGACCCGACGATCCTTGATCGTATGGCTCAAGAAGTAAAAGAATTGGTTGAACTAGGTGTTCAAGTAGGTGTTGTTATCGGTGGCGGTAACCTTTTCCGTGGCGCAGGCCTTGCTGAAGCAGGTATGAACCGCGTTGTTGGTGACCACATGGGTATGCTTGCAACGGTAATGAACGGCCTTGCAATGCGTGACGCTCTACACCGTGCTTACGTAAACGCACGTGTAATGTCTGCAATCCCTCTTAAAGGTGTATGTGACGATTACAATTGGGCAGATGCAATCAGCCAACTACGTCAAGGTCGCGTTGTGATCTTCTCTGCAGGTACTGGTAACCCATTCTTCACTACAGATTCTGCTGCGTGTCTACGTGGTATCGAAATCGAAGCTGACGTAGTTCTAAAAGCGACGAAAGTAGATGGTGTATTTACTGCTGACCCAGTAGCAAACCCAGACGCAGAGCTGTATGATACTTTGTCTTACAACACGATTCTTGAGAAAGAATTGAAAGTAATGGATTTGGCTGCATTTACGCTAGCACGTGATCACAAAATGCCAATCCGTGTATTTAACATGAATAAACCAGGCGCACTACGTCGCGTGGTTATGGGTGAAACTGAAGGTACATTAATCAGCGACGCTGACTAATTTTTCGGGCTTACTGAGGTGTTATACTTTGGTAAGCTTATCCTTATCACTCCAAATAAAAAGCTTTCTTGAAGAAAGAACATAATCAAGGTGAAATTGTGATTAACGAAATCAAAAAAGACGCTCAAGAGCGCATGGTAAAAAGTGTTGATGCACTAAAAAACAGCCTGCAAAAGATTCGTACAGGCCGTGCGCACCCGAGCTTACTTTCTGGTCTTACTGTTGAGTACTACGGTGCTCCAACGCCTTTGACTCAAGTAGCTAACGTTATCGCTGAAGATGCACGTACACTAGCTATTACAGTGTTTGATAAAACACTGACTCCTCTAGTTGAAAAAGCAATCCTGACATCTGACCTAGGCCTAAACCCTATGTCTGCGGGTACAGTTATCCGTGTTCCACTTCCACCACTAACGGAAGAGCGTCGTAAAGACCTAGTTAAAATCGTTCGTGGCGAAGCTGAAGGTGGCCGTGTTGCTATCCGTAACATCCGTCGTGATGCAAATGGCGATCTAAAAGCACTTCTTAAAGACAAAGAAATCTCTGAAGATGAAGATCGTAAAGCACAAGACGAAATTCAAAAGTTAACTGACGCTGCGGTTAAGAACGTAGACGAAGTTCTAGCTGTTAAAGAAAAAGAGTTGATGGAAGTTTAATTTTCCATATTCTTTTCTTTCCGGAAAAACGCTGTACTCACGGTGCAGCGTTTTTTTATGCTACTCTGTTCGACTATTAGAATTTGATTCACTCTTTTATGCATAATTCTCAAGCGTTCACAGACTCTCTTCCTAAACACATTGCTATCATTATGGATGGTAATGGTCGTTGGGCAAAAGCTAAGGGCAAGCCTCGCGTTTTTGGCCATAAAAACGGTGTTCAAGCCGTTCGTAAAACTATCTCTTCTGCAGCCAGACTTGGCATTAAAGCCGTTACTCTTTTTGCGTTTAGTAGCGAGAACTGGCGTCGTCCTGAAGAAGAAGTCGGTATCTTGATGGAACTGTTTATTTCAGTGCTGTCGAGTGAAGTAAAAAAGCTTCATAAAAATAATCTACAACTTCGTGTTATCGGTGATAAAAGTCGTTTCAATGATCGACTACAAAAGAAGATAGAAGAAGCGGAAGCTTTGACTAGCACCAATACTGGTATGGTTATTAATATTGCGGCTAACTACGGCGGTAAGTGGGATATTCAGCAAGCAATGACCTCTATTGCTCAACAGGTAAAGTCTGGCGATATTAATGTAGATGACATTGATGAAGCTATGATTACACAGCACCTGACGATGGCAGATATTCCTGAAGTCGATCTACTTATCCGTACCAGTGGCGAATGCCGTATTAGTAATTTTATGCTTTGGCAGTTGGCTTACGCCGAAATGTATTTCACTGAACAATTCTGGCCAGACTTTAATGAAGACAGCTTAGTAGAAGCTGTGACTTGGTTTGTAAACCGTGAGCGTCGTTTTGGATGCACTGGTGAGCAAATTAAAGCTCTGATGGACAGTTAATAAGGATTTTTTGGTTTGAAACAACGAATTATTACGGCGTTGATTTTGGCTCCCCTAGTTATTCTAGGTATTTTTGAGTTATCACTTCCCACATTTATACTCTCACTCGCAGTAATCACGCTATTGGGCTTTTGGGAGTGGACTCAGTTTGTTGAAAGCAAATCACGTTATTTAGCGTTGATTCCAACGGTTGTGGTTAGTGCTGCAAGTTTTGCTTTTATCCCTTTTGATGCATTTAGCCTTAATAACTTGTCTACTGCTCACTACGCCATCCTAACGATTGGCTCGATTTGGTGGGTAATCGCGAGTGGCATGGCGGTGACTTATCCTAAGTCTATGCCTGCATGGAAAGACTCTTCTCTTCTTCGTCATGCCTTTGGTGTACTAACTCTACTGCCATTCTTCTGGAGTGTGGTTATCCTACGTGCTAACGGTATCGATGTTGATCCTTACCACGGTGCAAAATTGGTGATGTTTGTTTGCTTGCTTGTTTGGGCAGCGGACAGCGGTGCTTATTTTTCAGGAAAGAGCTTTGGTAAGCGCAAAATGGCACCAGCGGTGAGCCCGAACAAGACGATTGAAGGTCTTATTGGGGGGATTATTACTGCAGTGATCGTGGCTTGGATCTTTGCTGACTTGTTTGACATCCAATTCACCAGCTCACTTCACATGATTGTTATTACCCTTGTGACCGTTGTTATTTCTGTTCTAGGTGACCTTGTTGAAAGCATGTTTAAGCGTGTTTCTGGGGTGAAAGACAGCAGTAATCTGATTCCTGGTCATGGTGGTATACTAGATAGAATAGATAGCTTAACAGCTGCATTCCCTGTCTTTGCTCTGCTTTATTTAGCATTCTAATAAAAAGGGCAGTGATTCTGCCCTTTACTACATTTCTACGGTCATATGTGATGCGAAATCTAACTATCCTTGGTGCAACCGGCTCAATTGGTGCAAGTACACTGAAAGTCGTTGAGCAAAACCCAGATCTCTATTCAGTGGTTGCACTGGCTGCTGGTTCGAATGTTGAAAAGATGCTGGCGCTAGTTAAAAAGTGGAAACCAAGCTATGTTGCTATGGCTTGTCCTGATGCAGCCTCTCAACTGACTGAGGCGTTGTCCACCAGTTATCCTAACGTAAAAGTACTTTCAGGCACTGAAGGCATGTGTCTGGTTGCTTCTCTAGAGGAAGTGGACACGGTAATGGCTGCTATTGTTGGTGCCGCAGGTTTACTTCCTACTATGTCTGCGGTAAAGGCTGGGAAGCGTATCTTGCTTGCAAATAAAGAAGCCTTAGTGATGTCAGGACAGTTGTTCATCGACGCAGTAGAAAAATATGGCGCTGAGCTACTTCCTGTTGATAGTGAGCACAATGCTATCTTTCAATGCCTACCGAAAAATGTACAAACCCATCTAGGTCGTTGTAATCTGGAAGATAGTGGTATCAACCATATTCTCTTGACGGGTTCTGGCGGTCCTTTCCGCTATACCGATGTTACAGAGCTTGAATCCGTTACTCCTGAGCGCGCTATCGCACACCCTAATTGGTCTATGGGTCCTAAGATCTCTGTCGACTCAGCAACTATGATGAATAAAGGCTTAGAGTACATTGAGGCTAAGTGGCTATTTAATGCTTCTCAAGAGCAGTTGAAAGTGATTATCCATCCTCAGTCTGTGATTCATTCTATGGTCCAGTACAAGGATGGCTCTGTGCTTGCTCAAATGGGCGAACCTGATATGGCGACGCCAATTGCTTTGACGATGTCTTACCCTGAGCGTACAGAAGCGGGTGTCAAGCCTCTGGATTTCACCAAAGTGGGCGAGCTTACTTTCCTAGAACCCGATTTTAGCCGTTATCCATGTTTAAGATTAGCTATTGAAGCTTGCTACCTAGGACAGCATGCTACAACAGCAATTAACGCGGCAAACGAAATTGCAGTCGATGCTTTCTTGAACAATCGAGTGAAGTTTACCGATATTGCTATTATTAACGAGCATGTTATGAGCAAAGTATGTGAACAACATAACTCTGAGGGCTTAGATAGCTTGGAAAGCCTTCTCGAGCTCGATAATATGTCTCGTCAAATAGCCATTCAATTTATTAAAGAGCAGCTAGCATGAGTGGAATTCTGTGGAACTTCGCATCCTTTATTGTAGCGCTTGGTATTCTGGTCGCTGTTCATGAGTTTGGACACTTCTGGGTTGCTCGCCGCTGTGGTGTGAAAGTTGAGAAATTCTCGATTGGTTTTGGTAAATCAATCTGGAGCAAAGTTGGCCGTGATGGCATAGAGTACAGCTTGTCTGTCATTCCATTAGGTGGTTACGTTAAGATGCTTGATGGTCGTGTAGACGATCTTTCTGAAGAAGAACAACAATACGCTTTTGATAAGAAGCCATTGTGGAAAAGAACTGCAATAGTTGGGGCAGGTCCTGCGTTTAATTTTATCTTTGCCGTTTTTGCGTATTGGCTAGTATTTTTGATTGGCGTACCGGCAGTTAAACCCGTAATTGGTGAAGTTACTCCGCAATCTATTGCTGCACAAGCCGGAATTGAAACTGGAATGGAACTTAAATCTATTTCAGGAATCAAAACCGCAGATTGGGAATCAGTCAATATGGGTTTGATATCGCATATTGGTGACCAATCGATGACTGTAACGGTTGCCTCTCAAGACGATATCGGCTTTGAACAACAGATGATATTGGATATTTCAGACTGGTCGTTTAACCCAGAAACTGAATCTGCAATGACAACGCTGGGTTTTAGACCGTATTCTCCAGAGATATCGACAGTGCTTGCTCAAGTCATTGATGACGGTGCGGCATACGATGCCGGAGTAGAGGCTGGCGACAAAATTGTTGAGATTAATGGGCAGCCTATTGAACAGTGGCAGTCGGTTGTTGAGTTAATCCGTTCGAATCCGATGACATCCTTGGACCTTGTGGTCTTACGAAATGGTACTGAACAGTCATTAGTTATGACGCCAAAAAGCCGCGAGCTTTCTGATGGTTCCACAATCGGCTATGCAGGTATTGCTCCAGAAGTCGCAGAATGGCCAGAAGATTATCGCTTTGAGTTACAATTTGGTGTAATTGAGTCTGTAGGAAAAGCATTTGATAAAACAGGTCAAATCATTGGGTTGACGCTGACAATGCTTAAGAAGCTCATCGTTGGTGATGTTGGCTTGAATAACTTAAGTGGCCCGATTTCAATAGCTAAAGGTGCAGGGACAACCGCCGATTACGGTTTGGTTTATTTCTTAGGCTTTTTGGCTCTGATTAGTGTTAACTTAGGGATTATTAATTTGGTTCCGCTGCCTATGCTTGATGGCGGACATTTGCTATTTTTCGCCATTGAGGCTGTTACTCGTAAACCTGTTCCTGAAAAAATTCAGGAAATTGGATACAGAGTGGGAGGTGCAATCCTCTTCTCTTTGATGGCTCTGGCAATATTTAATGACTTTACTCGTCTGTGAATGGTTTCTCACAGGAATTGGTAGTAGCAAGGAATAATTAGAATAAGTATGGCGATTAAGCAAATTCTGTTCGCAAGTCTATTGGCCACTAGTGTGGCTGCGAACGGAGCACAAAACTTTGTGGTTCAAGATATCAAGATCGAAGGTTTACAGCGTGTTGCACTTGGTGCTGCTCTACTCAAAATGCCAGTGCGTATTGGCGATGAAGTGGATGAAAGCGATGTGTCTGAGATCATTCGTGCATTGTATGCTTCAGGTAACTTTGAGGACGTTAAAGTCCTTCGCGATGAAGGTGTTTTAGTTGTTCAAGTGAAAGAACGACCGACTATCGCGAGCATTTCATTCTCGGGTAACAAAGCGATTAAAGAAGAGCAACTTCAGCAGAACCTAGATGCGTCTGGTGTTCGCGAAGGTGAAGCTCTTGACCGCACTACACTGAGTAACATTGAGAAAGGCCTTGAAGATTTTTACTACAGTGTTGGTAAGTACAACGCGACAGTAAAAGCGGTTGTGACGCCTTTGCCTCGTAACCGTTCTGACCTTAAATTTGTGTTTACTGAAGGCGTATCCGCTAAGATTCAGCAAATCAACTTTATCGGTAACGAAGTTTTCTCTGACGCTGAACTCCTCAGTCGTTTCAACTTGAATGTTGATGTTGCATGGTGGAATTTCCTTGCGGATGAAAAATATCAGAAGCAAGTATTAGCTGGTGATATTGAAGCGCTGAAATCTTACTACCTTGATCGTGGTTACCTTAAGTTTAAGGTGGACTCAACTCAGGTGGCGATCTCTCCAGACAAGAAAGGTGTTTACATCACACTCGGCCTTGATGAAGGCGAAGCTTACACCGTTAAAGATGTCTATTTCCGTGGTGAGCTAATCGGCCGTGAGGCTGATTTCGAAGCGTTAGTGCCATTTGAAGACGGCGATACTTATAACGGCTCCTCGGTAACGTCTTTGGAAGAGAACGTAAAACGAATTCTTGGTGAATCTGGCTATGCCTACCCACAAGTTCGCACTATTCCAGAATTTGATGATGAAACCAAAGAAGTTTCGTTAGTGATCAATGTAGAAGCGGGGAGTCGTATCTACGTTCGTGATATTCGTTTTACGGGTAACAACTCAACCAAAGATGAAGTGTTACGTCGCGAGATGCGTCAGATGGAAGGAAGTTGGCTTAACTCGAGATCGATTGATACCGGTAAGAGCCGCCTGAACCGTTTAGGTTACTTTGAAACTGTGGATGTACAAACCGTACGAGTCCCAGGTAGTGAAGATCAAGTTGATTTGGTTTACAACGTTAAGGAAGCAAACTCTGGCAGCATCAACTTTGGTGTTGGCTACGGTACTGAATCAGGTGTCAGCTTCCAAGTTGGTTTACAGCAAGATAACTTTGCGGGTTCAGGTAATCGTGTTGGCGTAAGTGCCATGATGAACGACTACCAAAAGAACGTGAGCTTAGACTACCGCGACCCATACTGGAACCTTGATGGTGTGAGTTTAGGCGGTAAGATCTTCTACAACGAATTTGAAGCCTCTGAAGCGGGCATTGTCGACTATACCAACCAAAGTTACGGTACCAGCCTAACATGGGGTTTCCCTATGGATGAGCTGAACCGTCTTGAGTTTGGTGTTGGCTATACGCACAACAAGATCGGTAACGTTCCAACCTATATCCAAGTTGAACAATTCGCGAGAAGTATTAACCAATATGGTGACGAACACATCCTAACCAATGACTTCGATATCAATATCTCTTGGACTCGTAACAATCTTAACCGTGGTTTTTTCCCAACCGAGGGTAACCACCAACGTGCTTTCGCTAAAATGACAGTACCAGGCTCTGATGCTCAGTACTTCAAAATGCAGTACGATGTAAAACATTACATCCCGCTGACCAAAAAGCATGAGTTCACACTATTGATGCGTGGCCGATTAGGCTATGGTAATGGTTATGGTCAAACGGATGGTAATGATAACTTGTTCCCATTCTACGAGAACTACTACGCGGGTGGCTTTACTACTCTACGTGGTTTTGGTTCTAACTCGGCAGGCCCGAAAGCTGTTTACGGAAGCAGTACGGGTAACAACCCAACCTACGATACCGCTACGGATGATTCTGTAGGTGGTAACGCGGTTGCATTAGCAAGTTTAGAGTTAATCGTACCTACGCCGTTTGCTTCTGATGAAGCGCGTAGCCAAATTCGAACCAGCGTCTTCTTCGACATGGCAAGTGTATGGGATACCGAGTTCGTAGATCGTGGCGCACCGAACAGTGGCAGCAAGTACTACTACGATTATTCTGATCCAACCAATTATCGCTCATCTTATGGTGCCGCTCTTCAATGGATGTCACCAATGGGCCCACTGGTTTTCTCTCTAGCGAAACCAATTAAAGTTTACGAAGGTGATGATGAGGAATTCTTCACATTTACCATTGGTAGAACTTTCTAATATTTAAAGGACAATATTTTGAAAAATATGATTAAAGCAGCAGGTTTAGGCCTTGTAGTTCTTAGCTCTTCTTTTTTTGCAACAGCGGCCGAAGCTGCGCAAAAAGTGGGTTATGTAAACACTGCACAAGTATTCCAGGCTCTACCTCAGCGTGAAGTTGTTCTTCAAAAAATGCAGGAAGAGTTCAAAGATAAAGCGGCTGAACTACAGAGTATTCAAGCTGAAGCAAAGACTAAGATTGAAAAGCTTAAGCGTGATGGCGAGCTACTAGGCCCTGACGAAGTTGAGAAGCTACGTATCGAAGTAGGCCAGCTAGACAGCAAGTACAAAATCAAAGCTCAAGCACTAGAAAAAGCAAGCCAACGTCGTGAAGCACAAGAGAAGCAGAAGCTATTCAAAGTGATTCAAGATGCTGTAACGAAAGTTGCAGAGAAAGAAGGCTACGACATGATCGTTGATATTCAAACTCTGCAATACGGCAAGCCAGAATACAATATCTCTGAGCAAGTAATTAAATCACTGAAATAAGTTTTATGAAGAACCTGACTTTAGCCGAATTGGCAACGATTACCGGTGGAGAGCTACATGGAGACGGTAGTATTACCGTCTCAACAGTTGCTCCTATGGATAAAGCGCAAGAAGGTAACATTACGTTCCTTTCTAACGTTAAGTACAGCAAGCACTTAGGTGACTGTAAAGCATCCGCTATTATGGTTAAAGAGAGTGAACGCGAACTGTGTAAAACCAATGTAATAGTGGTTAATGACCCTTACGTTGCTTTTGCTAAAGTTGCTCAAGCGCTTGATACTACTCCGGCACCTGCTGCGGCTATTGCTGATTCTGCTTCAATTTCAAGCGATGCGACCATCGGACAAAACGTGTCTATTGGTGCAAATGCTGTGATTGAATCTGGTGTTGTCCTTGGTGATGATGTAATCATCGGTGCAGGTTGCTTTATTGGTAAAAACGCAAAGATTGGCTCCGGCACTAAGTTGTGGGCAAATGTAAGCATTTACCATGAAGTTGTTATTGGCGCTGCGTGTTTGATCCAATCAAGCACTGTCGTTGGCTCTGATGGCTTTGGCTATGCAAACGAGAAAGGCGAGTGGGTTAAGATCCCTCAAGTCGGTTCGGTTCGCGTTGGTAACCGCGTAGAAATTGGTGCGTGTACTACCATCGACCGTGGCGCGTTGGACGATACAGTGATTGAAGATAACGTTATCTTAGATAACCAACTTCAAATTGCTCACAATGTTCACATCGGATATGGTTCGGCAATTGCTGGTGGTACAATTGTAGCTGGCAGCACTACGATAGGTAAGTACTGTATTATTGGTGGCGGTTGTGTGATTAATGGTCACATTGAAATCGTTGACGGCGTTACAATCACCGGTATGGGGATGGTAATGCGCAGCATCACTGAGAAAGGTATGTACTCTTCAGGTATTCCTTTACAGCCAAACAAAGATTGGCGTAAAACAGCAACGCGTGTACATCGAATTGATGAAATGAACAAGCGTTTGAAAACCGTTGAAAAACTTATCGAGAAGAGCGCGGAATCATAATTCCAGCATTTCTAATAAAAGGCTCGCGTACAGCGAGTCTTTTTCGTTTATAATCCTTCTAATTAAATAAAGAATATACATAGGAATACGACTTTGACTACTGAACAGACAACGATGAACATTACTGAAATTCAGGAACTATTACCTCATCGCTACCCATTCTTAATGGTTGATCGTGTGACTAGCTTTGAAAAAGAAAAAACACTGACCGCGATTAAGAATGTTTCTGTTAATGAACCTCAGTTCACAGGCCACTTCCCACAACTTCCTGTATTCCCAGGCGTGTTGATCTTAGAAGCAATGGCTCAAGCTACAGGTCTTCTTGCATTTAAATCTTTTGGTGCCCCTTCTGGCAACGAACTTTACTACTTCGCAAGTGTTGATAAAGCAAAATTTCGTAAGCCAGTGGTACCAGGTGACCAATTGGTTATCGAAGTTGAGTTCCTAAAAGAACGTCGTGGCATTGCATCATTTAACGGTGTGGCTAAAGTTGACGGCGCTGTAGTGTGTTCAGCTGAACTTAAATGTGCTCGTAGAGAGTTTTAATATGATTCATGAAACAGCGAAAATTCACCCGGCAGCAGTAATCGAAGGTGATGTAACTATCGGTGCTAACGTGACGGTTGGGCCTTTCACTTACATTGCTGGTACTGTGACTATTGGTGACGACACAGAAATTATGTCGCACGTTGTGATTAAAGGTCACACAACCATTGGTAAAGAAAACCGTATCTTCCCACATGCTGTGATTGGTGAAGAAAACCAAGACAAGAAGTATGGCGGCGAAGAAACAACAGTAGTGATCGGTGATCGCAACGTGATTCGTGAAGCCGTTCAAATCCACCGTGGTACGACTCAAGATAAAGCAACCACAGTGATTGGTGATGACAACTTACTTTGTGTAAACGCTCACGTAGCGCATGATGTAATCGTTGGAAACCACACTCACATTGGTAACAACGCTATCCTTGGCGGTCACGTAACTGTTGGCGACTACGCTGGTGTAATGGCACTTTCTGCGATTCACCCGTTCTGTTCAATTGGCGCTTATGCGTACATTGGCGGTTGTTCTGCGGTTGTTCAAGATGTACTCCCTTACGTACTTGCTCAAGGTAACCACGCAGCTCCATTTGGTTTGAACCTTGTTGGTTTGAAGCGTAACGGGTTTGAGAAACCAGAGATTCGAGCACTACAGAAAGCGTACAAAGAGTTATACCGTTCAGGTAAAACACTTGAAGAAGCGAAAGCGGCTTTAGTTGAAATGGCAAAAGAGTTTACTTCGGTTACTCCTATGCTAGAAATGCTAGAGAACTCTGAGCGCGGTATTATTCGTTAATACTTGATGTGATTGTGTATCAATCAGCGCAAGTATGACAATAATTACTTAATCAGATTGGTATAACAAAAAGATCGCTACTCATTAGGCGGTCTTTTTTGCTTTAGGCGAGAAGGGAAAACTATGGCACAGCAAGATACACAAACTAACACTTCGAATTTTGTTTCGAACGAACCATTGCGTGTGGGTATCGTTGTTGGGGAACTTTCTGGCGACACTCTGGGTGAAGGCTTTATAAAAGCGATTAAATCGCAATACCCAAATGCAGAATTCGTCGGTATTGGCGGCCCCAAAATGAAAGCCCTTGGTTGTGAGTCTCTTTTCGAAATGGAAGAGCTGGCTGTAATGGGGTTGGTTGAAGTGCTTGGACGTTTGCCTCGCTTATTAAAAGTGAAAGCGGAGCTAGTGAAGTATTTCACTCAAAATCCACCCGATGTGTTTGTTGGTATTGATGCGCCTGACTTCAACCTGAGACTTGAGTTGGATCTTAAGAACGCTGGCATCAAAACAGTGCATTACGTGAGTCCTTCAGTATGGGCTTGGCGTCCAAAGCGTATCTTTAAAATCGATAAGGCAACTGACTTAGTCCTAGCTTTCCTGCCATTCGAAAAAGCGTTTTATGATAAATATAACGTTGCCTGCGAATTTGTGGGCCACACGTTGGCGGATGCGATTCCTTTGGAGCCGAGTAAACGAGACGCTCGAGAACTGTTGGGCTTAGATCAAGATAAGCAGTGGCTAGCGGTATTACCGGGTAGCCGTGGTGGTGAAATGAGCTTGATTGCTCAACCATTTATCGAGACCTGCCAGCGTATTAAGCAGAAGTACCCTGATATTAATTTTGTTGTTGCGTTGGTTAATGAGCAGCGTAAAAAGCAGTTTACTGAAATCTGGCAATCGACCGCACCTGATCTTGAATTCACGTTAGTCGAAGATACGGCAACCAACGTGATTACCGCTGCTGATTCTGTGCTTTTGGCTTCAGGTACCGTGGCTCTTGAATGTATGTTACTTAAACGCCCTATGGTGGTTGGTTACAAAGTAAATAAGCTGACGGGTTACATTGTTAAGAAATTGGCGATCACTGAGTTTGTGTCACTGCCGAATATTTTGGCTGGTGAGGAGATCGTGAAAGAGCATATTCTTGAAGAGTGCCACCCAGACTTTTTGTTCCCGTCTGTCGATAAGATGCTATCAGCCGATAACAGTGCCTTGATCGAACGCTTTACTGAAATGCATCATTGGATCCGCAAAGACGCAGACAAACAAGCCGCTAACGCAGTATTGAAATTGATTGACCGACCTTTTGTTGAAGCGTAAAGCGCTTACTTACAGAACATTAAGAGATTAGTTATGGCAGTAAAAGAGAAAAAAGAGCTTCCTCCATTTGAATACCCGCAAGGCTACCACTTGTTTGCTGGCGTGGATGAAGTAGGACGTGGTCCTTTGGTTGGCGACGTGGTGACTGCTGCAGTTATCCTCGATCCAAACAATCCTATCGAAGGTTTGAACGACTCAAAGAAACTGTCTGAGAAAAAGCGTCTTGCGTTGCTTCCTGAAATCAAAGAGAAAGCTTTGGCGTGGTCTGTGGGCCGTTGTTCCCCACAAGAAATCGATGAGTTAAATATTCTACAAGCAACCATGGTAGCGATGCAGCGTGCCATCGCTGGGCTTAGCATTCAGCCAGAGATGGCTCTGATCGATGGTAACCGTGTTCCAGAATTACCTATGGATGGTTTGGCGATTGTAAAAGGAGATTTGCGAGTTGCTGAAATCAGCGCAGCGTCTATCATCGCTAAAGTGGTTCGTGACCAAGAGATGGAAGAGCTTGATAAACTTCATCCAGAGTTTGGTTTTGCTAAACATAAGGGTTACCCGACCAAGGCGCATTTCGAAGCGATTGAAAAACATGGCGTAACCGAGCATTACCGCAAAAGCTTTAAACCAGTAAAACGTGTTCTTGGTATAGATTAGAGCTAGAGTTTTGCAGCGAATAAAGTTGCGAACTTGCGGTAGAAAAAAATAGAATACACACAGTTGTAATCCTAGGCTCAAACCTAGAACTCAGGAAAAATAATGTCAGATCCAAAATTTGTTCACCTACGCGTACACAGTGACTTTTCGATGGTAGATGGCCTGTCCAAGGTGCCACCGTTAGTTAAAAAAGTCGCTGAAATGGGTATGCCTGCTCTAGCATTGACCGACTTTACTAACCTGTGTGGTTTGGTTAAGTTTTACGGTACTGCCCATGGGTGTGGGGTTAAACCTATTATTGGTGCTGACTTCTTGATGCAGTCTCCGGAATTCGGTGACGAGTTGACTAAGCTCACCGTTATCGCAACGGATAATAAAGGTTATAACAACCTAACGTTGCTTATCTCGAAAGCTTACCTTCGAGGTCATGTTCAACATCAGCCTGTTATTGATAAAGAGTGGCTGATTGAACATGCTGAAGGCCTGATTCTTTTATCGGGTGCGAAAGAAGGTGAGATTGGTAAGGCGTTGCTAAAAGGCAACCGTGAGTTGGTTGCAAGTAGTGTCGAGTTTTACAAAACACACTTTGCCGACCGTTTTTATTTGGAACTGATCCGTACAGGACGTCCTGATGAAGAGTCTTATCTGCACTTTGCTCTAGAACTGGCCGAGCAAGAAGACCTGCCAGTTGTCGCAACCAACGAAGTGGTATTCCTGACTGAAGATCTTTTTGATGCCCATGAAATCCGTGTGGCGATTCACGACGGCTTCACGATGGTTGATCCACGTCGACCAAAAAACTACAGCCCACAACAGTACCTACGTAGCGAAGAAGAGATGTGTGAGTTGTTCTCAGACATCCCTGAAGCATTGGAAAACAGTGTTGAGATTGCCAAGCGTTGTAATGTAACCGTTCGATTAGGCGAATACTTCTTGCCTAACTTCCCTACCGAAGGTTTGGCGATTGAAGACTTCCTGATTAAGAAGTCAGAAGAAGGGCTTGAGCGTCGTTTAGAATTTCTATTCCCTGACGAAAAAGTCCGAGCAGAGCGTAGACCTGAATACGATGAACGACTCAAGATCGAGCTTGAAGTTGTCAATAACATGGGGTTCCCAGGTTACTTCTTGATTGTAATGGAGTTCATCCAGTGGTCAAAAGACAACGATGTGCCAGTAGGTCCTGGTCGTGGTTCCGGTGCCGGTTCTTTGGTGGCTTACGCATTGGATATCACCGATCTTGACCCACTTGAATATGACTTGCTGTTCGAACGTTTCTTGAACCCAGAACGTGTATCCATGCCCGATTTCGATATCGACTTTTGTATGGATAAGCGTGACCAAGTTATTGACCACGTTGCTGAAATGTACGGTCGTGATGCTGTATCTCAGATCATCACCTTTGGTACCATGGCGGCGAAAGCGGTAATTCGCGACGTAGGCCGTGTACTAGGTCACCCGTTTGGTTTCGTCGACCGAATTTCAAAGCTTGTGCCGCCAGACCCAGGCATGACGCTAGAGAAAGCCTTCCTTGCTGAACCTGCATTGCCAGAGCTTTACGATGGCGATGAAGAAGTTCGCGAGTTGATTGATAAGTGTCGTATCCTTGAAGGTTGTACGCGAAATGCGGGTAAGCACGCAGGTGGTGTTGTTATCTCACCCACCACGATTACCGACTTTGCACCTATTTATGCCGATGCGGAAGGCAACTTCCCGGTAACGCAATTCGATAAGAATGACGTTGAAACTGCAGGTTTGGTTAAGTTCGACTTCTTGGGTCTGCGTACCCTGACCATCATCGACTGGGCGCTAGGGTTAGTGAACCCTCGTTTGGCAAAAGAGGGTAAAGATCCGATTCGAATTGAATCTATCCCTCTTGATGATCAAGCATCGTTCAATCTATTACAAAATTCTGAAACCACCGCGGTATTCCAGCTGGAATCTCGTGGTATGAAAGACCTGATCAAACGTCTCCAGCCGGACTGTTTTGAAGATATCATCGCATTGGTAGCCTTGTTCCGTCCGGGCCCTCTGCAATCGGGCATGGTAGATAACTTTATCGACCGTAAGCACGGCCGAGAGGCGGTTTCATACCCTGATGAAACGTGGCAGCACGAATCGCTTAAAGAGACACTAGAACCTACCTACGGCATCATCCTGTATCAAGAACAGGTAATGCAAATCGCACAGATCCTTGCTGGCTATACGCTTGGCGGAGCGGATATGTTGCGTCGTGCGATGGGTAAGAAAAAGCCAGAAGAGATGGCAAAGCAGCGTGGTACCTTTAAAGAGGGCGCTGAAGCTAATGGTGTTGATGGCGAATTGGCCATGAAGATCTTTGACTTGGTAGAGAAATTTGCGGGCTACGGCTTTAACAAATCTCACTCCGCAGCATACGCACTGGTTTCTTATCAAACGCTATGGCTGAAAACGCACTACCCAGCGGAATTTATGGCTGCGGTAATGACAGCCGATATGGATAACACAGAGAAGGTTATCGGCCTGGTCGATGAGTGCTTCCGTATGAAGCTCAAGCTTCTTCCACCTGATATTAATTCCGGTTTATACCGCTTTAATGTGGATGAGGATGGCGCGATTGTTTATGGCATCGGTGCGATCAAAGGGGTCGGTGAAGGCCCTATTGAAGCGATCATTGAAGCGCGAAATAAAGGCGGTTACTTTAAAGACTTATTCGACTTCTGTGCACGTCTTGATCTGAAGAAGGTTAATAAACGTGTTATCGAAAAGTTGATTCTATCTGGAGCCTTAGATAGATTAGGTCCTCACCGAGCAGCGATGATGGCATCTTTGAAAGATGCGGTGAAGGCGGCGAGCCAACATCACCACGCGGAATCTTTTGGTCAATCTGATATGTTTGGTGTGTTGACCGACGCTCCGGAAGAGGTTGAGCACAAGTATACCCAAGTGCCTAAATGGCCTGAGAAGGTTTGGCTTGAGGGTGAACGTGAAACGCTTGGTTTGTATTTAACGGGTCACCCGGTTAACGCTTACATCAAAGAGTTAGCGAAATACACCAGCTGTCGTTTGAAGGATGCCACGCCAACGCGTCGTGATCAGTCATTAACGATTGCAGGTTTAGTGATTGCGTCTAGGGTGATGACCACTAAACGCGGTACACGAATCGGTTTGATGACACTGGATGACCGATCGGGGCGAATGGAAGTGATGTTGTTCTCGGATGCGCTCGATCGCTACGCAGAATTACTCGAAAAAGACAAAATTGTGGTCGTTTCCGGACAGGTCAGCTTTGATGATTTCAATGGCGGGCTTAAAATGTCCGCGCGCGAGGTCATGGACCTAGGAAACGCCCGTGAAAAATATGCTCGTGGGGTGTCGATATCTATCGACCAATCCCAAATTAACGGTCAATTTTTTGAACGCTTTAGTCAAATCTTAGAACCTTATAGAGCCGGAACGGTCCCAGTCAATGTATACTACCAGCGTGCCGACGCTAGAGCGCGGTTAACATTGGGCACAGAATGGCGCGTGACGCCAAGTGATACATTACTAGACGAATTAAAACAGCTGCTTGGAAATAGCCAAGTAGAACTCGAATTTAACTAAAATTTAGCTTCGCGAATGCGGAGCTGAATCAACAAGGATTCATAGATGAGCCTGAACTTTCTAGAATTTGAAAAGCCTATCGCTGAACTTGAAGCAAAAATCGAAGCGCTACGTGACGTTTCGCGTCACGGTGGTGACACAGCGGTAGATCTAGACAAAGAAATCGAACAACTAGAGAAAAAAAGCTTAGAGCTTAAACAGAAAATCTTTAGTGACTTAGGTGCATGGCAGGTAGCTCAACTTGCTCGTCACCCTCAACGTCCTTACACAAAAGATTACCTGGAGCATGCATTCACAGAGTTTGAAGAGATGGCGGGCGATCGCGCTTACGCTGACGACAAAGCGATTGTGGGTGGTATGGCTCGTCTAAATGGCCGTCCTGTTATGGTTATTGGTCACCAGAAAGGTCGTGAGACTAAAGAGAAAGTGATCCGTAACTTTGGTATGCCAAAGCCAGAAGGTTACCGTAAGGCGCTACGTCTAATGGAAACCGCTGAGCGTTTCAACATGCCTATTATTACTTTCATCGACACAGCGGGCGCATACCCAGGTGTTGGTGCTGAAGAGCGTGGTCAATCTGAAGCTATCGCTAAAAACCTTAAAGTAATGGCTGGCCTTTCAGTTCCAGTTATCTGTAACGTTGTTGGTGAAGGCGGTTCTGGTGGTGCACTAGCGATTGGTGTTGGCGACTACGTGAACATGCTTCAGTACTCTACGTACTCAGTAATCTCTCCAGAAGGTTGTGCTTCAATCTTGTGGCGTGATTCAGATAAAGCACCACAAGCAGCTGAAGCGATGGGCCTGATTGCCCCTCGTCTTAAAGAGCTTGAGCTTATTGACGAAATCATTCCTGAGCCTCTAGGGGGGGCGCACCGTGACCCTGCACAAACCGCTCAGAACATGAAAGACATGTTAGTTAAACAGCTAGAAGAGCTAGAGCAGTTTGATAACGAAGCACTTCTAGAGCGTCGTTACCAACGCCTAATGAGCTACGGTTACTGCTGATAAGCGTGCCTTGAAATGAGGCAGCTTCAAGTAACAAGATGATGAAAGGGTTGGACTCAGTGCCAACCCTTTTTTATTATTAAAACATTATCCATTCACACACGATCTCTTGGTTTATTGGCCTCATGACACACTTAATTGATACCTTCACATCTGTACTTGATCAAAGCGCGCTTAAGCCTCATAGGTTGGTCGTCGCTTTCAGTGGTGGTGTCGACTCACGAGTGTTGTTGGAGTTGGCTGCGCAATACGCTAAGTCCCATCACATTGAGTGCTGTGCTATACATGTTCACCATGGCTTGAGCAAGAATGCTGATCACTGGGCAGAGCAATGCCAAACTTGGTGTGATGTTTTGTCGGTTTCGTTAGCAGTAGAAAGGGTCTCGCTGGATACCAACAGTGGTGAGAGCATTGAAAAGCTGGCTCGAGATGCTCGATACCAAGCTTTTAAAAAGCATATTAGACAAGGTGATGTATTAGTTACAGGCCAACACATCGATGACCAAGTAGAAACTTTCTTGTTAGCGTTGAAGCGTGGCAGTGGTCCGAAAGGGCTCTCTTCAATGGCGAAAGTGATGCCGTTTGATGATGCTTATATCGTTCGCCCACTGCTGTCGGTGACAAGAACGGATATTGAAGCGTCGGCGCGCGATATGGCTTTAACTTGGGTGGAAGATGAGAGCAATCAAGACGTTCGCTTTGACCGCAATTTTATTCGTCATCAAGTCACTCCGACACTGACCGAGCGTTGGCCTAGTTTCCGAGAGTCGGTCAGTCGCAGCGCTCAACTGTGCGCAGAGCAAGAGTTGCTACTCGATGAACTGCTTGAGTCTCACTTTCAGCAAGCTTTAGATGACGGTGAGGTCAAGAGCCAAAGCTTGAGCATTAAGGTGTTGTCTCAGCATTCTGCTTTATTACGGGCACGCTTGTTAAGAATGTGGTTGAGCTATTGCGGACAAGCGATGCCGACTCAAAAGCAGCTCAAACTTATATGGGATGAGGTGGCATGCGCCCAGGCTGACGCCAACCCTAAGCTGGTGTTAAACGAGGTTGAGGTTAGACGCTTTAATCAACATCTCTATGTCGTAAAAGAGACCAAAGACTTGTCGAACTGGCAAAGCGATATCTCAATGGAAGAGTGCTTAGTTCTGCCTGACGGTTTAGGGGAGCTACACTTAAACTCAGTGATTAGTGAGGGTGTATCTGACCACCGTGATGTGCAAAGCTTTAGTTTGTCGGATACAAGCGTAACACTAAGAGTGATCTTTAATCCGGAAGGGTTGTCGGCTCACCCTGTTGGACGCGGGCATAGTCGAAAGCTCAAAAAACTCTTTCAGGAATACCAGGTACCCAGTTGGTTACGACGCAGAACGCCAATATTAATGGATGGTGAGCGAGTGATCGCTGTTTTAGGCTTATTCGTAGATAAAAACTACGAAGGTCAAGATTGTGAAGCGCTTTGGAGCAAGTAGAAAAAGTTTGTGTCACAATTTACCGTCACTTTAATAAAAATAATTAATGGAATATGCAATGAAGAAAATTACACTAGGATTAGTTCTTGGATTTGGACTATTGAGTGGTAACGCTCTGGCGGGTGATGTTGCTGCGGGTCAAGCTAAAGCAGCAATCTGTGCGGCATGTCATGGTGTAGACGGTATCGCAGTGATCCCTGGCTATCCAAACCTTAAGGGTCAAAACGAGCAATACATCGCTTCATCAATTAACGCCTATAAGAACGGCCAGCGTACCGGTGGTTTGGCCGCTGTAATGCAGGCTCAGGCTTCAATGCTGAGTGATGAAGACATCGCGAATCTAGCTGCTTACTACGCAAGCCTTAAGTAAAACCTTCTCAAAGCGCTGATTAAACAAGATGATAAATTTCGAGCCAGAGCTTTAAAGCTCTGGCTTTTTTCATTGAATGTTTACTATAGCTAACCGATAATGAGCTATTCGCACAGTTTAAGGGATGAACATGAAAAAGATTGAAGCCATTATCAAGCCATTCAAACTTGATGATGTACGTGAAGCACTTGCAGAAGTGGGTATTACAGGTATGACAGTATCTGAAGTTAAAGGCTTTGGACGTCAAAAAGGTCATACTGAGCTATACCGCGGCGCAGAGTACATGGTCGACTTTTTACCTAAAGTGAAACTAGAAATCGTTGTGACCGACGAAGTGGCTGACCAATGTGTTGATACCATCATCGAGACGGCTCAAACAGGTAAAATCGGTGACGGTAAGATCTTCATTACTGAAGTTGAACGTGTGGTACGTATTCGTACTGGCGAAGAAGACGAAGACGCCGTATAAAAAAACTATTACCCTAAAAGGAGCGTTTATCGCTCCTTTTTCATTTCTGGTAGGGTGCTATATGTTTAAGAAAGTCATCATTGTTATCACGCTATTGATAACGCTTGCTGTCGTTAGTTTTCATTTTATCTTCGTGATCCCGAATAAACCCAACCTGATCACTTCCTCTCAAGGTACCAGCAATGATACCTACAGCTGCTATCAAAACTCTGCGCCGAAAGCGATTGATGTGTCTGATGGCTTGGACATTACGGTGTGGAATATCTACAAGCAAAACCGAAATAATTGGCAGAATGAGTTAAATAAGCTGTCAGCAGGTAGCGATTTAGTCTTGTTGCAAGAAGCGAGTATGACACAAGGGCTTCGCCAATGGGTAACGAGCGGCCAGTGGGGAAGCACTCGTGTTAATGCGTTTGAGGCCTTTGAGCAAAGTGCAGGTGTACTCAACCTAGCAACTCATTTACCGATTGAAGCTTGTGCATTTACTCATGAAGAACCTTGGCTTCAACTGCCTAAATCCGCGCTTTGGTCGCGTTACCAACTAAGCAATGGCGAAGAGCTGGCTGTGATTAATATCCATGCCGTGAATTTTACTTTTGGTACGGAAGATTATGAAGCTCAACTCAAGAGCTTAACTGATAATCTGCAAAAGTATCGGGGGCCTGTCATCTTTGCTGGAGACTTTAATAGCTGGAGTGAAACTCGCTTTACTGTATTGAAAGATGCGTTGGAACAGGTAGGCTTGATGGAAGTTGCCTTTGAGCCCGATAACAGGACTCAGTTCATTACAGGGCTGGTGCTCGACCACGTGTTCTATCGAGGGCTAGAGGTAGAAAAAGCAAAAGCGCCCATTACGGACGCTTCTGATCATAACCCTATGCGAGTGACCTTTAAGGCTAAATAGTTATTAGCTATTGGAGCTTAACTATTCGCACGGTGGTTACGTTGGGTCATCTAACGGAGCAAATAGGCTAGAGAGTTTTCGCTAGCCTTATCCCTTCAACTTAAAAGATTAAAATGTAGAGCGCCCAGATTAGGTAGTAGCCAACCCATGGTAAGCCTGAAATCACAAGCGCTTGCCCGCGTTCAAACTCAGTCCACGTTAATACCGCGGCATAACCCAGTACGATGTACCAAGGCAACAATAGTGGTAATGAGCTAGCAAACTGCGACCAATCATTGGTTAGCGGTAACTTAATCAAGCCATTTAAGCTGTTCAAGTCTGCAGCGTAGTTCATCACATGTCCATGCTTGAGTATTAGGCTTGCGTAGCTTGCTACATCACCTAAAACAGCCGGAAATATGACAACCGATGCCGCTGCGAACCAGCGCCAAAAGCTATGTTGATGTTGGCTTGGCTTGGTTGCTAGGTTAAACCAGAATGCCAATAGAACGATGGTTAATGTTCGGCCAAATACGTCGCTGATGATTTCACTCGCGAGTAAGGTATTGCTGTCAAGTAACGCCAATTGGTCAGGGTTAGTTTGAGCCAGTTGTTGCGATAGCTCTGCACTTAACCATGCAAAATCTACATTCGAAAAATAAGCACCCCAAAATAAAAATGGGCTGAGCATTAATACGACGTAGGGTTGCCATCCCCAAGCACTTCGCTGATAAAGCGCTAAGAAACACGCTGTTGGTGAACGGAATATATCCAACAGCATGACGAGTGGGTTACTTGACGGGTTCATACACTTACCTTAGTTACATCAACATACAGCTTCAGTTTTTGTCCTGGCTGTAGGTATTTCTTGTTCTGCAAAGTGTTCCATTTTACAACATCTGCACTTTTTACTTTGAACTTTGATGCAATAGCGCTGACTGTGTCACCTGATCTTACGTTATAAAAGATCGTGCGGATGATGGCGCCGTCTGAGCCGTTCTTCCAAATGACCAGTTCTTGACCAACTCTAAGCGTGTCGCGTGGTCCCATGCCATTCCACTTAGCCAGTGATTGGTGAGATACCTTATTTACGCGTGCAATCGTCCATAGGCTGTCACCACTTTTAACGGTATGGCTAAGCTTATATTGGCCACGACTCTTCGACTGTGTGCTTGCTAGGCGGTTTGAAGCGCTTAGTGCGTACGTTTTGTCGTCTTTGGTTGAAGTTGGGATAAGTAGGTGCTGACCAATACGGATATTGTTGTTGTTCATTCCGTTTGCAGAGCGAATCACTTTGCTGGTGGTGTTGTATTTACTTGCCAGTACGCTGATGCTGTCGCCAGATTGTACTTTATAACGCACTAACTTCATGCCTTTGCCTTTATTGGCGGCCACTTCTTTGTTGAACTTCTCAACAGAGCTTAGAGGAAGCAATAATTGCTGATGTTTTTCTGGCGCTGTCGCCCACTGGTTATAAGCAGGGTTGTAGCCTTGCAGTTCTTTGACTGGAATGCCCGCATAGTTTGCAGCAATCGCTAGGTCAAGTTGCTCTTCAGGGTTAACCAGAGTCAGTACCGGCTTGTTTGGAATCGCAGGGATATCGATGCCATACTTTTCTTGGTTGGCAATCACGTCAGCCAGTGCAAGTAGCTTAGGCACATAGCTGCTGGTCTCTTTTGGTAAATCCAAAGAGAAGAAGTCGATTGGTTTACCAAGTTTTTTGTTTTTGCGGATAGCACTGCTTACACGACCACCGCCACTGTTATAGGCGGCAATGGCGTGATTCCAGTCGCCATCGAAACGTCGGTTAAGGTCTGAGAGGAAATCCAATGCAGCATCGGTAGAAGCGGCAACATCGCGACGACCATCGTACCAGAAGTTTTGTTCAAGCCCGTAGTCTTTGCCTGTGCCTGAAATGAATTGCCATAGTCCTGCTGCACTGCCATGAGAATAGGCAAACGCATCGAAAGAGCTTTCTACAACGGGCAATAGTGCCAATTCTAGTGGTAAGCCTTTTTCTTCAATCTTAGTGGTGATCAAATAAAGGAAAGGTTCAGCTCGTTGTGAGACGGTTTTTAGATGACTAGGGTGCTTTAGATACCAAGTTCGGTAGTAGTCGACCTTCTTTTGGTCTGGTACTTCCATTTCAAGTTGCATCGCAATGCGTTTCCAAACATCTTCTTGTGTTTGTGGAGTAACGACAGGTGCTTCAACTTTTTGATCTTCTTTGGCTGTTGCTTCTGATGAAACGTTCGCTTGAGAAACTTCTTTAGTAGGAGATGTGTTGGTTTGCTCGGAAGCTTGGTCTGGATTATCTGACTGAGTTAATTGGCAACCAGAAAGTAGTAATACCAAAGCCCAGCTGTACTTAACTCGCATGTTACAGCCTTTTTAATTAACGGCCGATGATAATACTTGCCACCCCCTATGAGTGACAAGTCTGTATTTGTTAAAATTCGTTCTTCCACGCACGCAAAGCAGTGAATACTGATAAAGGATCGGTCTGTTCGGTGCGATTAGACACTGATTTCATTACACTTGGCTCGGTATAGCGCAGGAAGGGGTTCACAAACTTTTCTTGTCTCAAATTTGTGGGGATGGTCGACTTATTTTGAGCGCGAAGTCGGTTCACTTGGTCGCGATATTGCTGTAAATGTTGGTTATCAGGCTCAACTGCTAATGCGAAAGCGATATTAGCTGCAGTGTACTCATGTGCACAATAGACTTCGGTTTCTTGAGGCAGCGCTGTGATCTTGTTCAGTGCATCAAACATCTGTTGTGGTGTACCTTCCATGATTCGGCCGCAGCCAGCTGAAAACAGCACATCACCACAAAATAGTTTGGCATCGCCCACATAACCAATATGACCCGCGGTATGTCCACTGAGCCCTAGCACGAGGAATACTTCGTCAAACAGTTCTAATTGATCACCATCATCAACCGGGTGAGTTAAGGTAGGGATAGGCTCATTCCTTGGACCTACGACATCCACGCCGGGAAATTGTCTAACTAGTTCTGGAACGCCACCAATGTGATCATGGTGGTGGTGTGTAATCAAGATTGCATCTAAAGTTAGCTCATGGTGTGCTAAGTACTCTAATACTGGAGTCGCATCACCAGGGTCGACGACAGCACAACGGCGATCGCTATTTTGAATCAGCCAGATGTAATTGTCGTTAAATGCAGGTATGCTTTTGATATGTAACATTATTGGTTCTCCAGTCACTTTCAGTGCGACAGAATAAGTGAGACAGATTATTGATGAAGCCAGCACGTAGCAGAAAGAAGTTTGAACATCCTTACACTTGGGCGCAATTGCACAATGGGGACTGGTTGAGAGAATCTATTCAAACTCGACTCGATGAGTGGTGCCCAAAGCTATTTGGTTACCATATGCTCAAGCTCGGCGGCCTCAGTAGTGAGATTTCTAGCTGCACCTGCAACATTCAACATCAAGTAAACCTAGATATCCAGAACCCATTACATAATGTGATAGCGGATGGCTATAATTTACCCTTTTTGGAGAAAAGCTTTGATGTTGTAGTGCTGAGTCATCAGTTAGATTATAGCAATGACCCGCATCGTTTATTGAGAGAAGTAGACCGAGTGATGATGGACGATGGCTATATCATCATCACTGGCTTTAACCCTTTCAGTGTGACTGGGCTTGCCAGTTTGATGCCTTGGCGAAAGAACAGTTTGCCTTGGAGTGGGCGCATGTATACGCCAAACCGAATTAAAGACTGGTTAGGTGTATTGAACTATGAAGTGATTCATTGCGATACCTATGCGTTGTTTCCGATGAGTAAATATCAGGCGATGTGGACCTGGTTAGAGAACAGCTTAGGCGGCTGTGCTTCTTTTGCGGGAAGCCAATACTTTATTGTTGCTCGTAAGCGTACTTATCCGCTCAAACCGATTAAGCCTCATTGGCACCTTAAGCGACGCTTTTCTCCTGTTGGAGCAAGCTTTAGAACCAATAGCCGTCCCACGCAGCATTCAAACAAGGCTTCATATCCGCTAAAAACAGAAAAAGCCGACTAGTTGTCGGCTTTTCATCTATCTATCCGTCTAAGAAACTATAAATTTACTTCGAAATCTACATCTCACTTCAAAAGGTGATTAGCTTGGCTGATACCCCGTATCTTCTTGAGTTGGATTTTCCGCTGCGTTTCTTGCTAAATCATCACACATCTCGTTTTCTCTGTGTCCTGCGTGTCCTTTTACCCAGCGCCAATCAACGCTATGGCGAGCGGTTTCTTTATCGAGCCTTTGCCAGAGATCGGCATTTTTAACCGGTTTCTTATCAGCTGTCTTCCAGTCACGTTTTTTCCAGTTGTGAATCCACTGTGTGATACCTTGACGCACGTATTGGCTATCTGTGGTCAGAATCACAGAGCAAGGCTCTTTGAGGGCTTGGAGAGCAACGACGGCGGCGAGCATTTCCATACGGTTATTGGTTGTTAGCGTGAAGCCTTCTGCTAGCGTCTTTTCGACTTTTTTGTAGCGAAGTACGATGCCATAGCCACCTGGGCCAGGGTTACCTAAACAAGAACCATCAGTGAAAATTTCAACTTGTTTCGTCATGATTTGATACTATTACCTCAAGCACATTATCGGCATAGTCTGACACAGTTATCCTTATGAATACCAGTAGCACTCCAGAACAAAGCACGAACGAAAAAAACAGTTCGAACGAAAATAAGCGCATTGTTGTACTCGATACCGAAACCACCGGTATGAATACAGAAGGTGGTCCTCACTATATGGGCCACCGCATCGTTGAAATTGGTGCAGTAGAGATCATCAACCGTAGGTTGACCGGGCGTCATTTCCATGTCTACATCAAGCCCGATCGTGCGATTCAAGAAGAGGCGATTGGCGTTCACGGTATTACCGATGAATTCTTGATTGATAAGCCTGAATATCAAGATATACATAAAGAGTTTCTCGACTTTATCAAAGGTGCGGAGCTGGTGGCTCATAATGCGCCCTTCGATACGGGCTTTATGGACTATGAGTTTGAGAAGCTTAATCCAGCGATAGGTAAAACGGATGACTACTGCAAAGTCACCGATACCTTGGCAATGGCGAAGAAGATATTCCCAGGTAAAAGAAACAACCTAGATATCTTATGTGACCGTTACGGTATTGATAACTCGCACCGTACTCTCCACGGCGCATTGCTCGATGCGGAGATTCTAGCCGACGTCTACTTATTGATGACGGGTGGGCAAACTTCGCTACAATTTAACGCTGGCCAACAAGAAGGCGAAGCCGAAAGTATACGAAGAGTAGAAAGTGGTCGAAAATCCCTAAAGGTTTTACGAGCTACGGCCGATGAAGTAGAAGCGCATCAAAATCGTTTAGACCTCGTCGAGAAAAGCGGAAGCTGCCTTTGGCGTCAGTAGGGAGAAAGTATGTTAAGGGTATTGGCTACCGGTTACTTATTGCTGTTAAGCTTTAGCTTACATGCAGCAACGGAATCCGTAATGAGTTTATTGGACAACCGTTTTAGAGTTGACCCCAGTATTGAACAAGTCACCTTTGTGATTTATCGAGCCGATAACTCTAAGCCCGTCGTTTTGGTTCGCCCTGACGGCAAGAAATACTACTCTTGGCGCAATGCTGATAATGTCCGTTGGTACGAAGAGTCGTCCATGGACATTATCTCTATCGACAAGCCGATGCCTGGCCCTTGGCAAGCGGTCGGTAAAGTTTCCCCTAAGAACAACATCAAGCTCCTGTCTCACCTTGTTTTGGATGCCAATGAGTTTCCAGATAAGTTGTATCAAACCGAACACATTAAATTTACTGCCCGTTTGACTTCAGATGGCAAACCTCTTGTGCTGCGTGATTTTCTTGATCGCGTGAAGCTTAAGGTGACGTTTACTAAGTTTGTCGAAAACGAAGAGTCTTTAGTGAGAGAAGCACGCCCAGTGCCTGTTGTTATGGGCGAGTTTGCCGATGATGGCAGTGGTCTGGATGAACAAGCTGGAGATGGTGTGTTCACTGTCTCTTTGCCAATTGATATCGAGCCTGGCAAATACCGCGCACGTATTACTTCAGGCAATGGTGTATTTTTGCGAGCGCAGGAACAAGAAGTCTTAGTTTACCCAACACCGATCACCACTACTTTCATTCAGTCTCGAAAAGAGGGCTTACCTCACACCATTGTGGTGTCTGGCGAGCAGGGTATGATCGCGCCGAGCTCTTTAGCGGTTCACGTTGAGCATAAAGCACCTGATGATTATGTCACGTATAGGCAGGGCCAAGCTGAAGTCGACGCAATGAAAGTCGCTTTAGAGATGCCTTACAACGGCGATTTAGGGATTTATAATTGGTCAGGGATGGTTTATGCCACTGATGCTTCAAGTCAGCGCCCACTGATATTTCCAATTACCGAGCAGTCGTACAGCGTTGTTGAAGATATCGACTTAGCAGAATCACGACGTCTTCAAGAAGAAGCACTTGCAGAGCAGAAGCGTATCGCGGCAGAGTTGATGGTACTTCAAAAACGTGAAGATGACAGACAGCGCAGTATGATCATTATTGCGGTGGGCAATGTGGTCGCTATTCTATTGGGCTTATTGATTTGGTTTGTGGCTCGTAAAGTGGCAGCCAAGAAAAGAGCTCAACCAGAAATGCAACTCAAAGCGCCAAAGTAAATCGTCTATAGGTTCGAGTGGTCTTGAGAGAACAAGACCATAAAGGTAAAGCCTTCAAAATTGTGATAACAATGAACAAATAAAAAAACGGGACTCATAGGAGCCCCGTTTTCGTTTCTTTTTTGACCTTAAGCGACGTTGTCAATCGATTGGTCTGGGTACTGAGACTTTGCTGCAAGCTCCTCTGGTGAGAAGTCGTCAACGTTAATTGTGTACAGTCTGTGTTGTTCTGCACTGATCAGAAGGTCGGCTTCATCTTGCGTTAAGATACCTTTCTCAAGTCCCAACTGAGCGACAAGATCAAGTCGTAAGAAGGCACGTTTTTGATGTGTCTCTTTGCAGACTTTGTCGAACAGAGGTTCAGCTTGAAGAATCACTTCTAGCGCTTTTTCAATCTTACCTACTGGGTTGTATTCCGTCGCTTCTAGATATTGACCACGACCGATACGAGAGCGTGTTTCGCTCGGCGTTTGAATAATATGCGCTACTTGGCTGTCTAGCTTGTCGTTTGGTGCACGGCGAATGCGACCAAATGGCATTAATACAACACGAAGCAGACGACCAATTACAGGGTTAGGGAAGTTCGCTAAGAACTCATCAATCGCCACTTCAGTCTGACGTAAGCTATCTTGCATCCCCCAATGTACTAACGGTAGATCTTCAGCGTGGCTGCCTTCACTTTCAAAGCGTTTCAACGTTGCTGAACCTAAGTAAAGTTGACTTAGGATATCACCCAGTCTTGCTGATAAACGTTCTCTACGCTTCAGTGAGCCGCCTAGAACTGCCATTGAAATATCAGACAGTAGCGCTAGGTTTGCACTGTAGCGGTTTAGCTGTTGGTAGTAACGCTGTGTCTGTTTATCTGTTTTATTTGAAGGTGTTGGCGCATCAGAACCACGGCCATCGGTTAAACCAAACCACAAGCTGCGAACTAGGTTACTCATAGTAAAGCTAACGTGTCCAGCTAACGCTGAATCAAACTTATCAAGCGCATCGCTGCTTTCAGAATAAGCGGCTTCCATTTCGTTCAGTACGTAAGGGTGGCAGCGAATCGCACCTTGACCATAGATGATCATTGAGCGAGTCAGTATGTTTGCGCCTTCAACCGTTATCGCGATAGGTGAGCCTTGGTAGCCACGAGCTAGGAAGTTTGATGGGCCTAAGCAAATGCCTTTACCGCCGACGATATCCATCGCATCAATGATGCTGCGTTGGCCACGGTGAGTACAGTGGTACTTAACGATTGCAGAGATAACCGAAGGCTTTTCGCCAAGGTCGATGCCCGCAACGGTTAGGTTACTCGCAGCGTCCATTACATAAGCGTTACCGGCCAGGCGTGCAAGTGGCTCTTCAACCCCTTCCATACGCCCAATTGGTTGTTTGAACTGACGGCGGATACGAGCGTAAGCGCCAGTTGCAAGCGCAGCCGACTTGATACCACCTGTCGAGTTTGAAGGCAGTGTGATACCACGGCCAACCGACAAACACTCAACCAGCATGCGCCAGCCTTGACCTGCCATTTTCTGGCCACCAATGATGAAGTCGATAGGCACAAAAAGCTCATCGCCTTGCGTTGGGCCATTTTGGAATGGAACGTTAAGCGGAAAGTGACGGTTGCCAATCTCAACGCCTTTTAAATCCGTTGGAATCAACGCACAAGTAATACCAAGATCTTGTTTGTCTCCAAGCAGACCATCAGGATCACGCAGTTTAAATGCTAACCCTAAGACGGTCGCGACAGGAGCAAGAGTGATATAACGCTTGTTCCATGTTAAACGCATTCCAAGTACTTCTTCGCCTTGCCAATCTCCTTTACATACAATGCCGTAATCAGGGATTGAGCCTGCATCTGAGCCAGCTTCTGGGCTTGTTAGGGCAAAACAAGGGATCTCTTTACCTTCAGCTAACCGAGGAAGGTAATGGTTTCTTTGTTCTTCTGTTCCGTAGTGTTGTAACAGCTCGCCTGGGCCTAATGAGTTAGGTACGCCAACCGTCGATGACAATACACTAGAAACGCCAGTTAGCTTTTGTAGAACCAAAGATTGAGCGTAAGCTGAGAACTCTAAGCCACCGTATTTTTTCTTGATGATCATGGCGAAGAATTTATGGTCTTTCAGGTATTGCCATACTTCTGGTGGCAAATCAGCAAGCTCATGAGTAACTTGGTAATCATTGACCATTTCACACACGGTGTTTACTGGGCCATCTAAAAACGCTTGCTCAGCTTCAGATAGCTTCGGGTCAGCAATGTTCTGAAGCTTCTTCCATTCAGGTTTGCCTTTGAACAGCTCTGCTTCCCACCATACCGTACCAGCTTCTAGTGCTTCTTTTTCTGTCTGAGACATCGCTGGTAGAACTTTCTTAAATAAAGAGAGTGCTTTTTGGCTGATTAAGGTCTGACGAATGGTAGGTACAGCAAAGATCGCAACGGCTAACACGTAGCAAAGCCAGCCAGTGACTGCCACGCCGCCAAACACTGTTAATGCTACCATTGCGCCAGTTAATACAATTAATGCACGTACCAGACTAACTCTATGGTAAAGACAGACGCCTAAGATGGCGGTCATGCCGAGTAGGGAGAGCAATATGTTCATGATCGATTTCCTTTTCAGAGATCACTTATTGTTATTAAGTTTTAGGTAAGAGGTCTAACCAGTTAAGTGTAAACAAAATATTAAATATTTGTAAAACTCCAAGGTGAATAAAAAGTGATCTCAATAGAGTTAAAATTCTAATTGTGAGAGGTTGGTGGCGAATATTTGGACGGATCGGCAGTGAGACCCTAATAAAGGTGGCAATCTTTGGGCTTAAGTGTCGACACTATTTCATGTTTGTGGGTAAACTCAGCTATAAAGAGGGGAAAACTCTCAGTTCTCATTTCACGCGCTTTAAGTTGCGTCAAAAAAATAAGAGATAAGCCTTATGTACCAAGACCTAATCAAAAGTGAATTAAACGAAGCTGCTGATGTTCTGAACAAGTTCTTGAGTGATGACCATAACATCGCTCAAATTGAAGCGGCGGCAAAACTGATTGCTGACTCATTCAAGCAAGAAGGCAAAGTGCTTTCTTGTGGCAATGGTGGTTCACACTGTGATGCGATGCATTTTGCTGAAGAGCTTACTGGCCGATACCGTGAAAATCGCCCGGGCTATGCTGGCATTGCGATTTCAGACCCTAGCCACTTATCTTGTGTGAGTAATGATTTTGGCTACGACCACGTATTCTCTCGTTATGTAGAAGCGGTAGGCCGTAAAGGTGATGTGTTGTTCGGTCTGTCGACTTCAGGTAACTCAGGCAATATTCTAAAAGCGATTGAAGCGGCTCAAGCGAAAGGCATGAAGACTATTGCATTGACGGGTAAAGATGGCGGTAAAATGGCGGGCTGTGCGGATATTGAAATCCGAGTGCCACACTTTGGTTACGCAGACCGCATCCAAGAGATTCACATTAAGATCATCCACATTGTGATTCAACTTGTTGAAAAAGAGATGGAATAATAGTTATACAGACATTTGGAGCCCAGCTTTGTGGCTCCATTGGTTTTAATAGGGAGTAGATTAAACCATGTGTGAATTGCTCGGTATGAGCGCGAATGTGCCAACTGATATTTGTTTTAGCTTTACTGGTCTTATGCAGCGTGGAGGAAATACTGGCCCGCACCGCGATGGCTGGGGTATTACCTTCTATGAGGGAAAGGGTTTTCGCACCTTTAAAGATCCGAATCCGAGCTGTGAATCTAAGATTGCTGAGCTAGTTCAAAACTACCCAATTAAAAGCCAAGCTGTTGTCAGTCATATTCGTCAAGCCAACCGTGGTGGCGTCAATCTAGAAAATACACACCCTTTTACCCGTGAGCTTTGGGGTCGATACTGGACCTTTGCTCATAATGGCCAGTTAACGGATTACGACGATCTGATTAGCGGCCGTTTCAGACCGGTTGGCGAGACAGACAGTGAGCTCTCTTTTTGTTGGCTACTGAAACAACTTGAAGAGCGTTTCCCTGAACCGCCTCAAGACATGGAAGGTATGTTTCGCTTCGTGGCTGAATGTTGTGACAAGCTACGCGAGAAAGGTGTTTTCAACATGTTGTTGAGTGATGGTGAGTACGTGATGACTTACTGTACTAATCATTTGTACTGGATAACCAGACGCGCACCTTTTGGCAAAGCGAGCTTAATTGATGAAGACGTTGAGATTAACTTCCAAGAAGAGACCACGCCGAATGATGTGGTGACGGTCGTTGCAACTCAACCTCTTACGGACAATGAAGAGTGGTTTAGAATGAAGCCGGGCGAATACGCACTGTTTCATTTTGGTGAGTTGATTGGCAATAATCATCAAGCGTTGGAAGATGTTGCTTATGCGCCGAAAAAGGTCGCGAGCCAAGCGCCTACAGAGCCATTAAGTTAATGCTGTAGATCGTATTGCTTGAACCCAAACAAACGAAAGGCCGCTTACTGCACTAATAAGTCAGTAAGCGGCCTTTTTGTTTTCAGCAATTTGTCGCGAGAGGGTCGTGTGACGAATTACTCTTCTGCGTAACCGTGTTTACCTAGTGTCTTACCGTCTAACACCGCTTGTCCTTTTACCATTGATAAACGCTCTTCCGCGAACCATTTACAGACCATAGGGTAAATGCAATGTTCTTGAGTCAGCACTCGGCTTGCCAACATATCAGCATCATCATCTTCAAATACCGGAACCTTAGCCTGTAAGATCACCGGGCCACCATCAAGTTCTTCGGTAACAAAGTGGACGCTGGTACCGTGCTCTTTATCTTGTGCATCAATGGCACGCTGGTGGGTGTGTAGGCCTGGGTACTTGGGTAACAGGGAAGGGTGGATGTTGACCATTTTACCTGCATAGTGACGAACAAATTCTGAACTCAGGATTCGCATGTAGCCAGCGAGTATGATTAAATCGGGTTGGTAAGCATCGATCTGAACCATTAATTCATTGTCAAATTCTTCACGTGAACCAAAGTCTTTTGGATTCACTGAATGTGCGTCAACACCTGCGGTTTTCGCTCGTTCTAATCCAAAAGCCTCTGCTTTGTTTGAGAAGACAGCCTTAACTGAAGCATCAATCATATTGCTATCACAAGCATCCAAAATTGCCTGTAAGTTACTTCCGCTTCCTGAAACTAACACAACGATGTTTTTCTGAGAGAGACTGGTTTTATTTGAGTGATTGTTTTTCATAGAGTGGGTCATACGATTGATTAACTGGACTGTTTACAATGTACCTACATAAACTAAGGTTTTCTGCGGGCCAAATAGCAAAATGAGGACCATTAGGTCCTCATTGATTAACTAAGTAAGTGAACGTATCACTTATTTGATTTCAACTTGCTCTTCGCCAGCTTCTGCGTTTGCGATCTCACCGATAACCCAAGCGTTTTCGCCTTCAGCTTTCAGTAGTTCAACAGCAGCGTCTGCTTGATCTTTAGGTAGAGCAACAACTAGGCCTACACCACAGTTGAAAGTGCGGTACATTTCAAATGTCTCCACGTTACCTTTCTCTTGTAGCCAGTTGAAGATAGCAGGCCATTCCCAGCTCTTGCCATCAATGACTGCTTTAGTGCCTTCAGGAAGTACGCGTGGGATGTTTTCCCAGAAACCACCACCGGTGATGTGCGAGATAGCATGAATGTCATGTTCAGCAATCATCTTAAGTGCCGATTTGATGTAAATCTTAGTGGGTTCTAGTAGGTGCTCACCGATAGTGCGACCTTCTAGTTCTTCACTCTTATCAGCACCAGAAACTTCTAGAACTTTACGAATTAAAGAGTAACCGTTTGAGTGTGGACCACTTGAGCCAACAGCGATAAGTGCGTCGCCTGCTGCTACTTTAGTGCCGTCAATGATGTCAGCTTTTTCTACAACACCAACACAGAAGCCAGCTACATCGTAGTCGTCGCCTTCGTACATACCTGGCATTTCAGCAGTTTCACCACCGATTAGTGCACAGCCAGCTTGAACACAGCCTTCAGCAATACCAGAAACAACGTCTGCTGCTGTATCTACATCTAGCTTACCTGTTGCGTAGTAGTCTAGGAAGAATAGCGGCTCACCACCTTGAACGATTAAGTCGTTCACACACATTGCCACTAGGTCGATACCAATGGTGTCGTGTTTTTTCAGATCCAAAGCAAGGCGAAGTTTAGTACCAACACCATCAGTACCTGAAACAAGTACCGGCTCTTTGTATTTCGTTGGAAGTTCACATAGGGCGCCAAAGCCACCAATACCGCCCATTACTTCAGGGCGACGAGTGCGTTTAACAGCACCTTTGATACGGTCTACTAGTGCATTACCTGCGTCGATATCAACACCAGCGTCTTTGTAGCTTAGAGAAGAAGTATTACCACTCACGGGATAGTCCTCGAACTTAAGTTGGATGTGAAAACGGCGCTATTCTAACAGGGCTTGATTACCAAGAGCAAACGTTTGCGCGGTTTTTTTTATTAGAATAAAGATTCTGAAATAACCTTAGAGTTCGTGTATAATCTACAGGTTTGTTTAAATATTGCCGGAGTTGGAAATGAAAGTTGTTGAAGTGAAACACCCGCTAGTAAAACATAAAATTGGCCTGATGCGTGAAGGTGAGATTAGCACTAAGCGTTTTCGTGAGCTAGCGACAGAAGTGGGTAGCCTTCTAACATACGAAGCGACATCAGACTTTGAAACTGAGCGTGTGACGATTAACGGTTGGAACGGTCCAGTAGAAGTTGACCAAATTAAAGGTAAAAAAGTAACTGTAGTGCCAATCCTACGTGCTGGTCTAGGCATGATGGACGGCGTTCTTGAGCACATTCCAAGTGCACGTATCAGCGTTGTTGGTATCTACCGTGACGAAGAAACACTTGAGCCAGTACCATACTTCAACAAGCTTGCATCTAACATCGATGAGCGTATTGCTCTAGTAGTAGACCCAATGCTTGCGACAGGTGGTTCTATGATCGCGACTATCGACCTGATGAAAGAGAAAGGTTGTAAGCACTTTAAGATTCTTGTGCTTGTTGCTGCTCCTGAAGGTATCGCTGCTCTAGAAAAAGCGCACCCAGACGTTGAGCTTTACACCGCTGCAATCGATGAGAAGCTAAACGACAAGGGCTACATTGTTCCTGGTCTTGGCGATGCTGGTGATAAGATCTTCGGTACTAAGTAATTCGGTATCAGCTTAAGAGACTCTAAACCGTTCCTTAACTCGTTGAATCAACCGTATGTCTCGTCCTAAAATACGTTGACAGTATTTCTACTAAGCCAATAGCGCCAGCTGTTGGCTTTTTTCATGCACCTCATTTGGAGTTTTCATCCTAAGGCTAAGGTGCGGCCTCATGTTGTTATAGGTACTTATAGACTCTTTTACTAGTTGTTTAAGCTCTCCGAGGTTTCTACACTTATCAAGTAAGAACTCTTGTTTCAGTATTCCATTTACTCTCTCTGCTAATGCATTTTGGTAGCAGTCATAACCGTCTGTCATCGAGGGGATTATGCCGCTACTTTTCAACTTATCTTGATAAACACCTGAGCAGTACTGGAGACCACGATCAGAGTGATGGATACACGAACAATGATATTGACGTCCCTTAACAGCCATATCTAGCGCTTTCACAACATCCGTCGCCTTCATTTCGTTGCTCAGCTCGTAGCCCATAATTTTCCGACTAAACGCATCAGTTACCAATGAGAGATAGTGAACACCTTCATCTGATTGGATATAGGTAATGTCACTTACTAACACACCCTCTGGATTGCATGGTTTGTAGTTCTTTAATAAGTTCGGATGTTTTTTCATCCAATGCTTACTGTTTGTCGTTTTTGTAAAACTACGTTTAGGTCTTACCAATAATCGTTCATCACGTAAGTAGTTGAAAAGAGCATCTCGACCTAGCTTGATACCTTGTTCTTGCAACTTTGGCTTAAGTAAAAAGTAGAGTTTCCTAGTGCCAACCCGAGGCATATAACGTCTAATATCCAACACCATTTGTTTGATGGGTTTAAGTTCTAACTGGCGATGAACAGCTCGCTTTTCTCGTTGATAAACGCTTTGTCTCGTTATCCCGCATAGCTTACATACTCGAACTAAACTTATTCCGTCCTGTTCTTGAAGACTTCTTGCTCCTTGGCGAGATACTTTTTTCTGAGGCTAGTTCCGTGTTCAGCATCAAGAATATCAACCACTCTATTTAAAAAGAGATTCTTTATTTTTTCGTCTTCCAGCTCTTTCTCAAGGCGCTTTATTTTCTGTGCTGGTGACTCTTTAGGCTTAGATTGGTGCATGGTATTCATCCTTGGAGTTTGCGCCCAATTCATCTTACCGTGCTTTCGAAGCCAAGTTAAAACAGTTGAACGGCCTTGGATACCATAAATGGTTTGGGCTTGTTTATATGTCATATCGCCTCTTTCTACAGCGGCGACGACCTGTAATTTAAAGCCTAGTGTGTAATCACGCTGAGTGCGCTTAACGTAGGTATTATTTGAAGTAGTCATAATTCGTCCTCAATGTGTAAACACATTTCAGGACGGGACAGTATTAATAAAAAGGGAGAGCATTCGATGCTCTCCCTTTTTTGATCTTGTTGGTTTGTGATTCTTTTGAATCTAGCCTTATCGATTGATTAATCGATTTGAGCTTTATCTACCACAGTGTTATCACCTAGCTCATCTGGAAGAACTAGGTTCAGTAGAATCGCTACGATGCCACATAAGCTTACGCCTTGTAGGCTAAAGTCGCCGATGCCAAATGCCATGCCGCCGATACCAAATACTAACGTAATGCCCACAATCACAAGGTTGCGTGATTTGTGTAGGTCAACTTTGTTCTGAATTAGAGTATTCAAGCCTACGGTTGCGATAGAGCCAAACAGTAGAATCATGATGCCGCCCATCACAGGAACCGGAATAGTTTGAAGTAGAGCACCTAACTTACCGACCAATGCGAGAACAATCGCTGTTACTGCTGCCCAAGTCATGATCACAGGATTGAATGCTTTGGTCAGCATTACCGCCCCAGTTACTTCACTGTAGGTTGTGTTTGGTGGCGCGCCCAGCATAGAAGCTGCAATCGTCGCCACACCGTCACCTGTGATCGTGCGGTGTAGACCTGGTTTTTTAAGGTAGTCTTTGCCGGTTACGTTAGAGATAGCAAGCATGTCGCCAACGTGTTCAACGGCCGGTGCAATCGCAACAAACACCATAAAGAAGATAGCGTTGATATTGAACTCTGGCGCTGTGAACTTAGGTAGAGCTAACCAAGCAGCTTGAGCAACTGGCGTGAAATCAACGACACCGTAAACCAAGCTTGTGATGTAACCTGCAACAATACCACCGAAGATTGGCAGTAGCTTAAGGAAGCCTTTAGAGAACACACTGATGACAATCGTTACTAACAGTGAAATCGAAGAGATCCACAGTGCAGCGTCTGCATCGATAAGCTGAACTGCGCCGTCGCCTGTTTTACCTAGCGCCATGTTTACCGCAACAGGGGCAAGACCTAAACCGATCACCATGATCACTGGGCCAACCACGACCGGTGGAAGCAGCTTATGGATGAAGGCTACGCCACGCACTTTAATCAACGCACCCATTAATACATAAACAACACCGGCTGCCATTAGGCCGCCCATGGTTGCACCTACACCCCAAGTTTGAATACCAAACATGATAGGTGCGATGAATGCGAACGAAGACGCTAAGAAGATTGGCACTGAACGGCGTGTAATAAGTTGGAATAAAAGGGTACCGATACCTGCGCCAAAGAGTGCAACGTTAGGATCAAGTCCTGTTAGTAGCGGCACGAGTACAAGCGCACCAAAAGCTACGAACAGCATTTGCGCACCTTGCAAAGCATTTTTCATGATATGTCCTTAAAAATGGTCGTTATATGAAAAGTGAAAAATAAAATTCGCAGGATTCTATCACTTAGCAATCGATTGCTACACTAGATGGATCAAATTTATTTATCTTAGTGATGTTTTATATCCATCTAAACCCTAGAAATTCAGTTTATAAGTGAGCGATTTATCATGGCTAAGTGATATTTTGTGGTTATTAAACACAGTGGGCGCTATCGACCTTGCCCCTCAATCCATAGTTGCTTATCATCTAGGCACAAGATTTGAATATTAGGATCAGTATGCGCTACATAGCATTGTTGTTGATGGGACTATTAGCCTCTCCGAGTTATGCCTTAACTCAAGTAGATATTTTTAGTGCTGAAGTTGCGATTAACGCTGAAGACAAACAGCCAGAACAAGTGGCAAGAAATACAGGTATGGAGCAGGTATTGATACGTGCGACTGGCCAAACTGATGTCGCTTCGAATGAGACGATTCAAAAGGCGATGCGCAAGAGTTCGCAGTACATGTCTCAAATGAGTTTTGGCGAAAGCAATGACCAATCAACATTGCGTATGCGTTTTAACGGCGCTCAAATCCGTTCTCTACTGACTCAAGCACAGTTACCTTACTGGCCTGACACGCGTTCAAACATCCTTGTTTGGCTTGTGGAAGAGGACAACTACGACAAGAACATCGTATGGGAACACTCTAACTCACAGTTAGCAGCTGGCTTACAAGCAAACGCAAAAGAGCGTGGCTTGCCTCTAACGCTGCCTGTGGGTGATTTTGACGATATTACGGGTATTGCGACTTCTGATTTGTGGGGCAGCTTTGTTACGCCAATCAGTAAAGCGAGTCAGCGTTACCCTGTTGATGCTGTGTTGGTGATAAAGGCTCAATCTTCAGGTTTACGTTGGGCTCTATACGATCAAAAGCCAAGTCAATTGACGAGTGCACCAACATCGCCTGTAAGTGGTTCTTTATCAGGTAACAGCGCAACGACTTCTAAGAAGTTAGTCGACCAAATCAGTAACTACTACGCAGGTAAAAGTGCTGTGACGGTAGCGAGTGAGTCATCAGAGTCGATTTTAACGCAGTTTATAAGCCTGAATAATGCTCAAGACTTCTTCCAGTTGGAGAGCGCACTTAAGCGTCTAAACTCGGTGGCAAGCTTAGATATTCTGAAGATTCAGAACAACGAAGTCACTTTCCGAATTCACTTATTGTCGACTCAACAAGAGTTTGAGCAAGAAGTTGAAAGCATTCGTCAAGTCGCGAAGGTTGAAGAATCTTACATTGAACCTGAAGTGAGCCCTGAATTTGAAACGCAAGACAATTCCATGTCTGTAGGCGATGATTCAACAAGCACTGTTGATGCTGAAGGCGAGGGAAGTGAGGCTGACTCAAGCGTTCAGGTGATTAAAGGTAGTGAGGTATCTACGGATGCTGAGCCAACAGGTACTTCTGATGTCACGTTAGAAGAATCTAACACGGAAGAACTAACTATCACTGCGCCATTACATGCTAAGCCAAGCTTGGTCTACGAGTGGATTCGCTCATAATTGTCAGCTGACATGACTGATTGAAATGAAAACATGAAAAAAGCCCTGCAAGAGCAATCTCGCAGGGCTTTTTGTTGTTCTGGTGTTATGTGAGCTTTAGAACATCGAATCAATATTATTGCTCGAATTTAGCTTTCTCTCTCTTTTCTACTTCGGAAAGGCGCTTCAACTTGATGCCTAATTCTTTGGCTCTAAAGCGAGTAAATAAGATATTGCCCACGAAACCTAGAGTCGTAAGAAGCAGTTCTACAGCCGCTAACAAGCGTTCACCATCGTCTACATACAAAATAGTTAATGCGTGTAGGAAATAGAGCATCAATACGAAATTCGCCCAAGCGTGCGTATAAGGCTTACCTGCTAAAATGCCCGGTAATGGCAGCAACAGCGGAATAGCCCAAGCAATCGCTAGTGTGACATTGCTTAGATGCGGGTGTGGTGAAAGCGTCATTTGCCAAGCTACTACCCAGAATAAAAGCGATAAGTTGCCCGCTAAAGCAAGATAACGAAAGAGCTTGGTTTTGGGAGACATAGCCGTTTCTGGCATATACATCATTGAGAGTTCCCCTTCTGGTTGATGGCGATACGTGCTAAGCGTTTGCCTAGGCTCTGCGCCAACTCAATCTCTTCTTTGCTAAGCGAAGCGCTCTCTCCTGTACTGCTGGCACCGTAAGGTGTGCCACCAGTTTGAGTGGTGTGCAGAGCAGGTTCTGAGTAGGGAATTCCTACGACTAACATGCCATGGTGAAGTAGAGGCAACATCATGCTTTGCTGTGTCGTCTCTTGACCACCATGCAGTGATGAAGAAGAGGTAAAGACACAGGCGGGCTTATCGATAAGATCGCCATTGATCCAAAGTGATGTCGTGCTATCCCAAAAGTGCTTCATTGGCCCGGCCATATTGCCAAACCAAACTGGACTGCCCAGCGCCAAACCATCGCAAGAACGGAGATCTTGCAAGGTCGCAATAGGATCGGTTGGTTGATAGCGCGAATCAGGCTGCTCCTCTACCGTGTACACGTCGTTCACCGTTCTTAGCATGGCTTCGCAGTTCGGGATGGATTCAACCCCTCGTGCTATCTGCCTTGCTAGCGCTTGTGTGTTGCCGTGGCGACTGTAGTAAAGAACAAGAATGTTAATGCTCATATTGGATTACAGAATCTCTAGCACTTGCTCTGGTGGGCGACCAATCTTTGCTTTGTTGTTCGCGACAACAACAGGGCGTTCAAACAGTTTTGGATTTGCAGCCATTGCTGAGAAAAGATCTTCATCAGTCACCGACGCATCACCAAGGTTTGCTTCTTTGTAATCCGCTTCTTTGGTACGCATCATGTCACGAACACTCTCGAAACCAAGCTGAGTGAACAGTACTTTCAGCTGTTCAACTGTTAACGGAGTCTCTAGGTATTTGATTACCTCTGGCTGTACGCCATTTTCTTGAAGCAGTTCGAGAGTTTGACGGCTCTTTGAGCAACGTGGGTTATGATAAATCACGACAGACATGGTTCTTCCTCATTATTATTTTTTGATTTAGTTGTTCAGTTGAAGCCACCTGAATGGCTTCTATATTATGTAATGTTGAGCGTTGTTTTTATTCTTTTACCAAGAATGACGGCTAATAAAACAAGCTTATTGCAACGATAAGAAACGTTCGCGCTGAATCATTAACTGGTCAATTCGAGCATCATAACGTGCTTGTTTTAGGCTGCCGAGCTCTGCGATTTGGCTGGCCTGCGTGTAATACTGAATCGCTTTGTTCCAGTTGGCTTGCAGTGCCAAGATTTCTGCGCGAGCGGCAAGATCTTCGTCGCTATTACCTAAGCTCGTATTGACCTTTGAAAGTAGGTGCCAGCCATTGGTGTCGTTCGGATTATCGTGCGTGTAACGTTGCAATACGCGAACGGCTTCCTGTAGGTCTTCATTTTCAATCATTGCGTTGGCGTAGTTAATGGTCAGAACCGGGTTGTTTGGTTGACGAACCAGTGCTGATTTAAGTTCTTTAATCGCAATCTCAGGCTGTTTCTTCTCAATGTGCAGATCCGAAATAGCATCTAGATAAAACAGGTTGGTTGGGTCGCTGTTAATCAGCTTGTTCAGAATGGGCTCCGCTTTGTCTAATTTTTTAGAATCTAGGTAAACCAATGCTTGGCCATACTCTAATGACGGAACCAAAGCTTTAGGGGCTTTTTTCAGCTGACGCTCAAACCAATCAAGAGCAGCATCATTATTAATGCCAGTATAGCGCGCGACAATGCGGGCTCTTGCTAAGTGGTAGTCCAGCGACGGGGCCAGTTTCAGTGGTGGGTAACTACGAGCACGAGCGCGTGAATCGGTAATACGGTCTTCTGGTAGTGGGTGAGTTAATAGCATTGGCGGTGGTGTGCTTGCGTAGCGGTATTCATCAGCTAAACGGCCGAAGAAACGTGGCATTGCATTCACATCAAAGCCAGCTTTTGCCAGAGTGTTGATACCAAAGCGGTCAGCTTCTTTCTCGTTGCTACGCGTATAGTTGATTTGGCTTTGCATGTTACCCGCAGTTGTTGCGGTTAGGGCTGCAATACCCGCTTCAGGGGCTGCAATCGCCAGTAATACTGAAGCCGCAAGTGCAGCGATAGTCGCAGGAGAACGACGAGCTTGATCTTCCATACTACGTGCTAAGTGACGTTGGGTAACGTGCGCGATTTCGTGCGCTAATACAGAAGCGAGTTCACTCTCAGATTGTGCGTGCAGGAATAGACCGGAGTGCAAAGCAACATAACCACCAAAGAATGCGAAGGCGTTGATGTTGCGATCACGAATCATAAAGAACTGGAAAGGTGTCTTTACATCATTTGCGTTCGCGACCAAACGGTGGCCTAACGTGTCGATATAAAGGTTTAGAACCGGGTCGTTAACAATGGGCTGGCTGCTTCTGATGATGCGCATGTAGGCATCACCATAGATAAGTTCTTGGTCAATAGAGAGTGTGCCGCCAGCAGCGGTACCGATATCTGGTAGCTCCAAACTGTTGGTATTCGCCAAAGTTGGGGTGCTTAATGTAGCTGCGATGCATAAGCAAGCAATTGAGCGAGCGCGTTTAAACATATTAGTCAGTAATACTCCGTTTCTTCTGACAGTAAGACAAGTGCGATGCAAATTGGTTCTTTATCTGATTTAACCTTTGCCAAGTGCGTGCGCTATCATGAAGGAAGATGAATGAATGATGGCGCGTTTTCAAAAACAGATTACAATACGACCCTTATAATAAGCATCGGGCTCAAGAATGACACCTAATATTCTAGATTTACGCCAAGAGCGCTGTCCAATGGCACTATTATTAGCCAAGCGTCACAGTGTAAAGTTAGAAGTAGGGCAAACATTGTCAATTTATGTCTCTGACATCAGCTCGATGAAAGATATTGTTACTTATTTGTCTAAGCAAACCTATGACGTCATCACTGAGGTTTGCTCTAATTACCATCATCTCCTCGTCACTAAAAAGGAATTGCAGTCAGATGCTTGAAATGGTCAATCGTTGGTATAAACGACGTTTCTCTGATCCCCATGCTGTCAGTTTGGTTGCCATCATTCTCTTCGGCTTTGTTACCATCTACTTCTTTGGTCACCTAATTGCGCCACTCTTGGTTGCAATTGTGTTGGCTTATTTGCTTGAGTGGCCTGTTACCCAACTTCAAAGACTCGGTGTTCCAAGAACGCCTTCGGTGATGTTGGTCATTATGATGTTCTTTAGCGTGATGCTACTTGCGATCTTTGGCTTGGTACCAACCATTTGGGAGCAAGTGGGTAACCTAATCAATGACATCCCAAGTATGTATGGCAGCTTACAAAACTTCATTGCGACGATTCCAGAGCGTTACCCTGAACTTGCTAACCTGCAGATTGTTGAGTCCATTATGTCTAACGCCAAAAACAAAGCGTTAGGTTTTGGTGAAAGTGTTGTCAAAGGCTCTCTTGCTTCTCTTGTGAGCTTAGCGACCTTAGCGGTTTACTTAATTCTCGTACCACTGCTTATCTTTTTCTTGTTAAAAGACAAAGAAGAGATGATCAGAATGGCGAGTGGTGTACTTCCTCGAAATCGTCGTTTGGCGACCAAAGTATGGGTAGAGATGAACCAGCAAATCTCCAATTACATTCGCGGTAAGGTTCTCGAGATTTTAATCGTTGGTGGTGTGAGTTATGTAACCTTCGCGATTTTAGATCTTCGTTATTCAGTCTTGTTAGCGGTTGCGGTTGGTTTCTCTGTATTGATTCCTTATATCGGTGCGGCAGCGGTAACGGTACCTGTGGCGATTGTTGGTTTGTTCCAATGGGGACTAGAACCTCAGTTCTACTGGCTGTTACTTGCGTACGGCATCATCCAAGCGCTAGATGGTAACGTGTTGGTTCCGGTTCTGTTCTCTGAAGCAGTGAACCTGCACCCAGTTGCGATTATTGTTGCGGTGTTAGTGTTTGGTGGACTGTGGGGATTCTGGGGCGTGTTCTTTGCTATCCCGTTGGCAACGCTAGTTAAGGCGGTTTGGAATGCCTTACCGAGTCACGCATTAGACGATGACTCCGAACATCAAAAGTAATTGATCTTGTTATAGAATAAGGCCGAGCATCCATGATGTTCGGCCTTTTTGCTCTTAGCTTAATAAGTGTTGCTATTGCCTTAGAGAGTGGCGAATCTAAGTCATTAACTTACTCAAATAGCCCTTAAGCTTCTTGATTGAAGTAATCTAGAACCACTTCGTGGTGAGTCTTGGTCTTGAACTTGTTGAAGACGTGTTCAATCTGGCCTTCTTCATCAATTAGGAAGCTAATACGGTGCAGACCATCGTATACCTTACCCATGAATTTCTTCTCGCCCCAAACGCCAAACTGTTCAGCAACGCTGTGGTCTTCATCAGACAGCAGTGTGAAGTTCAGAGATTTCTTCTCAACGAAATTTGGTAGGCGTTTTACTGGGTCAACACTCACACCCAAAACAACCACATTTAGGTCATCAAGCTGTGCTTTGATATCACGCAGGCCTTCCGCTTGCACAATACAACCTGGAGTCATTGCTTTTGGGTAAAAGTAGAAAAGTACTTTTTTACCTTTGAAGTCACCAAGAGATACGATATTGCCATCTTGATCTGGAAGAGAAAAAGCAGGTGCTGGAACACCAGCCGTTAGCGTATTCATGACATTTCCTTTTTAAAGACTGTTTTTGATAAAGTTGAGCGAGCCTTGAACTGATAGGCTCTGACACAGCGAATTGAATTCTTCTTGTAGCTGCATCAAATTACATTCTGATTGCACAGAAGCGGTAATAGAGATATGGAATTGGTCGTTATCGAGCTGAACCTTGGACTTATTGATGGTTTGCGCGCTAAGCGAATCGAGACCGATATTTCGGTCTGCGAAGAACTGAGTGAACTGCTCAGTTAGGCCGAGTTTGTCGTCTGACTCAACGAAAACTTCTAGCGTGTAGGAGTTCTCAATAACATCATGAGGCGAGGTTCGCTTCATAATCGTAATCAAGTCGTGCTCTTGGCCAAGCAAGGGTAGGGTGGTTTCAACGCGGGTAATGTTATTTGCCTTTCCAGACAGTAGCATGATAAGCGTAAATTCTTCGCCAAACAGAGCGATACGGCTATCAATAATATTACAGCCTGATTGGGTGACTAAATGAACCACTTGGTTGCATACACCTGGGCGATCAGTGCCCACAGCTGTGATTACTAGATGTTGAGTCATAAAATCACGTCTCTTTATATTCCATTGATTCATGCATGTTAGCACAGTTAGCTCGTGGAATAAGCGTGTGCACGGGGCTTTTTATGAGGCACCTTGCGTCTATCTAATTGGTAACCAATGATAAGAATATCGAGCGCGTTAAAAAATGAGATAGCGTGATGAGAGCACAGCTTACTTGTTACTGACATCCAGTGGTGTGCCATCCGCTAGATTGAGCGTAGGTTACCCAAATTCTAGGTAGAACGCCGTTAGAAGTCGTTTTACCTCAAACATACGACAATATTTAATGCAGATGTTGCCGGTAAGCCACTTTAATGTCTTGTGTTTATTGATTGGCTTACAGTAACATGCAAAAAGAATAAATTAAGGGAGATAGACATGTTTTCAGGAAGTATCGTTGCGCTAGTTACGCCATTTAACGCAGATGGCGAAGTGGATTTCGACAGCCTTAAAAAGTTGGTTGATCACCATGTTGCTGCAGGTAGTGATGGTCTGGTTGCGGTTGGCACAACAGGTGAGTCTTCAACACTCACAATTGAAGAGCATGTCAAAGTCGTCAATAAGATCGTTGAATTTGCTGATGGTCGTATTCCTGTTATCGCTGGTACGGGTGCAAACGCAACTCACGAGTCAGTGCTATTCAGCCGTTTATTAAATGGTTCTGGCATTGCAGGTTGCCTGAGCGTAACGCCTTACTACAACAAACCGACTCAAGAAGGTTTGTACCAACACTACAAAGCGATTGCTGAAGTCAGTGACGTTCCACAAATCCTATACAATGTTCCTGGTCGTACTGCTGTAGACTTATTACCAGAGACGGTTGCTCGCCTTGCTGAGATCGAAAACATCGTTGCACTTAAAGATGCGACGGGTGATCTCGACAGAATTGCAATTCACCGTGAACTTTGTGGCGAAGACTTTATCTTACTAAGTGGTGATGACTTAACAGGCCTAGAATTTGTTAAGCGTGGTGGTGACGGCGTGATCTCTGTAACCAATAATGTTGCAGCCGCTGATATGGCAACCATGTTCAAACTAGCGAAAGAAGGTAAGTTTGAAGAAGCAGAAGCGATCAATGAGCGCTTGATGCCTCTACACAAGAATTTGTTCGTTGAGTCTAACCCTATTCCCGTAAAATGGGCGGTTCATAAAATGGGTCTGATTGCTGAAGGTGGTTTACGTCTACCGCTGACTGAACTGTCAGAACCAGCTCAACCTGTCGTTGCTCAAGCAATGACTGAAGCGTGCATTTACTAAAACGTATGAAGTGATGCCGAAGCGAACCTTCGGCATTTAGGAGTATAAATGAAGTATTCTCACCAGCTAGTGATTGGGTCACTGGCTGTTTTCGTTCTTACAGCATGTTCTGGTAGCCCGACTCAACGTCGCCAAGCCAAAGATGATTTCGAATACTTAGAAACACCTGAGTTTTCACAATGGCAGTTGCCTGAAGATGCTCAGCCTCAGTTCTACCCAAACTTTGACATCCCAAGCGGTGAATTCAGTGGTGGTACAGGTCGTGAAGTGGATATTCGTCCACCTCAACAAGTGCTTGAATTGATCCCAGGAGCTCGTGCTGAGCGTCAAAATGGTGAAGTGACACTATGGCTTCTTCGTGCTGAAGAGGCAGATCGTGTATGGCAAACGGCTGTAGACATGCTGGCTCAGCGTGGTATTGGCATTCGTGAGCAATCAGAGAATGAGATTGAGACCGACTGGGTAACTTGGGTTTCTGAAGATGAAGACGTAGAGATTGGCAGCCGCTACTCTATCTCTCGTTTCCAAGCGAATAACCGTCATGGCTTCAAGATTAATCTGATTGATTGGCGTGAAGGTACTGAAGAGAAACCGGTAACGGCAACCAATAAAGAGCGTTACAACGCGTTTCTGACCAATCTAGTCATGGCTAAGTACGATGAAAACCTTCGTGCTGAAGCGGCGCTGAAAGCGCAAGAGTTGGTGAAGCGTATTCCAATTTCAATGGGTTCTGACCGCAGTGGCTTCCCTGTGATTATTGCTCGTACACCATACAATGTATTCTGGCAACGTCTGCCAAGCTTGTTGCCTGCTATGGGTTTTGAGCTTGAAGAGCGTAACCAGTCTCAAGGTACAGTGAAAGCTAAGTACGCCGCGCCAGATGATGAATTCTGGCAAGAAATTGGCCTACAGCCTATCGACTTAGCGCCAGGCACTTACAACTTCCTATTTGGTGACCTTGGCAACCGTACGTCGATCAACGTAACGGATGCATCAGGTAAACCAGTAGAAGAAGAGTTGCTTAAGTCAATGGTTCCGGTACTCGCGCATATCGCAGACCAGACCAAAGATGACAAAGAAGCGAAAGCTGAGTAGTTGCACTTAAGCCGTTTCAGAGCTGAGTAAAATCAGCTCTGTGATTAGCTAAAGCCAATAAAAAAGAGGACACAATGTGTCCTTTTTTTTGTATCCGTTTTCAGTAGCCTGTAGATCAATCAGGCTAGTGGACCAAAGTAAAAAGGCTAAACATCTTTATTGTCTTTGGACTCTTCTTTTTCAGCTTTCTCTTGATTCTGCTTATCCAATCGATTGAGCTTATCTAAGTCTCGTTCTGTTTTGTTACGACCTGTCAGATCCATATTGGCGGTCTGTTTGAGAGCTGCGATGTTACCCACCACAACGCTAACTACGATGATGATGATAACCCAAGGGTTTGTAAGCCACTCCAACATAAGCGCTCCTAATGACTGATATTCGCCACGAAGCGCGCATAGATCTCGTCTAGCTGCTCCATAATTATCTCATACCCTAATATTGACTTAGATTGGAGTTGCTTGCCAAGTAAAGTGGGAGATAACTGTGATAAACACAACTGTGAAACTTTACGATGGCTAATATGCCAAGGTTCTATCGCCACACCGCCGAGGTCTTGGCTGTAAGGAAAGAAGAACCCATATTGAGATGCATTGGCAACAAGCCATTGGTAAAACGCTTGCTGGTGGCCTGTAAGGTATTCCCAAGGTTCTAATTGCAGCAGCATGCCTTCAGGTAAGTGGTTACGAGCAAAGACATCGAAGTCACAACCCCAGTGGTGACGGCTCGCACCGGGAAGCGCGGACCATCTCAGGATAGCTGATAACTTTTGATGCTCAGTGAGTGTAGATACATCAAGAGGTTGGCTTTCTGAATCTAATATTGGTGCTTCACCAGAAAACTTACGGTTCCAAATCAGAGACTGCCTTTCATAGTCGCGAAAGCCACTGGCAATCTCCATTTTAAAACCAGCGAGTTGAGCAGCTTCAATCAAATTGTTCAGATCATCTTTGACATCACTGTGAACCAAGAATGTCTTGGTGCCAATCAGGTTAGGCTCTAGGTGAGAATCTGATTGTCCGGTTAGCTGCTCTGGTGTCATAACGTGTCTCTCAATAATTAGATGCTATGAATCGCTGATTAAAGAACTATTTAGCGAACAGGTTCACCAATGTTCTTTCGTACATGTCAGTTAGCTTTTCTAAATCAGCCACTTTCACGCATTCGTTAACCTTGTGAATCGTCGCGTTCACAGGGCCTAGTTCAACCACTTGCCCTTTCATGCGAGCAATAAAGCGACCATCTGATGTACCACCGGTGGTAAGCAATGCAGGCTTAACATCATTTACATGACCTACTGCATCGACAATAGCATCAAGTAATGAGCCTGCATCTGTTAAGAACGGGTCGCCATTGAATGTCCATTTCAGATCGTATTCGAAGTCGTACTTATCGAGCGTTGTTGTGATTCGTTCAACGATGATGTCGTTGCTTAACTCGGTGCTAAAACGCAGGTTAAACTGAACATTAAACTCACCAGGAATCACGTTGGAAGCCCCCGTACCTGCGCTTACATTTGGGATTTGGAAACTGGTTGGTGGGAAGTAATCATTACCTTTGTCCCACTCAGTCGTTGCCAACTCGTTGATTGCAAGCAGAGAGCTGTGTACCGGGTTGTTCGCAAGGTGAGGGTAGGCAACATGACCTTGTGTACCTTTAACCGTTAGATCGCCTGTGATAGAGCCACGACGGCCGTTTTTCACAACATCACCTACGAATTCAGTGCTTGATGGTTCGCCAACAATACACATGTCGATGTTCTCACCGCGTGCCATCAGTGTCTCAACAACACGTACGGTACCGTTGATAAACGGGCCTTCTTCATCCGATGTGATAAGGAAGCCGATTGAACCTGTGTGATCAGGATGCTTAGCGATGAATTGTTCTACGGCAACGATCATTGAAGCCAGAGAACCTTTCATGTCCGCTGCACCGCGACCGTGTAGGAAGCCGTCTACGATAGTCGGTTCGAATGGCTTAGTGTTCCATTGTTCGATTGGGCCTGCAGGTACAACATCAGTGTGGCCAGCAAAGGCAAACAGAGGAGCTTCGGTACCACGACGAGCCCAAAAGTTTGTCGTATCTTCAAATACCATTACTTCGATTTCAAAACCGAGCGCTTTTAAGCGATTAATCATCAGCTCTTGGCAGCCTGCATCTTCAGGGGTTACCGATTGGCGGCTAATGAGGTCTTTTGCCAGAGCCAAAGTTGGGCTATCTGTCATCCTTGAATTCCTTGTTTAAATAAAACGTCTAGTCATTAATTTCAGGCGTTGAATAGGGGCAGTTCAACGTCTTGTTATCTGTTCTAATTTGCTTATTACGAAAATTGCTGATTACGCAAAAATAGCAGCGTATTGGTCAGCTTTGAAGCCAACATGAAGCTTGCCATCGGCTTTCAAGATAGGGCGCTTAATCATTGCTGGTTGTTCAACAAGCAGCGCGACGGCTTTTTCTTCCGTCAATGTGTCTTTCTGCTCTTGAGAAAGTTGGCGATAAGTCGTACCACGTTTGTTTAGCACAAGTTCCCAACCTAGCTCAGAGCAAAAGCTTGTTACTAGCTCTTCTGTGATACCTTGTTTGCGATAATCGTGAAATTCGAACTCGATACCTTCAGCTTCGAGCCATTTCTTTGCTTTTTTGATGGTGTCGCAGTTTGGAATGCCAAACATGGTGATAGTCATTATTCTTCCTTTGAGTGATTTTATTTCATTGTTATGAGTTGAATCCTATCAGGAAGCGGCAACTCAGACAAAATAGAGTGATGAATATTTCATAGAGTGAAAAAAAAGCGTAAGAAAATGTCACTATTGGAGACTTATTGATCAGCCTCAACATGTTGTCAGCGAAAAAAGAAATAATTGAGCTGCACATATATAGGAGGTGTCAATGGAGTTGAGTCCTGTTTTTGCAAGGCGGCTATATTTAGCATTGTTAGTGGAAAGCCTTGATAGGCCAAATGTGCCTAAACTCATCGAAAAAACGGGGTGGCCTCGTCGTACTATTCAAGATGTACTCAAGGCGTTACCGGGGATCGGTATCGAACTTATGTTTGTTCAAGATGGGCGACGTCATAATGATGGCTATTACCAGTTATCCGACTGGGGGCCATTTGACAGTCAATGGGTTATCCAGCGTAAAGGCGATATAGCAACAAGCCTTGGATTTAGTGCATAAGCCAGCGAAAGCTGGCTTTCTTTTTTTGTAGTAGAAGTCGTCGGGTAGTATGACGCTCATTTGAGTGGTGAGCGACCTCATTACGTTTCGATTTACTTACACAGATAGGCAGTTCCCAGCATAGTCACAGATGTGGAAAAATCTTGGGGAAGTGTGAATATCACGGTATCTGCGCCTAGCTCAATCGTATTCGACTTGAGTTCATTCATGGCGCCTTGAATCAATGTGTCATTGGGAAAGAATAGGTAGCTGTACCAATGGCCTTCACTGCCCGTGACTTCCCCTTTATACTCGCATTGTTCGATATTAATCATACCGTGGAAATCCATTTGTACTTTGTCCGCTTCATTGTGAGGAGCTGATGTCGGTGTCGTGCAACCTAGCAATGCACCACTCATGGTCAAAGCGACTAATTCCTTTTTCATTCGTTTACCCTGCTATTTCATCAAATAAATCGCGAAACCTACCCAGCTTGCGATCAATAGTAACCACGGCAATTTACTGGCGTGATTTGATGTTGTTTCAACACTCGCGTCTACATTGTTCTCTTCGTCTAGATTAGCTTGTTGAGTCTGCTTCTCTTTCTGTACGCGTTTTTTTGCTTTATCAGCTTGGCGACTGCGTTCTTTTTGCTGTTTCTTGTAAAGTGCGATGCCTTTCTCGATACCTTGAGCAATCAACTTGGTTTGCTCTTTGGTTTGAGCTGGCTTTTGAGTCGCTTTGGCTATCTTCAGTGCTTCTTGTTGAGATTCAACAGACGGCGTATTAGTTTTCTTTTTCATACTGAGTTCGATAATTAAAACGGATTGGCTACTAAGATAACGCAAAGCTAGTTAAGTATGAATGATTTGCGTTAAAGTGTTGGTTTTAAAATAAGTGAAAGTGAGATTTGTGCGGCACTCCATAGAACAATACGATAAGCACGGCTTTTTAAAAGCCCCAATCCTTTTATGGTTAGGTTGGCTGTATCTGGCGAAAGCTTTGGTTGTTTTCATTGTCGCAGGAGCAAGCCGAGAGTCGGGCACGGATATCCTCGAAATTATCTATCCAGACCATCAAATGTTTTATGTTGGAATTGCATTGAGCGTTCCTAGCTTGCTACTGATGTGGTTATTTGGGCTAAGATCTCCAGATAGAAAGCGCCTTAACAAAGTCGTGTCATGGGGACGCGGGGTGACCATGATGGCTATCTTGGCACAGAGCTCTCATACCCTTTATTTAATCTATTTGGATAACGGATGGTTTCGTTGGTCGAATGGGGTAACTTTATTGTTACTCCTGTGGTTAGCTCTTTATCTAACCAATAGTCATACCGCTAAAGATTGCTTTAAAGCGGTCGAGCTAGAAGACTGATTCTCATCAAAACATTTGTCCCGTTCACAATTATACTTAGAAGCTAAAAATGAAAGGATTAATCTATGCTTAACATCTCAAATGAGCAGTCTCAAATTCAAAGTGCTATCTTGCCAGAAGCTGGGCCTTTCGCTCTTTACGTTCAACTAAAAGTGAATGCTAACGCTGCTGACGTATTAGCAGAAATTCAAAAGATTCCTGCGCTAATCGAAGAGCTAAATCAAGCTCAGCCTGATGCGAACTTAACGGCATCGGTTGCGTTCTCAAAAGCTTTTTGGGATAAGTTCGAGCAAGCAGCTCCGTCGGACCTCATTGATTTCCCTGCGCTTGGTGAAGGTGATGTCACTGCACCGAGCACATTGTCTGATGTTCTGATTCACTGTCATTCAAATCGACACGATCTGCACTTCTTCATCCTACGTAAATTGCTATCTGAAGTAGCTGCAGACGTTGAAGTAGTTGATGAAACCTACGGTTACCGCTTCCTAGATTCACGTGACATGACCGATTTCGTTGATGGCACCGAAAACCCGAAAGACGCACAGCGCGCTGAAGTGGCGATTGTACCTGAAGGTGAATTTGCTGGCGGTAGTTATGTGATGGTGCAACGTTTTGTGCATAACCTACCTGCTTGGAACCGATTGAATGTATCGGCACAAGAGAAAGTTGTTGGTCGTACTAAGCCCGATTCAATTGAGCTAGACGATGTTCCTGCGGCGTCTCACGTTGGTCGTGTGGATATTAAAGAAGAAGGCAAGGGTCTTAAAATCGTTCGTCACAGCCTGCCTTACGGAACAGCAACAGGCGATCATGGCTTACTGTTCATTGCTTACTGTAACGTTCGCCATAACTTTGATGCGATGTTAGAGAGCATGTACGGCGTAACCGATGGCAAAACAGATCAACTGCTTCGCTTTACTAAAGCGGTGACAGGCGCTTACTACTTTGCTCCTTCAACTGACATGTTGAGTGCATTAACGGTTAAGTAAATCGTCTCAAAATAGAATAAACAAAGGGAGCCTCAGGGCTCCTTTTTTATTAAAGCTTTAGATAGATTGGTCGATATAAGAGCAATCGTGAGTTTTATTCATCTTTTTGTAAGTGAAGGTCTATGGCTATAACTGTTAATACAAATGTCTCAGCGCTGGTGGCTCAGAGGAATCTGTCGAATGCCAACAACATGCTGAACCAATCTTTGGAGCGCTTAGCTTCAGGAAGTCGTATTAATAGTGCAAAAGACGATGCGGCTGGCTTACAAATTTCAAATCGACTAGAAGCGCAGATGAGCGGTATTGATGTCGCGGTTCGAAACGCCAACGACGGAATCTCCATTATGCAGACTGCAGAAGGGGCGATGAACGAAACCACCAATATCATGCAACGCATGCGAGATTTGTCACTGCAAGCGAGTAATGGTTCGAATAGCCAGTCGGAAAGGACGGCGATTCAAGAAGAAGTCACCGCCTTAAATGATGAGCTGAATCGAATTGCCGAAACCACTTCATTCGGTGGTAAAAAGCTCCTTAATGGCAGTTTTGGGCACTCATCTTTTCAAATCGGTGGCAGTTCTGGTGAAGCGGTGCAGATAGGTTTGAAAAACATGCGTACTGATGACATCAACATGGGCGGCTTTAGCTACGTTGCTAATGGCATGGCCAGTGATTCATGGGAAGTGAAATCCAATCAAAATGATATGACGATGTCGTTTACCGATCGTTTTGGTCAGCCTCAAGAGATCACCATTAATGCGAAGGCGGGCGATGACATCGAAGAGCTGGCGACTTACATCAATGGTCAAACGGATCTCGTATCTGCTTCCGTCAACGATGACGGTCAGCTTCAGATTTATATGTCTGGTGAAGATACGGCAGGCACTATCTCTTTCTCAGGTTCGTTAGCCAGTGAGCTTTCGATGTCAGCGGGTTATTACGAATCAGTCGATGACATCAATGTGACCGATGTGGGTGGTGCGCAGCGCGCTGTTTCTATTTTAGATACAGCAATGAAGTACGTGGATAGTCATCGCTCTGAATTAGGGGCAATGCAAAACCGCTTTGATCATGCGATTAATAATCTCGAAAATGTTCATGAGAACTTGGCGACATCAAACAGCAGAATCAAAGATACCGATTACGCCAAAGAAACCACTCAAATGCTTAAGCAACAAATTTTGCAGCAGGTGAGCACCACAATACTGGCTCAAGCAAAGCAGGCGCCGAACCTTGCCTTAACCTTATTGGGCTAATAAATTACCTCAAATCTTATAAAGGTATTTCAGCTAAATCAGTTCATTTGGTTAATTAAAATACTAATTGTCGCTCGACCGACTTCTCGGCAACTTTAGCGATTTTCTTATCTTTTTTTGATAATTTTACTGCCAGTCACGCTTTCTTCCCCTTTATCGTTATTTCTTTAATTTTGTTGTTTTTTTCCTAAAGGTTTCGCCAATCACGCCGTTATTAAAAGTAACTTAGAGATAACTACTTGGTTTTCCGAGACGTCGGAAACCGCTATACCGGAAAATCAATTGGAGAAGTCACCATGGCAGTGAATGTAAATACAAACGTATCAGCGATGACAGCGCAACGTTACCTAAACAATGCAAACAGCGCACAACAAACATCAATGGAGCGTCTAGCTTCAGGTTCTAAAATCAACAGCGCGAAAGATGACGCTGCGGGCCTACAAATCTCAAATCGTTTGAACGTTCAGAGCCGTGGTCTTGATGTTGCTGTACGTAACGCGAATGACGGTATCTCTATTGCACAAACTGCTGAAGGTGCAATGAACGAGACAACGAACATCCTGCAACGTATGCGTGATTTGTCTCTACAATCTTCAAACGGCTCAAACTCAAAATCTGAGCGTGTAGCGATTCAAGAAGAAGTAACTGCACTGAACGACGAGCTAAACCGTATCGCGGAAACGACGTCTTTTGGTGGCAACAAGCTACTTAACGGTACTCACGGTACTAAGTCATTCCAAATCGGTGCGGACAACGGTGAAGCGGTAATGCTTCAACTGAAAGACATGCGCTCTGATAACGCTCAGATGGGTGGTAAGAGCTACCAAACTGAGAACGCGAAAGACAAAGACTGGAACGTTCAAGCTGGCGCAAACGACCTAAAAATGTCGTTCACTGATAACTTCGGCCAAGCACAAGAAATCGATGTGTCTGCGAAAGCGGGTGACGACATCGAAGAGCTAGCAACGTACATCAACGGTCAACAAGATTCTGTTAAAGCGTCTGTAACTGAAGACGGTAAGCTACAAATGTTTACTGGTAACAACAAAGTTGAAGGCGAAGTGGCATTCTCTGGCAGCCTTGCTGGCGAACTAGGCATGCAACCTGGTAAAGATGTAACAGTTGATACTATCGACGTAACATCAGTTGGCGGCGCACAAGAGTCTGTAGCTGTAATCGATGCGGCACTTAAGTACGTAGACAGCCACCGTGCTGAGCTAGGTGCGTTCCAAAACCGTTTCGACCACGCTATCAGCAACTTAGACAACATTAACGAGAACGTTAACGCATCTAAGAGCCGTATTAAAGATACCGATTTCGCGAAAGAAACGACTCAGATGACTAAGTCTCAGATCCTTTCTCAAGCTTCAAGCTCGATTCTTGCTCAAGCGAAGCAAGCACCGAACTCGGCACTTAGCCTACTAGGTTAATCGATTGAAAGGCCACGTTGACTATAAGCGTTGTTGAGAAAAAGCGTTAACGTTAGGCTTCCACAAATTAGCTCGTGGTGAGAGATGAGCGCTAAACAGACCCAGCTTCGGCTGGGTTTTTTATTGCCTGTGATTTGGCAAAGGTGCTTTCGGACAAGTGTAATGTTGGTTAAGAGAAGAAAAAGCGAGATTCCCTATCACGTTCGTTCCTCACTGTAGGGAATGACGACTATAGAGTGGTATTGAGCTTTTGCTTACCTGAATCTAAGCCTTTAGTCGTCATCTCAGAATCGAGTAGAACGAGGTATCAGAGATCTGCTGCTTGTTAAAAGCCTCAAGTATAATTTGATGTATGGACGAAATGCATTGAATAGCGCTTAACAGCGTTTAGTCAAAACCTAGTTGGATAGTAGGGTGCAAACGGTCAGTGTGGTTGTGATTCTTTAAGGGATCTTGGAGAAGAGTATCGGTGTGATAGTCAGTAATGCTATCTGAGGTATTGGAAAAAAATAGCAGGCACAAAAAACGCCACCCTTAGGCAGCGTTTTTATTAAAGCAGTTAAGTAATCGAAATTACTTAGTTACTTTAAGAACTGGAGTTTCGCCAACAGTTACAGAACCAGAAAGCTTGTTCAGCTCTTTGATTTCGTCCATGTTAGAGATAACAACTGGAGTAAGCGTAGATTTCGCTTTCTCTTCTAGAAGCGCTAGGTCGAAAGTGATGATAGTGTCACCAGCTTTAACAGATTGACCTTCTTCAGCTACACGAGTGAAGCCTTCGCCTTTAAGTTCAACAGTATCGATACCGAAGTGAACGAAAAGCTCAACACCGTCGTCAGACTCGATAGAGAATGCGTGGTTAGTTTCGAAAATCTTACCGATAGTACCGTTAACTGGAGCAACCATTTTGTCGCCAGCTGGTTTGATCGCGATGCCGTCACCAACGATTTTTTCAGCGAAAACAACATCTGGCACATCTTCAATATTTACGATTTCGCCAGATAGAGGTGCGATGATTTCGATTGCACCAGCGTCAGCGCTGTCGTCAGATACTAGCTTTTTCAGTTTGTCAAACAGACCCATTGTGTCATGCTCCTAACGTTTAGTTTTATTCTGTAGAATATACTATACCAATCTAACAAATTAGACGACTATTTTTAGCCGTCTAACTTTATTAAGCTCTTGGTGATTACTGAGTTTTCTCAGCGATGAACTTTTCTACGCAAGCTTCAATTTCTGCAGCTGTAGGTAGAGATAGTGCTTCGTCAGCCATAGCTTTAACTTCTGCGAAGTTAGAGTTACGGATTACTTTCTTAACTTTAGGGATAGAGATACCGCTCATAGAGAACTCATCTAGACCCATACCAAGAAGAAGTAGAGTTGCACGCTCATCGCCTGCTAGCTCGCCACACATACCTGTCCATTTGCCTTCTTTATGAGAAGCATCGATTACTTGCTTGATTACAAGAAGAACCGCTGGAGATAGTGGGTTGTAAAGGTGAGAAATCATCTCGTTACCACGGTCAACTGCAAGAGTGTATTGCGTTAGATCGTTAGTACCGATAGAGAAGAAAGCCACTTCTTTAGCAAGGTGGTGTGCGATTGCAGCTGCTGCTGGAGTCTCAACCATTACGCCAATTTCGATGTCTTCATCGAATGCGTGACCTTCAGCGCGAAGTTCAACTTTGTACTCTTCGATTGCTTTTTTCAGTTCACGGATCTCTTCAATAGAAATGATCATTGGGAACATGATACGTAGCTTACCGTGTGCAGATGCACGAAGAATGCCGCGTAGTTGGTCACGTAAGATTTCACGACGATCCAAGCTGATACGTACTGCACGCCAGCCTAGGAACGGGTTCATCTCTTCTGGAAGATCCATGTATGGTAGATCTTTATCGCCACCGATATCCATTGTACGGATAATCACTGACTCACCGTGCATTGCTTCAGCTACTTCTTTGTAAGCAACGTATTGCTCTTCTTCAGTAGGAAGTGCAGTACGGTCCATGAATAGGAATTCAGTACGGTACAGACCAACACCTTCGCCACCGTTGCGCAGGATACCGTCACAGTCTTTAACTGTACCGATGTTGCCGCAAACTTCTACTTGATGGTTATCAAGCGTGATAGCAGGTAGGTCTTTAAGTTTTGCTAGTTCAGCCGCTTCTGCTTCAAAATCAGATTTGATTTTCTTAGCTTCTGCTAATTCAGCGTCAGAAGGGTTGATGATGATCTTGTTGTTCATCGCGTCTAGCACAAGCATGTCGCCGTTCTTAACTTGCTTAGTGATATCGTTAGTACCAACGATAGCTGGAAGCTCAAGTGAACGTGCCATGATTGAAGTATGAGATGTACGACCGCCGATGTCACAAGCGAAACCAAGAACGTAGTCTAGGTTGATTTGTGCAGTTTCAGATGGCGTTAGGTCGTAAGCAACTAGGATAACTTGTTCATTGATATCTGCTAGAGATACAATGTTGATGCCTAGTGCATTTTTAACGAAGCGAGTACCGATATCACGGATATCAGTCGCACGTTCTTTTAGGTACTCATCATCAAGTGACTCAAGTGCAACAGCTTGCTCTTCGATCACTGTGTAGATCGCGTTGTCTGCGTGCATTTTGTCTTTCTTGATGAGTGCTAAAATCTCTTCTTCTAGCTCTTCATCTTCAAGCAGCATGATATGGCCTTCAAAGATTGCTTCTTTTTCTTCGCCAAAAGTTTCAAGTGCTTTTTGCTTTACAACTTCAAGTTGTTGAGAAGATTTGTTACGAGCGTCAAAAAAACGCTGAACTTCTGCTTCAACTTGATCGTCTGAGATAGATTGAGTGTTTAGGACAATTTCATCTTCTTGAAGTAGTAGTGCTTTACCGAAAGCAATACCAGGAGATGCTAGGATGCCTGAAATCATAGCCTTACCTTAGTTGTTCAACTGTAAACGGGAGAATGTGTGACTTTAAGTCGTCGACTAAATGTCGCGCTTATCGCTATCTATTTCGAACAAAGCCACTTTGCTGTGCAAAATGGCTTTGAAAGAAGGAGACCGTATTAGTGTAGTTGATCCATAAGAGCAACTAGGTGGTCTACAGCTTGCTGAGCTTGAGGGCCTTCAGCTGAAATAGTAACGTTAGTACCTTTTACTAGGCCTAAAGTTTGTAGCTTGAACAGGCTTTTCGCGCTAGCGCTTTTGCCGTTAGAAGTCACTGTGATGTCAGCATCGAAAGATTTTGCTTCTTTAACGAACTGTGCAGCTGGACGTGTGTGAAGGCCGTTTTCTGCTGTGATTTCTACTTGCTTCTCGTACATTTTATATACCCCAATTAATTTATTTTTTGTAAGTTTGTAACCAATTTAGCTTAACTGCTTTAACGTAAATCCGCTAGAGGCTAGTACGCTATGTTCGTGTTAGAACTTAGACTGGTTATAAATTTTTATCCAGCCATGGTCGTCTTTTGTTGAGTACTCATGACTTTCAGAATTTGTTTATTGCTTCTTTTATTTTGAAGCGAAAAATAAAACAGAGCTGATATTACCAAAGGTGGGGCAGGGATCAACAAAAAAGCCCCTAAACGGGGCTTTTTTGGACGAAAAATTGATTTGACCACATATTACTGTTGGTTCTCTTTTTCCGTAAAGATGCCTGCAAACAAGGCTGTACTTAGGTAACGTTCACCAGAGCTTGGTAGTACGGTAACGATAGTTTTTCCTGCAAATTCAGGTAGTTCTGCGATTCTGTTTGCGGCCACTACAGCTGCACCAGATGAGATGCCAGCAAGAATGCCTTCTTCTTTCATTAGGCGTTGAGCCATCTCAATTGCTTCTTCAGAAGTTACCGATTCAACTCGGTCAATAATCTCTAAATCTAGGTTTCCAGGGATGAAACCTGCACCGATACCTTGGATTTTGTGCGGAGCGGGTTTGATTTCTTCGCCTGCAAGCGCTTGTGCGATAACTGGAGACTCTGCTGGTTCAACCGCTACTGATGTAATAGCTTTGCCTTTTTCACCTTTAATGTAACGACTTGTACCAGTGATAGTACCGCCCGTACCAACACCCGCTACAAACACGTCGATTTCGCCGTCTGTTGCTTCCCAAATTTCCGGACCCGTTGTCTGCTCGTGAATTTGTGGGTTCGCTGGGTTGTTGAACTGTTGTAGTAGTAGGTACTTGTCTGGGTCTGAAGCAACAATCTCTTCTGCTTTAGCAATTGCGCCGTTCATACCTTTTGGTGCTTCAGTTAGCACTAGGTTTGCGCCAAGCGCTTTAAGCAGCTTACGACGTTCTAGGCTCATTGACTCAGGCATAGTTAGTGTTAGCTTGTAACCACGCGCCGCAGCTACGAATGCAAGAGCAACACCGGTGTTACCACTGGTAGGTTCAACAAGCTCGATACCTGGTTTAAGAGTACCTGCTTTTTCTGCTTCCCAGATCATGTTTGAACCGATACGACACTTAACACTGAAGCTTGGGTTACGAGCTTCGATCTTAGCTAGGACGTTACCTTTGCTTACTTTGTTAAGGCGGACTAGCGGTGTGTTACCAATCGTTAGGGTGTTGTCTTCGTAGATCTTGCTCATGCGATATTCCTTCATTTAATGACAGAACTAAACGTAGTATATCAATCACTTTACCGTCTAGTGTCTTTCGATGTTTGTTTAGCTTGAATTTAGATTAAACAACTTGAAAAAAAGGTAAAAGGATTAAAAAGTTATATCATATAGATATGTAGCAGAATTGACGCCTATCTTTATTGAAATCAGAATTTCAAAAAGATAGGCAAAACTAGGAAGTATAGGCAGGGTTAGAGACGAGAAGTTATAGACGTGAGCGTAGAGCTTGGTCTTTAAACTCAGCGACCCACATTGCTGTTGCGCCACAAACGGCAACGGGCATAACAATTAGGTTTAAAATTGGAATGGTAGTGAACACAGAAACAAGCGCGCCAAAGCTATAGCTCTTGCCTTGTTTTTGTTTCAAATTGTTTCTCATGTTATCAAATTTGATTTTATGGTTATCGAACGGGTAGTCGGCGTATTGAATCGCTAACATCCATGCTGTGAAAATGAACCATAAAAACGGTGCAACGGTTTGCCCGAGTGCTGGAATTAACAAAAGTAGGAATAAACCGATCGCTTTTGGCAGAATGTAGACAAGCTTGCGCCATTCTCTCGCTAATATACGTGGCGTATCTTTGAGGACATCAAGTAAACCATCGTCATTTACTTTTTTGCCACTAAGCAGCTCTTCTACCTTTTCTGCGAGTAATCCATTGAACGGTGCGGCAATGAAGTTAGCGAGCGTACTAAAGAAATACGAGAACGTGGCCAAGACGGTTAACACAAGTAATGGCCATAAAATGTATGACAACCACGACAAAAAGCTTGGCAATGCACCAATCCAACCTTCAATCCAAGTGTTTAGGTTAGAGAAAATATAAAACAAGGCACCACCAACGAGTAACACGTTCGCGATAAGTGGCATTAGTACAAACTTACGAATGCTCGGTGATAAAGCGATTTTTATTCCGAAAATAAAATAGCCAAAGCCTGAGCGTGGAATAGATTCAATAGTCATATTTAAATTAGGTCACATGTGAATTTGGTTAAATAGCAAACATCCCTAGTGTACTCGACCGAAATTAAGAAAAAAAGCGTGGCGAAAATCACACCATGTAAGGAACTAATTGTATTAAGTTGTTCTAAAACAGTGGCTACTTTTGATAGAGTAGTGAGATTGGCCAAATTAACCCAACTTAGTGACAGCATCTATATAGCTAGTTGACTAAGAAAGCTGAGAGCGAAAAATGCAGGAATTGCGATTTGTACTCATTATTGTTGGCGCGTTAGCTATCGCCGCATTATTGTTCCATGGTCTATGGACGAGTAAAAAAGAAGGGAAAGCAAAGTTTGGAGATAAGCCGCTCGGTAAGCTTGATAACGATAGCTTAGACGAGTCTGAAACGATCCCAAACCGTTCATTCGCCCCAGAAGATGATTTTGAGATAATCAGAAAAGAGCGTAAAGAGCCGGACTTTGCGGTTTCACCGTCTGCTACCGATCCGCTGATTGACTCTGACCCACTAACAGCACCACAAACGAAAGAAGTTATCGAAGACGACATCGAATTGAATGATCTTCCTTCTTTCAGTGTTAAAGAAGAACCAGTTCAGATCGAAAGTGAGCCTGAAGAGATCGAAGAAGTTGTGGAGCCTGAGGTTCCAAATTTCGAATTGACTGACGAGCAAAAAGAAAACCATGCTGGCTTTAAAGAGCAGTATGGTTCGTTTGAAGAAACTACAGATACCGTTACTGAGCCGCTAGCTCCTAACAAAGCACTGACGCCAAGTGAACCGCTTGTTGCTCAAGTAGACGTTGCTAAAGAAGTCGTTGCTTCACAAAGCACCGCGCCTACCGAAGAAGCTAAGCCAGATGAAGAGCTTGGCCTAGAAGTTATTGTTCTCAATGTTCACTGCGCTGGAGAGATCCCGTTTGTGGGTACTGAACTTTTCCGTAGCATGGAAAATAACGGCTTAACTTATGGCGAGATGTCTATTTACCACTGCTTTGCACAATCTAGCGATGAGCCAAAAGTTATTTTCAGTATTGCGAACATGATGCAGCCGGGAACGCTAGAACATGATGATCCTGCTGATTTTACAACGAAAGGTATTTCGTTCTTCATGACGCTGCCTTGTTATGGTCAAGCTGATCAGAACTTTAATGTCATGCTGAGTGCAGCACAGAAAATTGCTGATGATATGGGCGGAAACGTTTTGGACGAGTCACGTAACTTAATGACACCTAATCGTTTGTCTGACTATCGCAAACAAATCAGAGACTTTATGACGGCAGCCAATGCCTAGTCGTCTTGTTTAGCCTTATAAATAATCTATATTTATAGAAAAGGGCTCCTAAGGGAGCCCTTTTTGATATTTCAATCACGACAGAGAATGATATGAAAGAATCGATTCAAGTTACCTTAGAGCAGTTAAGAGAAACTCTGCACTATCATGCCGTTCGTTATTACGTAGAAGATAGCCCCGAGGTTCCTGATGTTGAGTACGATCGATTAATGCAACAGTTGCTAAAAATCGAAGAAGAGAACCCTGAGCTTGTGACGGTGGATTCGCCAAGCCAACGTGTCGGTGGGCAGCCTTTAGATGGGTTTACGCAAGTGGCTCATGAAATCCCAATGCTTTCGCTCGACAATGCATTCTCTGATGACGATTTAGATGCGTTTAATAAGCGTATGTCTGATCGAGCGCCAACCGCAAATCTTAAGACTTTCTGTTGTGAGCCTAAGCTTGATGGTTTAGCTGTGAGCCTACTCTATGTATATGGCACCTTAGTACAGGCAGCGACGCGTGGTGATGGTGCGACGGGCGAAAATATTACTGAAAACGTGCGTACGATCAGCTCGATTCCGCTTAAGTTACAAGGTGAAGGCTGGCCAGAACGTATTGAAGTACGTGGCGAAGTGTTTATGCCAAAAGCAGGCTTCGACAAACTGAATGAACTGGCGTTGAAGAAAGGCGAGAAGGTCTTTGTGAACCCACGTAATGCCGCCGCAGGTAGCCTACGTCAGCTAGATTCTCGTATTACAGCTAAACGTCCCTTGGCTTTCTACGCATACAGTGTCGGCGTTGTAGAGGGCGCTGAGCTTTCAAATAGCCATTATCAACGCTTCTTGCAGTTGAAAGGTTGGGGCTTACCTATGTGTCCTGAAACTAAGCAGTTAAGTTCGCTTGAGGATGTAAAGGCGTATTACCAAGATATCATGACTCGTCGTGATGCTCTCGCTTACGAAATTGATGGGGTGGTGATTAAGGTCGATGACATTGCCGCACAAGAAACTCTAGGCTTTGTTGCACGAGCACCTCGCTGGGCAATTGCTTACAAGTTCCCTGCTCAAGAAGAGATCACTCTGCTTAACGATGTTGAGTTTCAAGTAGGCCGAACAGGCGCTATTACGCCCGTTGCTAAGCTGGAGCCTATCTTTGTCGGTGGTGTGACGGTGAGTAATGCAACGCTACATAACGCTGATGAGATTGCTCGTCTAGGTGTGAAGGTAGGTGATAGCGTTATTATTCGTCGAGCTGGTGACGTGATCCCACAAATTGTGGCTGTAGTACTCGATCGTCGTCCTGAATCGGCAAAAGACATTGTTTTCCCTGATGCTTGCCCAGTCTGTAACTCTGCAGTTGAACGTGTCGAAGGTGAAGCTGTAGCACGTTGTACTGGCGGTTTAGTGTGTCAGGCGCAACGTAAAGAAGCGCTTAAACACTTTGTGTCTAGAAAGGCGCTGGATGTTGATGGCCTTGGCGTAAAAGTGATAGAGCAGCTTGTCGACCGTGAAATGGTAGAAACTCCAGCTGATCTCTTTAAGTTAAGTGCGGGCGTGATTACGGTCCTTGACCGAATGGGGCCTAAATCAGCACAGAATGTAGTGAGTGCGCTTAATAAAGCTAAAGACACGACATTAGCGCGTTTTCTTTATTCGCTCGGTATTCGCGAAGTAGGTGAAGCGACAGCGATGAACCTAGCGCAGCACTTTAAGACGTTGGAGTTAGTTCAAGCAGCAACCCATGAACAGTTGGTTGAAGTGTCAGATATTGGTGACATCGTTGCAAGTCACCTCACAAGCTTCTTCTCACAAGAGAAAAACAGAGCGGTTGTCGATCAGCTGATAGAGCTTGGTGTGAATTGGCCAATCATCGAAGAAGCTGCCGATGACCAAGAGTTACCATTAGAAGGCAAAGTCGTTGTGTTAACAGGTTCATTGTCCCAATTAGGTCGAAGTGAAGCGAAAGCCGCTTTGCAGGCTTTAGGTGCAAAAGTAACCGGTAGCGTGTCTAAGAAAACGGATATCTTATTTGCTGGTGAAGCTGCGGGTTCTAAACTGACTAAAGCACAAGATTTAGGTATCGAAATAAGAACAGAAGAAGATCTAATTGCACTTATTTCGTAAGTAAACCAAGGTAAAAAAAGCTCAAAAGCACTCCTTTTAAGGGAGTGCTTTTTTGTGTCTGCTGCAAATTATATGTCTTTTTAATTGTTGAGAATTTTGTACCTATACGAACTATCAAAAAGGGACAGTGATGGTGCTCAACATTAATGAAATACCATTCTAGTTGTATCATAATTGCGAGTCATATCTATTTTTATAAAGTGGAATTGTTTTTAAGTTGTTGAATATATTGGTTTTTAATCTATTTTGGTGAGGTTTTTTCAATTTGTCGATCTGGATCACTAAGTACCTACTAAATTTGCACCAACTCATATTTTTTTAGATGAAAATTAAGTTCTCATTGATCTTTTTGAGGGCGAAGTTAGTCTTAATGTCATGGATGCACATGATGTGTATAACCAGAAAGGAAATAGAGAATTCAGACTTTAGGGTTCTCAAACAAGAAAAGGTATTTCTCTCTACGGCGGCCAACTTTAGGCGGGGAATATTCAAACAGCTATATCCATTTTTAGGAGTTTTATTCCATGGAAAACAAAATTTTCAAACGTACTCTACTAGGTGCAACGGTTGCACTTTTATCGACAGGCGCAATGGCGAAAGAAGTTGGTATCAACTCTGACTTCAACGTTGACGTATACGGTGTTGCAGCAATCTCTTTAGTTAACTACAACACAACTGACAACAACGATACTGGCAAAGGTTATTCAGTTGAGAATGAATCTCGTATCGGATTCCGTGCTCATAAAGAGATGTTTGACGATGTATTAATCACAATGCAGATTGAATCTGGTTACGTAGATAGCACAGACTGGTCTCACGGTGGCGTTTCAGGTGGTGTTCTTGGTTTCCGTGATACTTTCATCGGTGCTTCTGGCTCTTGGGGTAACCTACGTGTGGGTCGTGTTCTTACGCCACTATACGAAATCGTCGATTGGCCATTCTCTAACCCTGGTCTAGGTTCTGTATTCGATTGGGGCGGCATCAATGGTCACTACGATCGTCAATCTAACCAAGTACGTTACGATTCAGCTAAATTTGGTGGTTTCTCTTTTGCAGCTTCTGTTGGTCGTGATGATGGAAAAAATGGTGGTGGTGATGACAATATAACTCGTGATGCACAATTCTTTGGTGCAAGTGCGAAGTACAGTTTCGAAAAAATCACATTCATGGGTGCGGTTGAATCTGGTACTCGTGTAGTTGATGCAAAAGGCGGCGATTGGTCTCTTGATGAAAATGGTCAACCAGTACAAGCTCCAGTAGAACCTGGTTATGATGACGATACTTTCGCATACATTGTTGGTTTTGAAGCTAGCCTACCTGCTGGTTTCGGTATCGCTGCAGCATATAAAGGCGAAGAGTTAGATAGTCAATATCGTAAAGTTACTCAAGATTCTTACTCAATCATTGGTCAATACTGGAATGGTCCAATCGGTTTCAAACTGGGTTACGCAGCGAACCTTGAATCTGAGACAGACGGCTCTAAAGATGCAAACTCTGACAGCAACACTATCTCTGGTCAGCTAATGGCTGTTCACAACGGTTTCGTACCTTATCTACGCGTAGCGGGTCGTACTGTTGGTGACGCTGATACAGATATCGTAACTCGCGTTGGTCTTGAGTACGGTTTCTAAGCTAAAGTTGTCAGCTTAAAAATAGTTAAATAAAATCAAAACGCTGGTAAATTATTTTGCCAGCGTTTTTCCATAGTGAACATAAGGAATTAGTCACAATGAATAAAGTTAGTGTAGTTGTATTATCATTATTTTTGGGAGCTTGTAGTTCACTTGATTCACAGAGTAATTTTGCCGATTCAGTTGCGGATGTACAATCAAAGGGGAGTTATGTTCAGGTTACGGGGCGCTCTTACGCAGCAGAGAACAAAGCGAATGTAGGGGCTGATATCCTAAAGTCGTCACTTTACTTTACGTACAACAAAGAACTAACACAGAACTCGGCTCCAGAATCTTCAATTATCATGGATGTGAGTTACTTCCAGAGCTATAAAGAATATGAAACGGTAAGTTTTTTTGGTAAGACGATAGAATTAGAAGATAGACAAGTTTCACGCGAAAGCTGTAGTGAGCATTGTACCACCACGCAATATATTAAGTTCCCTTTGAATGACGAAGATATTCAACAGGCAAGACAAAAAGATCTCGAGTTTACCCTGGATGGACAGAACTCAGTGATTAGTACAACTTTTATTGTGCCGAAAGCGTATATCGACACAATTTATAATGGTGCAAATAATCATACAGCTATTGCTGTTGCTCCAGTAGCGGTACCTGTTGCAGCTGTCGTTGCTGAAGAACCAAAGGTGTCTCAAGCTCAAGATATGGTTAACTATTGGTACGGTGAAGCAACAAAAGAAGAGCAATCTGCAGTGACAGATTGGGCATTCAAGAACCGTAAGAACGCTAACCCAGCATCGCTAGAAGGTTCAAAAGAGATCGAAATGGTTTCATACTGGTTCAACAAGCTAGACAGTGAAGAAAAATCTCAAACTATGATTTGGTTGTTAGAGCAAGAGTAAGCCTTTAACGTTACGCCCTAACTATGTTTTTCAACCGCAGTATTGTATAACAGCAGTACTGCGGTTTTTCATTTTAGGCTTACAGGTAAGATTGTGAATATTGGTGAAGTAGCGAAACGTGTTGGTACAACAGCGAAATCCATTCGTTTTTACGAAAGTAAAGGCATGATGAGCCCTCCACATCGTTCAGAAAATGGCTATAGGCAATACGGCGAGATTCACATCGAACAGTTAGAATTTGTACTGAGAGCTAAAATGGTTGGATTTACGCTTGATGAGTGTAAATCACTGGTTGAGTTGGCAATGAATCCCAATAGAGAAAGCTACGAGGTAAAAAAGAAGGCAACGCAGAAGTTAGACGAAATAGAGTTGAAGCTTGCTGAACTAAATAAGATGAAAGCTCAACTGCAATCTTGGGTTCATGATTGCCCTGGTGATGCTTCAACGGAATGTCCTATCTTAAACAATCTGTCTGGCCGCAGTTAGGTTGTGTCAGCTATAAATAATCGTCAGGCCGCAATTACATTACTAGCCTGACTTTAGTCTCCTATCACAGGACTTTTCCGCCGTAATGTTTACAAATCAGTAATGGCACGTGAGTGACTGCATTACCATCTGAACATTTTACAATAGGCCCCATGTTTCCGTTACCAGGAGACTGACTGCTCGCGAGAGCGCTTCCGACTGACAAGCTGAAAATAGCCGTTAGAATTATTAAAAAATGTCTCATACAAACTCCATTAGGTTTATCTCTGATTGAGATAAATGAAAGTATGGACAAGGAAAATAAAATTTCAAAAATTGGACGGGCTTAACATTTTTAATAATTATAATTAAGCGAGAGCGTGGCTCACTATTCATATATATATTGGTTAATAAACCAGACTTTCTTATATGTTTTTAGCTCAATCAAAATTTTTAGCTTTACGAAATAAGAACTTATTTTTTTTGCTATTCAATCTATCGCAATGATAATTCGAATGTTCTTTGCTCTCTAAAGTGATTAAAGCCTACATTTATCGATAATGTAGGCTTTATATGTAAATTAGCTATAAAGGCTGGATTATTAGAATTATTCCGTCTAACGCCACAATCTTAATTTCTGTGCCTGATGGGATATCTTGGCTAGCTCTTGCTGACCAAGAAGAGTCTCCTACCTTAATTCGGCAGTTACCTCTTTTGATATCTTCAGTTAATAGTACGGTTTGTCCCAGCAACTGCTTTTCTCTCTGATTCAGTTCTCGACCAGCATCAGAGTGCTTGTCATTGGACAGTTGTCTTCTCCACCACAACCAAGTGGTGATCAACGAGAAGCTGGCGAATGATAGCCATTGCATCTGCCAACCAAGCGGTAATGCACCCAAAAGAGCCCCGACGAGCATGGCTGATATACCAATCCAAAGAAAGTAGCCAGCCGTTCCGATAAGCTCAATAGCTAATAGTGCTAGACCAAACGCCAACCAATGCCAGTGGTTTACTTGTTCTAGTAATTCGACCATAAGTTAGTCCTTACTGCCTTTGTCATTGCTTTGTGCAAACATCTCGGCAATGCCTGCGACTGAGCCCATTAGCCCTGTAGCTTCTAATGGCAACATAATGATCTTACCGTTTTCTGCTTGGCCAATTGATTTCAGAGCATCAGTATAGCCTTGTGCGATGAAGTAGTTGACGGCTTGCATGTCGCCTTGAGCGATCGCGTTTGATACCATCTCTGTCGCTTTAGCTTCTGCTTCTGCTGCACGTTCACGGGCTTCGGCTTGCAGTATAGCTGCTTGCTTTTGGCCTTCCGCTTTTAAGATTTCTGATTGCTTATGACCCTCGGCTTTTAGGATCTCAGCTTGTCTTACACCCTCTGCCTCTAAAATATCAGCACGCTTGTTACGTTCGGCTTTCATTTGAGCGTTCATCGCTGCGGTTAGATCGGCTGGTGGTTGTACGTCTTTAATCTCAATACGTGTAACTTTTACGCCCCAAGGGTTAGTTGCTTCATCTACGATGTTAAGCAATTTGGTATTGATCATGTCTCGCTGGCTGAGCATTTCATCCAGTTCCATAGAACCCAGTACAGTACGGATATTGGTGAGGGTTAAGTTACGAATCGCGTGTTCAAGGTCATTGACCTCGTAGGTTGCTTTGGGCGCATCAATAACTTGAACAAAACAGACAGCATCAATCATGACATTGGCGTTGTCTTTTGAAATGACTTCCTGAGCGGGAATATCCAGCACACGTTCCATCATGCTGATTTTCTGACCAACCTTGTCAATGAATGGAATGATTAAGTTCAAGCCTGGTTGAAGGGTGTGTGTGTAGCGACCGAAACGTTCGACAGTCCAGTTATTACCCTGTGGAACGGTTTTAACACCAGCGAAAATAAAGAGCAGTGCGACGGCAGTAAAGACGCCAATAGTAATCAATGTATCAATAGGCATACGAAATCCTTTGCAAGTGTGAGTTTTTGATAGTTCTTTACTCATACTGGCTCATATTTAAAATTCGAGCAAATTTATAAACGAGAAATGGGCCATAAAACCTTGATTTTATGACCCATTTTACTTTGTGTTATACGATAAGATTGCTGAGGTTTTTATCATTTATCATTTATCATTTATCATTTATCTGAGTGATTTTTCCTCAGTATTTATCAACTTGTTCGCGTTCGAATTAGTAAAGCAGAGAGTACAGTTGGCGGCGGTATTTGCTCGCAACTGCATTACCTTGCCCAAGTGCGCTTAAGATATCCATGAATTCTTTTTTCATGTCGCCATCTAAGGTGTTGAGGTCTTTCGCTAAGAATGACCACAGTAATTCCATAGCTTCTTCGCTACGGTTCACTTGGTGGTATTGCAGTGCCAATTCAGAGGCCGTTTTAGCATCGCTTGGGTTTTGCTGAAGAGCGGCTTCTAGTGCTTGGATCTCTGGGCTGTCTGCTGCTTGTTTATGCAGTTCAAGCTTCGCAACTAAACCTTTGTAGTAGTTGTCTTGGTATTCAAGTGGGATGGTTGCTAGTTGAGTTTCAGCAAGGTCAAACTGTTGTGTTTCTAACAAACACTCTGCTATCGCCAGTTTTACTTCACCTTTGTTTGTAAGCTCAGCAGGAAGCTGTTGCATTGCTGCTAGTGCTTGCGTGTGATCGCCTGCTTGCATTAACTCAAGAGCTTGGCGCAGCGCGAGTTCATCTTGACTAGGAAGGTGTTTACTTAACATATCAACAATCGCGTCTAAGCTTTGAGGGCCACCAAGACCGTCGACAGGTTGACCGTTAACAAACAGTGCAATAGTAGGCAGTGCTTGTACGCCAAACTGGCTAGCAATAGCTTGTTCTTGTTCGCAATTTAGCAGAGCTAAGGTGAAGGCACCGTTGTATTGCTGAGTTAATGTTTGAAGTTCAGGAATGACTTGGGCGCTCTCTTGGCTCATTGGTGCCCAAAAATGGATGAGTACAGGGGTCTGCATCGAACCTTCTAATACTTGACGAAAGTTCTGCTCATTAAGTTCAACAATATGCGGAGATTGCATTTACGTTCCTTGAGGTTTGTTTTGTGGATACGTTGCAAATATGGGGGGATAATTCGGTAACTTCAAGATCTAACTCGGTTATCTCGGATAAAAAGAACCAAAAATAGAAAAACGCTATGCTTCTATGTTGATAGAGTTGTTATATCAACATGGAAGGCATAGCGTTATCATCGAGGTAGTCAGTGAGGCGTTGCGTGAGATACTCAAAACAGAATAAACAACGTAATAGCCAGACCCACACCTACCCAATTAAGGCGGTTTAAAGTCATGAGATTTCCAGAGTAGAACCATCAATTGGAAATAATTGATGGGATAGAATAATCATGACATCTTATTGTTACGGAAAAATTACATCGTTACATTAAAGTTTGCGACTCTGCATTCAAAGTTGGTAATTTATGCAGCTTTTCTCAAAATAGGGTCTAGTAAGCGACTCGGTAGAATCCTTTTCAATACCGCGAACACTTTAGTTGGGGTCGTAACTCGGTATCTTAGTTTGGGTTTGTCGGCGGTGAGAGCATGGAATACCGGCTCAATACAACTTTCAGGCGGAAGAACAAAAGCGTTATTCGATGACTCTTTTTCGAGTCGATCTTTTTGTTGTTGATAAGCTTCTTGGTGAGCGCTACCAGAAATGGCTATCCATTTATTGAACGCTTTCAGGGCATTGGTTCTAAATTGAGTCTCAATTGGCCCTGGTTGCAATAATGAGATCTGTATACCACTGCCATGCAGTTCTAATCGTAAGGTATCCGTCCAACCCTCAATCGCGAATTTAGAAGCATTATAAGCACCACGATACTTCATGGCTGCAAAACCTAATACAGAACTGTTTTGTACGATTCGACCTTCGCCACGCCCGCGCATGTGCGGAAGGATCTGACAGACGAGATGATGCCAACCAAAGAAGTTGGTTTCGAATTGTTCTCTGAGTCCTTGGGTCGGTAAGTCTTCTAGCGCACCTGCTTGACCGTAAGCCCCGTTATTGAATAATCCATACAATCCATTAGGCGCGAGATCAATAGCAAGCTTGGCGCCATGCTCAATACTTTCTTGGTTGGAAAGATCTAATTGAATACAGGTGAGGCCTTCATCTTGAAGGCGTTGAACATCTTGTGGATCACGACAAGATGCAATGACATGAAAACCACGCTTTTGAAGTGCATGCGCACATGTATAGCCAATACCCGTTGAGCAACCGGTAATCAGAATCGACTTGTTCACACTTAATCCTTTATTAGAGTCTCTATTGCTCTAGGGTAAAGAATTAGTCTTGATGTTGTAACAAGTTTTTTAGTGCTGGCTCGATTCTTGAGTAACTAAAGATGAATCCCATCTCAGTGAGTTTCTTCGGCTTAGAGCGAATGCTGTCAAATAGCAAACAAGATGATTCCCCCATTAGAATCGACATTGCCCATTTCGGCGTGAATAAGAAATGCGGTCGGCCTAATTGTTTAGCTAACGTGCTGCTGAACAGTTTGTTGGTCACAGGGTGAGGGGCACACATATTAAATTCCCCTTGAGCGTGAGGAATAGACAACAAGTGATTGACGGCTCTCACCATATCGAGAATGTGAATCCATGGCATGTACTGCTCTCCGGAACCTAGTGGACCACCGACGCCGAGTTTATAAGGCAATAGCATCTTCTTGAGTGCGCCGCCATTCTCGCCAAGTACAACCCCTGTTCGCAGTAGTATCACGCGTGTACTTTCTGATTGTGCTCGTTTAGCTATCTCTTCCCAGTGGGCACAGACTTTATGAGGAAAGCTTTCATCTTCTACTTGCAGTGACTCGTCAAACGGGTGTTGCTGTTGATCGCCATAGTAACCGACGGCTGAACCGCTAATGAAAGCGTGTGGCGGGTTGCTACTGGCATGAATTAATTCGACCAACTTTTCTGTGATGTGCCAGCGACTGTTACAGATACTCTCTTTTTGCTCTGTACTCCAACGCTTATCGGCAATCGGTTCACCTGCGAGGTTGACCACTACATCAAAGTCATTGAGATCACTGAGCTCATCAAGGGATTGAATGTAATGAAGGTTGTTCTGATTGAGGTGATTTAGGCTTTGTTTCGCATTTTTAGGACTCCGCGTCAGCAGTGTCACGTCGTCAGTGTTCCAACTTTTGACCAATTCAGAGCCAATAAATCCAGTACCACCCGTTAACAATATCTTCATACCAATCTCCCTATTAAACATAATTATAGACATGGCTTGTTTTTATTCGCCATTCAATACGAAAAAATCACTATAGCGATCATAAGGTTTCAATCGTGTGATGCCCAAATTACGCCTTTTTCAATTTACAAAGGAGTGGAATTAAATGCATCAAGTCAGGATGTGTACCGTTATCACACTTATGCATTTTACTCGGATATGTTACCAACTGCGTAATATTTATCACATAAGGAATGATAAGGATTTGCCATGATTATTAGTAACCAATAACCCGACATAATTTCAGCGATAAGGAGTGGTGATGGCAGCAGTACTTGCTTTGTTTCGAGCTATGCTAGGCAGCTTGCGAGATCTATTGCCGATTGTCGCGGTGATCGCTTTCTTCCAGCTCGCTGTGTTGCAAGAGCCACTTCCTCATCTGTTATCAATTCTAACTGGCTTAGTGCTGGTGGTCTTTGGGTTAACCTTCTTCATATTCGGCCTAGAAATGGGGCTATTCCCAATCGGTGAATCTATGGCCCAAGCCTTTGCTCGCAAGGGGAGTGTGTTCTGGTTACTGACATTTGCTTTTTGTTTGGGTTTTGGAACAACCATTGCTGAGCCTGCACTAACTGCGGTGGCGGCTGAGGCAGCAGAAGTGGCCGCCGAGGGAGGCGTTATCCCTAATACGTTAGATGAAATGGAACAGTATGCCGATGGCTTGCGCTTCACAGTGGCACTGTCGGTCGGTATCGCTATTTTACTCGGTGTGCTGAGAATCTTAAAAGGTTGGCCAATCCAGTACATGATCATCGGTGGATATATTGGAGTTGTGGTGCTAACCGCTTTTGCTCCGGAGAACATCATTGGAATTGCGTATGATTCTGGCGGAGTGACAACATCAACGATCACCGTCCCATTAGTGACTGCGTTAGGAGTGGGTTTAGCCTCGGCAATTAAAGGGCGTAATCCGATGATAGATGGTTTTGGGTTAATCGCGTTTGCTTCGTTGCTGCCGATGATGTTTGTCATGGTGTACGGGATGGTGGTGACATGATCAGTGCTCAGCAATTTATCGACACTTTTTTAGGTACTGTGATGGATGTGATTCCGATTGCGGTGATCATCTTTGGTTTTCAGTTGGCGGTGCTACGTAAGCCTGTGAACAATTTAGCCAAGGTGCTGATTGGTTTTTTCTACGTCATCCTCGGGTTGTCTCTCTTCTTGATGGGATTGGAACTCGCGTTGTTTCCCTTAGGGGAGACGATGGCCATGCAGTTGACCGAACCAAGTTTTCTGACTGAGTTTAAAGTCAGCTCTGGCCTGACATTGGCTTGGTTTGATTATTATTGGGTTTATCTTTTTGCATTCTGCATCGGTTTTAGTACCACGATCGCTGAGCCTTCATTGATTGCGGTGGCTATTAAAGCAAATCAAGTATCCGGCGGCAGCATCAGTGTTAATGGGCTGAGAATCGCCGTGGCACTAGGAGTCGCTATCGGTATCTCGCTCGGAAGCTATCGTATTGTTGCGGGCGATCCTATCCATTACTACATCATTTTTGGTTATGTCGTCGTGGTCATTCAAACCTTTTACGCCCCTAAACTCATTATTCCATTGGCTTACGACTCGGGCGGTGTTACCACATCAACGGTGACAGTCCCTTTAGTGACAGCGCTAGGGCTTGGGCTCGCTTCAACTGTACCTGGACGAAACCCTGTTATTGATGGCTTTGGCTTAATTGCCTTTGCCAGCTTATTTCCGATTATTTCAGTGATGGGCTATGCCCAAATAACACAATGGTTAAACCGTTTACACACCTCTAAGGAGAGCAAAGATGCGCTTTAAACTTATCTTAGCGTTTGTAGAAGAGAGCAAGACCGACACTGTGCTCGATGCCGCGCGTGATGCGGGCGCGACTGGAGCAACGGTGATTAACAACGCCAGAGGGCAAGGTTTAAACCAAAAAACCACCTTCTTTGGCTTAACGTTGGAGGTGCAAAAAGATGTGTTGCTGTTTGTCGTCGAAGAGCATTTGGCGAGACATATTTTAGAAACCATCGGTGAAGTCGGAGAGTTCGACCAAGAGTCAGGACAAGGTATAGCGGTGCAGATCGATATCGAAGATGCAGTCGGGGTAGCGCACCAAGTCGAGACATTAACTAAGGTTGTGGAGGACGAGTTATGAGTGTTAGTGAAAAAATCCGAGTAGGTGATGTCATGGCCAATACGTATGTGATTATCGATGGGCTAACTACGGTGTTAGAAGCGATAGAGATGGCGAAGAAGCACAAAGTAAAAGCCATTATTGTCGATAAGCGTCACGAAGATGATGAATACGGCATCGTATTGATGAATGACATTGCCAAGAAAGTACTGGCTAAGAATCGTTCTCCAAAGCGAACTAATGTTTATGAGATCATGACCAAGCCAGCGTTAAGCGTGTCTGCTGAGATGAACGTAAAGTATTGTGCTCGCCTGTTTGAACGCTTTGGTATCAGTCGTGCGCCAGTAGTTCGTGATAACAAAATAGTCGGTATGGTTAGTTACAATAATATCGTGATCAACGGTATGGTGAGAGATGACGTGTAGCATTTAGATACGTACAATAGGCTCATAAACTTTATGGAGAAGTACGTGTGAAATTATTTTTTGCTTCAGACCTACACGGTTCGCTGCCAGCAACAGAAAAGGTATTAGAACTCTACCAAGCGTCTGGTGCGCAATATTTAGTGCTATTGGGTGACATTCTGAATCATGGTCCAAGAAACCCGATTCCAGAGGGATACAACCCGCCGGCGGTTGCAGAGAAGTTGAATGCGTTTTCTCAAGAGATTATTGCCGTTCGTGGTAACTGCGACAGCGAAGTGGATCAGATGCTGTTGTCTTTTCCAATGATGATGGATTACTCGTGGGTGCTATTAGAGTCAGGTCAACGTATCTTCCTAACGCATGGTCATTTGTACAATACCAATAAACGCCCTGCGCTGAAGGCGGGCGATATCATTGCACACGGTCATACCCATATTCCTGTCGCTGAATACCAAGATGACATCTTTATCTTTAATCCTAGCTCGGTGACATTCCCACGAGAGGGACACGCGGCGAGCTATGGCATCTATGAAGACAATACCTTCAAAGTAATTAGCCTTGAAGGTGATGTTCTCGTGAGTGGCCAGCTTTAAATCATTGGTTCGGCCGTGAGAAGGCTTATTTTGAGTCTACGTGGCCGAGGTCTCTGTCTGGAGCAATGATGTTTCGTACTCTTTGCTTCAGAACTTTAGCCTCAGGAAAGCCGCCATCTGCTTTTCTTTCCCAAATCTGTATTCCATTGCAAAAAATCTCGAACCGTCCGCCCGTATCAGGGTGTAGACTGACTTGTTCTATCTCCTCACTAAAGGTGTGCAGCAATTCTTGGCACAACCAGCTTGAGCGAAGCATCCAATTGCATTGACGGCAATAGTGTATGGTGATTGTTGCTTTTACTGCTGCTTCTTTCGATGGCGCCAAATTTGGTTGTTCCGTATTCATGGTTAATCCTTAAAATGCTACATCCGTAATTTGATACCAACGGCTAACAAAAAAGGGGCTTCATGCCCCTTTTTTCCATTGGTTTACCGTTTCATGGTATTCAGCTATTCATAAACAGTAAATAGCGATCCAATCTTAGTTTGAAAACAATACGGTAGAACCATGATTTAAGCTAGTCAGTAGCAGTGCCTTCGGGTTAACAATGTCTATGCGGCGGCTTTGCTCTGCGTCCATCTTAATGACTTGAGTGATAAGCTCTAGCTGTTCTTCTGAAAAATCTTGGCGCTGAGCCGAAGTCACATCTTTAAATTCCGTTGGTGAAACCAGTAAGTAGTTGTCGTTAATATCCCATTGACCCGTTTCCGAAATGTTGATCACATTCGCAGGCTCAGTTTGATTTCCGTAAAGTCTAACCACTGACATTCTCAGATAGGTACCATTTGGTAGGTATTTCGCATTCGATGATAGTTCAACTCTACGAAGTGGGCCGATTGAGTCAGCTTGCTTGTTATCGCTAATCAGCGTCACCATTCTCGACTGCCATTCATGCTGAGTGAGCAAGCGCTCTACTTTTGCATCGCTGCTCCAATATAACCAACCACTCAAAAATGCCGATAGAACCAGTAAGATAATCGATACTTTTAATTTCATGTTACTTACCACCGTTACAAATGTCGTTTACATCCGACTGATTTGCGTAAATTCTTAGGGTTACATTTTCGCTCGAGTAATCTTGCGTGTGAATGTAGTTGAGGGCAAGGTTATTGGCTTGTCCACCTGTCGCGATCACTTCTGTCGGCTTTAGCACACCAGTGTGACTCGTGTTGTAACTTAATACACACTTTTCTATTGCTGGCAGCCAACTGCTGAGGTCTGGGTGGTTAACCGGTGATTGAACCTTTACACCATCCACTTCAGTCAAAACCGTGAACTCGGACTCCACCGGGGTAATAAACGTTAAAACGAGAATCGGCATGATGAAAGCGGCAAGCAGTAACCAAAATGTTAACCATTTATTGGTGCTTTTAGCCGGATCTACAACAGGAGCGGTTGCTGGTTCTACTGCCACCTTAGTTTGTTGAACTTTTGTAATTGGCTCGGGTTCAAATGTGTCAGTGATTGCTTGTTCAGTCGCTGCAGGCGTTGCAAACGTTAGGATAGGTTCAACGTCATTTTCTGCAATTTCAGCGGCTACTGGCAGATCATTTGATGACAGTGGCGCAGAACGTTCAACGGTCGCAATAAATTGGTAGCCGCGCTTAGGTACTGTTTTTACGAATTCAGGAGATTTGGTCGAGTCTTTGAGCATCTTTCTCAGAGTCGATACGGCTTGCGTTAAGCTTGAGTCATCCACCTCAAAGCCTTGGTCTCGCCAAACATACTCATGCAATTCATTACGAGTGATAACTTCATTAGGCCTTTCTGACAGCATCAAGAGAATGCGGCTTTCATTGCTACCAAGACGTACGACTTCACCGTCGCTCATTTGATCGACAAGTGAATTGCTGTTTGGATCGAATACGAACCGTTGTGCGAGAATAAACTTTGTGCCGATATTACTCATTGAATTCTTCTATTTTGGATTGTTTTGGGGGCGAAATAGACAAATCTCAGGTGAAGTTCCGTTAATTCTTCACCAAATCATGGCTTATTTTATGTTCTTTTATATTTATCAGGCTCAAGGATAATAAAAACAGATAAAAAAAACAGTGTTTTTATGATTTTTGACCTTGAATTTACATTTGTCATCCTCATGTTAATGAACAGAAGAGTAGCATCAAGTGTTACGCCCCTATGATTATTCAACATAAAGTATAGATGTTTTGGAGTAAAAATGAGCGAAACGGCAACGCAAAATAAAGAGACTCGTGGCTTTCAATCTGAAGTAAAACAACTACTTCACCTTATGATTCACTCACTGTATTCAAATAAAGAAATCTTCCTACGTGAGCTGATCTCTAACGCATCTGACGCGGCTGACAAGCTTCGTTTTCAAGCCCTATCTAATGGTGACCTTTACCAAGGCGATGCTGATTTAGGTGTAAAACTTTCATTCAATGCAGAAGCAAATACCTTGACGATTTCTGATAACGGTATCGGAATGAGCCGTGACAACGTTATTGAGCACTTAGGTACGATTGCTAAATCAGGCACTGCAGACTTTTTCTCAAAACTATCTGAAGACCAAAGCAAGGATTCTCAACTGATTGGTCAATTTGGTGTGGGTTTCTATTCTGCATTCATCGTTGCTGACGCGGTAACAGTTCGCACACGCGCAGCTGGCCTGCCGAACAATGAAGCTGTTCAGTGGCACTCTGCAGGTGAAGGCGATTACACAATCGAAGACATCACTAAAGAGTCTCGTGGTACTGACATCATTCTTCATATGCGCGAAGACGGTAAAGAGTTCCTAAATGAATGGCGTCTGCGTGAAGTGATCGGTAAATATTCTGACCACATCGGCATTCCTGTTTCTATCTTCACAGCTGTGAAAGATGACGAAGGTAAAGACACCGAAGAGAAGCATTGGGAGCAGATCAATAAGGCGCAAGCGCTTTGGACTCGTAACAAGTCTGATATCGAGAAAGAAGAGTACCAAGAGTTTTACAAGCACGTATCTCACGACTTTGCTGATCCACTGACCTGGAGCCACAACAAAGTTGAAGGTAAGAACGACTACACAAGCCTGCTTTACATCCCAGCGAAAGCACCTTGGGACATGATGAACCGCGACCACAAGAGCGGCTTGAAGCTTTATGTGCAGCGTGTATTTATTATGGATGATGCTGAGCAGTTCATGCCATCTTACATGCGTTTCGTTCGTGGCTTGATTGACTCAAACGATCTGCCATTGAACGTGTCTCGTGAAATTCTGCAAGATAATAAGGTAACTCAGTCTCTTCGTGGCGCATGTACCAAGCGTGTCCTGACTATGCTTGAGCGCATGGCGAAGAATGACAATGATAAGTACCTAGAGTTTTGGAAAGAGTTCGGCCTAGTATTGAAAGAAGGCCCAGCTGAAGACATGGCGAACAAAGAGAAGATCGCTGGTCTACTTCGTTTCTCGTCAACGGAAGTGGATTCTGCTGAACAAACTATCAGCCTAGAATCTTACGTTGAGCGCATGAAAGAAGGCCAAGATAAGATTTACTACCTAACAGCAGATAGCTACGCTGCCGCTAAGAACAGCCCACACTTGGAGCAGTTCAAAGCTAAAGGTATTGAAGTGGTTCTAATGTACGATCGTATTGATGAGTACGTAATGAACTACCTGACAGACTTCGACGGGAAACAGTTCCAATCGATCACTAAAGCGGGCTTAGACCTAAGCAAGTTTGAAGGTGAAGAAGAGAAAGAGAAGCAAAAAGAGACAGAAGAAGAGTTTAAATCTGTTGTTGAGCGTACTCAATCTTACCTAGGTGGTCGTGTTAAAGAAGTTCGCACTACGTTCAAGCTAGCAACGACGCCTGCGGTTGTTGTGACGGACGACTTCGAAATGGGCACTCAAATGGCTAAGCTTCTTGAAGCGGCGGGTCAAGCTGCTCCTGAAGTGAAGTACATCTTTGAGATTAACCCTGAGCACGCACTTGTGAAACAGATGGCTGATGAAGCCGATGAGCAAGCGTTCGGCCGTTGGGTGGAGTTACTCTTTGGCCAGGCTATGCTAGCTGAAAAAGGCTCAATGGAAGATCCGTCACAATTCTTGGGTGCAATCAACGAGCTACTAACAAAGCGTTAGTCTTTCGACTTTAGGTTAAGTCAACAATTGTAATAGAAAGCTCGCAAATGCGGGCTTTTTTTATGAACGTCGTTGAAAATTGACCTAACGTGGTCAACGTCACCGTTATCGTCACAACAAATGTTGCCGATGCATTCTTTAGTCGTAAATTCAGCCAAATTGAATATTAATGTGATAGAATGCTCGACCTAATCAGCTGGGGCTAGGAAGCTACCATCTCCAGTTGTATGATTTTTAAACGTTATACCGAAACTTACCGTTTTGCTTCTGTTTACAGTTTTGCTTAATCTCAGCTGTTACCTAACTTTTCCTGTTTGTCTTAAAAATGAACGAGGAAGGTGGAATAGTGAGCTTCGGTATAAATCATAATTTTATAAGAGGATTAAACATGCGCATCATTCTTCTAGGTGCTCCTGGCGCGGGTAAAGGTACTCAAGCTAACTTCATCATGAACAAATTTGGTATCCCTCAAATTTCAACTGGTGACATGCTACGTGCTGCTATCAAAGCGGGTACTGAGCTTGGTAAGCAAGCAAAATCAGTAATCGATGCTGGTCAGCTAGTTTCTGATGAAATTATCCTTGGTCTTATCAAAGAGCGTATCGCTCAAGATGACTGTGAGAAAGGTTTCCTACTAGACGGTTTCCCACGTACAATCCCACAAGCTGATGGCCTAAAAGAAATGGGCATCGCTGTTGATTACGTTGTTGAATTCGACGTAGCTGACGATGTGATTGTTGAGCGTATGGCTGGTCGTCGTGCTCACCTTCCTTCTGGTCGTACATACCACAATGTGTACAACCCACCTAAAGAAGAAGGTAAAGATGACGTAACTGGTGAAGACCTAGTTGTACGTGATGACGACAAAGAAGAAACAGTTCGTGCACGTCTAGGTGTATACCACGATCAAACAGCTCCGCTAATCTCTTACTACGGTAAAGAAGCAGAAGCAGGTAACACTCAGTACCTTAAGTTTGACGGTACTAAGCAAGTTGCTGAAGTTAGTGCAGAACTTGAGAAAGCACTAGCATAATTGGCTAACAGCCAGTTTTAGAATTTGATATATTGGAAGCGACCTTAAGGGTCGCTTTTTTTGTTTCAATTTTTAGTACGATACCAATCTAGATAATTTGATTGCACATGATTCAGAACGGTTTAGACCCGATGGCAGTGGCTAACAATCGAGAGTGGATGTTGTGTCTCTCACATCAAGAATGATTATTCAGACATTCTGTGGGAAGCAATGATCTTAAACTTATGCAGATTAGTATATTACTTTCCAGAAAATCACATATTGGTCTCAGGTATCTATGGAAAATAATAAAAAGCAGGGCGTTTTACTGGTGAACTTAGGAACACCAGATTCGGCGACCCCCGCTGGCGTTCGTCGATTTTTGAGTGAATTCTTACACGACAAGCGAGTTGTAAACCTAACGCGTTGGCTTTGGTGTCCTATATTACATGGGGTGATTTTGCCGATTCGCTCGCCTAAAGTCGCTAAGTTGTATCAGTCTGTCTGGATGGATGAAGGCTCTCCACTGCTTGTGTACTCTCAAAGACAAGCTGAAAAGCTCCAAAAGAAACTAGAGGTGCCTGTTGCGCTGGGTATGACCTATGGTAACCCAAGTCTAAAAACAGGTATTGAACAGCTGATGGAGCGGGGCGTTGAGGACATCATAGTACTGCCTTTATATCCGCAGTACTCTGGCACAACCACAGCGGCTGTTTCTGATGGTTTAACCAAGGCCTTTAAACAGATGCCGGTCATCCCGAGTTATCGCTTTATTCGTGATTACTACGCTCATCCAAGTTATGCAAAAGCATTGGCTGAAAGCGTTCGTAGTCATTGGGATAAAAATGGCAGGGCCGATCATTTAGTGTGTTCTTTCCACGGTATTCCGAAGCGACTGGCTGATGAAGGCGATATCTACCCTCAGCATTGTGAAGCGACAACAAAATTACTTGCGGCAGAGTTAGGTTTATCAGCAGACGATATCACCATGACCTACCAATCGCGATTTGGTCGAGAAGAGTGGTTGAAGCCATACACTGACGAGACTCTTGAATCACTGCCGAGCAAAGGCATCAAGAAGATCGATATCATGGCTCCTGCATTTTCGGTGGATTGCTTGGAAACATTGGAAGAGATTTCAGATCAGTGTAAAGAGACTTTCATCGAAGCTGGTGGCTCAGACTTTAGCTACATTATGTGTCTGAACGACAGAGATTCGCACATCGATATGATGGCAGAGTTAGTGGCGCTGTATCGCTAATAACTGTTGAGCAATGATTACGGCTTGTCGTTAACATTAAGGCATATCATACAAATAACAAAAGGGCTGCTCATTGAGCAGCCCTTTTTGAACCGGATACTTTGTGTTGAAACAGCTTGAGAGTTTAAGCCGCAGATGTTTCTGTTGCTTGCTTAGCTTTAGGTTCTGTTTCAAGCGTCATGTTGGTTTCTACGCCATGCATCCATGACACAAGCTTACCAGCACAAAGCAGCAGTAATATGCCACTCACTGTTGCTGTGATAGCGATGCCACTGAAGATAGACATAGCACCAAGCTCACCAACGTGAGAACCCACAAGGCCAGCTACGTAGTTTGCCACCGCATTGAAGCCAAACCATGCACCCATCATCAATGATGCTAGGCGAAGCGGAGCTAACTTAGTGACCAACGACAGGCCAATAGGCGATAGACAAAGCTCACCAAGGGTATGGAAGAAGAAAGCACCAACTAACCATAGCATTGATGTTTTCACTGTTAGGTCGCCGCCTTGCTCCATTACCGCACCCATCATGCACACAAAGCCTAGTGCTAAGAAGAACAACGCCATCGCAAACTTAACTGGTGAGTTTGGTTCACGTTTACCAAGCTTCACCCAAAATGCAGCGATGATCGGTGCAAGTGTAATGATGAAGAATGGGTTCAGAGATTGGAACCAAGCAGCTGGAACTTCAAAACCACCAATCATACGGTCAGTATATTGTTGAGTGTAGATGTTCATTAGGCCGCCAGCTTGTTCAAAGCCCGCCCAGAAAACAATCACGAACAGACCCATGATAAGAATCACTTTTAGTCTGTCGAACTCTTCTTTGGTCAGTGGTGCTTTTTCTTTAGATTTATTCAGTGCTTTCGCTCGTGCAGCAGCAGGAACAGAACCGATGTTGCCTAACCAAGACTGAGCCATTGTCACTTGCATGATCAAGCTAATAACCATACCAATACCAGCGGCTAGGAAACCTGCTTTCCAACCGAACGAGTCGACAGCAGCACCCGAAATCAAGCCACCAAGTAGTGCACCTAAGTTGATGCCCATGTAGAAAATGGTGAAAGCACCGTCACGGCGGTTATCGCCTTCTTGGTACAGGTCGCCAACCATGGTTGAGATGTTCGGCTTAAACATACCGTTACCACTGATTAGCAGCGCTAAACCAAGGTACAGAGCGTTCACTTGGTCTAAGCCAATGAAACCGTTAGGCAGAGCCAGTGTAAATTGGCCAAGTGCCATTAATACACCGCCAATCAGAATTGATTTACGCTGCCCTAGGTAGTTATCGGCAATCCAGCCACCAATTAATGGTGTAATGTAGACTAAACCCGTATAAATACCGTAGAGATCGAGTGCATCTTTCGTTGACCAAGCAAGTCCACCGTTAAGGGTGGTGTCAGTCAAAAATAAGACAAGGATGGCACGCATCGCATAGTAAGAGAAACGTTCCCATAGCTCTGTGCTAAAAAGTAGAAATAGGCCTCTAGGGTGGCCAAAGATGTTGTGGTTGCTTGGCATAAGTTTTACTAATTTTAGGTATTAAAAGATTTTATAGTCATTCATGTATACACAGTGGGATAAAAGTCTGCAATAGACTTATTTTATGGTTACGACAACTTGGTTTAGCTAAGGTGTTGATATTAAAGTTCTTTGATTTTAATGTTGCCCATTTTAGATGTGCTGCAAACTAATTTTCCAGATTTGAGTTGGTTGGTTAATAACCTTTATTAAAGTTGTGTTGAATGAAAAACTTTAGACGCATTTCTCTGGTGAATTGTTTTAATATTAATGGTATGGTGTACCTATTGTGGTGGGCGTACATATGCTTACAACAATGAGCCTTTTGATCTTTAAATGATCTCTGTACAATGCTTAACCACTCCGACACCTATAACTTTTTGTTGATAAATTGGTCTACTACGCATTATTTCTGGTTAGTAACGATTCATTTTATTAATGGGATTCAACCGTTTTAGGCGTGTGGTAAAATATCTAAAAATATAAAATGGCTAGTTAAATGAAACGTTGGTATTTACTTTACTGTAAGCGTGGTGATCAAAAACGCGCGCAGTTGCACTTAGAAAATCAAGGGGTAGAGTGTTTTTATCCCCAAATAGAAGTTGCAAAGGTTGTAAGAGGAAAAGAAAAGCAGGTCAAAGAACCGCTATTTCCGTCTTACATCTTTGTTCGCTTCGATTACGAGCAAGGTCCTAGCTTCACGACTGTTCGTTCAACACGTGGTGTTGTGGACTTTATTAAGTTCGGTGCAAGGCCGCACGAGGTCCAAGGAGACTTGGTGTTTGAACTCAAAGAGTTTGAGAAGTGCTGCAGTAACGAAGTTGAAGATTGTTGTATTGAGTTTGAGTCTGGGCAAGTCGTGAAAATTAAGAGCGGTCAGTTTGCTGGTATTGAGGCTATCTATCATCAAAAAGATGGTGAGGCACGCTCTATCATGTTAGTTAAGATGATCAGTCAAGTGGTGCCCGTCAGTATCGAGAACGAGGCACTTCAAGCTCACGCATAACTGCAATAACAAAAATAAGGCTTAATAAAAAAGGCGCATTGTGCGCCTTTTTAGTGTTTAGCATTTATTCAAAAGATAGCTTTTAGTAAGAGTCGTTGTGAACGGCTTGTACTGCACGGCCTGATGGGTCAACACAGTTTTTGAATGACTCATCCCACTCAATCGCTTTCGCTGATGAACAAGCAACTGAAGGACCACCAGGTACACATTCTGCCGCAGATTCTAGAGGGAATAGCTCCTCAAAGATTTCACGGTAAGCATAACCTTCTTTGGTTGTTGGCGTGTTGTAAGGGAAACGGAACTTAGCAGCTTCCATTTGTTGATCCGTTACTTTTGCTTCAGCTGTTGCTTTTAATGTGTCAATCCAGTCGTAGCCAACACCATCAGAGAACTGCTCTTTTTGACGCCATGCGATTGAATCTGGTAGGTAGTCTTCAAAACATTCACGCAGGATGTGTTTTTCCATTTTACCGTTGCCACACATCTTGTCTTCAGGGTTCAGACGCATTGCGACATCTATGAACTCTTTATCCAAGAATGGTACACGGCCTTCAACACCCCATGCCGCTAGTGATTTGTTTGCACGAGCACAGTCGAACATGCTTAGAGCAAGTAGCTTACGTACTGTCTCTTCATGGAACTCTTTCGCGTTTGGCGCTTTATGGAAGTACAGGTAACCACCAAAGATCTCATCGGCACCTTCACCAGACAGTACCATCTTGATGCCCATTGCCTTGATCTTACGAGCAAGCAAGTACATCGGCGTTGATGCACGAATCGTTGTTACATCGTAAGTCTCGATGTGGTAGATAACATCACGGATGGCATCTAAGCCTTCCTGAATGGTGTAAGTCATCTCGTGGTGTACGGTACCAATCTTATCTGCAACTTCACGAGCAGCGATAAGATCTGGTGCGCCTTCAAGGCCAACAGCGAATGAGTGCAGTTGTGGCCACCAAGCTTCAGATTGCTCATCGTCTTCGATGCGCATTGCTGCAAAGCGTTTAGCGACTGCTGAAGTAATTGATGAATCAAGGCCTCCTGATAGAAGCACACCGTAAGGAACGTCAGTCATTAGTTGACGTTTAACCGCTGCTTCTAGTGCTTCAGTCAGCTCTTCTTTGCTTGTGCTGTTGCCTTGAACGGCAGCGTATTCGTTCCAATCTCGGATGTAGTAACGCTGAGGCTCTGCATCTCTAGAAGAGTAGAAGCTACCAGGAGGGAATTCACTGATCGTCTTACATACTTCAACCAATGCTTTCATCTCTGAAGCCACGTAGTAGTTACCGTGCTCATCGTAACCTTGGTAAAGCGGGATAATACCAATATGGTCGCGGCCCACTAGGTACTCGTCTTTCTCTTCGTCGTATAAAACGAAAGCGAAAATACCGTTAAGCTCTTCTAGAAGGTCTGCACCCATCTCTTGGTATAGCGCTAGGATAACTTCACAGTCAGAATCAGTCTGGAACTGGTACTTATCTTCATAGCGTGCGCGAAGTTCTTTGTGGTTATAAATTTCACCGTTTACTGCAAGAATGTGCTTTTTGTCTTGGCTGTATAGTGGTTGAGCACCACTGTTCAAGCCAACAATAGCAAGACGCTCATGAGCAAGGATTGCTTTTTCACCAGCATAGATACCAGACCAGTCTGGACCACGGTGACGAAGCTTTTTAGACATTTCTAAAGCAATAGGGCGAAGTGCTGCGGCATCACTTTTAATGTCGAGAATGCCAAATACTGAACACATAGAACTTCCTTTTAAATAATTTCCAAATCAACTGCATTCAATTTGCCATTCTGGCTAAAAAAAGCAACCGGATGTGAGCAAAAAAATAATATAAAGGGTGTTATGTTAGAAATTATCTAATTTACATGTGATTTTGATGGGTGGCGTTTAATTGCGGTTGGTTTTTTAAACAAAAACCTCTCAAAAGTGCGAAAAATAGGCAGTTTTGAGAGGTTTGGTTGAACACGGTCTAATACTAGATTTTATTGATATTTGGATTTAACTGTTCGCAAACGTGGCGAGCAAAACCACTACCAGCCTCGCTGTAAATGTTAAATGCCGCATCAACGCCATTCTCTTTCAGTGTTTCGAGTTGATCTGGGTATTCAGCAATAGCCGCAATTTGGCCTTTAAAGTTACGTGACTTTAATTGTTCTAAAGCGGTTTGATTACCTTGGTGGTGAGGCATTGCCAAAATCACCAGTTTTACGTTTGCTGTATCTAGAATTCGCTCCCAAAAATCTGGGTCAGTCGCGTCGCCAGAAATCACGTTTCTGCCATGGCTTCTGTGGTTGTGCGCAGCTTCTTCACGAACTTCGACACCTAAGCTCACTTTACCGTAGCGAGAACGTAATTCGTCATAAGCACCAGTACCAATTCGTCCCATACCAAGAATAAGAACTTGAGCCCGACCCGGGTCAATTCGCTTATCACGTCGGTGAAGCTTTTCTGACGCGTGCTCTTTCAGCCATTTACCTGACTGCTGATAAAGCTTGTGACCAGCTCGGTTTAAAGGTGCAGCGATTAAGAACGACAGTGAAACCGCAATCGCTACGGCAACTAAGATATCACCCGACATCCAACCCATCTTGAAGGCGAGGCCACCAACGATTAGGCCAAATTCGCTGTAGTTAAACAGTGATAAAGAGGCAAGTAGGGACGTTCGAACACGGAACTTGAAGCGGTTAAGCACCAAGAAGTAGAGAACCCCTTTCACTGGCAGCATCAGTAAGAACAAGATTGCAAGCATAAAGCCTTGAATGGTTGGTTGCTCTGACAAACCAATGTTCAAGAAGAAACAGACGAGGAAAAGCTCTTTAAGGTTAAACAGCGATTTTGATAGCTCTGAGGCTTTTGGGTGACCCGCAAGTAACATACCTAGAACAAGAGCACCCAGGTCTGGTTTCACACCAACCAAATGGAATAAACCAGCACCTACGACTAATGCGAAGAAGATGCCGGAAAGAACCAGCATCTCACCATGACCAACCCAATCGAGCACTTTGTAGAACAGTGGGCGTAGTAAGGGCAAGGCAAACAGAGCAATCGCATACCACTCAGGGATTTTACCTGTAGAAGCCGTTAGGAATACTACGGCGAAGATATCCTGCATGACCAAGATACCAATCGCCAGAGTTCCGTAAGTCGCATTCATTTCGCCTTTCTCTTGCAGAGTCTTAACCGCAAATACCGTACTGGAGAATGACAGAGCAAAACCGAGCAGAACGATCTGTTCTACCGACATGGCAGCCAGCGATGAAATACCTAAGAACTTAAAACCAAATAGGGCGACAGCGAAAAACAGAGTGGACAAAAGGTTGTGGATTGTCGCGCCAGCCCAGATCTCTTTAGAGAGTAGGGTTTTGATGTCGAGTTTTAAGCCGATAGTAAATAGAAGCAGCGTGACACCAAGGTCAGCTAAAGTAATGATGGTGTCATTGGTTTCAAAGCCAAAGGCAAAAAGCCCAAAGCCTGCAACCAAAAAACCAACTAATGGGGGAAGGTGACACTTTAAAGCAATAAATCCTGCGATAAACGCAGTGGATATTAATATAAGTTCCATAACTTGTTGTTGTAGTTCCCTAGCTTAAAAAAACGGGCCGTGTTTATACAAACACGGCCCGTGGAAAATCAGAATTGTTTTTCTCTAGTCTTCGAGAAGCTTCTGCAGCAACACACCGTTGAGCATGGCGCGCTTAATCATGGCAAAAGCTCCCATCGTAGGATGTTTATCGATCTGTGATGCTACAATAGGCAAGCCGCTATGGAAAGTCGTTAACGACTGATTCTCTACATTGCGCTTAATTGCAGGGAAAACAATCTCTTGTGCCTTCGTAATATCACCCGCGATGATAACTTTTTGAGGGTTAAATAAGTTAATCGTCATAGCGATCGCCTTACCTAACTGGTTTCCTACTCGAACCAAGCTTTGCTTAGCTAGCTCATCACCATTAATCGCGTGGTCACAAACGTCTTGAATCGTAATATGTTCAAGCTCTGTTAAAGAAGACTCGTAGCCTTGCTTAATCAGCTTCTGCACTCGTTCAACGATAGCTGGGTTTGCCGCTACGGTTTCAAGACACCCGAAGTTACCACATTGGCATTGCTCGCCTAGCGGATCAATTTGGATATGACCAATTTCACCCACGTTACGGTTATGACCAAGGAAAACCTGACCATTAACGATAATACCTGCACCTGTACCACGGTGAACACTGACCAAAATAGAATCTTGGCTGTCTTTACTTGCTCCGAAGTAGTGTTCAGCAAGCGCCATTCCTCGAACATCGTTACCAACAAAACAAGCAACATGGAATGTATCGCGAATAATGTCGCTTAATGCAAGGTTATCTATGTCGGTATTCGGCATGTACTCAACAACACCGGTCGTTGGGTTAACTAGGCCAGGAAGAGTGACACCAATGGCAATCAGTTGGTCGATCTTTGGCTGATGCTCAGCAATGAAAGCTTTGAGGTTATTGACCAAGCCTTGGGTAAGGTCTGATTGGTCTGAATAATTTAGGTCTTGTTGTTGGAAAGCCAATTCACGACCGCCAAGGTCATGCAGGCTTATTTGAATGTAGTCTCGACCCAAACGCACAGCGACAGAATGAAAAGGTTCTACTTCTGTGGTTAGGGAGATAGCGCGTCTACCGCCAGTAGACGCTTGCTGCGCAACCTCTTTAATTAGGCCGCGCTCTAAAAGTTGGCGGGTAATTTTTGTAACACTTGCCGGTGCGAGTTGGCTTACATCAGCCACTTGTATACGACTGATAGGCCCTTGTTGGTCTATAAGTCGGTATACCGCCGCACTGTTTAGTTGTTTAACTAAGTCTACGTTACCTATTTGTCCGCCATTCATACTTAATTGTGCTCGTATTGTCCGTTAACAACAGTCGCTTTAACGTTAAAATCTCGGTCAAATACAGCTAGGTTTGCAACCATGCCTTTTTTGATTCGACCTAGCTTGCTTTCTACACCGATAGCCGTAGCTGGGTATAGCGTAGCCATGCGAAGAGCTTCGTCTAAAGCGATACCAGCGTGCTCAACTGTATTCTGAACTGCTTCAATCATAGTCAGAGCTGAGCCGCCCAGTGTGCCGTTTTCATCAACACACTTACCATCTCGGTAATATACTTTCTTACCGACAAAAATAAAGTATTCCATGTCAGCACCTGCAGGAGCTGTGGCATCCGTCACTAATACCAACTTTTCTCCCTTGATTTTATGCGCAATTCTGATGTTTGCGTAATCAACATGGAAACCGTCCGCAATAATACCAGCGTAAACCTCTGGTGTGTCGTAAATCGCGCCTACAACGCCAGGCTCACGACCAACCATTGGCGTCATTGCATTGAATAGATGAGTAGCGAATGTGATACCAGATTCGAAACCTTGGCGCGCTTCTGCGTAAGTTGCGTTGGTGTGACCGATAGAAACGACAACGCCAGCTTTGTGTAGGCGTTCGATGTGTTCTGGTTCGTTAAGCTCTGGAGCCAATGTTACTTTTGCAACAAGGTCACGGTTTTCACAGATAAGCTCAATCATTTCGCTGTCAGATTTACGAATGTGATCGACGCTATGGATGCCTTTTTTCGCAACGTTTAGGTAAGGGCCTTCAAGGTGCAGACCTAAAGATTGGTTCTGGTACTGGTTGTGGTATTCACGCGCAGCCGTAATAACCGCACGCATATCTTCGTCTGAAGAGGTGATAAGCGTCGGTAGGAAGCTAGTACAGCCAGATTTCAGGTTTGCTTTGTGCATGATCTGCATGGTTTCTGCAGTGATCTCATCGTTAAGCATTACACCGCCACAACCATTCAGTTGTAGGTCAATGAAACCTGGGCTTAGGTTTGCACCATCTAGGTCGCGAACCTCGATTCCTTCTGGCAATTCAGAGATAGGACAGACTTTTTTGATCAGTTCGTTTTCGATTACAACAGCATGATCGGTTAGAACATCACTACCAGTGTAAATTTTACAGTTACTTAGCGCGTACATAGTCAGCTAATCCTTATTTCGTGAGATCTTTAAAATTCGTTCGTTACCTAAATGCGGACTTAGTTTGCGAGCATCATTTACGTAACGATTTATCTTTTATGGGCAAACGGCTTCAAAACGGGAAGCGATTTAAGTTGTTGAAAAATATATGAACAATTGATCTTTATTATACATTTAGGTTCATCGTTAATGATTATTCACGATGCTCTATAAGCTCGGAGATACCATCTTTTTGCCTAATGATTAGATTTGGATTTTATCTATAAATGTTCATTTTTTTGAATGATAAAATAAGTTTTATGATCTCGCTAGCAAAAACCTTTGGATTTGGTAAAAACTGGTGATTAGGATCACAAATGGTAAGGTTTTAATTTGCGGAGCAAAATTAATTGAATACACTGAATAGGACTAAATTGAGCGACTAAAATAAGTTTCTCAAACGAATTCTAAAAAATCCTATAGGGGGAAACAACTGGTGAATATTCTAGGATATGCACAGAAGCTTGGTAAGGCGTTAATGCTACCAATCGCAACGCTTCCGATTGCGGCGCTTCTTTTACGTTTAGGTCAAGGCGATCTACTTGATATTCCATTCATGGCGCAAGCTGGTGGTGCTATCTTCGGTAACCTACCATTGCTCTTTGGTCTAGGTATCGCGATTGGTCTTTCTAAAGACGGTAACGGCGCAGCGGGTCTTGCTGGTGCAGTTGCTTACTTCGTACTAACTGCTACAGCAACGACAATTAACGCAGACGTTAACATGTCATTCTTCGGCGGTATCTTCGCAGGTATCATCGCAGGTCACTCTTACAACGCTTTCCATGCAACACGCCTTCCTGAGTGGCTGGCTTTCTTCGCGGGTAAACGTTTAGTACCTATCATGGCCGGTCTATTTGCACTTGTTGCAGGTGCTGTGTCTGGTGTGGTTTGGCCTGGTGTTCAATCTGGTCTAGACGCACTTGCTCATGCAGTATCAACGTCTGGCGCTATCGGCCAATTCGTATACGGTACTCTTAACCGTGCACTTATCCCTGTAGGTCTACACCATGTATTGAACTCATACTTCTGGTTCGGTATGGGTACATGTCAAGAAATCATCGTTGCTGGTCAAGGCGCATTCGCTAACATCACTCAACTTTGTGTTGACCCAGCACTTGCTAAAACTCTAGTTGTTGGCCAAGAGCACACATTCACATTCGCTAACTCTGTAACTCCAGAAATCACTACTGTAGTTAAAGAAGTGACTGAAACTGTTAAATCTGGCGACCTACACCGTTTCTTCGGCGGCGATAAAGGCGCTGGTGTATTCATGAACGGCTTCTTCCCAGTAATGATGTTCGGTCTACCAGGTGCTGCACTTGCAATGTACCTAGCTGCTCCTGCTGAAAAACGTAGCCAAGTTGGTGGCGCACTATTCTCAGTTGCATTCTGTTCATTCCTAACAGGCATCACAGAGCCGCTAGAATTCATGTTCGTATTCCTAGCTCCTGCTCTATACGCAATGCACGCTGTATTTACAGGTCTGTCTCTAGTAGTTGCTAACATGTTTGGCACTCTGCATGGTTTCGGTTTCTCTGCTGGTCTTATCGACTTCGTATTGAACTGGGGTCTAGCAACTAAACCATTCGTACTACTACTAATCGGCCTTGGTTTCGGTGCTCTATACTTCTTCACTTTCTCTTTCGCAATCCGCGCTTTCAACTTGAAATCGCCAGGTCGTGAAGATGATGACGAAGCTGTTGCTGCTCCTGCTGGCGACGCACCAAAGGGTGAAGTTGCTCGTCAATACCTTAAAGCTCTAGGTGGTCACGAGAACCTTACTTCAATCGATGCTTGTATCACTCGTCTACGTCTAACGCTAAAAGACCGCTCTATCGCTGATGAAGTTGTTCTTAAGAAGCTCGGCGCTAAAGGTGTGGTTAAACTAGGTGAAAACAACCTACAGGTTATCCTAGGTCCACTAGCTGAAATCGTAGCTGGCGAAATGAAAGCTATCGGTGCAGGCGAAGACCTATCTGATGTAAAACTTCCATAGTAAGGGAAGTACTTAATTAAGACGTAAAGTTACTCTTAAGTAAGTGTCAAATTGAAAGCCTCCCAGATGGGAGGCTTTTTTGTGCCTGTTGTTTAAGACGAGCGAACACGGTTCGTTCTATTCTTCATCGAATAGCAGAAATAATCGCAATTAACGGACGGTTCTTATTGTGCAAAGGCTAAGAATTGTGGATGATTAGCAACAATGATCTTTCTATCTTTGACTGGCGCTACAAGCGACCATTTTCTTGGAGACGAAAGATAACTTTCTCTGACAATACTAAATACATAGAGGTGCTATAGATGAGTGAAGCTGAGGCTCGTCCATCGAATTTCATTCGCCAAATTATTGATAAAGATTTAGCGGATGGTACACACAGTAGCGTGCATACTCGTTTCCCGCCGGAGCCAAATGGCTACCTGCACATTGGTCACGCTAAATCTATTTGCTTAAACTTTGGTATTGCTCAGGACTACCAGGGACAATGTAATCTTCGTTTCGATGATACAAACCCTGAAAAAGAAGACGTTGAATACGTTGAGTCAATTAAGAATGATGTAAGCTGGTTAGGCTTCGAATGGTCTGGTGATATTTGTTACTCATCAAACTACTTCGATACGCTTTACGCTTATGCTGTGGAATTAATTAATAAAGGCTTAGCGTATGTTGACGAGCTAAGTCCTGATCAAATCCGTGAGTACCGTGGCACGCTAAAAGAGCCAGGTAAAGCGAGCCCATACCGTGACCGCAGCCCTGAAGAGAACCTAGCGTTGTTTGAAAAAATGCGTGACGGTGGCTTTGAAGAAGGTAAAGCGTGTCTACGTGCTAAGATCGACATGAGCTCTTCATTCATGGTAATGCGCGATCCTGTTATCTACCGTGTTCGTTTTGCTCACCACCATCAAACTGCTGACAAGTGGTGCATTTACCCAATGTACGACTTTACTCACTGTATCTCTGATGCGCTGGAAGGTATTACGCACTCTATCTGTACGCTTGAATTCCAAGATAACCGTCGTTTGTACGATTGGGTTCTAGATAACATCACGATCGATTGCCAACCTCGTCAGTACGAGTTTAGCCGTCTGAATCTTGAATACACAGTGATGTCTAAGCGTAAGCTGAACCAACTTGTGGTTGAAAACCTAGTTCAAGGTTGGGATGACCCACGTATGCCTACTATTTCAGGCCTACGTCGTCGTGGTTTTACTTCAAGCTCGATTCGTGAATTCTGTAAACGTATTGGCGTGACTAAGCAAGAGAACATGATTGAGTTCGGTTCACTTGAATCTTGCATCCGTGATGATCTGAACGAAAATGCACCTCGTGCAATGGCTGTTCTTGACCCAGTTAAGATTGTTATCGAAAATTACGAAGTAGATGCAGTAGAAACGCTAACGGTTGCAAACCACCCAAACAAGCCAGAAATGGGCACTCGTGAAGTACCATTTACCCGTGAAGTTTGGATTGAGCATGATGACTTCCGTGAAGAAGCAAACAAAAAGTACAAGCGTTTAGTTTTAGGTAAAGAAGTTCGTCTACGTGGCGCTTACGTGATCAAAGCTGAACGTATCGAAAAAGATGCAGAAGGCAACATTACGACTATCTTCTGTTCTTACGACAATGAAACATTGGGTAAGAACCCTGCAGATGGCCGCAAAGTGAAAGGCGTTATCCACTGGGTATCTGCTGATAAAGCGTTGCCTGCTGAGATTCGTTTGTACGATCGTCTATTCACAGTGGCAAATCCAGCCGCTGCTGATGACTTCGCTGCAACGCTAAACCCTGAATCACTTGTTACGCTAAACGGTTTTGTTGAACCTAGCCTAGCAGAAGGTGTGGCAGAGCAAGCGTACCAGTTTGAACGTACAGGTTACTTCTGTTTGGATTCGAAAGACTCTAAAGCAGACGCACTAGTCTTCAACCGCACGGTTGGTCTACGTGACACTTGGGGTAAAACTGAAGCTTGATGCTTGAGTACTTAGTTTGTTAAAAGCGACCCAATAAAAAACCGGCTTAGAGCCGGTTTTTTTGTGCTTGAATAAGTCGTTGAGCTAATAGCAGTCGAGTTGGATTCCACCCTACATAAAAAACGCCGGTCTAAGCCAGCGTTCTGCATTACTTCTTCGCTTTGTGCGCGTCTGGATTGCCTTTGCAATCTCCGGTAATACTTTTTCCGTACAAGTACAAACTGTGGTTGGTCAGTTTCACATTGTAACGCTCTGCGATTTCTTTCTGTCTTTCTTCGATGATGTCATCAGAGAATTCGATCACTTCGCCACAGTCTAGACACACAAGGTGGTCGTGGTGGTGCTGTGTAGAAAGTTCAAATACAGACTTGCCGCCTTCGAAGTGGTGGCGAGTTACAATGCCAGCGTCATCGAATTGGTTAAGTACTCGATAAACGGTTGCAAGACCGATTTCTTCACCTAGGTCGATCAGCTTCTTATATAAATCTTCAGCACTAATATGTTGGCAGTCTGGCTGTTGTAATACTTCTAAAATTTTGAGCCGTGGAAGGGTCACTTTAAGACCAGCATCTTTTAGCGCTTGATTATTGTCTGACATATACTTTCCTGTTGATGATCTGCCGCGATTAACAGAATTCAATATTAATACCATTATAGTTTAGTCAGGCATAACAATAAACCACGAACTTCAAAGGGTTACTCACTGACATCACAATCTGTTTTGTAAAATAGAAGCATCTCACTTATAGTGGAGGTAAGACCAGTCAAGGTGACGGTGTTTCTGATATGAACATGGAATGTTGTTATGAATAAGCAACTCGCAAAAATCTACAAACCGAACATTGTAAAGTTCGCACTCAATATCTGGCCACCTTTCTGGGGGGCGGGTATTCGTATTGCTCATATAAGCCCTGATTTTAGAATTGTTAAGACAGTATTAAAACTACGCTGGTGGAACAAGAACGCCAATCGTACTCAATATGGCGGCAGTATCTTTTCTCTTACCGATCCCGTTTACTCATTGATGTTAATGGGAATTTTAGGGGAGAGATATTATGTTTGGGATAAAGAAGCGAGCATTAACTTCATCAAGCCGGGGCAATCGGACTTGTATGCAGATTTTGAGATAAGCCAAGGACAGCTTGACGATATCTATCGTCAGACGCAGCTCGGTGAAAAGTGTTTTCCTGAATTTATTATTCACGTGAAAGATAAGCAGGGGAATGTGGTTTCGGAAATTCAACGCACCCTCTATGTAAGAAAGAAGCCGCAATTTAGAGACGATGACGAAGCATTAGAAGCTGAGTGCTAATTAATAGATTTTAAATAGCAAAAAACCTCCCGTTAGGAGGTTTTTTCATATCTACATAATGGTTATTAATTGTAACAATTAACCACCATCAGAGAATTAGTCTTCTAGCTCAGCTAGGCACATTTCTTCGTGGATTTGTTTAACCCAGTTAGATACGCGCTCATCTGTTAGCTCAGGTTGACGGTCTTCATCGATACATAGACCAACGAATTGGCTGTCATCGCCTTCAACTAAACCTTTCGATGCTTCGAATTCGTAGCCTTCAGTTGACGTGTGACCTAGGATAGTACCGCCTTTTGCTTCAACGATGTCACGGATAGTACCCATAGCATCACAGAAGTATTCTGCGTAATCTTCTTGGTCGCCACAACCAAAGATAGCAACAAGCTTAGTTGAGAAATCAATAGCTTCTAGCTCTGGGAAAAAGTCATCCCAATCACATTGTGCTTCGCCGTAGTACCACGTAGGGATACCAAGCAACAGTAGATCGAAGTTATCGATATCTTCTTTGCTGCTTTTTGCAATGTCTTGAACGTGAACGAGCTGTTTGCTCAATTGCTTTTGAATCATCTTAGCAACAGCTTCAGTGTTACCTGTATCGCTACCAAAGAAGAGACCTACACTTGCCATAGAATCATTACCTTTCATTTTGTCTGTTGTCGGTGTAATAAAGTTCGGAAGAGAATCGTTAGATCCCAGTTCCTTCCCAGCTTAGTTGGATTATCCCTTTGGCAATAAAGCCCGCACAGCCAAGGAAAAGTACTAACCATACGATGCGACGACCAAATGGAGGAACATTTCCCTGCTTGAGAACATCCTTAATTGCCATACCGATTAAAAAGAAAATCGCGGCAAATAGGAGATCTAAACCAACAGATTCAATGATGTTCATGTAGTCGTAAAGCATGGGAACCTTATATACCAATTTTGCTTGGGCGCACTATATCACTGTTGCGAGATAAAGTTAATGTGCAGTGATTACTCAGCTCTCATTTATCTGCATGAAAAAGCGCGCTTAAGCGATGAATTTTCGAATTGCTCTGAGTACTTCAGCTGGCTTTTCTGCGTGTAGCCAGTGACCCGTATTCGCAATGACGTGTGCCTTTGCGTTAGAAAATTGCTGCTGAACCGCGGTTTGGTGTTCAGCCGTGAGGTAGTCAGAATCTCCACCTTTTATTAGCAAGGTTTTGACCGAGGTTTTGTCGATCGGTTCCCAGCCAATGATGTGCGCGTAATTTGCGAGCAGGGATGCGACGTTAAAGCGCCACTCCATGATACCTTGATCTGTTTTAAATAAAGATTTGGTCAAGAACTGGCGAACGCCATCAATCTCGATATGTTTTGCGAGAACCTTTAGTGCCTCTGAGCGCGAGGTTGGTTGTTCTTCGATCACGGCTTGCAGGCCGGCGAATACGTTATCGTGACGGCTCTGAGTGTACGTAACCGGTGCCATGTCCAGCACAACCAATTTACGCAGTTCGAGATGTTGGGTTAGCGCCATCGCGACTTTGCCACCCATAGAGTGACCAATCACAGTCACATCTTCTAGTTCAAGATCATTCAGCAGTTGAGCCACATCTTGTGCCATCGCTTGATAGTTGTGAGTGTCACTATGGAAAGATTGGCCGTGGTTACGTAGATCGATACTAAGCACTTGATGATCGGCTTTTAGATCCCTAGCGAGCAAGCCAAGGTTGTCCAGATTACCGAATAATCCATGGATCAAAACAATGGTGTGACCCTCACCTTCAATTTTATAGTTGAGCTGTACTGACATTTTTATCTTATTCATGGTGGGTTTGACGTAGAGTATCCGCGCGGATCTCGCTATAATCCCCCAGAGTTTAAACATTGAGATTGTGAAAAGCGAATGAAAACAATTGAGGTTGATGAGGACCTATACCGTTTTATTGCGGGTCAGACAGAACGTATTGGCGAAAGCGCTTCAGATATTCTGCGCCGCTTGTTACAGGTTGATAGCCAAGGCATGGTTCCGATCGAAGAGATCGTTGAGCCAAAAGGTATCGTTGTTAGCAAAGAGGTAGGCTTTACTCCAGAGAAGTTCGATGGCGTTAAAGAAATGCGCTCACTACTAATATCAGATGAGTTTGCATCACTAAAGAAAGCCATTGATCGTTTCATGCTTGTGTTATCAACACTGCATAAAATCGACCCTTTAAGCTTTTCAGAAGCAACTCAAGTAAAAGGCCGTAAGCGTGTTTACTTTGCAGATAACGAAGAGACGTTGTTAGCAAACGGGAATACAACCAAGCCTAAAGCGATCCCACACAGTCCTTTTTGGGTTATTACTAATAATAATACTAGCCGTAAAAGACAGATGGTTGAGCAGCTTATGAGCCGCATGAATTTCCAAGCAGAATTGATAGAAAAAGTAACAGGTTCAATTTAAAGAAATCTGATTTAAACCTCATAATATCCATGGATAAGAAGATATTATGAGGTTTTTTTGTTTTTAAATTTTTATATATAAGGATGTCGAAAAATGGCTATGCACCCTCGTGCCGGGCAAAAAGCTCAGCAGGAAGATCTTCATAATATTCCGGCTTTAGTGGCTAACTATTTCTTACAGCAACCGGATGCTAGTAACCCAGACCATAAAGTTCTATTCGGTACTTCGGGTCACCGTGGTACAGCAGACAAATCAACATTTAACGAAAACCATATTCTAGCGATTGCTCAAGCGGTTGCTGAGGTTCGTGCTGAGCAGGGTACAACAGGCCCACTTTTCTTAGGTAAAGATACTCACGCTCTTTCTGAGCCTGCGTTTTCTACTGTTATCGAAGTGCTTGTAGCGAACGGTGTTGAAGTTATTATTCAAGAAAAAAATGGCTTTACTCCAACACCAGGCATCTCGCACGCGATCCTTACGCACAACCTAGTAAATGATAAAAAAGCCGACGGCATTGTTATCACACCTTCACATAACCCACCTCAAGACGGCGGTATTAAATACAATCCAACACACGGTGGCCCTGCTGAAGCTGAGCTAACTCAAGCTATTGAAGATCGTGCGAACGTGATCATTGCTGAGCAAATGCAAGGTGTTAAACGTACTCCTATCGCTCTAGCTAAACAGTCTGATTTAGTAAAAGAAGTTGATCTCGTTGCTCCTTACGTTGCTGACTTGGTTAACGTGGTTGATATGGAAGCGATCCAGAAAGCAAACATCAAGATTGGTGTTGACCCACTAGGTGGTAGCGGCATCGATTACTGGCGTCAAATCGGCAAAGCGTACAACCTAGATCTTACTCTGGTAAGTGAAGCGGTTGATCCTTCGTTCCAGTTTATGTCTTTAGATAAAGATGGCGTGGTTCGTATGGATTGTTCTTCTCCGTACGCGATGTCAGGTTTACTGGCCCTTAAAGACGATTATCAATTAGCGTTTGGTAACGACCCTGATTACGATCGTCACGGCATTGTTACGCCAAAAGGCCTAATGAATCCAAACCATTTCCTAGCAGTTTGTATCGACTACTTATACCGTAACCGTGAAGGTTGGGGTAAAGACGTTGCTGTTGGTAAAACACTGGTATCAAGTGCATTGATTGACCGTGTTGTTGCTGACCTAGGTCGTGAACTTTGTGAAGTGCCAGTTGGTTTCAAATGGTTCGTTGATGGCTTATACAACGGTCAGTTTGGTTTCGGTGGCGAAGAGAGTGCGGGTGCCTCTTTCTTACGTAAAGACGGAATGCCTTGGTCAACAGATAAAGATGGCCTAATTCTTTGCTTACTTGCGGCTGAGATCACAGCGGTAACGGGTAAGAACCCACAAGAATATTACGAAGAGCTTGCTGCTAAACACGGCGAATCTAAGTACAACCGTATTCAAGCGGTAGCAAATGGCGCACAAAAAGACGTGCTGAAGAAGCTGTCTCCAGAGATGGTTTCGGCTGAAACACTTGCTGGCGATTCGATTACTGCACGTTTAACACATGCTCCAGGTAATGGCGCTGCGATTGGTGGCCTGAAAGTGACAACTGAAAACGGTTGGTTTGCTGCTCGTCCATCAGGTACTGAAGATATCTACAAGATCTACTGTGAAAGCTTTAAGGGTGAAGAGCACCTGAAAGCAATCGAAGCAGAAGCTCAAGAGATTGTGAACCAAGTATTTGCAGCGGCTGGCCTATAATCGAATCTCGATTACTAGAGTTGCTACGTAAATAGAAGAAGGGTTGATGTGAAAGCATCAACCCTTTTTATTTGTGTTGGTTTCGTATAAGCGGGAAAGGTATGTGAGTTAATTCGGACGACTAACCGTGTGGCCAACTTTGTGGCATCACAAACCAGAATTGCCCAGATTGGGTTTGCCCATGTACAAATCGATCACCAAACTCGGTGATGGGTTTACCGCTGAAATCATCCGTCCCAGCTGCCCATTGTTCTTTGGTGAGGGGGTAGAGCGCTTCGGTGATTAGATGAGCTTGGTTTTGATAGCACCAAAACCCGTTTACTTGACTTGAATTAATGTCGTAGCCCAAACATTCGTTCGGTACGCTTTGCTCTAAAAAAGGGTTGGTGTATAGACGCCCCTGCATGAGGAGGTGTTTTGAGTCGATATCGATCTCTGGGTACTGCTCAATAAAAGCGGCTGAAGATGACATTCCAAGCTGATGGCTGAGCATTCTATCGAGCTTCTTATCCAATTGGTCATGAGAGTTGGGGCCAAACCATGTTTGCTCATGAAGTAGGTAAAATTTAATCGCGACCTCCCAGTGTTCTAACTTTTGGTTGTTCGCGTCTTCGAGAATAAAGTCGATAGCACCTAGTGTTCTACCCTCAACATTAATCTGAATCTCATCGTGCTTGATTGAATAATTATCCGAAGCAGTGATGACTTGTTCACATAGGTGTTGGTAGAGAAAGCCTAATCTAGGGTTACCATTATAAGTATGTGATTCGTTGAGCTCTTGGTAGTTTGAGAATGCACTGAGGTCAGAAATCGGTGGCTTGATTTCTAGTAATGGCGGTGAGTCGATGACCCATTGATAAAAACGTTGCAGTGCTGTCATCTGTTCCTCATAAACTCATCGTGGGGCTTTCGACATTCTACCCGTAAATTGATATAACGACGTTATTATAAAGGTAAGCTGGAAAGAAAAATGAATAACTTACAATTAGAAAAGCTACTTAACGAAAAACTGCAGCCTCAGCAGATTAAAGATTACTGTCCTAATGGTCTTCAAGTTGAAGGTGCAACAGAAGTGAAGCGAATCGTTACTGGTGTGACAGCTTCTCAAGCCTTGATTGATAAAGCGGTAGAACTGAACGCAGACGCTTTGTTAGTCCATCACGGCTTTTTCTGGAAAGGTGAGTCAGAAGCAATTCGTGGCATGAAGGGCAAGCGTATTCGTACCCTGATTAAAAATGACATCAACCTTTTAGGTTATCACTTACCACTTGATATCCACCCTGAACTTGGTAACAACGCAAAATTGGCAGAGTTACTTGAGATAGAAGTTGAAGGTGGTTTGGAAGGACACCCACAATCGGTTGCTATGTTTGGCAAACTAAAAACACCAATGACAGGTGCTGAATTCGCAGCAAAAATCGATCAAGTTCTAAATCGTAAACCACTGCATATCGCTCCAGAAAACCAAGACAAAATGATTACGACCGTCGGTTGGTGTACTGGTGGTGGTCAAGATTACATTGAGCTAGCGGCTTCTCAAGGCATTGATGCTTTTATCTCTGGTGAAATTTCAGAGCGCACAACCTACTCAGCACGCGAGCAAGACATTCATTATTTTGCTGCTGGCCACCATGCGACTGAACGCTACGGTGTAAAAGCACTAGGTGAGTGGTTAGCAAAAGAGCATGGCTTGGATGTTGAGTTTATTGATATCGATAATCCAGTGTAGCCATATTTAGAGGTAGTAACTCTCTGGATATTTGTACCTTCATTGAAGTGAGACGAAATGCTGGAAGACAAAAAAGGGTTGATGTTAATGCATCAACCCTTTTTGATTTTAATCGATTAGAAAAGTCTAAACTTTACTATTCGCGCTCGTGTAGAGCTTGGAAATCACGCTGTTCTTCACCAGTGTACAACTGACGAGGACGACCGATACGGTTCGTCGGATCGCTGTGCATTTCGTTCCAGTGAGCAATCCAACCGATGGTACGAGACATCGCGAAGATTACAGTAAACATAGATACTGGAATACCGATTGCTTTCAGAATGATACCTGAGTAGAAATCTACGTTCGGGTATAGCTTCTTAGAAACAAAGTACTCATCAGAAAGAGCGATACGCTCAAGTTCCATAGCTACGTCTAGTAGTGGGTCTTGGATGTTTAGCTCTTTAAGTACTTCGTGACATGCTTCGCGCATTACTGTTGCACGTGGATCGTAGTTCTTGTAAACACGGTGACCGAAGCCCATCAAACGGAATGGGTCATCTTTGTCTTTTGCTTTCGCAACGTATTCTTCAATGTTATCTACGCTACCGATCTCTTCAAGCATGCGCAGACAAGCTTCGTTTGCACCGCCGTGAGCTGGGCCCCAAAGTGATGCGATACCTGCTGCGATACACGCAAACGGGTTAGCACCAGATGAACCAGCAAGACGCACTGTAGACGTAGAAGCGTTCTGTTCGTGGTCAGCGTGTAGAGTAAAGATTTTATCCATTGCACGAGCAACGATAGGGTTCACTTCATACTCTTCACATGGGTTTGCAAACATCATGTGTAAGAAGTTTTCTGCGTAGCCTAGGTCGTTACGTGGGTAGATAAACGGCTGACCGATTGAATATTTGTAACACATTGCAGCCAGTGTTGGCATTTTTGAAATCAGGCGGTATGCCGCAATTTCACGGTGTGTATCGTTGTTGACATCAAGTGAGTCGTGGTAGAACGCCGCTAGAGCGCCTACAACACCACACATTACAGCCATAGGGTGAGCGTCACGACGGAAGCCGTGGAAGAAACTAGCGATTTGCTCATGCACCATAGTGTGACGTGTCACGGTAGTCTTGAACTTTTCGTACTCAGCTCGAGATGGGGCTTCACCGTAAAGAAGTATGTAACATACTTCTAAGTAATCAGCGTTATTGGCAAGTTGGTCAATTGGATAACCACGATGTAAAAGGATACCTTTTCCACCGTCAATAAAAGTGATTTGAGACTCACAGGATGCAGTGGCAAGAAAACCAGGGTCAAAAGTGAAAAAACCATTAGAACCTAGTGTACGAACATCGATCACTGGAGTACCAAGTACACCTTCTGTAATCGGCAGCTCGATTGGCGCTTGACCTTCAATGTGAAGGGTAGCTTTCTTATCCGCCATAACAATCTCCTTTGTTTATTATTTAATCCGTCCAGGATGTTTATGTGCCATTTTTTTACTGGTCTTACGTGGGAAAGTCAATTTTTCTGAAGCTTTGTGTGCACTTGTTAGTGTTTTTTACATTAAATTCGTTAAAAATCTGGTCTGTGTAGCATTATTTGTTACATCAATTGTATTAGAATGTTGCCAGCCGTATAGTGGCGCTGAAAAGTTTGGTTAAAACCTTATAAATGCAAGGCTAAGAAGAAATGTGAGGTGTCTTTCTTAATCGAGCAGTTAACAATTATTTTACAATTATCTAAGGCTCAACTTCAGTTATTTGTTAAGTTAATGTTAAATTTTGAAGGTTTGCAATCAAATTTTGTCCATAACAATATCATAAGGTTATTTAATGACCATAATGCTCAATGGAGCTGAGTGAGCAAGCCCGTGAAAGAAAGAAAGACAAGACCTGTTAATTTAGATTTACAGACCATCCACTTTCCAATCACAGCAATAGCTTCCATCCTACACCGTGTGTCTGGGGTGATAACTTTTGTCGCGATTGGAATTTTGCTTTGGTTACTATCCACTTCCCTCTCATCCCCAGTAGGCTTTGCCGAAGCTAGCGACATTGTCGACGGTTTCTTTGTGAAGTTTATCCTGTGGGGCATTTTAACCGCTTTGGCTTACCACATTGCTGGTGGTATTCGTCACCTTCTTATGGACCTAGGTCACTTTGAAGAGCTGGAATCTGGCGCTAAGAGCGCTAAGGTTGCATTCGCAGCAACAGCGGTATTGTCTCTACTAGCGGGGATCTTAGTATGGTAAACAACGTTTCTACTTTTGGTCGTAATGGTGTCCACGATTATCTATTGATTCGTGCAACTGCCATCATTATGACGCTTTACACTATCTACCTAGTTAGCTTCTGTGCTTTCTCTGGTGATATCTCTTACGCATCTTGGACGCAATTCTTTGGTGGAACCTTCACTAAAGTCTTCACCATGTTAGCGCTTACTTCTGTTTTGGTTCACGCGTGGATCGGCCTATGGCAAGTACTAACTGACTACATCAAATGCGCAAAACTGCGTGTTGGTCTTCAAGTCGGTGTTGTTGCAGTTCTTCTTGGATATTTCTTCTCTGGTCTGTTTATTTTGTGGGGTGCGTAAGTGACTATTCCTGTTCGTGAGTTTGATGCCGTAGTTATCGGCGCTGGTGGTGCAGGTATGCGTGCCGCACTGCAAATTTCTGAGCAAGGCCTTTCTTGTGCATTGCTTTCTAAAGTTTTCCCTACTCGTTCTCATACGGTTTCAGCGCAAGGCGGCATCACTGTTGCTCTTGGTAACGCGCATGAAGACCATTGGGAACAACACATGTATGACACAGTAAAAGGTTCTGATTACATCGGTGACCAAGACGCTATCGAATACATGTGTAAAAACGGTCCTGAGTCGGTAATCGAACTTGAAAAGATGGGCCTACCTTTCTCTCGTTTTGAGAACGGTACTATTTACCAGCGTCCTTTCGGTGGTCAATCTAAAAACTTTGGTGGTGAGCAAGCGGCTCGTACCGCAGCGGCAGCCGACCGTACTGGTCACGCTCTGCTTCACACGCTTTACCAACAAAACATTAAACACAAAACGACCGTTTTCTCTGAGTGGTATGCACTGGATCTTGTTAAGAACGAAGATGGTGCAATCTTAGGTACTACTGCGCTTTGTATGGAAACGGGTGAGGTTTGCTACTTCAAAGCGAAGGCAACAATCCTTGCTACTGGTGGTGCTGGTCGTATCTACGCATCAACAACCAATGCACACATTAATACTGGTGACGGTGTTGGTATGGCGATTCGTGCAGGCGTTCCTATGCAAGACATCGAAATGTGGCAGTTCCACCCAACGGGTATCGCTGGTGCAGGTGTATTGGTAACGGAAGGTTGTCGTGGTGAAGGTGGTTACCTTCTTAATAAAGACGGCGAACGCTTCATGGAACGTTACGCACCAAACGCTAAAGACTTAGCGGGTCGTGATGTTGTTGCTCGTTCAATGATGGTTGAAATCCGTGAAGGTCGCGGCTGCGATGGCCCTTGGGGTCCACACATCAAGCTGAAACTTGATCACCTAGGTAAAGAGACACTTGAATCTCGTCTTCCTGGTGTATGTGAACTGTCTCGTACCTTTGCTCACGTTGATCCAGTAAAAGAGCCAATCCCAGTAATCCCAACATGTCACTACATGATGGGTGGTGTTCCAACACAAGTTTCTGGTCAAGCTATTAAGCAAACTGAAGATGGCACCGATGTTGAAATCCAAGGTCTATTTGCTTGTGGCGAAATCGCATCAGTATCAGTACACGGTGCAAACCGACTAGGTGGTAACTCACTACTTGATTTGGTGGTATTTGGTCGTGCAACAGGTCTACACCTAGGTGAGACTCTGAAGAAGCAAGACGAAGCGAAACCAGCAACGGAAGCAGACATTGAGCGTTCTCTAGAACGTTACAACCGTTGGGAAAACAGTACTGACGGCGAAGATCCAGCGCAAATCCGTAAAGATCTTCAACAATGTATGCAGAACAACTTCTCCGTATTCCGTGAAGGCAAAGCAATGGCTGAAGGCCTAGAAGAGCTTAAAGCGATTCGCGAGCGTCTGAAGAATGCACACCTATCTGACAAGTCGACAGAGTTCAACACTCAACGTATCGAGTGTCTAGAGCTTGAAAACCTGATGGAAACTGCATTCGCAACAGCGGTTGCTGCAAACTTCCGTACAGAGAGCCGTGGCGCACACGCTCGATTCGATTTCCCTGACCGTGATGATGAGCAATGGCTATGCCACTCTCTTTACAATCCAGAGTCAGAGAGCATGACTAAGCGTGGTGTAAACATGGAACCTATCCATCGTGAAGCGTTCCCACCAAAAGCACGTACGTACTAAGGAGATATGACCATGAAACTGAATTTCTCTTTATACCGTTACAATCCAGATGTCGACCAGAAGCCTTATATGAAGGAATACACCCTAGAGGTGGATGAAGGTTCAGACATGATGCTTTTGGACGCGCTTATTCTGTTGAAAGAGCAAGATCCAACTATCTCATTCCGTCGCTCATGCCGTGAAGGTGTATGTGGTTCGGATGGTTTGAACATGAATGGTAAAAATGGTCTGGCGTGTATCACTCCATTGTCTGCGCTTTCTGGCCAAGACAAAATTGTGATTCGCCCACTGCCTGGCTTACCCGTTGTTCGTGACCTGATTGTAGACATGACTCAGTTCTACGATAACTACGAAAAAGTGAAGCCATTCTTAGTGTCTGATGGCAATGTGCCACCGGCTCGTGAAAACTTACAAAGCCCTGATGAGCGTGCTCATTTAGATGGATTGTACGAATGTATCATGTGTGCATGTTGTACAACGTCATGCCCATCGTTCTGGTGGAACCCTGACAAATTCATCGGACCAGCAGGCCTGCTTGCAGCGTACCGTTGGCTAATTGATAGCCGAGATACAGCGACAGACGAACGTTTGTCCGATCTTGATGATGCATTTAGCGTTTTTCGTTGCCATGGCATCATGAATTGTGTAAGTGTTTGTCCTAAGGGATTAAATCCGACGAAAGCGATTGGTCATATCAAGACCATGCTAGTGAATCGTTCGGTTTAAGTTATATAAAAATTGCCGCCCTAGAAGTTTTGGGGCGGCCTTTTAATAGCTCGGCATAGACCGCAGCAAACGTGAAAACTACTGGTTAAGGGAAAATATGCACAACGGCGTGATGAAGGCATGGCTCGAGTCTTCACACTTGGCTGGCGCCAATGCAACGTACGTAGAAGAACTCTATGAACTGTATCTAAGTGACCCAGATTCGGTAAGTGACGAATGGAGAAGTGTTTTTGAAGAACTGCCTGTGCAAGCTTCAGAGACAGTGGAACAACCACACTCTCGTGTTCGTGAATACTTCCGTCGACTCGCTCAAGAAACAAAGCATTACAGTGTCCAAGTTAGTGATCCAGATGTCGATGCGAAACAAGTAAAGGTTCTGCAACTTATTAATGCCTATCGATTCCGAGGGCATCAAGCAGCAAATCTAGACCCCCTAGGTTTATGGAAAAGAGCGACAGTTGATGAACTGGACCCTTCTTTCCACACTCTTACCGAAGATGACCTCAATGAGACGTTTAACGTCGGCTCTTACGCCATTGGCCAAGAGACGATGGTGCTTAAAGATCTCTACAAATCTCTAAAGCAAACGTATTGTGGCTCTATTGGTGCTGAATACATGCACATGACAAATACAGAGCAAAAGCGTTGGATCCAACAACGTTTAGAGTCTGTATCGGGTCAGCCCTCTTTCAACAAAGAAGAAAAGCAAGCTTTCCTAGAAGAGCTAACTGCTGCTGAAGGTCTTGAGCGCTATCTTGGTGCTAAATTCCCAGGCGCAAAACGCTTCTCGTTGGAAGGTGGTGATGCGCTTATCCCAATGACGAAAGAAATTATTCGTCATGCTGGCGGACAAGGCATGCGTGAAGTTGTTGTTGGTATGGCTCACCGTGGTCGTCTAAACATGTTGGTCAACGTGCTTGGTAAAAAGCCACAAGACCTGTTTGACGAGTTTGCCGGCAAGCACGATGACACGTGGGGTACTGGTGATGTGAAATACCACCAAGGTTTCTCTGCGGACTTCGCAACGCCAGGCGGCAACGTTCACTTAGCACTAGCATTTAACCCATCTCACTTAGAAATCGTAAACCCGGTAGTTATCGGTTCAGTACGTGCACGTCAAGATCGCCTTGGTGATAACGACGGTAGCCGTGTACTTCCTATTACTATCCACGGTGACTCAGCTATCGCGGGTCAGGGTGTAGTACAAGAGACGTTTAACATGTCTCAAGCGCGTGGTTTCTGTGTTGGTGGTACGGTTCGTATCGTTGTAAACAACCAAGTTGGTTTTACAACGTCTAACCCTCGCGATACACGCTCTACGATGTACTGTACCGATATCGCGAAGATGGTTCAGGCTCCGATTTTCCACGTTAACTCTGATGATCCAGAAGCGGTTGCGTTCGTTGCGCGTCTTGCATTGGATTACCGTAATACGTTTAAGCGTGATGTTGTTATTGATTTGGTTTGTTACCGTCGCCACGGTCACAACGAAGCCGATGAGCCGAATGCAACACAGCCTTTGATGTACCAAAAAATTAAGAAGCACCCAACGCCACGTAAGCTTTACGCTGACGTGCTAATGGAGCGCGGTGAGTTTGGTATTGATACAGCAACTCAACTCGTTAATGAATATCGTGATGCACTTGATCACGGTGAAGTTGTGGTAAAAGAGTGGCGCCCAATGGCACTTCACTCTGTGGACTGGTCTCCTTACCTAGGTCACGATTGGAATATCGAGTGGGATAACAAGATTGATATCGAGCGCCTGAAAGAGCTTGGTACTAAACTTTGCCAATACCCAGACAGCCACAAGCTGCAAAGCCGAGTAAATAAACTGTACAACGATCGTACTGCCATGGTGAATGGTGAGAAACAAGTCGATTGGGGTATGGCTGAAACTTTGGCTTACGCAACACTTGTTGATGACGGTAAGCGTATTCGTATCTCAGGCCAAGATTCAGGTCGTGGTACGTTCTTCCACCGTCACTCAGTATTGCACAATCAATCAGATGCAAGCACGTATGTTCCTCTTGCGAACATTCACGATAAACAAGGGCCTTTCCAAGTGTTTGACTCTGTGTTATCTGAAGAAGCGGTACTCGCATTTGAGTATGGTTATGCAACAGCAGAGCCAAGCGGTCTAACCCTTTGGGAAGCACAATTTGGTGACTTCGCAAACGGTGCACAAGTTGTTATCGACCAATTCATTTCATCAGGTGAGCAAAAGTGGGCACGTCTATGTGGTTTAACTATGCTGCTTCCTCACGGTTATGAAGGCCAAGGCCCAGAACACTCTTCTGCACGTCTTGAGCGTTACCTTCAGTTATGTGCTGAACAAAATATGCAGGTTGTTGTTCCTTCAACACCGGCACAGGTTTACCACATGATTCGCCGTCAGGTTGTTCGACCAATGCGTCGTCCACTGATTGTAATGTCACCTAAGTCATTGCTTCGTCACCCTCTGTGTACTTCTTCTCTTGAAGATTTGGCAGAAGGCACGTTCCAACCAGCTATCGCAGAAATTGATGATCTGGCTCCTGAGAACGTAAAACGCGTCGTGTTCTGTTCAGGTAAGGTTTACTTTGACCTGCTTGACCAAAGACGTAAGAACGAGCAAGACGATGTCGCTATTGTACGTATTGAGCAACTTTACCCGTTCCCTTATGAGGACGTGAGAGCTGCCATCGCACAATACACAAATGTAGTCGATTACGTTTGGTGTCAAGAAGAGCCACAAAACCAAGGTGCTTGGTACAGTAGCCAACATAATTTCCGAGCTGCTATCCCAGTAGGTGCTGATATTCAATACGCAGGTCGTCCTGCATCAGCATCACCAGCTGTTGGCTATATGTCAGTACACTTGAAACAACAAAAAGCGTTAGTTGACGACGCTTTGACCCTACTTAAGAACTAGAAGTAAAAGGAAAATACGCACATGACAATTGAAATTCTGGTTCCAGATTTACCTGAATCTGTGGCTGATGCAACAGTTGCTACTTGGCACAAAAAACCGGGCGAAGCGGTTGCACGTGATGAAGTCATTGTAGATATCGAAACAGATAAAGTAGTTCTAGAAGTACCGGCTCCTGAAGCGGGTGTTCTGGAAGCTATCATCGAAGAAGAGGGTGCTACGGTACTTTCTAAGCAGCTTCTGGCTAAAATCAAGCCGGGTGCTGTCGCTGGTGAACCAACGAAAGACACCACTGAAGATACAGAAGCATCTCCTGATAAGCGCCATAAAGCTGCGCTAACAGAAGAGAACAACGATGCATTAAGCCCAGCTGTTCGTCGTCTGCTTGCAGAGCACAACCTACAACCAGCTGACGTTAAAGGCACTGGTGTTGGTGGTCGTATTACTCGTGAAGACATCGACGCACACCTAGCAGCAGCGAAAGCGGCTCCGGCAGCAGCATCTGCACCAGCAGTTGAAGCGCCAGCAGCGGCTCGTAGCCAAAAACGCGTGCCTATGACTCGCCTACGTAAGACAGTTGCAAACCGTCTTCTAGAAGCGAAGAACAGCACAGCAATGCTGACTACTTTCAACGAAGTGAACATGAAGCCAATCATGGACCTTCGTAAGCAGTACAAAGACCAATTCGAGAAGCGTCACGATACGCGTCTTGGTTTCATGTCTTTCTACGTGAAAGCAGTAACAGAAGCACTGAAACGTTTCCCAGAAGTTAACGCTTCTATTGATGGTACAGATATCGTTTACCACAACTACTTCGACATCAGCATGGCAGTATCAACGCCACGTGGTCTAGTGACTCCAGTACTGAAAGACTGTGACACACTAGGTTTCGCTGACATCGAAAAAGGCATCAAAGAGCTAGCAATCAAAGGCCGTGACGGCAAGCTAACTGTTGATGAGCTGATGGGCGGTAACTTCACTATCACGAACGGTGGTGTATTTGGTTCTCTAATGTCTACGCCAATCATCAACCCGCCTCAAGCGGCAATTTTGGGTATGCACAAAATCCAAGATCGTCCAATGGCTGTTGATGGCAAGGTTGAGATCTTACCAATGATGTACCTAGCGCTTTCTTACGATCACCGTCTAATCGACGGCCGTGAATCAGTTGGCTTCCTAGTGACAATCAAAGAGCTTCTAGAAGATCCTGCACGTCTGCTATTAGACGTTTAGTATCTCTAAAACGTCTAGTTAACCCAGTTAGCTAGACGTAAAAAGTTTCAAAGGCTAGGCTGCTCAACGTCTGGCCTTCACTTGAACTGTAAAGCCATTAGAAAATGGACAGCAGTTGATTTGAGAAGACCCTACAGACGTAACACAGGAAACTGTGTCGTTATGGAAATAATAATCCCTTAAGGGAAAATAAACGGAATATCAAAATGAATTTGCATGAATACCAAGCCAAACAGCTGTTTGCAGAATTCGGTTTGCCTGTACCAGAAGGTTTCGCATGTGATACTGCACAAGAAGCTTTCGAAGCTGCGGGTCGTATCAGTACAGCCAAGAAAGTCGTTAAGTGTCAAGTACACGCTGGTGGCCGCGGTAAAGCGGGCGGCGTAGAGCTACATGACACAAAAGAAGGCGTTAAAGAGTTTGCACAAAAGTGGCTAGGTAAAAACCTAGTGACTTACCAAACAGACGCTAATGGTCAGCCTGTAACAAAGATCCTAGTTGAAGAAGCATCGAACATTGCTAACGAACTTTACCTAGGTGCTGTTGTTGACCGTGCAACACGCAAAATTGTATTCATGGCGTCAACTGAAGGCGGTGTGGACATTGAGAAAATCGCTGAAGAAACGCCAGAGTTGATTCACCAATCAGCGATCGATCCTCTAGTGGGCCCTCAAGCTTACCAAGGCCGTGAACTTGCGTTCAAACTTGGTCTAGTTGGCGATCAAATTAAACAGTTCGTTAAGATCTTCATGGGTCTTGGCCAAATGTTCTCTCAGTACGACCTAGCTCTACTAGAAATCAACCCGCTTGTAATTACTGGCGAAGGCAACCTGCTTTGTCTAGACGGCAAGATCAACATCGACTCAAACGCGATGTACCGTCAGCCTAAACTACGTGAAATGCACGATCCATCTCAAGAAGATGAGCGTGAAGCACACGCAGCACAGTGGGAACTGAACTACGTAGCACTAGATGGCAACGTTGGCTGTATGGTTAACGGTGCAGGCCTTGCGATGGGTACGATGGATATCGTAAACCTACACGGCGGCAAGCCAGCAAACTTCCTTGATGTAGGCGGCGGCGCGACCAAAGAGCGTGTAGCTGAAGCATTCAAGATCATCCTTTCTGATGACAATGTTAAAGCAGTACTAGTAAACATTTTCGGTGGCATCGTTCGTTGCGACATGATCGCTGAAGGTATTATCGGTGCGGTTAAAGAAGTTGGCGTAACAGTTCCTGTAGTTGTTCGTCTAGAAGGTACTAACGCAGACCTAGGTCGCGAAGTACTTGCTAATTCTGATGTTGATATCATTGCAGCTGAATCTCTAACAGATGCTGCTCAGAAAGTTGTTGCTGCTGCGGAGGCTAAATAATGTCTGTATTAATTAACAAAGACACTAAAGTAATCTGTCAGGGTTTCACTGGCGGTCAAGGTACATTCCACTCAGACCAAGCTATCGCATACGGTACGCAAATGGTTGGTGGTGTTTCGCCTGGTAAGGGTGGTCAAACTCACCTAGGCCTTCCAGTATTCAACACAGTACGTGAAGCAGTAGAAGTAACTGGCGCAACAGCAACAGTTATCTACGTACCAGCTCCTTTCTGTAAAGATGCAATCCTAGAAGCGATTGATGCAGGTATCGAACTGATCGTAACGATCACTGAAGGTATCCCAACAACAGATATGATCGACGTTAAAGTGAAGCTAGAAGAAACTGGCGTTCGCATGATCGGTCCTAACTGTCCGGGTCTTATCACTCCAGACGAGTGTAAGATTGGTATCATGCCTGGTCATATCCACAAGAAGGGTAAAGTAGGTATCGTATCTCGCAGCGGTACTCTGACGTACGAAGCAGTTAAGCAAACAACAGATGAAGGCTTTGGTCAGTCTACATGTGTTGGTATCGGTGGTGACCCAATCCCAGGTTCAAACTTCATTGATATCCTAAAACTTTTCCAAGAAGACCCAGAGACTGAAGCAATCGTAATGATTGGTGAGATTGGTGGTACTGCGGAAGAAGAAGCGGCTGAGTTCATCAAAGCGAATGTAACTAAGCCAGTTGTTTCTTACATCGCTGGTGTTACGGCTCCTCCGGGTAAACGTATGGGCCACGCAGGCGCAATCATTTCTGGCGGTAAAGGTACAGCTGAAGATAAATTCGCAGCACTAGAAGCAGCAGGTGTTAAGACAGTTAAGTCTCTTGCTGACATCGGTAAAGGCCTACGTGAAATCACAGGTTGGTAATCAGCTAACTTTTATCGAGAGAGATAGAAGCTAACTGAACGATATTAAAAAGGCTTGGTCATTATTGACCAAGCCTTTTTTATGTTCTTGAGATACGAGATACGAGATACGAATCGTATGACTACGCTCGGGTCTTCACCATTTGAGATAGCATAAACATCGCAGCTGCACTGATAACCACAGAAGGGCCTGCAGGCGTGTCATAGAACCAAGACAAGCTTAATCCACCGAATACAGAGATAGAGCCAATAATCGATGCGAGGAATGCCATCTGCTCAGGTGTATTGGAGAACTTTCTTGCTGTTGCTGCAGGAATAATCAGTAGCGATGTCATAATCAACGCACCCACAAATTTCATACCGACAGCAATCACGATACCAACAAGCAGCATCAAAATAAGACGCATTAAATCAATGTTGATGCCGTCAACAGCCGCGAGATCTTCGTTAACGGTTGTTGATAATAGTGGTCGCCAAAAGATAGCCAGTACCAATCCTATCACTGCAGCACCCGCATAGATGAATACTAAATCAGTCGGAGATACCGCCAGCAAGTCACCAAATAGGTAGCTCATCAGATCAACACGAACATTATCTAAGAAGCTGACAGCAACCAAACCAAGTGATAGTGCACTGTGCGCCAAAATCCCGAGTAGGGTATCGGTCGCGACCAGTTTTTGTTTTTGTAATGTCACGAGCAACACTGCCAGCATCAAACAACAGATCAGTAACGCAAAGTACAAGTTAATGTTGAACAGGAAACCAAGCGCTAAGCCCATTAGAGAGGCGTGTGCAAGAGTGTCACCAAAGTAAGCCATCTTGCGCCACACCACGAACGAACCCAGTGGGCCAGCAATAAGAGCAATGCCTAAGCCTGCAAGAATAGAAGGTAGAAGAAACTCAAGCATTAGTGGTGATGTCCGTGTTTATGGTTGGAGCAGTCGTGCACATCCCCGGAAACTGGCTTGCCTGCCAAGTCATGGTGATGGTGGTCATGTTGGTGGTGGTAGAAAGCTAAGCTCTCTTGAACCGCAGTCCCAAATAGCGCGATATAAGAAGGGTGATGTTTAATATCAGCCGGTGCGCCAGAACAGCAGATGTGATGGTGCAAACAGATCACATCGTCTGTTTTTGCCATCACTAAGTGTAAGTCGTGTGAAACCATAAACACAGCGCAACCAAAGCGGTGACGGATGGAGTCGATCAGGTCGTAAAGATCGATTTGGCCTTGTACATCAACACCTTGTGCGGGCTCATCAAGAACGAGCAGATCGGGTCTTTTCAATAGAGAGCGAGCGATCAGCACGCGTTGGTTTTCGCCACCAGACAGTTGGTGCATGTTACTTTTCATCAGGTGTTCAGCGCCCACTAGCATCAAAGATTCTAGAATTTCTTGTTTGCTGAATTTTCCTGTGAGCTTAAGAAAACGCTCTACATTAAGAGGTAGAGAGTCGTTCAGCTTTAGCTTTTGAGGAACATAACCAATTTTTAGTTTTTTTGATTTGGTGATCTTTCCGGAATATTTGTGTTGGAGCCCTAGTAGTACCTTAACTAAGGTTGATTTTCCCGCGCCATTTGGCCCAATTAGGGTAGTGATTCTGCCACGCTCTAAATTTAGAGAGATGTTGTCTAAAACTTTTCGACCGTCAAATTCGACGCTCACAGAATCTAGTTGGATTAAGTTATCCATGAATAGAACTCATTTGCAATTCGCTAATGTTATAATGTAACATTTACCTCAAGCCTAAGCTACTTTTCTATTATCGAGGGATTATGTCACGTTCATCTTTTATACTTGCTACTTTGCTTTTAGCGCCAAGTGTTGCAAGTGCCAATACTATTTTAACAAGTTTTAAACCAATTCAAATGATTGTGACGGAATTAACGCAAGGCGTTAGTGAACCGGATGTGTTGATGAACAGCAATGCTTCGCCGCACGATTATGCGCTTAAGCCATCTGATGTGAAAAAAGTTCACAGTGCAGACATGGTGGTTTGGTTCGGTCCTGACCTAGAAGCCTTCTTGACGAAAGTGATTGGTTCAAAAGAGAACGTTATCCAGATCAGTGAGATCCCTGACATTAATTTGCGAGAGTTCGGACACGAAGAGCATGACCACGATGCACATGAAGGCCACAACCACGGTAGCCATGACCCGCATTTTTGGTTAGGTATCGATCAAGTTGAAGTAGCCGCAAAATATATATCGGCTAAGTTAATTGAATCTGACCCAGACAATACGATGGCGTACCAAGAGAATCTAGATTCATTCCTGATTACATTGAAAGAGAAGCAACAGTCTATTCGAGAGCAACTAGCACCTGTGAAAGACAACGGTTACTACGTTTTTCATGATGCGTATGGTTACTTTGAGCAAGAGTTTGAACTAAATAATTTAGGTCATTTTACTGTGAGTCCAGAGCGTAAGCCTGGTGCAAAAAGCCTGATCGCCATTAAGAAAACGATAGTACGTGAAAACGTTCAATGTGTGTTTTCTGAGCCTCAATTTACACCCGCTGTGATTGAATCAGTGACGCGCGGAAGTAACGCGAAGCAAGGTCAACTGGATCCAATCGGCTCAACAGTTGAAGTGAAGAGCGGAAGTTATTTTGATTTTCTTCAGCAACTTACGGACAGCTACACAAGTTGCTTAAGCGGGAAATAAGTCATAACGAGTATTCTTTACTCTACTTTGCTCTCGTTAATTTATGAATCATGCCGCTTTTTGCGGCATTTTCGTGACCGCTAAGATAAAACCTCTCAACAAATAACAAACCTCCTTTCTCCTTTTCTAATTTCCGCTAAAATAGAAAGATAATAATAAGCACAAAAAAACTCAGTTTTTGGTCAAACAACATAAGACGTTGTGGTAACCAAAATTTCATGCTTTGTTGCTGTTCAGGATTAAGAGTTGTATCGAATTATCTTCAAAATGTTCATGTTAATGAGCATTTCATTTAGCGTTCTAGCGGTAAATACATCACCCTCCGTTTTCTACCCTTTGCCCGTTCAAGCGCAAGGGAATTTTCTTGCGGCCAAAAACTTGTATTTAGGTGTGGGAGGCGGGCTCTGGGTTCATGATGTACATGGAAAAGTACTCTTTTACGATGGCCGAACTCTATTCCCTCGAAAGGGTAGCTTACTGCAATTTTCTTCAGAAAGAGTTGCGTTTCTGAACGATGAGTTTTGGACATTTTTCGATAACGAGGTGTATAGACATAACCCTGGAATTGGCAACGAATTGGCGTTTAGCCTAAGTCCCGGCGCTGAAATAACCAATATCGGTGCATCAGGCGATTATATTTGGGTCACTGACGGCGGTAATTTCTATACCTACAACACTCAATCTCTAGAATTTAACACTTACTCTCTACTCAAGCTGTACCGGTACAATAACAGCAGCGACATTGCGATTAACGACGCAGAATGGGTATTGTCAAAGTGGGTGCTGGCGACCAGTTCTGGCGTTTACCTTTCAGAGAATCAAGAGTTTACTCATGTCACAGCATCCGAAAAAAATCATATTGAGACAGTTTATTTTTCGAATGCTCGACGTGAGTTATTGATTGGCACTTTGAAGGGCGCGGTGATTGTCGATCTCGCGAATCCAGAAAAAGAGGTAAAAGTCAGTGGTTCTCATGTTCTTTCACTGGCTGAAACTTCAGACCAATATTGGATTGGCACCGAGCACGGCTTGATTAGCTATAACTTTATTACGGGACAAATTACTCGATTCGAACAAGCCGCTAATCAAGACTTCTCGTTACCGGGTGAGAAAATATACTCGTTGATAAACGATCATGCTGGTGGCATGTGGATTGCGACAAACAACGGTATCCGATATTTCTCACTGTTCAGCAAAACTTTCTCGAGAACCCCTTTAACTGGAATGGGCATGCATTCGAGTAGTGTGGTGATCAATAAAATATTGCCCGTAAGTGACCAGGTATCTTGGGTCGCGTCCTCAATGGGGCTTTACTTGGTTGACTCTGAAAGTGAAGAGAATCCAGTTCGTGTTTACCCTAACCCTGTTAATGATTTTGAGATCTTTGGTTCTTCCATTTGGTTGGCGACCGAAGAAGGCATCATTAGTCTAAATACGGAAACGCTACAACCTGAAGCCCTTGATTTACCAAGGCTGATTGACGGAGTGCACGTTGAGAACTTTGCGTTTCAAGCTGATAACGTACTTTGGATGACCTCTGGGCAAAGCCTCTATTCGTTATCTATCGAAACCATGAAACTGACGAGCTATGGTACTGACTGGCTAGTAGACAAGTTTTTGCCTGCGAAGATCACCGATCTCAATGTAGGCTTGCTAGGTCACATCTATATAGGAACAGATCATGGTTTTTACTCGTTCATTGATAAACGAATTAGCTTTAGTCGTTCAAGCGAACGTTTCGGCAAAGTTGTCGATATTGAAAAAGCGAAGGATGGTGCGCAGTGGTTTGCGAGCAGTTATGGCGTATATCGAATCCCTGATGACAGCTCTATTATTCAAGAAATCACTCTTGTTGAAGACAATATTCGCCCCAACTGCCTGATAAGCGATGACAATGGTGTTTGGTTAGGCTCTTCGAAAGGCATCAGTTATTACGGATTGGATGGGCAACTGCATAAACACATCGGTTCGCCATTTGGTTTGATCACCAATGAATTGGCGGCGGGTGCATGTGCTCTTTTTTACAGCGAAGAGGGTCAATCTTCGAGGCTTGTTTTCGGCTCAAAGTATGGCGTAGTCAGCGCGTTGTCTAACGAGTTACTGGTATCAACAACACCTCATAGCCGCGCCCTGTTGAGTAAGATAAGTGTCGACCAAAAAACGGTATCACTTGGCGGAAAAACGGCTGAACTGGATGAGATTCCTTATGGCTCATCGATGGGGTTTAAGCTAGGCATCTTACCAACAACGTTCGCGCCTGCGATGGAGTATCGACTGAGCGACGATGAACCTTGGAGTGAGTTTGAAGGGGGATTGTTAACGCTCGACCATCTTCTCCCTGGGGATTACACACTTGAAGTGAAGCCGGTTAAAGACTCCCATTATCGCTTTGTGTCAACGAATCAAAGCTTTTCGATTGCAGAGCCTTGGTATCTGACAAATTGGGCTGCAGCAAGCTCTCTGATGTTACTGGTTGGTGTTGTGATTATCTTGGTCTTTTGGCGTTCTCGTTATGTCACTTTTGCTAACAGGCACTTAAAAGCACAAGTTGCATTGAAGACGGATCAATTGAGGCACCAAAGCCGGATCTTACTTGCAACTAATCAACAGCTTAAAAAGCAGCTATCCGTTAAGAATGCGCTTGTGTCTCACACTGCCAATGAACTCTCTTCTGAAGTGAATCATATTGCTGCGATGCTCCCGAATTGGAATGACGAGCACGGGAAGTCGCCAATTCTGACTTTGAAAAATGGCTTATCGCAATTAAGTAGTATCCCTCAAGGAGAAGGGCAAGTTTGTTACGATATAATTTTAATCTTAGAAGCGGTACTCAAAGCTTGGCAGGATGACTTAGCGAAAGCCGGTATTGAACTGGACATTAAAGTCGAAACAAAACAAAGATATGTCTCTTTGCTGTATTTTAATCTCGATATTATCTTCAATAGCTTGGTTGCGAGCATAATCAAGAGAAACTTTAAGTCGCAGAGTATGGTGGTTCTGGTTGAAGAGGTTAAGGAGCATCTTGTTGTAACCATTCGAGATCATGGTATGCCTTTCCCTAAACTAGCATCAAGTATGAGTGACAATACTGGAAAGTCGATCGACCTCAATATCGAAAAGTTGCCTCTATTGATGAATCAAAGTGGTGGCGAGCTTAACGCCTTTGTTTCGGAGTCTCAAAATAAGGTTCAGCTTTCGTGGCCAATTGAGTATCAAGTACTCGACAATCTCGAAGCCAGCACAATTGAACAGATTGAAACCATTAAGCTTGCGGCTTCAACGCCGGAGCAACAAAAACTGACTGCGGAACAAGAGTGGAAGAACAGAGTGTCGCAACTTGTGAGTGAAAACTACGCTGATGCCGAGTTCAGTACAGCAACTGCTGCTAAGTATTTGTTTATGTCTGAAAGAAGCTTACAGAGACGCTTTAAATCGGCTTACAATAAGACCTTCAAAGAGCACTTGAATGAAGTCCGTCTGGAGCATGCGTGCGAGCGCTTACTTGCTGGAGAGAAGATCTCTGATGTGGCGTTTGATTCGGGCTTTAACGACCCTTCCTATTTCAGTCAAAGGTTTAAGCATCACTTTGGTATATCACCATCTAAGTTTGCGGAAAACAACGAAGACTAGCGCCAGAAGATACTCTGCTAGAACATAAATAAAGATACTTTAGCCTCGACATTCGTGTTGGGGCTTTTTTATGCTTCTACGAGATACGAGATACGAGATACGAGATACGAGATACGAGATACGAGATACGAGATACGAGATTGATATGGCCCCTAAAAAGTAGACACAGGGGTTTAGTTGATTAGTTCAAAGTCCATGGGACTCACTCCACCTAGAGTCCCATGTCTTCTTACTGGATTATAATAGGTATCGATATAAATGCGACTCTGCATCGTCATTTCTTGTCGTGAAAGCTGATCTAAGTTATTCACCCACTCTTTCTTATATTGCGCAAAGAAGCTTTCGGAACAAGCGTTATCCCAACAGTTTCCTTTTCTCGACATACTGACTTTAATCTTTCGTTTACGGTGCCAACGGATCGTCTCCAACGCTCGATACTGTATACCTTGATCGGAGTGAAACAAAAGCTTGTGACCTAAGGGCTGCCTTTGTTCCCAAGCCTTATCCAGGCTTCTTAGCACTAACTTTGCGTTATTAATGCGACTTGTTGACCAACCAATCACTTTGCGTGAAAACAAATCTAAGACGACGCACAGGTATTGCCAGCCATCCGTACAGCGCACCTGAGTTATATCAGACACCCAAACTCGATCGGGTTTATCCACCTTAAATTGACGGGCAAGAATGTTATAGGCTGGTATAAGAGCATTTTGTCTTGGCGCTCGTCCATATCGCCTCTTACTCGCGCAAGAGCGATAGCCCATATTCTGTAGAAGCCTCTGTACTCGCTTCTTATTGCAAATAAAGCCGTTAGCGACTGCTGCTTCCCAAAGCTTTCGATAGCCTGGAATACAATACTGAGCTTTGCTTTCTCTCCTCAAGTAGTGACTTAAAGACTCATTGTCTGTCTCTCGCTTCGATGGTTTCCTTGTTAGCCACTTGTAATAACCCGCTTTAGAAACGCCTAACCATTTGCATAGTCGAATGACAGGAAACTTCACACTGGCCTTCTTAAGGATATACTCGAACCTTATTCTTTTTGGCTGTCGAAGAAAGCCTTCGCTTCCTTTAAGAAATCATTCTCCAGCTCTGCCATCTCAAGCTTCTTTTTCAATTGACGGATCTCTTTCTCCAGTTGTGCAACGGATTTTTCGGGACCGTGGTTAGGTATTGGGAGGGAGTTATTAGTCTTCTTCGACGTCATTTGGCATCTCCATTTAGAAAGTAGCACCGGCGATATTCCTAAGGATAGTGCTACTGACTTAACGGTGTCAGAAGAATCGAGAGATCGCTGAACAGCTTCTCGTTTAAATTCGTCTGTATATTGCCTTTGTGATTTTACTTTCATGACACTCAATGCTCTGTATTAAGTGTCTACTTTTAGGGGGTCACATCAGATACGAGATAAATGGAGAGTTTAAAAGGTTGTTGGGGTAAAACAAAGGGAAGAAAAAAAATATCGTGGCATAGCCGGGGGGACTATACCACGGGTGCCAATGACACCTTCGCTTGCTGCCGGAGTGATATAACAAAGCTATATCACCTCTGGAATAAAATTAAAGAGAAGCAGTTTCTCTTCGATGGAGTAACTATACGTCCAGGCACTTATTTTACTTATAAAATTAACGACAGATGCCTATGAGAAAACCGACATTGTTTTAAGTCACTGATAAACATTGATTTATTATTGGTGGGGCTATTTTGTACTAGTAGTGTAGTTCTAGATAGTTGTTGAAAGTGACGTTTTTGACGTAAACCTTTTTAACGAAATTTACGAGAATGTATTTTCGAAAACATTGATTTCACACAATAGAATTGTGGGCATCTATGTGTATCATAGCGTTAATAACAATCTTTCTCATTATCAGTCACGAATTGGGTATTTATGAAACTCTCACAACTAGAGCAAGGCAAAGCGGCTTCTATTGTTGCACTAACAGGTTTAACACCAGACGTAAGGAAAAAACTTATGGTCATGGGTATGTTGCCAAAAACCGAGGTGACGTTGATTCGCCGTGCACCTATGGGTGACCCGCTTCAAGTTGAAGTGAGAGGTGTTTCTATCGCCATTCGTGAAAGCATTGCAGACCAAATCGAGGTTATCTAAATGGATTATCAAGTTCTTACCGTTGGTAACCCGAATAGTGGTAAAACAACACTGTTTAACGCATTGACTGGTGCCAAGCAGCATGTTGGCAACTGGGTGGGTGTGACTGTAGAAAAGAAAACGGGTTTATACTCGCACGCAGGTGACAAGTTTCAACTAACGGACTTACCGGGTATCTACGCACTAGACAGTGGTAATGATGCGAACAGCATCGATGAATCTATCGCGTCTCGCGCTGTTTTAACTCATCCAGCAGACGTTATTATCAATGTTGTCGACGCTAGCTGTTTAGAACGAAGCTTATACATGACATTACAGTTACGTGAATTGGGTCGCCCAATGATCGTTGTGTTGAACAAAATGGACGTATTAAAGCGTGAACGTCAGGTGATTAACCTTAAAGCGCTCGAGAAAGAGTTAGGTTGCCCAGTCCTAAGTTTGTCTGCAAACGACAAAGGCCAAGTGGTTCGCTTTAAAGAACGCCTTCACAAGTTACTCGTTCAAGGTGTGAGCCTTGACCCTATCTCTATCGATTACGACGCAGCATTAGAAGCACTAATCCCTTCAGTTGAGTCACAATTTGATGATGCTGACGTGTCTCATCGAGCGCTCGCGATTCGTGCTTTAGAAAATGATTACTTGGTATTGAATGGACTGGCTCCACATACTCGTACTCAAATTGATAGCGTGCGTCTTGGTGCCGATTTCGATATTGACCTTGCTGTTGCTGACGCTAAATACACTTTCTTACATGACCTTTGTAAACGTGTTCGTCGAAGCGAAGGTAAACTAAGCCGTAACTTTACAGAGAAAGCAGACCAATTCATTTTGAACAAATGGGTCGGTATTCCTTTCTTCTTCGTCATCATGTACCTAATGTTCATGTTCTCTATCAATATCGGTAGTGCGTTTATCGACTTCTTTGATATTGGTGTTGGGGCAATATTAGTTGATGGCGGACACCACTTATTAGATGGCCATTTACCGGTTTGGTTAGTCACTATACTTGCTGATGGTATTGGCGGTGGTATTCAAACGGTTGCGACCTTTATTCCAGTTATCGCAGCGCTTTACCTATTCTTAGCGGTATTAGAAAGCTCAGGCTACATGGCTCGTGCTGCATTCGTACTTGATAAAGTGATGCAGAAGATTGGCTTACCGGGCAAAGCATTTGTCCCACTTGTACTGGGCTTTGGTTGTAACGTGCCTTCAATCATGGCAACTCGTACTCTTGACCAAGAGCGCGAACGTAAATTGGCAGCATCAATGGCGCCGTTTATGTCATGTGGTGCTCGTTTACCGGTATACGCACTGTTCGCAGCGGCATTCTTTCCTGGCGCGGGACAAAACGTAGTGTTCGCTCTGTACATCATGGGTATCGTTGCTTCTGTATTTACGGGGCTGTTCCTGAAAAATACGATCTACCCTGGTAGCAGCGATAGCTTAGTGATGGAAATGCCAGATTACGAATTGCCGACAGTGCAAAACGTAATGCTAAAAACTTGGCAGAAGCTGAAGCGTTTCGTACTTGGTGCAGGTAAAACAATCGTGATGGTTGTGGCTATTCTTAGCTTCCTAAACTCTCTAGGTATGGACGGAAGCTTTGGTAATGAAGACAGCGAAAATTCAGTACTGTCTAAAGCGGCTCAAGTTGTAACACCTGTATTCCAACCGATTGGTATTACTGAAGAGAACTGGCCAGCAACGGTTGGTATCATTACCGGTATTTTTGCGAAAGAAGCCGTTGTCGGTACATTAAATAGCCTGTACACAACGCCTTCCGATGAAGAACCCGCTGAATTTGACTTAACTGCAAGCTTGCAAGAAGCAGTAATGACTATCCCTGAAAACCTATCTGGCTTGAGCTATTCAGATCCGCTAGGTATTGAAGTGGGTGACTTATCGGATTCTGGCTCTGTTGCTGCAGACCAAGAAGTTGATTCGTCTATCTTTGGTAATCTGAAAGACAAATTTGTTTCTGGCCATGCCGCATTTGCTTACTTGATTCTTATCCTGCTTTACACGCCTTGTGTAGCAGCGATGGGGGCTTATGTTCGTGAATTTGGTCAGGTGTTTGCACGCTTCATCGCGGTTTGGACGATGGCTCTTGGGTACTTTGGTGCGACCTTCTACTACCAAGCGGCAAACTTTGCTGCACATCCAGTGACAAGTGCAGTATGGATGGTGGCGATTGCTGGTGGTTTTGTGGTGACGTATCGCGTCTTCAAGAAAGTTGGCAATAAGCAGAAAGCACTAGAGGTGCAAGTAGTATGATTTTAACTGAACTTCATCAATACATTGATAACGAGGGCGTTGCAGCTCGCAGTGAACTTGCGTCTAAATTTGGTATGAGCGAAGACGGTGTCGATGCGATGCTGAGTGTGTGGGTCAAGAAAGGGAAAGTTTCCCGTTTGGTCGATACCAACAAGCATGGGCATACAACACGTATTCGTTACACCATCAGCAAACAAGATGGTTTGTCACTTAATGTGATGATGTAGTTTTGGTTTCATACTCTCGTTGAAAACAGCGAGATTAGACAATAAAAAGGCCGCTCAACTATTTTTAGATGAGCGGCTTTTTGTTATGTGTCTTTCCTGAGCTGTCTTACTTTAAAGCGTAATGAGATGAACTCGAACTACGCTTTCTTGAAGATAGAGCTCAATGACAGAACATTCTGGATGCGAGTATGGATTGCTGCTTGTTCTTCTTCACTACGTTGTTCACCTTTGGTATTACCCCATACCGGGCCTGGCCATGCTATGTCGTTTTTGAAGCGTGCAATATGGTGAATGTGTAGCTGTGGCACCATGTTACCCAGTGCGCCTAGGTTTAGCTTGTCTGGTTGGAATGTCGCTTCTAATGCTTGGCTTACCGCTTGAGATTCAAGCAAGAACTGCTGTTGCTCTTTCATTGGCAGATGGTGCAGTTCTTTTAGGTTGGCACGTTTTGGTACCAAGATAACCCAAGGCACGGCGCTGTCTTTGCTTAGCAGTGCCAAGCTTAGTGGAAATTCGCCGATAAGCGTGGTGTCTTTTGCTAACTGTGGGTGAAGTTCAAAGCTCATTATTATTATCCATTTCGATTTCTTGAATTCAGTATACGTTAGATAAAACAAAAGGTTGATGCTCTCACATCAACCTTTGTATTTATTCATTGTAACCCGGAGGGAATTACATACGCTCTAGAGTTTCGATACCTAGAAGTGACAGACCTTGCTTGATTGTCTTAGCTGTCAGTGCAGCAAGCTTCAGGCGGCTCTGTTTAACGGTTTCGTCTTCAGCCACAAGGATAGGGCATGCTTCGTAGAAGCTAGAGAATTGACCAGCAAGTTCGAATAGGTAGCTACACATGATGTGCGGTTGACCTTCACGAGCAACAGACTGTACCGCTTCTTCAAATTGTAGAAGTTTCGCGATAAGTGCTTTCTCTTTCTCTTCAGTGATTTTGATTTCACCTTCAAGAGAGTCCATAGAAATGCCTGCTTTAGCAAAGATTGAAGCGACACGAGTGTACGCGTACTGCATGTACGGTGCTGTGTTGCCTTCAAATGCCAGCATGTTTTCCCAGTCGAACACGTAATCCGTGGTACGGTGCTTAGAAAGGTCTGCGTATTTAACAGCCGCCATTGCTACTGTGTTCGCGATGGTTTTCTTCTCGTCTTCTGCTAGCTCAGGGTTTTTAGATTCGATCAGCTGAGTTGCACGTACTTCTGCTTCGTCCAGAAGATCAGCAAGACGTACTGTGCCGCCTGCACGAGTTTTAAATGGCTTACCATCTTTACCTAGCATCATGCCGAATGCGTGGTGCTCAAGAGATACAGACTCAGGAACATAACCCGCTTTACGAACGATAGTCCAAGCTTGCATTAGGTGTTGGTGCTGACGAGAGTCGATGAAGTAAAGTACGCGGTCTGCGCCCAGTTCTTCAAAACGGTATTTAGCACATGCAATATCGGTTGTGGTGTATAGGAAGCCACCGTCACGCTTTTGCACGATAACGCCCATCGGGTCGCCGTCTTTGTTTTTGTATTCGTCTAGGAATACAACTTGTGCGCCGTCAGACTCTTTTGCTAGGCCTTGTGCTTGTAGATCAGCAACGATGTTTGAAAGCATATGGTTGTACATACTTTCACCCATTACATCATCACGTGTCAGTGATACGTTTAGGCGATCGTAGTTACGTTGGTTTTGAACCATGGTTACGTCAACCAGTTTTTTCCACATTTCAGCGCAGTATGCGTCGCCGCTTTGCAGTTTCACTACGTAGCCACGTGCTTTTACTGCGAATTCTTCGTCTTCGTCGTAAAGCTTTTTAGATTCACGGTAGAACTGTTCAAGATCTGAAAGCTCCATTGAAACTTCGCCCGTTTCAGCTTGGATACGCTCAAGGTTTGCGATAAGCATACCGAATTGAGTACCCCAGTCACCAATGTGGTTAGCACGGATAACTTTGTGACCTAAGAACTCAAGTGTACGAACAACAGCATCACCGATGATCGTTGAACGTAGGTGACCAACGTGCATTTCTTTTGCAACGTTTGGTGCAGAGTAGTCAGCAACAATGGTTTGCGCTTCAGCTGCTGCAACACCAAGGCGAGAATCAGCCAGTGCTGCGTCTGCTTGTTGTGCTAGGAATGCCTCATCTAGGAAGATGTTTAGGAAACCTGGACCTGCGATTTCAACTTTAGAAGCGATACCGTCTAGGTTTAGAACGTCCAATACTTTTTGAGCAAATTCTCGAGGGTTAGTGCCTAGTCGTTTAGCAACACCCATAATGCCGTTTGCTTGGTAGTCACCAAATTGTGGTTTTGCAGATTGGCGAACAGCCGCAGGAGAGCCTACAGGTGCGCCAGCGGCTTCTAGAGCCTGAGATACTTTGTCATTAATCAGTGCTTGGATATTCACACGCGTTTCCTTCAATTCAAGGATGAATAAGAGTGGCCGTTATTTCGTGGGCATTAAATTTGGCTAATTATGCGTCTAGTTAACGATTTAATGCTGAAATGAACAACAGACTCTGTTTAAGTTCACAAAAATGGCGGTAATCATACCAATTTTGAGAGCTTTCTTATAGGCCGGATTGATAGAAAATTCACATTTCCTGAGGGGTTTTTGACAAACAACTTTTGATAAGCTGAGTTTGTCCATTTAGGTTGTTGAGATAGGGTGTTAATTACATGTTTTTTGCAAAAGCAACGCTTGTTGCTGAAAGTAAAACTGATACCATGCAGCCATTATTTGGAGAACAAAGATAATGACGATGAGCCTGAAGCAAGCCGAACTAGAACCACAACAAATGATTGCGCGCCTTGATACGTTTATGGCGAAAATTGAGAACCTAGGGAATACATTGGGTTTGGATTTAAGCTTTGCTCAAGCGGATCATATTGCATTAAGAATCAATGAAACTGAGCTTGCGAAATCAGCACATCAAGCATGGTCTGAATACGGTTCTACGATTTCAGAAGCGATGATTAACGGTCGTCCCATTGTGGTGTTGGCTTTCGATGAACCATTGCAAAGTCTTGGTTGGAAGATTGAGTGTTTAGAGCTTCCGTACCCTGCAGAAGGTAAAATTTACCCGTCTCAAGACTGGGAGCATGTTGAGTTCGTGATTCCTTCTCACGCGCAAACGGCCGATGAGTATTTAGCGGATCTTAAAGAAACCTACCCACAGTTCGCCGTTAAGTTTGAAACTTTGGCTGAGCAAGGCGTTAAGATCAAACTCTCTAGCCCGAAAGGTGAGGGTGAACGTTTGAATAACCCAACGGTCGCATTCAAGCATCAAGGGATTTGCATCAAGTTGCACCCACATTCGTTGAAGAAGATTGTGGAGTCAGAGCAAGCTTAGTCTCAGTCGATAGTTAACAGGAAAGAGATTCCTGATCTCGCTTAAACTCGTCGGAATGACGGAGTGTTTAATCGTGTTTGCCAAAGTCTATCTTTAGGTGCTGACTGAGCGTTGGAGGGCGGATGTTGGAGCCTATAGCTAAAAGATTCATCACCGAGTTCGTGATTCCCGATAGCGACGAAGGAGCGCAGTCGGGAATTTCTAAAAGTTAGTCTGATAACCAGATACAAAAAACGCGTAATGGGTTAACCCTGTTGCGCGTTTTTTATTGGGTTCTAACTGGAAGTCTTACTGTAAATCGCTTTTAAGACCCGACTTACAAAATCACGGTCTTGTTGCCGTAAACAAACACATGATCATTGATCACCTTGTTTAGCGCCTTACTCAATACGTTCTTCTCAACATCACGACCCGCTTGAGCCATGTCTTTCGCGCTGAAGTTGTGATCCACTGGGATAACATCTTGCTTGATGATTGGGCCTTCATCGAGATCGTTTGTCACGAAGTGCGCCGTTGCACCAATGATTTTTACGCCGCGTTCATAAGCTTGCTGGTATGGTTTAGCACCAATGAATGCTGGCAAGAAGCTGTGGTGGATGTTGATGATTTTGTGGTTGTACTTCTCAACAAAACCCGGAGTCAGTACTCGCATGTATTTAGCAAGAACCAGATAGTCCGCCTCATACTGGTCAATCACTTCAAGCATCTTCTTCTCATGTTCTTCACGGTTTAATCCCTCGTGAGAAACATGATGATAAGGAATATCAAAACGCTCGGTTAAGCTTTGCAGAGTATCGTAGTTGCCAACTACAGCGGCAATTTCTACATCCAAACTGCCATCGAAGTTCTTCATCAGAATATCGCCAAGGCAATGCGCTTCTTTAGTCACGAGTATCACGACACGCTTACGAGATGAATCAACAAGCTTACGTTTTGTCTTTTCTGGTAGGGCTTGGTCTAAATCGGCAAGTAAGGTTTCATCATTGAAATACCCTTCAAGCTCAGTGCGCATAAAGAAGTGGCCACTAGTGTTATCAACGAACTCGTTGTTGTGAATAATATTGAGTTGGTGCTTGTAACAAATGTTGGTGATCTTTGATATGAGGCCTGGGGCATCAGTACAATGTGTTAATAAAGTTTTTCTTTCCATTTGCATCTTACTTCCATGAAATGTTGCACTTATTATATGAAATCGGGATTTTTCAAAATTTAATGCAGGCCGTCGAACGGTGAACTGAGCCGCAATATCACCGTTATAATTAATCTATTATCAATTTGGTTTCAACAAAATCTACCGTTCATTTAGGGGATTAATAAATTGAGAGGCTTAATAAATTCAGGTAGAGGTTAGATTTCTGACGGTTTAACCGACATTCTCGGTCAAGTCCCACTAGAGCAAGCCAACATTTTCAGCCATGCATAGGTGATCATTTATGGATAAAGAGTTACTAGCGAAAAAGTTATATTGTAAGCGTGTAAATTCATTAGTTGGTGATGTTCAGGTGGACGGCAACGTTCTTGATGAAATGTGGGAAAGCAAGGCCTCTCCGACTGATGCTGCTAAAGCCATGCAATCAAGTGACACTGACTTTACTGGTGCACCTTGGTTGTCTCGTTATTTGAATCGTAAGTAGTTAAACAACCCTTTCATTTGTTTTGGGCTAGGTCGGTAAGAAGGACTTAGCCTGTCATGTTCTATTCGATAGACACCTCCGGTGCGAAGTCATACTTGATTCGCACCGGCTCAATAAACCTGCCATAATTCGCCTTCTATTTTTCTAAACCACGTACTCTATGATATCTAAAACGTTTTCTGCTGATGGCGCTCTGGGCAAAGCAATCCCAGGGTTTCAACCAAGACAAGCTCAGTTAGACATGGCTGAAGCGGTTTCACAAGCTATTGAGAAACAAAGCCAGTTAGTTGTTGAAGCGGGAACGGGTACCGGTAAGACCTTTGCTTACTTAGTGCCAGCGCTCCTTAGTGGCAAGAAAACCATCATTAGTACGGGGTCTAAAAACCTCCAAGAACAGCTTTTTCACAGAGATTTGCCATTAATGGTCGATGCGCTTGGCTTTTATGGTCAGGTTGCGTTACTCAAAGGACGTTCAAACTATTTGTGTTTGGACCGCTTGAGCCGCCAGATGATCGAAAGTCATGGCACTCATACCGACCCAACATTGTTAGCGCAGTTGGTGAAAGTGCGCAGTTGGTCTTCGGCGACTCAAACGGGTGACTTAGGCGATTGCGATGACATTGCTGAAGATAGCCCAGTTATTCCAACTATTACCTCAACTAACGACAACTGCTTAGGTAAAGAGTGCCCAAGCTACACCGATTGCTTTGTGTTGAAAGCGCGTAAAAAAGCGATGGACTCTGATGTGGTTGTAGTGAACCACCACTTGTTCTTAGCGGATTTAGCGATTAAAGAGACCGGATTCGGTGAGCTGATTCCTGAAGCCGATGTGTTTATTTTCGATGAAGCGCATCAGCTTCCCGATATTGCCAGTCAGTACTTTGGACAATCAGTATCAAGCCGACAAATCCAAGAACTAGCCAAAGACATTGAAATCGCTTACCGCACTGAAGCTAAAGACATGCGTCAGCTACAAAAAGTTGGCGAGAGGCTCATTCAATCGTCAGCCGATCTGCGTATCGTACTCGGTGATACCGGCTTTCGTGGTAACTGGCGTGAAGCATTGAAATCCGAATCGATTGCACGAGAACTTGTTCGTCTACAAGATGCGTTGCAACTGGCCGTTGATGTATTGAAATTAGCATTGGGTCGAAGCCAGCTGTTAGACACTGCCTTCGAGCGCGCAAACATGATTAAGTCACGTATTGAGCGTGTGTGCGATGTGTCGATTACGGGGTACTCCTATTGGTATGACACAACACCAAGGCAATTCGCTTTGCACATCACACCGCTTTCAGTCGCCGATAAATTCTACGAGCAGATTGAGCTGAAGCCGGGCGCGTGGGTGTTTACCTCAGCAACGCTAGCGGTGTCGGATGATTTCGACCACTTCACATCTCGACTTGGATTAAAGCCGTCTGCACAGTTTTCATTGCCGAGCCCATTTGATTACCCGAATCAGGCGCGATTGTGTGTGCCTCGTTATCTTCCAGAACCGAATAGTCCGGGGTTGGCGGATAAGCTAGTTAAAATGCTGACTCCTGTGATCGAGCAAAACCAAGGTCGCTGTTTCTTCTTGTGTACTTCACACAGCATGATGAAAGAGTTGGGCGAGCGATTCCGAGAAACCCTCACGGTTCCCGTTCTATTGCAAGGTGAGACAAGTAAGCAAAAAACTTTAGCCGAGTTCATGGAATTGGGTAACGCATTGCTCGTGGCGACAGGCGCTTTTTGGGAAGGGATAGATGTTAGGGGCGACGCATTAAGCTGTGTTATCATCGACAAATTGCCCTTTACGGCCCCTGATGACCCTTTACTTAAGGCTCGAATCGAGGATTGTAAGCTAAAAGGGGGTGATCCTTTTGCACAAGTACAGTTGCCAGACGCTGTGATTACCTTGAAACAAGGTGTCGGCCGATTGATACGTGACAAGCGCGATAATGGCGCTTTGATTATTTGCGATAACCGATTGGTGACTCGCGATTACGGTGGCATATTTTTGGCGAGTTTACCGCCCATTCCACGTACCCGTGACTTAGGGGTCATTAAAGAATTCTTAGCTAAAGACCATTCAACCGCTGCTGATTAAGTGGCATTGTTGAGTTTAGCCATTATTTTTAGATTAGATAACAGATATTTGAGACACAAATGAGCGCGAAAATTCTTGCAGTAGATACCGCAACTGAAAATTGTTCAGTTGCATTAGTAATCGGTGACCAGGTGTTCGCACGTAGCGAAGAGGCTCCTCGAGACCATACGAAAAAAATTCTACCTATGGTTGATGAAGTACTGAAAGAAGCGAATGTCGCTTTAACCGATATCGATGCTATCGCGTTTGGCCAAGGCCCAGGCAGTTTCACTGGTTTACGTATTGGTATTGGTATTGCTCAAGGCTTGGCTTTTGGTGCGGATTTACCAATGATCGGTGTCTCTACGCTGGCAGCGATGGCGCAAGGCAGCTACCGTAAATTTGGTGAAACTCATGTAGCAACAGCGATTGATGCGCGTATGAGTGAAGTGTACTGGGCTCGTTATAGCCGTGAACAAGACGGTCGCTGGACAGCAGTTGATGCTGAATGTGTTACACCACCAAGCGAATTGGCTTCGCAGTTAGAAGCAGGCTCTGAAACATGGGCAAAAGTCGGCACAGGTTGGGAAGCGTACGCAGAACATATGGATACTCTAGCGATCAACACCAAAGCGTGTGAGGTTTTATTCCCAGAAGCTCAAGATATGGCGTTCCTTGCTCAATTTGCTTACGCAGAAGGCAAAGCGGTTGCAGCTGAAGAGTCTGAGCCAGTTTATCTTCGTGATAAAGTGACTTGGAAGAAACTGCCAGGTCGCGAATAATTTTTACAAGGTTCTGATGCAAATTAGATCTAAATGCGTATTATTTAGATTTGAGAGGGCAGATATTTAGTCATGGTATCAATTAACAACTTACCTCCTTCTTCGATAGGCAGTGCGTCTAAGCCTAATCGAATTAAAAAGAAGGAGCAGGCAAAAAAATCTGATGCTAGCACTGCGGTTGGGCAACCGACTAAGGTGGCTAATGCTGTTTCTCACTCTATTCGCCAAGTTAAAGAGTCTGAACTACACAAGGCTCAAATCCAGTATGATCTTCCAGAAGGCCGAGGACGTAAGGCTATGGAAGAGTATATGGATGTAATGAATCAGGCGAAGAAAGAAGAACTTGCAAAGCTTATCGGTGTCGATATCTACATCTAGAGCTTCTTATTAATGCCTGTTTAAGGACCAGAACCATGTCAAACTATCTCTCTAAATTACGCTTAATCGCCGTTTCTCTTGGTGTCGTGGTACTTGCCGGGTGTTCATCACTCCCTAGCGAGCTTGAAGCAAAATCAGAGCCTGTGATTAGCGATTACCAGCAATGGGTCGACCAACTACCGGATGCGCAAAGTGTTCGATTAGGTGGCGTGATATCTAAAGTAACAAACTTGAAAGATAAGACTCGAATCGAAGTCGCTAATATGCCGATTTCGAGTAGCGGTAAGCCAGATCTAGACGCAGAGCCAAGCGGACGTTTTGTTGGTTACATTGAAGGGTATGTTGAGCCTCTAAGTTTTGCAGAAGGCCGTTTGATTACATTAGTTGGTCAATCCAATGGTAGTGAAGATGGAAAAATAGGGGAATACCCTTACACTTTCCCTGTAATGAAAGTGGACAACCAACGACTGTGGAACATTACGGAACGAGTTGTTGTTAACGATTTTGCACCAACTTATTACTCTTGCAGAAGTCTACATTGTCGCAGTTTTCAAACGATGCCAAGACAAGGTCGAGTGATAAAAGACGTAGAGTAATTAACTTTATTAAACGTTTATTGCACAACTAGACGGAATTAGATGTTTGATGATTGAAAAGTCATATTCCCTTGCCTGCGGGACGCTTGCAACACAACAAATTGGTAACCCACAAACGACCGCAACGACGGTCGTTTTTATTCATGGGTGGTTGGATAATTCATCCAGTTTTAATCAGATTTTACAGCAAGTAGCCAAGCTTGCTCCCAATGCTCACCTTGTTGCTATTGATCTCTTCGGACACGGTTTCTCTTCCCACAAATCGGGAAGTTACTACCCATTTCATGATTATATTGATGACTTGCATCAGTTGGTGATTAAATTATCGCCAAACAGACTGGTACTAGTAGGACATTCACTTGGTGCATTGATCGCAAGTTGCTATAGTGCCGCCTTTCCTGAAAAGGTGTCAGGATTAATTCAAATTGAAGGTCACGGACCTCTTTCTGAAGCTCCCCACGAAACAGTCTCTCGCTTGAGGGATGGGGTACTCAGTCGTCTTCGACAGCGAAGAAAGCCTTCACGTCCTCTGGCAAGCCTTGAGGATGCTATTAAGCTGAGAGCTCACGCCAACCAAATTAATGCTGAATTAATCGCTCCTATTGTTGAGCGAGGTATTGTCGAGTTTGAGAACTCTTGGCAATGGCGATGCGACCCTAATCTAAAATGTGACTCGTTATATCGAATGTCACAGGCGCACGCTGAAGTGATTATGGCGGCTATTGAATGCCCTCAATTAATAATCCTAGGGAATGATGGATTCCGACATTTGCAGCATAATCGCTACAAATCAGTGCATAGTCCTCTGCATATAGAGACTGTTCCTGGCGGACATCATTGTCATTTAGAGAGCCCAGAGCTAGTTTCAGAGCTAATTCTTGGTGTAGTTAACAAAATTTAAACAAGTGTTTGAGCCTTTTAGTGCTCATGCACTAAAGCTGTGCTGTAATACCGCAATGATAAAAAGCGGCGAAGCAGTCGTCAGCTGATAAACGAGGAGTAACATCGTGGATAAACCTTGGCTTTCACGTTATCCAAGTGACGTACCAGAAACGATCAACCCAGATCAGTACCCATCTCTTGTAGAAATGTTTGAACAGTCGGTACAGAAGTACGCGGACCAACCTGCATTCGAGAACATGGGCTCGATTATGACATTCCGTAAGCTTGAAGAGCGCAGCCGTGCTTTCGCTGCTTACCTACAGAATGACTTGAAACTGAAGAAGGGCGATCGCGTCGCGCTAATGATGCCAAACCTACTGCAATACCCAATTGCACTGTTTGGTGTATTGCGTGCCGGTATGATTGCAGTGAACGTCAACCCACTGTACACACCTCGTGAGCTTGAACATCAACTGAACGATTCTGGTGCAAAGGCGATTGTTATCGTATCTAATTTTGCGAGCACGCTAGAGAAAGTCGTTGATAACACGCCGGTTAAACACGTAGTTCTAACTAGCCTAGGGCAAATGCTGCCACGCGCGAAAGGTACAATTGTCGACTTCGTAGTGAAATACGTAAAAGGCATGGTGCCTAAGTATGATCTGCCGGGTGCTATCTCATTCAGAAAAGCGCTGCACAAAGGTCGTCGTCTTCAATATGTGAAGCCGTTCATGGCGGGTGATGACATTGCGTTCCTTCAGTACACGGGTGGAACAACGGGTGTAGCGAAGGGCGCAATCCTAACGCACCGCAATATGATTGCGAACGTACTTCAAGCTAAAGGGGCTTACGGTCCTGTTCTGCAAGAAGGCCGCGAGTTGGTTGTAACGGCATTACCGCTTTACCACGTATTTGCACTGACGGTAAACTGCTTACTGTTTGTTGAGATGGGTGGTCGTAACCTTTTAATTACTAACCCTCGTGATATTCCTGGCTTTATTAAAGAGCTGCAAAAGGTGCCGTTTACCGCGATTACCGGTGTAAACACACTGTTTAATGCGCTAGTTAATAACGAAGATTTCCACGAATTGGATTTCAGTAACCTACGCCTATCTGTTGGCGGTGGCATGGCGGTTCAACGCGCTGTTGCTGAGCAATGGAAGAAAGCAACAGGCATTCACCTATTGGAAGGCTATGGCTTAACCGAATGCTCACCATTGGTAACAGGTAACCCATACGACCTCAAAGACTACACTGGTGCTATCGGCCTACCAGTACCATCGACAGAGGTTCGTATTGTTGATGATGAAGGCAAGGTTATTGCTAATGACCAAGTGGGCGAGCTACAAGTTCGTGGACCTCAAGTGATGCAAGGTTACTGGCAGCGCCCTGAAGCGACTAAAGAAGTGATCGATCAAGACGGTTGGTTATCGACAGGTGACATCGTCAAGTTTGACGAAGAAGGCTTGCTATACATCGTTGACCGTAAGAAAGACATGATTCTTGTGTCTGGATTCAACGTCTACCCGAACGAGATTGAAGACGTCGTGGCTCTGCATGGCAAAGTGTTAGAAGTGGCGGCTATCGGTCAACCTCACGAAGTGTCTGGTGAGTTGGTTAAGATCTACGTGGTTAAGCGTGACCCTAGCCTGACCAAAGAAGATATTATCGCGCACTGTCGTGAGCACCTAACGGGTTACAAGATCCCTAAATTAGTCGAGTTCAGAGATGATCTTCCAAAGACTAACGTAGGTAAGATCTTACGACGCGTACTGCGTGAAGAAAACGATGCAGAACTTGCGAAACGCGCTAGCGAATAATTAGCTCGTTGACGAGAAAGTACTACACCATAACCATTGAGGCGCTTAAACTAAGCGAGCGCTGAAAAATGGTGTTAGAATGCCGACAGTTAATGTCGGCATTTTTGTATCCGGCGATCAAATAGAAACCTGTGAGAGTTTTTGTGGATTATCAAATCATTACCCAATTGAAAGACCTTGAGCGAGTTTGCCAACAAGCACGTGAAGCCGATGTCGTTATGCTTGATACGGAGTTTGTTCGTACAAGAACCTATTACCCTCAATTAGGCTTGATTCAGTTATTTGATGGTGAAACGCTGTCACTGATTGACCCTATTGCTCTTGGTGAAATGACACCATTTGTTGGATTGTTGAAAGACACCTCTGTTCTGAAAGTGCTGCACGCTTGCGGCGAAGATTTGGAAGTGTTCCAAAACGCATTTGGCTGTACACCAACACCAATGGTTGATACTCAGATCATGGCGGCTTTCTTAGGTCATGGCTTATCAACGGGCTTTGCTGCTCTGGTTTCAGAGTTTGTCGGTGTCGATCTCGATAAGAGTGAATCTCGCACCGACTGGCTGGCGCGTCCGCTTTCTCAAAAGCAATTGGACTACGCAGCGGCAGACGTGCATTACCTAATGCCAATGTACAACAAGCTTCTAGAAAAAGTGATGGAAGCTGGCTGGTGGGAAGCGGCTCAACAAGAGTCTGATTTACAAGTTGCCAAACGCATTCGTAAAGTAAACCCAGACACTGCCTACCTTGATATTAAAGGGGCGTGGCAGCTTAAACCTAAGCAGCTAGCGATCTTACGACCGCTAGCAACTTGGCGTCTAAAAGAAGCAATCAAGCGCGATTTAGCACTGAATTTTGTCTTCAAAGAGCAAGACTTATGGGCTGTGGCGCGTTTCGCGATGAAAGATCCTAAGCACATGGAACAGGAAGGTTTCGATTACCGCTCTGTTCGTCGCCATGGTGCGAAGATCAGCTCAATCGTTAAATTAGCTGAACATACACCAGAAGAAGAGTACCCAGCACCAGTGGAACGTCTAATGGATTTTCCTGGCTACAAGCAGCTTTTCAAGGTGTTGAAAGATGAAGTGAAAACAGCATCACAACATAGCGGTTTAGCGACCGAGTTTTTGGCATCGAAGAAGCAACTTAATCAAGTGTTAAGCTGGGTTTGGAAACACCAACGTAACCCTGAAAAGCTACCTGATGTTATGCAAGGCTGGCGTTTAGATGTGGTTGGCGAAAAGCTGAGTAAAGCGATCAAATAACCGCTTGCTGTTATAAAATCTAACTTAGTTACAGCTATAAACTGCAGATAAAAAAAGAGAGCCTAGGCTCTCTTTTTTTATTCGATCAATATAAGCAAGCGTATGCCTGTCTATCTTGTTAAGAAAGGCTATCGATCTTCTTCTGGAAGCTTAACATTCAGCTCTAGTACTGAGATGTCATCATCTTTGTGTTCGAAAGTCAGATCAACCATTGATGGATCGACCTCAACGTACTTGGCAATACACTTCAAGATGTCTTCTTTTAGTTGCGGCAGGTAAGACGGCGCTGGGTCGTCATGACTGCGTCGCTCTGCAACAATGATCTGCAAACGTTCTTTGGCTAGGTTTGCAGTTGTCTTTTTCTGTGGTCTGAAAAACTCTAGTAATGACATTGCGTATTAGCCCCCGAACAGTCTTTTGAAGATGCCTTTCTTCTGCTCCGTTAAGAAACGGAAGTCCACTTGGCTACCTAGTAGTCGCTCTACAGTATCATTGTAAGCCATACCTGCGTCGGTTGCTTCGTCAAAGATAACTGGAACACCCTTGTTCGATGCGTTCAGTACCGCTTGGCTCTCTGGAATCACGCCCAGTAGAGAGATGTGTAGGATCTCTTCAACGTCTTCTACACTCAGCATCTCACCTTGAGTTACGCGTGCTGGGTTGTAGCGAGTCAGTAGAAGGTGAGTTTTCACTGGCTCTAAACCGTCTTCAGAACGACGAGATTTAGAGTCAAGAATACCTAGAATGCGGTCTGAGTCGCGTACAGAAGAGACTTCAGGGTTGGTCGTTACAATCGCTTCATCAGCAAAGTACAACGCCATTAGAGCGCCTTGCTCGATACCCGCAGGAGAATCACAGATGATGAAATCAAAGCCCATCTCATCCAATTCATCAAATACGCGACGAACACCGTCTTTGGTTAGTGCGTCTTTATCACGAGTTTGAGAAGCCGGGAGAATGAATAGGTTTTCTGTGCGCTTGTCTTTGATCATCGCTTGGTTCAGCGTTGCTTCACCATTGATAACGTTAACGAAATCGTAAACAACACGACGCTCACAACCCATGATTAAATCTAGGTTACGCAGACCGATATCAAAGTCGATAACTGCGGTTTTCTTCCCTTTTAAAGCCAGACCTGAGGCAATAGCTGCACTAGAGGTCGTTTTGCCTACCCCGCCTTTACCTGACGTTACAACGATAATGCGTGCCATTATTTTTTCCTTTTATTTCTCTTATATTGCGAGGACGTCAACGTGTAATACATCGCTTGCCATACTGAACATGGTTTTCTTCTGCCAGTACTCGCTTTCAATTTGATCGCTGAGCCAGTAATTTCCAGCAATGGACACCAGCTCGGCTTGTAAATCATTACAAATTATTTTTGCTTCAGTTTGACCACTTGCACCTGCAATCGCACGGCCGCGTAATGTGCCATGAATATGGATGCTGCCATCGGCAATCACTTCTGCGCCTGCACTCACATGGCTGAGTATCAATAGATCGCCATCTTTCGCATAAACCTGCTGACCAGAACGAATAGGGGTCCTTATCACCTTGATCGGTGCCATCTTCGCTGGAGCTTGCGACGGAGACTTGCTTGCCGTCATGACAGCAAAGCCCGCTTCTTTCGCGAGATTTTGCATACGCTTATCAGAGCAGCCAGCCACGCCAACCGGGATCATACCCGCTTGAGAGATACCATTTTTCAGTTGCACAAAATCGATATCGCCTGCGACTTTGCTGATGTTGATAACAACAGGCGCAGCTGCGAAAAACGTGGGTGCTTGGTCTACCTTCTCTTGAAGAAAAGACACTGCATTTTCGACTTGATCATCGGATAAGTGCAAAACAGATAGCGTAAAGCTGCTACCTTTTAGATCTGGGTTACTAGACATCGAAAAACTACAGGACCTCAATAGCGAATTGGTACAATTTCTTTATCAATAAAATAAAGGGCATTGCCTGAAACTAGGTTTATCATGTTATATTCCCAAACCAAGCACAGCAAGTAATCTTGTTGTCAAATGGACGTTTTGTTCTCAATATTTCCCTAACATAAACTATTGATCTCGCAAGTGAGAGTTTTGTAGTCATAATCAATTAAAAAGGTTTGTCATGCTGTGTTCTATATATAAAAGCTCAAAGAAAGAAGGAACATACCTTTATATCCCTAAGAAGGATGATTTTTCACAAGTTCCTGACGCATTGATGCAAATGTTTGGTAAACCTAGTTTTGTAATGGTAATTAAAATGGATGGCCGTAAACTGGCTCAAGTAAACATCGAAAAAGTGAAAGAATCACTGAATACTGATGGTTTCTTTTTGCAGGTTCCGCCACCACCAGTTAACGAACTTGAGCTTCATAAAGAGCGTAAAGCCCAACAGAAATCTCAAGACGAAGAGTGATATCCACCTCAATTCAAGGAGGAATGATCGTTGAGTAAATTTTCGAAAACCATATTGGCTGTGTCGGCATTACTTTTGGGTAATAGTCTGACCATTAGCTCAGTACACGCTGAAGAATTGAGCTTCGAACAATATGTAGAAAAACTAAAGCAACAAGGCCGTGAAGAAGGCGTTTCTGAAGCGATCATTGATGAAGCCTTTGATGGTGTAACGTTTAAGCCAAGAGCGGTGAAAGCCGACAAAAACCAACCTGAGAAGAAGCTGACTCTGGATGAATACATTCCACGAGCGGTACCAGATTGGAAAGTGAAGCAAGCCAGATCACTTTATAAGAAGCATTACACTTCGTTAAAGCGTATTGGTGATGAATATGGCGTTCAACCAAGATTCATTGTCGCACTATGGGGTGTTGAGAGTAACTTTGGTAAGTTCACCGGTAACTACAGTGTTATCGATGCTCTAACGACTATGGCTTACGAAGGTCGCAGAGAAGCGTTTTTCCGTAGCGAAGCAATGGCGGCGTTGAAGATTCTTGATCAAGGCCATATTGCACCAAAAGAGATGAAAGGCTCTTGGGCTGGGGCGATGGGGCAACCTCAGTTTATGCCAAGCTCATTCTTAGCGTTTGCCGCTGATGGTAATGGCGACGGTAAGAAAGACATTTGGGGCACTGAAGAAGATGTGTTTGCTTCGGCAGCCAATTACCTTAGCCAATCAGGTTGGGATGATAAGTACACTTGGGGCCGTCAGGTTCACGTACCGTCAACCGTGTCTATTGATTTACAAGGCCGAACTGAAGACAAAGCGAAGTACCTAAAAGAGTGGTCTGAACTTGGTATTAAGCGCTACGACGATCGCCCACTGCCGACGCTTGATGAAGACATTAAAGCTTGGTTGATTATGCCGGATGACGAAGCGGGTCGTTCGTACCTCATTTACAACAACTACAATGTGTTAATGAAGTGGAATCGTTCTTACTACTTTGCTTTGGCAGTTAGCCACTTAGCAGACAGAATTAAGTTTGATTAGTAGGCTTAATTTTATTAGTCGGTATGGCTTGCTTTGATAGCATTTGGCCTACCATAGGCAGAACGAACTAAAGGACTCTTCGGAGTCCTTTTTGATTTTATATTTCAGAGATTTTAAGAAGGTGGCCTTGTGCTAACAGATAGAGCTGCACAGATGGTGATATTCCATGCGTTAATTAAGCATGAAGGCTTTACCAGTGCTGCAAAAAGCTTGAACGTTTCGGTGTCTCATATCAGTAAGCAAGTTGCTTTGCTTGAAGACTCAATCGGCATCAAGTTGGTACAACGAACCACACGTAGCTTAACGTTGACCGAAGCCGGAGAAGTGTTCTATCAGCACTGTGAGCAGCTGTTTAACACGGTAAAAGCGGCTCAAATGGATATGGACAGCCAGCGTGATGACATCTCTGGAATATTGCGAGTTGGGTTGTCGCAGTCATTTGGTACTTTGCACATCATTCCTGCGATTGATCAGCTCAGGCAGCTTTATCCTCAGCTCAGAATTGAAGTGCATTTGTTTGACTACAAAGTGGATATGATTGAAGAGCGATTGGATCTCTGGATCACCAATAACGAAGATTTGCCCGAAGGTTATATTGCGCAGCGATTGGCAGACAGTCAGTTTGTGGTGGCAGCATCGCCGGATTATCTGATTAAAGCTGGGACTCCACATGTACCTTCTGATCTGATAGACCATAACTGCCTTATCTATCGCAGCCGAGAGCGAGATTACACATCTTGGGCATTTGATAATGGCCAAGAAAACCTCAGTGTTAAAGTGGCGGGTGATTACTCGGTGGATTTAGCTGAGGCAGTGCGAGACGCAGCCGTGTCAGGGTGGGGCGTTGCTTATCTGGCAACTTACCTTGTGAAGGAAGAGTTTAGAACGGGCAAATTAATCCAAGTTTTGCCGGAATGGCGAGCTAGCCAATTAATGCCATTTTATGCCGTGTATCCGAGTCGAAAGAACATGCCGAAGAAGCTTTCTGCGGTGATTGAGTTCATCAAAGATCATATTGGATCGCCGACATACTGGGATGAAAACCTGAAAACTTGCGTTGAACTGCATCGTTAACTGTTTCCAAATCTATAAATATAATTTCCATATGGAAAAAGTATGGTTTTTAATCAAACTTAATTATTAAAATTCAATAACTTAATTTATATCATTACTCAAAGGTGATTACCCCAACATCACGTTAACAACCGCCACTTGCCGCAAACGATTTCCTCTATAGAATGCGTCGCCTTTCCTATCTACAACTTTTAGGTTGATGCACATGGCTTCGCTACTTGGAATTATCACTATTTTAGTTGCCGCTTGGTTACTATCTACGGACAGAAAAAATATTCCACTAAGAACAGTCTCTTTGGCTTTCTTATTACAAATCTCATTCGCGCTGTTGGTTCTGTATGTACCAATGGGTAAAGAAGCGTTGAATGCAGCCACAGGTGCGGTATCTAGCTTGATCAACTACGGTCAAGAGGGGATCAACTTCCTATTTGGTGGCCTTACGAATAACGGTTTCGTTTTCGCGATTAACGTTCTAGGCATCATTATCTTTTTCTCTGCACTGATCTCGGGTTTGTACCACATCGGCTTTATGCCAAAGGTGATCAACCTTATCGGTGGCGCGCTGCAGAAGTTCTTGGGCACAGGTCGTGCAGAGTCACTGTCTGCGACTGCCAACATCTTTGTTGGCATGATTGAAGCGCCATTGGTGGTTAAGCCTTACCTAAAGCACATGACGGATTCACAACTGTTTGCTGTGATGGTGTGTGGCTTGGCTTCTGTCGCTGGTGGCACGCTAGTGGGTTATGCATCGCTAGGTGTTGACCTAAACTTTCTGATCGCTGCGGCATTCATGTCTGCACCAGCCGGTCTATTGATGGCTAAAATCTTAGTTCCTGGTAGCCCAGATGACGCTCAAGAAAATATTGAGTCTGATGTAGAAATTCCACGAGCAACAAACGTAGTTGAGGCAATGGCAGATGGGGCTATGTCTGGACTTCGTATTGCCGTTGCGGTGGGTGCGACACTTCTAGCCTTTATCAGTGTGATTGCTATGCTGAATGGCTTATTAGGTATTGTTGGTGGCTGGTTTGGCGTAAACCTAAGCTTCGAGCTAATCCTAGGTTATGTGTTCGCACCCGTTGCATGGCTGATCGGTGTGCCATGGTCTGAGGCTGTGGTTGCCGGCTCATTGATCGGTAACAAGATTGTCGTGAACGAGTTCGTGGCTTTCATCCAGCTAATGGATGCTAAAGAAGCGCTAAGTGAACACTCACAAGCGATCGTGACTTTTGCTCTATGTGGTTTTGCTAACATCTCAACCATGGCGATTCTAATCGGTGGCTTGGGCAGCTTGGTACCAGAGCGTCGTTCTTTCATCTCACAATACGGTTTTAAAGCGATTTGTGCAGGTGTGCTTGCCAACTTAATGAGCGCAGCGATTGCTGGCGTGGTGCTTTCTCTGTAGTTAGATGATAAGTACCGAGTGGATGAGTCAGTCACTTTATTTCCCCTATAGTAAAGTGACTGATTAATCACATTAATATTCGGTTAGCACGAAAAACAGAGCCTATAGTTTAATGATGTAGGCTTTCTTGTTTCAGCAAATAGGTTTGTGTCACAGGGTGTGGTACAAATTTTTAGGGGCACAAATGGATTTGTCGATTACTTCTTCTTTGGCGTTAATTGGACTCTTGTCTTTAGCTTGTCAGCTGCTCGGTTGGCGTTTGCGTCTTCCCGCAATTCTCCCTCTTCTCATCGTTGGCCTGTTGTTAGGTCCTGGCCTGAATGTCCTAAATCCTGATGCCATTTTTGGTGATGTGCTGTTTCCTATGATTTCCTTAGGCGTTGCCATCATCCTATTTGAAGGGGCATTAACCCTGAACTTTAAGGAAATTAGAGGCCACGGTCGCATGGTGACTCACCTCGTGAGTTTCGGCATGTTGATTACATGGGCATGCATTGTTGTTGGTGCTTACTACTTTGTGGATTTCAGTTGGCCATTAGCGGCGCTATTCGGTGCATTAGTCGTGGTAACGGGCCCTACGGTGATCGTACCCATGCTTCGCAGTATTCAGCCTAAATCTTCGTTAGGCAGTATCTTGCGATGGGAGGGAATCGTTATCGACCCGATAGGAGCTCTGTTTGCGGTTCTTGTCTACGAGTACATTGTTTCTTCTGCCGACCCTACCGGACATGTTCTGTCAGCTCTGGGCCTGACGCTAGTCATAGGTTTAGGCTTAGGGATCATCGGTGGCCATTTGATTGCCAAGATGCTGCAAGGGCATTGGGTACCTCACTATCTACGTAATGTGGCGGTACTGACGCTAATGTTGGCGGCCTTCTCGTTTTCCAATGACTTGAGTGAAGAATCGGGTTTGTTAACCGTGACCATCATGGGGATATGGCTCGCCAACGTAAAAGGCTTGGATCTCGAAGACATCATCGAATTCAAAGAAACTCTGACCGTGTTACTCATTTCTGCGTTGTTTATTTTGCTAGCCAGTCGACTCGATTCGGGGACTTTCTTCTCGATAGGTTGGGGCGGTATTGGCTTATTAGCGGTCGTTATGCTGGTGGCTCGTCCTCTGAGTGTGTGGATCAGCGGGATCGGCACGGATCTTACCTCGGCAGATAAATGGTTTTTGAGTTGGATGGCGCCTCGCGGGATCGTCGCTGCCGCAGTTTCTTCTCTGTTTGCAATCAAGCTTCAAGAGAAGCAATTGATTGATGGGGCTGATCTACTGGTTCCAATGGTGTTCTTGGTCATCATAGGCACGGTTGTGATTCAGAGCCTTACCGCAAGTTGGTGGGCAAGAAGGTTAGGTGTGACGCAAGAGAAAGCGCAAGGCGTTGTCTTCTTTGGCGCGACTCAGTTTTCACGCCAGTTTGCCAAAGTGCTGGCGACACATAATATCAACAGTGTGCTTGCCGATACCAACTGGGAAAGCATTCGTTTGGCGCGTATGGATAACCTGAATGTCTATTTTGGTAACCCAGCCTCAAGCCACGCGGAAAACAATTTGGAATTGGACGGGATAGGGCGCGCAATGATCGTCTCACCTTATCGTCAAACCAACCCGCTAGTCAGCATGCACTACCAAGATGAGTTTGGCGCCAATAAGGTGTTTGAGCTTGAATCATCAGAGACTAAGCATGAAAGGCATCAAGTGAGTCGCGATGGTAATCGAAGTTTGTTTTCGGAAGGGATTACTTATTCCAAGCTTAATTCGTTGATGGCTCAAGGCAGTCAAATTAAGAGCACAGGGTTAACAGAGGCATTTGATCTGAGTGAGTTTAATGGGTTGTACCCGAAAGCGATTCTACTCGGTGTGATTACTAACGGTGACTTTCGCTTAATTACACAAGGTTCTGAGCTGGAAAAACTGATATCAACGGAATGCGAGATCATCAGTTTGTTGCCACCGTCAGACCAGACAGAAAAAGTTGAGACTCCAGACAAATAGCGAGTGATCTTTATCAAAAGCGATTAGTTTTGTATCTAAAACGAATAGCTTAATATCAAAAAAGCCGCAACGTTCTTCACATTGCGGCTTTCTAATTCTGTTTATACTGTCGTTCGCAGATTATTTAGAGTGAAATTGCTCACAAGCGATCATGGTGTTTTCGATTAGGCTCGCAACTGTCATTGGACCAACACCGCCCGGTACTGGCGTGATGAAGCTTGCGCTTTCTTTCGCTACGTCGTATTCAACGTCACCCACTAACTTGCCAGATTCTAAACGGTTGATACCAACATCGACCACAACGGCACCTTTCTTAATCCACGCACCTGGAATGAAGTTAGGTTTACCAACGGCAACCACAACAACGTCTGCTTGACGCACGTGTCCTTCAAGGTCTTTGGTGAAACGGTGACATGTCGTTGTTGTACAACCCGCTAGAAGCAATTCTAGGGTCATTGGACGGCCTACGATGTTTGATGCACCAACAACAACCGCGTGATTACCACGTAAGTCGATGTTGTAACGGTCAAGCAGCGTGATGATACCTTTTGGCGTGCAAGAGCGAAGCTTAGGCATACGCTGAGCCAAACGGCCAACATTGTATGGGTGGAAGCCATCAACGTCTTTCTCTGGCGTGATACGCTCAAGAACGTGAGTGCTATCAATACCAGCTGGTAGAGGCAGTTGAACAAGAATGCCATCGATCTCTGGATCGTCGTTCAGTTGGTCTACTAATGTTAACAATTCATCTTCTGTTGCAGTGGCTGGCAAGTCGTAAGATTTAGATACGAAGCCAACTTCTTCACACGCTTTACGCTTACTTCCAACGTAAACTTGAGAAGCAGGGTCTTCACCCACTAAAACAACCGCTAGGCCCGGAGCGCGTAATCCAGCTTCAGTACGAGCTTTTACACGTGCAGCAACTTCGGAGCGAACCGTTTGAGAAATTAGCTTTCCATCAATATTTTGAGCAGTCATGAATTTCCTTAGTATTGATATTCAAGTTAGTGGCTGATGTTTTTGGCGCATTATTCCAGAAAATCTTTTTGATTACCATCAAGCAAACGTTTGCTTTGGTCTATTTTCCAACACTTATATGTTTGTTGCCCTTTTTTTACTCACTTAGATCAGAATGTTACACAAAGCCGTTGCTTTACTGATTCGAATTCGTATAATCCTTTCCTGTAGCGCGCCCTTAGCTCAGCTGGATAGAGCACCTCCCTTCTAAGGAGGTGGTCGAAGGTTCGAATCCTTCAGGGCGTACCACTATTTAAAGAAACCCGATAACTCTCTGAGTTGTCGGGTTTTTTGCATTTCGGAGCTCTCTTTTCTTATAGAACTACGATACATTAATTTCATAAGCATTTTTACTCTCAATGTATTTGTTGTTAATTTATCTCTGATACTTGCGAATTGTATCAATTCATTTCTAGGCTATGTAAGTAGGTTCGTATTGTATTATATAAGGTGAGTAGCAATTGTTACTGGCACTAGAAATGAATCCTGATCTCAGTAGTACCCAATTTTTTTATCACATGATTGATACAGATCCGAAAGAGTGGCGATCAAAACTCTCGGAACTAAGCATCACCTCACCACAAGTGGCTCGAAGAGTCTCCGATTTGCTTTTGGCATATGAGCAACAGTGTTTGACTCAATTGTTAGATATTCATTTATCCTCTTCGATGCCCGTGCTTCAATCATTTAAAAACGAGATAGTTGATGATCGTTATCTTATTGGACATGAACTAGGTAAAGGCGGCTTTGGGGTGGTTTACTTTGCGTCTAGGCGTGACCATTTGTTTGAGCATAACTATGCTATTAAGTTTTTTAACGCCGAAGCATTTAATATTTTAGGCAAAGACAAACTTTTCAGTGAAGCTCAAATCATGGCAAACCTCAATCATTCCAACATTACGAAGGTTTATGATGCGGGTCTGCACAATGGAGTTGCTTATATAGTAATGGAGTACGTTGATGGCTGTTTACTTGATGAATACCTGTCTACTAATTCACTCTCTTGTGACCAAAAGCTTACGTTATTTCGAGATATCTGCCTTGCTATTGAATATGCGCATGAGTTGAACGTTCTACATGCTGACTTAAAACCTGAAAATATACTCATTAATACACATGGGGAACCCAAGGTCATTGATTTCAACCTTACTCAAAACCTTACCTGCTCCCGTGATGAGGCATCAGATTCTATTAAGGCGGTCAGTCGAATTTATGCTAGTCCAGAACAAATCACAGGCGATAGCTTAGATGAAAGGTCTGATGTGTTCTCTTTAGGCCGAATTTTACAAGAGATGTTTCCTAACGATACAGCACCTAGAGATTTAGTTCGAGTATATCAATATGCTACCAACTTGAACCGTACTCATCGATATCAAAGTGTTCGTGACCTAGCCAATGATATAGAGAATGTAAGGTGTTGCTATCCATTAAATTATCGCAACCAACATTGCCTTTATAGGGCAACTAAGTTTATTCAGCGTTATCCCGCCAGCACTACTTATGCCTCTTTTTTTATTGCAATTTTGACTACAGCCTTAGTCGCTCTTTCAATAGAGGCTAAAAGTATTAGTCGTCAAAAGTTGCAGCTTGATTCGATCATATATGACGCAACATCGATGGCTTACCCGTTGAATAATTCCTTGCTGGATTGGGACGAAATTATTCGATCGCGAAATAGCATTGTCGTTGATGTAGATGCTTATAGTGAAGGGATTAATCTCGAAGTTAATGGGGAGTTATTAAATGAGACATTATACGACTCTTGGATTGCAACTGGTGATATTGAGCCTATTGGGTCTCTAGTTCTTACTCATCCTCCGATTGTTTAAAGGTGATTAATTGTGTCGAAATCAAACAACCCGCAGATGCAAGAAGGTCTTACTGAGCTCATTTCTCAATGGCAACATGGTTGTAAAGAATCTGAAGCTGAATTGTACCGTTTGGCTTACTCTAGGCTCAAAGAGTTAGCTCAATTACGTCGTTATAAAAGCGCAAAGGTATTTAACAAGCCTCTTGATGATACAAGCTGTACTGCGACCATATTGACTCATGAAGCGTATTTAAAGGTGGGGTCTATAAGAAAAGGTGAAATAGAAGGTACGCGTGATTTTTTTTAATGGCAGTTAAAGCGATGCAGCATATTCTCATTAATGACTCTTGGGCGTTGAAGGCTGATAAACGTCAGGAAGACAATTTAATGTTCGTTGAAAACGCATTGTCAATCGAGTATTTATCTCTTGATAAGCGTGTAGAGTTAGAAAAGTCCTTGATGGATTTCACTCATCACTACCCCCGTCAATCCAACGTACTAAAACTAAAATACTACATTGGTCTAAAGCATCAAGAGATCAGTGAACTATTAGGTTGCAGCAACAGTTTGATTGATAAAGACCTCAAATTTGCTAAGAGTTGGCTCCACGATAAATTGGCAGCTTAACTTCTCATAATTGGAAAAATTCAGAAATTATTTTACGAGTTTTCCATTATTCCCTGTGCCTTGCGAGTTCCAAGTAAACCTCTAAAAATAGTGATGTTTTAATTATCACGGCCTACTGACGTTGGCTGTATGAAAACTCATTGAATAGGTTTAACAAGGAATAATAATGAAAAAGCAAGGCTTGCTCGCAGCGTCAATTGCAATGGCTCTGGTTGGGTGTGGTTCAGACAGCGATTCGTCGAGTAACCCAACGACGTTTTCTATCACGGCCATTGATGGTTATTTAGCGAATGCTAATGTTTTGGTGGACAGTACTCAAGATGGCGTGTGTAACTTATCTCAAGGCATGACTGACGATAAAGGCCAAGCAAGCTTGAGCTTGGAATACCGCAATGCAGTGGTATGTGTAGATGCGGTCGCTGGACAAACGGTAGACAGTAACCGTGGTTTAGTGCAACACGACTACACGCTGGCTAATGCGGGCAGCGGAGCAGTTATCAACCCAATGACTAACATGGTGAACAAACTGTTAGCTGCAGACTCTGAACTCACTTTGGCAGAGGCAGAGGAGCAAGTGGTTGCCGCGATCACCGGTGATGCGGGCTTAGAGGTGTCGCAATCACTGATTTTTGGTGACTACATTGCAGAGAACACAGAACAAGCAGAAGCACTTAACCTAATTGGTGAAGTGCTGGTTGATAAATCCGACCACGATATCGAAACCAAGCTGAAGCTTGCACAGGCGATGGCGGAAGCGACTCAAGAAATCATCGATGCCGGAGACTCACTCGATGACTACTCGCCAATTATTAATATCCCACCGGGTGGTGGAGACATCATCATTAAGCCAAATACTCGACCAAAAGTTGTAGGAACCACTGAACCAGTCGAACTGACGTTGGGTGAAGCGTGGCACCCATACAATGTTAGTGACAAGTTCCAAGATGCTGAAGGTGATGAAATGACCTTTACGATGGAAGTCGTAGGCACAACTGAAAGCAATGGTCTGAAAATTGATTCTGCAACGGGCCTTATTACTGGCGAGCCAAAAGAGGCTGGTGACTTTACTTATCATATTTTTGCGACCGATGCTCACGATGCTCGCTCATACCCGCTGAACTTTGAAGTGACGGTGTTAACTGATAACAAGCCGCCAGTTGTTGATGAGAACGAGCTGGCAAACTTGCAGTTAACAATGAATACATGGATGCTAACAGAAGGCGAGTCGCTGACGGAGCCGCTGGATGTAAGTGCTTTGTTCACAGATCAAGATGGTGACGCCCTAAACTACAAAGTGGAAACGACTCTATCGACAGCTGCACGTACAGGCTTTAACGCTCTAGTAAGCGAAGAGGGTGTTGTTAGTTTCTCTGGTTTACTTCCGCGCCCTGCGGCAGCCGGTGCAGAAACACTGACAGTCTCAGTCAATGATGGCGTTAACAGTGATTGGGTTGCAGCAACGCTGAGCTTCCCGGTTATCGAAGAATCACCATTGCCACCAGTTGATGGACACCCACTTGAAGACAATACATGGTATTTCCTAGAGCGAGGCTCAAATGGAACGAATTACGCTCAAGTTTGGTGTGACACAGTGCGTTTTGAAGATGGTGAGATCTTCTACAATGACCGTGACCTGAGTAATAAAATGGAATGTACGACAGAGGCGACTTTGAAAGTTGGTACGTACGTTATTGAAGGTGACACGCTAGTGGGTTCATTTGTCGATGACGAAGAAACGATGACCATGCGTTATGATGTCACCAACGATTATGATACTAACCTAATTTCACAAGGTGCGTTGACTATGCTCTGGACTGAGGAAGGGGAATCAAGTCGTTATGTTGGATTTAGTAACAAGGCTGATGCAGAAAAGCGTATCCAACTGAAATCAAGTGACGGCCCTGAGTTACGAGATGCTTACCTATATTGGCCTGGTGAACAAGATCACCAATACGAGTTAATTTCGACCTCACTACAGATGAGTACAGCAGAACTTTCAACTGGTAACTCACACGACTATATTAAGGTCTGGATGAATGGTATTAGCTGTGATGGATTGTTGAATTCGCACAATGGCGATGCGGCTATTTTTGAAAGGTTCACTGTGACGTCTGAATCCATTTCAGCAAACAACGGCTATGCTTTACACCCACAATTTTGTGACGATGTATATGAAGGTGATACACCGAATGCGGTACTTTCATTCCTGTTTGGGTTGAATAATGGCCATTCACTTGAATTAGATGAAAACTACAGCATCATTGGCAAAATCAGTGATGGGTGGAGTCAGTACATTACCGATGTGAACTATAATATGGTGTGGGATGGTTCATCGAACGACGATTAATTTGAACGTTTGAATTAGTCGCATGTTGAATGCGAAGCAAATCAAATATATTGAAACAAGGAAGCCTAGTGATGGGCTTCCTTTTTTATTTTTCGAGAAACTGACAATTGTTCGTTTTTTGGGGTTTACATCATTTAGTAATAAAGCCACTATGAATTCACGAAGAATAGACAAGTAAAGCTATTAGTTGGTTGGTTTAGGAATCAAACCTTCTGCTCAATAGCTGATTTAGAGGAAGTAATGGCAGGAAACAGTATCGGACAACATTTCCGCGTGACTACGTTCGGAGAAAGTCACGGTATCGCACTAGGATGTATCGTAGATGGGTGCCCACCAGGATTAGAAATTACCGAAGCAGACCTTCAAAGAGATTTGGATCGTCGTCGCCCCGGTACTTCTCGTTATACAACGGCTCGCCGTGAAGCGGATGAAGTAAAGATTTTATCCGGTGTATTTGAAGGCCAAACTACGGGTACTTCTATTGGTCTATTGATTGAAAATACAGACCAACGCTCTAAAGACTATTCCGAAATTAAAGACAAGTTCCGCCCTGGCCACGCTGATTATACGTACCATCAAAAGTACGGTGTGCGTGATTACCGAGGTGGTGGTCGATCTTCAGCTCGTGAAACTGCAATGCGTGTTGCTGCAGGTGCAATTGCGAAGAAATACCTAAAACAAGAATTTGGTGTTGAGATTCAAGCTTACCTTTCTCAAATGGGTGATATCTCAATTGATAAAGTGGATTGGAACGAGATTGAAAACAACGCTTTCTTCTGTCCTGATGCCGACAAAGTACCAGAATTTGATCAACTGATTCGTGACTTGCTAAAAGAAGGCAACTCGATCGGTGCGAAGATTCAAGTGGTTGCGACTAAAGTGCCTGTAGGCCTTGGTGAGCCAATCTTTGATCGTCTAGATGCTGACATCGCGCACGCTCTAATGAGCATTAATGCGGTGAAAGGTGTTGAGATTGGTGATGGCTTCGATGTTGTTAATCAACGCGGTAGTGAACACCGTGATCCATTAACTCCAGAAGGTTTCAGCAGCAACCATGCTGGCGGTATCTTAGGTGGTATCTCTACTGGCCAAGATATTGTGGCAAGTATTGCACTTAAGCCGACATCAAGCATTACAGTTCCTGGTGACACCATCACTAAAGATGGTGAAGCAACGCAGCTAATCACGAAAGGTCGTCACGATCCATGTGTTGGTATTCGTGCAGTGCCTATCGCAGAAGCGATGTTAGCGATTGTATTGCTTGATCACTTGCTACGTCATCGTGGTCAAAACTTTGGTGTAACAACAGAAACGCCAAAAATCTAGTTCTGTTTCGTTTTATTCAAAACAGAATTGAAACTGATTTGATAGAAACAAAAAAGGGTTGCTTCGTAATGAAGCAACCCTTTTTATATTCTGCGTCATTGAGAATATCTAATGTACAGAGCTTTCCGGATCAAGCTGGAACGAAGGCAAGCGCCATTTGAATCTTACGGCAGCCATACGCAGCAAGTAGCCAACCACAAGCGTAACAATCGTTGCTGTTACGTCGTTAATGCCAAGCTCAAGCAAACCTAGGTATAAACCTGAAGCGACAAGGGCAACAGACGCGTACAGCTCTTCATGCAGCACTAATGGTGTTTGACGGCAGATAAGGTCACGCAGCAGGCCACCAAACACGCCAGTCACCAATGCAGACACCATGCAAATCATTGGGTGCAAGCCCATGGTCATCGCCACTTTAGTACCAATGATACTGAATACGATAAGCCCCAACGCATCCAAACGAATGAACAAACCTTTTAGCTTGATTACCCATTTAGCCAGTCCTGTTGTGATAACACCCGCGATACAGGTGATTGCCAGATATTGCGGGTTTTCAACCCAACCTAAAGGGTAGTGGCCAAGTAAGATGTCTCGTACTGTACCGCCGCCAATTGCCGTTGCACTTGCAACCAACATTACACCAAACCAATCCATTTTTTGTTTGCCAGCGCTGAGAGCGCCGGTCATGGCTTCTGCCGTGATGCCAATGATATACAAAACACTTAGTAGCATTGCTGTAGCTCTATAATTTAGGTCTATAAATTCGAGTCTTATAGGCCTTAGGGATATAAAAATGAAGCGCGAGTGTAGTAGTAAAAATGCATGTTGACGAATGAATATTTGTACCGTGAATGACCGTTTCAGATTAGCTAAACTAATCATTCACCTTAAAGTGGTGTAATCTGGGAATGGCAATCGATTGTCACTGCAAAGTATAATGGCGAACCCGATGTCATTACGCTTGATAGGGCTTTACCGAGCGCTTAAAAAAACGCAAAATGCCCCAGTTCTTTTTACTTAAATTTGATTTTATGACACACCAATATTCCGACATTATCGATATTTTTAATCAGACTTTTTATGGCAGCTTTAATACTAAATTGGAGCTAGGCGCTGACGAGCCTATCTACTTACCTGCCGATGATGATATCCCACATCACAGAATTGTCTTCGCACGTGGCTTTTACGCTTCTGCGCTGCACGAAATAGCGCACTGGTGTGTTGCTGGCCCTGAACGTCGTTTATTGGAAGATTTTGGCTATTGGTACGAGCCTGATGGACGCACTGAGTCGGTTCAAGCTGAGTTTGAAAAAGTAGAAATTCGCCCACAAGCGTATGAATGGATCATTGCGACGAGCGCAGGCTTTCCTTTTAATGTCAGCTGTGACAATCTACACGGCGATTTTGAGCCAGATCGTTTGGCCTTTATGAATAAAGTACACAGCGAAGTCATGGGTATCTTTGAAGTTGGCCTTCCGCCTCGCGTAAAAATGCTCTCTGAAGCATTGCGCAGCTTCTACGATGTAGAACCTTTATGTGCTAGCCAATTTATTGTGAAATAAGAGAATATTATGATTATCGAATTTGAAGAAAAACTACTTGAAGTAATTGATGCTCGCATTGAAAACGCATCAGATGATGAACTGTTTGCTGGTGGTTACTTACGTGGTCATATTTCTCTGTCAGTGGCTTCATGTGAAGAAGACGGCATTGAAGACGTAGCAGAAGTTAAATTGCGTATTGAGAAGAGCCTAGAAGACGCTCGCTCTGAACTAACGCCTGCAGACCGCACCATCGTGAATGACCTTTGGGTTGAGCTACAAAACCAAGCTTAATCGCTGGTTATTTATCATTATCCGCTCAGTCCCTTCCTTTCCATTTTACTGAGCAGTGAATAGTTTGAGACTCATTCGAAATTTTTGAATGAGTCCGTTCAATCCTTGTGATGGTTCAATTTTCTGACTACGTTATTCTAATCCCACTTAACGGAATTACAGAAAAGGTCACATCATGAAAGTTATCGCATTCGGCGCAAGCACAAGCTCTACCTCTATCAACAAAACTCTAGCAACTTACGCAGCTAACTTGATTGAAGGTGCTGAAGTTAAAGTCCTAGACATCAACGATTACAATGTTCCTATGTTCAGTGAAGACACTGAAAAAGAGATCGGCCAAGCGGAAGGCGCTCAAGCATTTTTGCGTGACCTAGCAGAAGCGGACGCATTTGTTATCTCTTTCGCTGAGCACAATGGCCACTATCCTGCGGCGTACAAAAACCTATTTGATTGGGCGACACGTATTGAACGTTCAGTGTTTGGTGAGAAGCCTGCGGTTTACCTAGCGACATCACCAGGCCCTGGCGGCGCACAAACAGTACTTGGCGCAGCGACAGGTTCTGCACCTTACTTTGGTGGCAACGTGCAAGCGTCAGTTTCAGTACCAAGTTTCTACGATAACTTTGATTTTGAGTCTGGTTCTATCAGCAACGAAGAGATCGCTCTACAGATTAAAGACGCGGTTGCTAAGTTGTAAATACTGCTCCGTTTAGAACATCAGTTTCGGTCAACACTAACAACAAAAAGCCCGAGGGACATAATGTCGCTCGGGCTTTTTAGCTTTTAGTTTCGGGTATTTCCAATTTTTAGCTATTTCAGATGTTCAGAATCGTTGAACTAGAAATTATTGGTTGTTTTTGAGTGTTTATCTGAAACCCAGCCAGCGGTTAATGCTTTACCTTTACGCAGCCTGCGAACCCACATTCGACTTGGGTGAATCGCCTCAAGCACATCAACAGGCAAGGGCAGTGGTTCGCCACAAATTTGTGATGCTAACACTTCAGCCAATAATGGCGCAGAGCTTAAGCCGCGTGAGCCTAGTCCAATAAAGCAATAAAGGTTAGGGAAGCTCGTTACCGTTTGAACATCCTCAACCGAATCTCTCTGAGGGTTGAAGTTGTGCAGGCCTTGGTACTGATCCTTAATGGCTTCAAAGTCACCAACGGTTCCGACAAAAGGAAGGTGGTCACGGCTTACGCTTCGGATTCCTTGGCGCGCTAAGTTGTCACTGGTATCGACATCTTTGGTCCACGCTTGTTCTGGTAGCGACCCGTGTAAGCGCTCGCCATTATGTTGCTGAACCTCAATATCAAACTCTTGGTCGATATTGGTTTTATCGTAATTCGCGCCAATACAGTGGTTGCCGTTATTGGGATTCTGAGGCGTCAGGTAGCCATCAAAACACAACACCGTTTTTAGCTGGCTGAGATTCTCTGTAGTCGGGATATGACTCACTTGCCCTTTCACTGGTGTAAGAGGCACGGGACGAGTTTGTTCAAACTGGGTGAACTTGTGGCCGTTCGCAACAACCACTTGGTCATGTTTAGTTTGAATCTCACCTTGTGGTGTCTCAATAGTGAGTTGCCATTGTTGTTCAGCTTCGAGCCACTCAAGTTGAGTCACTTGATGTTGATAGTGAGCGTTCACTTGATTGGTCTCTTCTAACTTTCCGATCAAGCCTTGTGTCAGTTGTAGAGGGCTTAACCAACCACCCAGTGGGAAGTAAACACTCTCTTTATCAACCGGTAGGCCAATCTTTTCATTCGCTTGTTCTGGCGATAAACGCTGAATCAAATCTGTATGGAAATTGCCTTCCAACATGCGGTTGAGCTTTTTAGTGGAGCCTTCATCCCACATCAGAATGTTCACGCCACACCAGCTGTGGTCAAACTGAATAGATTGCGCCGCCTGATTGATGAACTGGCGAGCAAACAGTAAGCCAGGGCCAAACACGCGAGAAACGTTCGATGTCGCTTCGCTTAACAAGGGGTAAATTGCACCTTGGTTGTTACCCGAGGCATTTCCTGCGGCTTGTTGGTGTTCACAATAAAGCGTGATGTCTTTACCGCGTCGGCTTAATGTTTTTGCAAGCGCAGCACTGGCAACACCACCACCGATAATGGCGATATCTTGTGAATCACTGTGTTGAGCTAGGCCATACCAAGGTTTGATGTTGGTGTGAGCGTGCTTCTCATCAAGTCGGCCGGCAATCATTTCCCGCTTAGTACCAAAACCTTTAACTTTTTTCATCGCAAAACCAGCTTCGATTAAACCGCGTCGAACAAAACCGGCAGCGGTAAACGTTGCACAGCTACAATCTTGTTTTGCCAGTTTGGCCATTCCGTTGAATAGGTTTTGATTCCACATTTCTGGGTTCTTACTTGGCGCAAAGCCATCTAAGAACCAAGCGTCAACCAAACCTTCACGTGGGGTTGGTACGTTAGGCATACAATCTTTAATATCACCAAACCATAAATCGAGTGTGATCGCGCCATCGCCCAACACAATGCGGTGACATTCAGGTAGTGCAATCGGATAGTGTTCTTGGAGTTGCGTCGCGTACTGGGCTAATTCTGGCCAAGATTGGTGCGCTTTGATCAGATCCTCTTTATTTAAAGGATATTTTTCAAAACTGATGAAATGTAACTCTTTGGTCATCGCTTGTGGGTTATCTTTAAGAAAAGCATCGAACCATTGCCAGACTGCGAGAAAGTTTAAACCCGTACCAAAACCGGTTTCAGCAATCACAAAACGGCGTTGTTGATGTTCAACCCAACGCTCTGGAAGGTGGTTTTGTTTTAAAAAGACGTAGCGAGTTTCTTCTAAACCGTTAACATTAGAGAAGTAAACGTCGTCAAATTGGTCTGAAACTGGCGTGCCAGACTCATTCCATTCCAGTTCTGCATTAGTAATTGAAGTCATAAAATCTATCATTTTGTGATTTGAAGCGATATGTTGGTAGGGATTGTACGAATTTCTAGGAAAGCTGACCACTTTTGTTAGGCTTCTTAGTTATCATCTAGCTGAATTTAGAATTATAGGAATGTCACATGAAACGAGTCGTAATCACCGGTATGGGTATTGTTTCAAGTATCGGTAACAACGTCGAAGAAGTTTTAGCATCACTGAAAGAGGGTAAATCAGGTATTACCGCTTCAGAGCAGTTCAAGGAAAATGGCTTGCGCTCTCAAGTTTGGGGTAACCTGAAAATGAACCCTGCTGACCATATCGATCGCAAAAAAATGCGCTTTATGGGTGATGCAGCGGCATTCGCTTATCTTTCAATGGAGCAAGCAATTGCTGACTCTGGTTTAACTGAAGATCAAGTATCTAATGACCGCACTGGTATCGTTGCGGGTTCAGGTGGTGCTTCATCTCTAAACCAAGTTAACGCAGTAGACATCATCCGTGAAAAAGGCGTTAAGCGCGTTGGTCCATACATGGTTCCACGTACAATGGCTTCTACGGTTTCGGCTTGTCTTGCTACACCATTCAAAATCCGTGGCGTGAACTACTCTATGAGTTCTGCATGTGCGACATCTGCACACTGTATTGGTCACGCTATGGAGCTTATCCAACTGGGTAAACAAGACGTTGTATTCGCTGGTGGCGGTGAAGAACTGGATTGGTCTCTGACTATGATGTTCGACGCAATGGGCGCACTTTCTACTAAGTACAACGACACTCCAGAATTGGCTTCTCGTACCTACGATGCAGACCGTGACGGTTTTGTTATCTCTGGTGGCGGCGGCATGCTAGTTATCGAAGAACTTGAGCACGCAGTTGCTCGTGGCGCAAAAATCTACGGCGAGATCGTGGGTTACGGCGCAACTTCAGATGGCTACGACATGGTTGCTCCTTCTGGTGAAGGCGCGGTTCGTTGTATGAAGATGGCAATGCAAAACGTTGATGGTGTTGACTACGTGAACACTCACGGTACTTCAACTCCTGTTGGTGATGTTAAAGAACTTGGCGCAATCCAAGAAGTCTTTGGCGGCAACAGCCCTGCAATCTCAGCAACTAAAGCGATGACAGGTCACGCTCTAGGTGCGGCTGGTGTACACGAAGCAATTTACTCAACACTAATGCTTGATAACGGTTTTATCGCACCAAGCATTAACGTTGCAAACCTAGACGAAGCAGGCGCAGGCCTAGACATCGTAACGGAAGCTCGTGAACAAGAGCTAACAACGGTTATGTCTAACAGCTTTGGTTTCGGTGGTACGAACGCAACGCTAGTAATCAAAAAATACCAAGCTTAATTAGGCTTGAGTTAGAGAGATAAAGGTTAATCGTTAATGGGTTACGCGAGTGTAGATTCAACACGCACAGGTAGCTCATTAATAATGAACCACAGAACAAAGCTTTTTAAACATGGATTTTAAATCTAAGTTTAAAAGTTGAAAGGTTTCCAGAGCTTGATCAGTAGTAACTTAGTTAGTACTGGTTGAACAGACGCAAGACTCTGTCTCCTGGAGAGCGAGATAGGATCCTTTTGTTCTGGATGTTTGCCCGATTGTTTATTCAATCGGGCATTTTTCGTTTTAGTCTTCTGTCTTTTGATTTTAGGTATTGGCTTATATTTCTGCTCTTGTTTGTGCAGACTAGGCGATTCAGCCCTTTATTTATAATGTATTCCAATTGCGACTCGACACCGTGTGTGGAATTTTGCACAATCATTTTAATTCACATTTAAGGTCGACAGACCCCAACGAAAGTACCTTCCCAATGAAAATCTTAATCGATGAAAATATGCCTTATGCTGAAGCGCTTTTTAGCCAGCTAGGTGAAGTGACAATGAAGTCCGGTCGAACGCTAACCGCTGACGATCTTGTTGACGTAGATGCTCTGATGATTCGCTCGGTGACTAAGGTCAATGAAGCGCTGATCAGTAAAGCGAACAAGCTTAAGTTTGTTGGAACCGCAACGGCTGGTATGGATCACGTTGACCAAGAATTGATGAAAGAGCGTGGCATTTTCTTCACCGCAGCTCCTGGCTGTAACAAGGTGGGTGTTGCTGAGTATGCGTTCAGCGCGATGATGGTGTTGGCTCAGCAACAAGGTTTCTCTGTATTCGAAAAAACGGTCGGTATTATTGGCTGTGGCCAAGTGGGCAGTTACTTAGCTAAGTGCCTCGAAGGCATTGGCATTAAAGTATTGCTGAACGATCCTCTAAAACAACAAGAGGGTGATACTCGCGAGTTTACTGAATTAGAGACACTGCTTGAACAGTCAGACGTAATCACTCTGCATACGCCAATCACTAAGGCGGGTGAGTTCCCAACGCATCACTTGATTAATGAGCAAGTACTGGAAAATTTACGTCCTGATCAAATTCTGATTAATGCGGCTCGTGGTCCTGTTGTTGATAACCAAGCGTTAAAAGCTCGCTTGCAAAAAGCCGATGGTTTCACTGCCGTTCTTGACGTGTTTGAGTTTGAACCTGAAGTTGACATGGAATTACTTCCACTGCTTGCTTTCGCAACACCTCACGTAGCGGGCTACGGTCTAGAGGGCAAAGCGCGCGGTACGACGATGATCTTCAACAGCTACTGTGAGTTCTTGGGTACTGAACAACGTGCTTATGCAAGCGATCTTCTGCCGACGGCACCAGTGCCTCAAATGAAATTAGATAGAGCTTGGGACGAAGCAACACTGCACAATTTGACTCAGTTGATCTATGATGTGCGCAAAGACGACGCCTTATTCCGTCGCAATATCTCTACGCCGGGTTCTTTTGACAAGATGCGTAAAGAATATTGGGACCGCAGAGAGTACAGTGCTGTCGAGTTAACGGGCGACGAATCTTGTAATTTAACGCCGTTATCTAAACTCGGTTTTATGGTAAAGCCAACTTTATAAAAGAGAGAAACAATGAGCCAAGAATTTAATATTGCTATTTTAGGTGCGACTGGTGCGGTTGGTGAAACCATTCTTGAAGTACTTAAAGAGCGTAAATTCCCTGTCGGTGAACTGCACTTACTAGCAAGTGAACGTAGTGAAGGCAAAACTTCCCGTTTTAACGGCAAAACAATACAAGTACAAAACGTAGAAGACTTCGATTGGTCTCAAGTACATATTGCGTTTTTCTCTGCAGGTAGCGAACTTTCAGAGCGTTGGGCTCCAATCGCTGCGGATGAAGGTGTGGTTGTTATCGATAACACATCACGCTTCCGCTACGAATACGATGTTCCGCTGGTTGTGCCAGAAGTGAACCCTGAAGCGATTGCTGAGTTCCGTAACCGCAACATCATTGCGAACCCTAACTGTTCTACTATCCAAATGGTTGTAGCACTAAAACCAATTCACGATGAAGTTGGTCTTGAGCGTATTAACGTTTCAACTTACCAATCTGTGTCTGGTGCAGGTAAGCCAGGTATCGATGAACTAGCAGGTCAAACGGCTAAGCTTCTTAACGGCATGCCAGCTGAAAATTCAGCGTTCTCACAGCAGATCGCGTTCAACTGTATTCCTCAAATCGATGAGTTTACTGAGAACGGCTACACGCGTGAAGAGATGAAGATGGTTTGGGAAACTCAGAAAATCTTTGCTGATTCTTCAATCACAGTGAACCCGACGTGTGTTCGCGTACCAGTATTCTACGGTCACGCTGAATCTCTACACATTGAAACTCGCTCGCCAATCGGTGCAGAGCAAGTGGTTCAGCTTCTTGAGAACACAGAAGGCGTTGAAGTTTTCCAAGCGTTAGACTTCCCAACTCAGGTTCGTGATGCTGGTGGTAAAGACCACGTAATGGTTGGTCGTATTCGTAACGACATCAGCCATCACAGCGGCGTAAACATGTGGGTGGTTGCTGATAACGTTCGTAAAGGCGCAGCGACAAACGCAGTGCAAATCGCTGAAGTTCTGATTCGCGATTACTTCTAAGTTTTACTGTTTTGATAAACAAGCCTCACTCTTTAGTGGGGCTTTTTTAATCGATTGAAAATATTGTTAGTCAAATTGTGTGAAATTGCTGCGAATATTGTCGCTGCAACACATTTTTTGTTTTCATCTCTATAGTTTTACGTCATTTATCCGATATATTTAATAGATCATCACTTTTCCGAATTTAAGCACCTAGCTGAGCCTTTTATGTTTCAAATTTTCAAGCAGTGGTTAATGCCTTTTGCCGTTATCATTGCGACTCAGATTTCCGTTGTTCGTGCAGATTCCATTCGAGTTGTTGGGCCTGATGGCCAAATACAATCAGCGCCTACGTTTTCAGAACCTCTCTCAAGAGCGCAGTTAAACAGCGCTGAGCCTTCTCGTTTCTATGGTCCAACTCGCGGCTCAGAAACATTGTGGTCTATTGCTTCAAAGTTACGCCCTGATAACTCCGTGTCAGTCCAACAAACCCTGTTGGCTATTTACCGCTTAAACCCACAAGCGTTTGAAAACCAGAATATCCACAGCTTATTGCCTGCCAGTAATTTACGTGTTCCTTCTTTAGAGCAAACACGTGCTAGCTCGACGCAGCAAGCCATCAATATCATGAATTCGCACCTAGCGAAGCTTGATGCTCCCGCAAGTAAGCCTGTCGCTTCAAAACCAAAAGCGTCGAGTTCTGATGCAAAAAATGTTGCTCCTGCTAAGCAAGTAAGCACTACAGAAACCGCTAAAAAGCCATTGTCTCCAACTCCATCTTCTCTAGCTCAATCTGCTCCAACCCAAGAGATGAACAAGCTAGAGAAGCAGCTAGAGCTTTCAGAAACCGAACTTCTGTCACTTGAAGAGAAAAACCACCAACTTCGTTTGATGTTATCGAATGTTCAATCGGAAGTTGATGAGCTAAAAACTGAGCTCAGCGATGAAGACCGCATTCGTAGTGAAGTAGAAAAGCTGCTTGATGAAGAGCGCAGAAAGAACGCCGAAATTGAAAAGATGGCACCAAGTGCCATGGACGAACTGTTATCGAATGGTTGGTTAGTGGCGGCTCTTGCGATTATTCCAGGTCTGCTCATTGGTTTGATCGTTGTGATGCTGTTAGGCCGTCGTTCTAAAAATGATGAGCAACAGCAGACGACTCAAGAACAACCGCTCCAGCCAGAACCAAGTACCGTTGCACCTATTACATTGGGCGACGAGATGGACGACCTTAATGAGCTGTCTTTAGATGATGACTTGTTTGGTACGGAAGATGACGCCAACAAGTTGTTTGACGATCAAGCGCTAGCTGAAGAAGACGATGTATTTGCTGGTTTAGATGAATCTGATCTCGATTTTAATCTAGATGGTGAAGACGATGACCCGTTTGCCAGCATTGGCGAAAACGGTGATTTAGACACGAACTTCGACGATCTAGACTTAGACAGCAGCAACGGCATTAGTGTTAATGGCGAAGAGAAAGCTCTGGGTCTTGAAGAAATGGAGCGTGCGCTAGACAAAACAGCGGAAAGCGCCGTCGATACTGATGATGTCGACTTCGACCTTTCTGATGATAACGCAATGTCTGCTGATGATATTGAAGCTTTACTATCTCAAGAGTCTGAAACTGAAGATCTCGGTTCCAACGAGCTAGACCAATCTTTATTAGATGACCTGTTTGCTCTTGATGACGAAGATGACGACAGCTTCGATATTGATGCTCTGATTTCGGAAGAGCAAAGTGATTCGCCTTCTAACACTGAAACACCATTAAGCGATGATTTTGACATTGATGCGCTTATCTCTGAGCAACAAAGTGAGACTAAGCCTGCTGATTTGAGCAATGACGATTTTGATATTGATGCTCTAATCTCTGAACAACAGTCCCCTCAGCCAGCTTCACCGACAGCGAATGATGATATTGATGACATCTTTGCTCAGGTTGCCGCTCAAAATGGTCAAAACGACCCTTTCAATCTTGATAGCGATGATGAAGTTACCAAAGACTTGAACAGTGGTTTGGCGTCTGATGATGATATCGAAAACATTTTGTCTCAGTTCGATAAGCCAATCGTAGACGAAGATGTTCAAGACAGCGTTGATCTGCTCGATGAGCAATTGGCAGGCGATGATGTTGATCTAAGTAACTCGACAGACCTTCTTGATGAAATGTTGGAAGACGAATCGGGTGATGAGTCTGAAAGTGAGCCTTTAGGCTTTGATTCTTTATCTGAGCTGGAAGAGCTTTCTGGTTTATCGACAGATGATGACCTCAACATCACAGAAGACAGCACGGAAACCTTGGATGAATTGATAGGTGATTCTGACGATGACGATGACGATTTCGAACTCGACGCCGAAAGTACCGACTTACTGGATGATTTCCTTGATAGTGAATTGTCAGATGATGAGCTTTCAGCAGATGCACCAAAACCAGAATCTCTAGACCCGTTTGATGACTTACTGACAAGTGGCATTGAAGACGAGCTTGAATCTGAAGAGAAGGCGTTTGATAAAGAGTTAGACGCAGCCATTGGTTTCAACAACGTCAACGATGAGCCTGAAAATGACTCAGACGTTGAGCTTACTCCGTTAACCTCTGAAACATCCGAAGTTGAGCCTGAGCAAGCATCGGACATTAGTGAAACACCACAACCTGAAGTCGTTAGTGATAAATCGTTAGATTCGCAACTGATCCAAGACAGCGCTGACGTTAAGCCAGAAAATGATGAAGCCTTTAATCGTGATGACTTTATCGATGATTTGTTCGGTGTCGCACCGGCAACGGATGTTCTGCTTGATGACTCGCTAGAAACAACAGACGAAGCGTTGATTGATGAGTTAATGACGTCTGATGATAGTGATTTGTTGTCAGCGACAGAAGAGCCTGTTGAACCATCAATTGAAAATACGGTTGAACCTGAGCAAGCGTCTCTTTCCTGCAGCAACGAAGTATCAGCGCAAGAAAGCGCATCATCGGTTGAAGATGATGAATTGGATATCGACTCGCTGTTATCTGAGAATTCTGATTTTGACAAACCAGCTTTTGAAGAGCAAGTTCAAGAAGAAACCGCACCACAAGAACCAAAAGAAGCCGACATACAAGAGCAAGCTTTGTCATCCTCTTTAAATGATATCTCTGAAGATGATGAAGAGACGGTTGAAGACTGGTTGGCTGAAGCCATCGACGATGTAGAGTCGCCTGCGAACGTTACCTCTGATTTTGACTTTGAACCGAAAATCCAAGGTAGCGATCAGCTTGAAGATGTCGTTGAATCCTTGCCAGAGCCAGAGCCAGAGCCAGAGCCAGAGCCAGAGCCAGAGCCAGAGCCAGAGCCAGAGCCAGAGCCAGAGCCAGTTCGTGCTGCAAACATGCCTGAGATCATTCCGAATGAATTTGGTGTGCCGCAAGACGATGATTGGCTGATTGAAGATGAGGCGTCTGGACCAGAAGCATTAGCAGAAACTGACGTAACACCAGAGCCAGTAGCACCTGTTGTTGAACCTAAATTAGACGTTGAACCGCAAGTTGAAGCTACACCACAAACGGAAGTAGCAGAACAAGCTGAAGTTCTAGGACAAGAAGGCGAAGAAGAATTCTCGTTTGATGACTTCGAATTGCCAGAGTTTAATGAAGAAGATGCACTAGCGGAAGCTTCTGCACCACAAGCAGAAATAGCGGAACAAGAAAGTGCAGAGGAATTCTCGTTTGACGACTTTGATTTACCTGAGTTTGGCGAAGAAGATGCACTAGCTGATGCTGAATCTACAATAGAGCCAGTAACGCCAGCTATTGATTCTCAACCAAGTGTTGAATCGCAACCAACCGCTGAGCCTCAACTAGATGCTGCACCACAGGCTGAAACTGCGAAACCAGAAAGCGAAGAGGAGTTCTCATTCGATGACTTCGAGCTTCCAGAGTTTGGTGAAGAGGATGCGTTAGCTGAAGTGGTGAATGGGCCTGATGAAGCGCAGCTAGAGCAAGACTTAGCACCTGACACCGAGAAGTTCGAGTTCGATGACCTTGACCTTCCAGAGTACGATGAAGAAAGCGCCAAAGCGGACTCTGTTTTAGATGATATTGAGCAAAGCAATGCTGAGCCGGTGGCGGAAGATCAAGGCGTAGAGTTTGATGAGTTTGATTTGCCGGAATACGGTGAAGACGAAGCGATCTCCGATGCATTTGCAGAGAAACCGACACCACTGACTTCTTTCAGCCCACAAGGCGAAGAGCAAGATGCGTTGCATGATTTGTTCTCAAATCCGCAGAGCTATAGTCAGGTTGATGACTTCTCGAATGCAGAAGATTCTGAACCGGCTGGTTTTACACAGCCAGAACAATCACTGAGCGCGGCTTCAGAGCCAAACTCAGCGCCTGCAGTGATTCAAGACGAGCCATTAGAAGGCTTTGATGACTTTGATGAGACAGCACTAGCTGAGTTACTTTCTGAAGATGTTCAAGACTCTGTCGACAACATGTTCGATAAGCCACTGGATGCAACATCGATTGATAGTGCAGGGCTAGATATTGATGCCATGCTTGAAGTTGGCGGTGAAGACTGGAAAGGCTTTAACCTAGCGCCAGAGCAACAATCGAGCATGCATAATGATGTGCCTGATGATCAACAAGAGATTTGGGCGTCGGCTGAACAGCAAGCTGAACCGAAGATCAAAGAAGAGAATTGGGGGCAGCAAGACAACCTAACCGAATCAGGCAACGGTCGTGACAAGCAATACATGACGATTGATGAACTGATGGCTCAAGTCGAGCAAGAAGGTGAAGAAGTCATTAATCCAGACGATGAAGAGCTTAAACTGGATGTTGGTCTAAACGAATTCCCTGATGTTATCGGTGATATTGGCAATTATGATGTCGACAGCAATGCAGAAGCTGCAGGTAAGCTTGATTTGGCCAAAATCTACATCGAGATGAGTGACTCGCAAGGGGCTATTAAGCTTCTAGAAGAGGCAATTGTTGACGGCAGCGATGATATTCGTCGAGAGGCAAAAAATCTTATCGATACGTTAAACGGTCGATAAATTAACAAACCAGAAAGGGTAGCGTGGGCTACCCTTTATTTTAAGACGATACAGAGCGCTATTGTTTGATTTGGTTTTTCATAAGCATCGTCTCGGTCGATGCTGATTGTTTATTGAAGTTTTAGCCCCATCCTATTTGGGCTAGCACTGATTTCCGTATATACTTCTCGCCCATTTTCAAAGAGAACAAGAACATGAAAATTGCTTTAGGTATTGAATATAACGGTACCCACTACTTTGGTTGGCAGCGCCAACGAGACGTGAAAAGTGTCCAAGAAGAATTGGAAAAGGCTCTTTCAGTTGTCGCGAATCACCCTGTAGAAGTTATGTGCGCAGGTCGTACAGATGCCGGTGTTCACGGTACGGGACAAGTCGTTCACTTTGAAACTAATGTCGATCGTAAAATGGTGGCATGGACAATGGGCGCGAATGCCAACATGCCCAAAGATATTGCGGTTCGTTGGGCGACAGAAGTGAATGAGGATTTCCATGCTCGTTTCTCTGCTACTGCCCGCCGTTATCGCTACATTATCTTTAACCATGCACTACGCCCAGGTATTTTGAATTCAGGTGTGAGCCATTATCATGGTCATCTTGATGAGAAAAAAATGCATGAAGCGGGTCAGTACTTACTTGGTGAGAATGACTTCACTTCGTTTAGGGCAACACATTGTCAATCTCGTAGCCCATGGAGAAACATGATTCACTTGAACGTGACTCGTCATGGACACTACATTGTGATCGATATTAAAGCGAATGCGTTTGTTCACCACATGGTGAGGAATATTACTGGTAGCCTTATTGCCGTAGGTAAAGGTGAGCAGAAACCAGAGTGGATCCAGTGGCTTTTAGAAGCTAAAGATCGAAAAGTAGCTGGCGCAACTGCAAAAGCGGAAGGTTTGTATCTGGTGGATGTTGATTATCCTGAACATTTTGAGCTACCACGAGAGCCAATTGGTCCTCTATTTTTACCGGATAATTTGAACTAAATGTGAGACTTAGGTTCAAAAATTATTACGGTTTAGTGCGTAAGATAGTCCCAGGAAATAGGTACAACCAGTTTTTTATCTACAGTCGCTGTTTTATGTGCTTTAATTCCCACGCATAATTCCCAAATTTATTTCTTTCGTAATCAAGCGGAAGAATCGAAACAAAAAGGTCTTCCATGAGTTGGCTTGAAAAGATTTTAGAAAAAAGCAACATCGTAACATCTCGTAAAGCGTCTATCCCTGAGGGTGTTTGGACTAAATGTACTTCTTGTGAGCAGGTTCTGTACCATGCTGAACTAGAGCGTAACCTAGAAGTATGTCCAAAATGTGACCATCACATGCGCATGAAAGCACGTCGTCGTCTGGATACATTCCTAGACAAAGGTGAGCGTGTTGAACTAGGTGCTGATCTTGAGCCACAAGACAAACTGAAGTTTAAAGACTCTAAGCGTTACAAAGAACGTATCTCTACTGCTCAAAAGAACAGTGGTGAGACAGATGCATTAGTTGCAATGAAAGGCGAACTGCTTGGTTTACCTATCGTAGCGTGTGCTTTTGAATTCTCATTCATGGGCGGTTCAATGGGTTCTGTTGTTGGTGCTCGCTTTGTGAAAGCAGTAGATGCAGCTATTGAAAACAACTGTGGTTTAGTGTGTTTCTCTGCAAGTGGTGGTGCACGTATGCAAGAGGCGCTTATGTCTCTAATGCAAATGGCGAAAACCAGTGCTGCGCTTGAGCGTTTATCTGCGAAAGGCCTACCGTTTGTTTCAGTCATGACTGATCCAACAATGGGTGGTGTTTCTGCAAGTTTGGCAATGCTTGGCGATATCAACATTGGTGAACCAAAAGCACTGATCGGTTTTGCTGGACGTCGTGTAATCGAACAAACGGTACGTGAAGACCTTCCTGAAGGTTTCCAACGCAGTGAGTTCCTACTAGACCACGGTGCTATCGACATGATCGTTGACCGTCGTGAGATGCGTCAGCGCGTTGCAAGCCTTGTTGCTAAAATGACCAACCAGCCTTCACCATTAGTAGTTTCTGTGAACGATTCACCGAATGAAGCTACTTATGAAGTACCAGAAGCGCCAGAAAAAGGGTAAAGTACCTTCTAACAAACCAACTTTATTATGGTTATGAGTTAGATGAGTCAACAACCTATTCCTCAAGCCACATCCTCTTTGGAGATGTGGCTTGATTATTTATCAAACATCCACACAAGCGCTATTGATCTTGGATTAGACCGAGTTCAGGCCGTCGCCTCCAAGGCAAACCTCACCAAACCTGCTCAACATGTTATTACTGTTGCCGGAACCAATGGCAAAGGCTCAACATGTGCACTGATGGAAGCGATTCTATTGGACGCCGGTTATTCTGTTGGTGTCTACAGCTCTCCTCACTTAATTCGCTATAACGAACGTGTTCGTATCAACGGCCAAGATCTCTCTGATGAGAAGATGGTTCAGTCTTTCGATTTTATTGAGAAAGAACGTGGCGAAATCAGTCTTAGCTTTTTCGAATACGGCACCTTAGCCGCATTACGCGCATTTCAAACGGAAGCGGTAGATGTTGTGCTTTTAGAAGTGGGTTTGGGCGGGCGTTTAGACGCGACCAATATCGTTGAGCATGATGTTTCTGTAATTACTAGTTTAGCTGTCGACCATGTTGACTGGCTAGGTGATGACATCAATGTGATTGGCTTTGAGAAAGCGGGCATTTATCGTAGCGGTAAACCCGCTATCTGTGGTCAACCCAAGCCACCGGCTACGGTTGCAGCGCACGCTGATGACATTAAGGCTGAGTTCTACCAAGTCGGTATTCAATACACTTATGATGTTGACGGTGATACGTGGAACTGGCGCAGTGGTGCATTCCAACTAGAGTCGCTGCCTATTCCAAGCCTGCCGTTACCTAACGCTGCAACAGCGTTGATGGCATTGGGCACATCAGAGCTTAGTATTAGCGATGTGAACGTGGTTAACGGCATGAAGAGTGCGCAGCTTCCAGGGCGTATGCAGCAAATTAGCGAACAACCCGTGATTGTGCTTGATGTGGCGCACAACCCGCATTCTGCTGAATACTTTGCGCAGCAAGTTACGAAGAAGTATGCAGGTAAAAATTTACACGTTGTAGTCGCCATGCTTCATGACAAAGATATCCCAGCGACATTGGAAGTATTAGCGCCAATCGCAACTCATTGGTATCCAGCTTCATTGCAAGGGCCACGCGCAGCGACAGCCGCTGAACTGTGTCAAAGCCTACCCGAAGGCGTAGAGCAGCATTCAAACCCTGTCGCAGCGTTTGAAGCGGCTTTGGCTTCTGTTAAAGGCGACGATGTTGTGTTGGTTGTCGGTTCTTTCCATACCGTGGGTGAAGTGTTGGAGCATTGGCAGAAAAAAGGAAACTAAATGGCAAGTAAATTCCAAAGCCGATTAGTCGGCACCATCATTTTAGTGGCCATTGGCGTGATTGTATTACCCGATGTGCTAGATGGTAAGAAGCTCCACTATAAAGAAGAGTTTGCAAGCATTCCGATTAAGCCTGAGCTTGATAGTAATGTTGAAGTGTTTGAAGTACTCGATCCCGTTGAAGATCAGATAGCGCTACCGGACTCCCCGGTTGAGCGAGTGGTCGAAAGCGGTGTCGATGATAATTCAGATACGCAAACGGCGTCGGTTTCTGAAAAAGAAGCAGACAAAGTAGCAGTGGTGGTTAAGCCAGTAACGGAAAAAAATGAATACCAAGACAGCGCTTGGATCATTCAATTGATGGCTTTAAAGAATGCTGACAACGCTAAAAACGTTGTTAAGGATTTACAGAAGCGTGGTTATCAAGCTCACACCAAGCAAGAAAAAACTTTTACGCGAGTAATTATTGGCCCGGATGTGTCTAAATCCAAACTTGAGCGACAAATTAAGGAATTAGAAAAAATTACGGGTTCAAAAGGTCAATTGCTCAAATTTAAACCGTTAAATCCATAAGAAAACGTTTGCGTCAGCATTTTTTCTGTTAAAATGCGCGCCAACTTAAGATGAAGAATTCATGAATTGGTTAGATTTTGTCATTTTAGGCGTGATCGGCTTCTCTGCCGTGATCAGTTTAGTTCGTGGTTTCGCTAAAGAAGCCTTGTCACTCGTAATTTGGTTTGGAGCATTTTTCATTGCTAGCCAGTACTACGCTAAATTAGCGATGTACTTCACCAATATCGAAGATGAGATGTTTCGAAACGGAACTGCGATAGCAGCATTGTTTGTTGCAACGTTAGTTGTTGGTGCCTTAGTTAACTATGTCATCGGTCAACTAGTTCAGAAAACAGGCCTGTCGGGTACAGACAGAATCCTTGGTGTCGTCTTTGGCGGTTTACGTGGTGTTCTGATTGTCTCAGCAGTGTTGTTTTTCATGGATGCGTTTACTGCATTCCCAAGTTCTGAGTGGTGGGAGAATTCGCAGTTGGTTCCGGAGTTTAGCCGAATCATTGCGCCATTCTTCGAGCATTTACAAGCAACATCTAGTTTCTTATCTGGCGCGCTCTAGCGCCAGTTAATGTCGAAAAATCGAGGATTAGGACATGTGTGGTATTGTTGGAATCGTGGGTTCAACACCTGTAAACCAGTCTATTTATGACGCTTTAACGGTATTGCAGCATCGTGGCCAAGATGCCGCTGGTATTTGTACCATAGAAAGCAATCGTTTCCGTCTACGTAAGGCGAACGGTTTAGTAAAAGATGTTTTTGAAGCAAAACACATGCAACGCCTCCAAGGTAACGTTGGTATTGGCCATGTTCGTTACCCGACAGCAGGTAGCTCAAGCGCGTCGGAAGCTCAGCCTTTCTACGTAAACTCGCCTTTTGGCATCACATTGGCTCACAACGGCAACCTAACGAACGCAAACGAAGTTCGTGAGAAGTTGTTCGAAAAAGACCGTCGTCATGTAAACACAACGTCTGACTCTGAAGTTCTACTGAACGTATTGGCTCATGAGATCGATACCGTTAAAGGTAACGTGACTTCTGATGATGTTTTCCGTGCTGTATCTAATGTACACCGCACGATTCGTGGTGCTTACGCAGTAACGGCAATGATCATCGGCCACGGTATGATCGCATTCCGTGACCCACATGGCATTCGTCCACTGTGTCTTGGCAAGCGTGAAGTTGAAGGTAAAACAGAGTACATGGTTGCGTCTGAGTCAGTAGCGTTAGACGCTGTTGGTTTTGATTTTATGCGCGACGTTGCTCCTGGTGAAGCTATCTACGCAACATTCGATGGTGAGCTTTTCACTAAACAATGTGCAGACAACCCACAACTAAACCCATGTATTTTTGAATTTGTTTATTTTGCTCGTCCTGATTCATTCATCGACAAAATCTCGGTTTACAGCGCTCGCGTTGAGATGGGTGAGATGCTAGGTAAGCGTATTAAAGAAGAGTACGCAGACCTAGACATTGACGTGGTTATTCCAATTCCTGAAACATCAAATGATATCGCGCTACGAATTGCTCAAGCAATTGATAAGCCATATCGTCAAGGTTTCGTGAAAAACCGCTACGTTGGTCGCACGTTTATTATGCCTGGTCAGCAACAACGTAAGAAGTCGGTTCGCCGTAAACTCAACGCGATTCGTTCTGAGTTTAAAGGTAAGAACGTTCTATTGGTTGATGACTCGATTGTTCGTGGTACAACATCAGAGCAGATTATTGAGATGGCTCGTGATTCTGGTGCAAGTAAAGTCTTCATGGTTTCTGCTGCTCCTGAGGTTCGTTTCCCGAACGTTTACGGCATCGATATGCCAAGCGCGACTGAGCTTATTGCTCATGGCCGTGACAACGAAACGATTTGTAAACAGATTGGCGCAGATGCTTTGATCTTCCAAACGCTACCAGACTTAATCTCTGCTGTAGGTATGGGTAATCAAGACATCTCTCGTTTTGATACTTCAGTATTCAACGGCGAGTATGTAACAGGCGATATCGACCAAGCGTACCTGGATTTCCTAGACTCTTTACGTAATGACGATTCAAAGGTTGAGCGTGAGATTCAACAAGATCTTGCTAACCTAGAGTTACATAACGAAGGCGCTTAGCGTACTCATAAAACATGAGTAATAAAAAACCAGAGCATCGGCTCTGGTTTTTTTGTTTATAGAGAAGGGGGATTGAATCTTAGTGAATGTGGTATGCGATCACAAAATCGATAAACAATCTAACCTTCTCTGGCAGGTGGTCTTTGTGGTTATAAAGCATGTAAATATCACGAGGGTTAGCACTCCAGTCTTCTAAGACCTGCACTAAGCTGCCATCTTCAATGTATTCACGGATCATTACATCAGGCATTAGGGTGATACCTAGGCCTTCAGAACAGGCTTGTCTCACGACATTAAGCGCATTCGCATTGAAACGACCTTTCTCGCTATTTACCACAGTCTCTTCATTCGAATTACTCAGCTGCCACTTAATCAGCGGGTAGCCTTTGAGTAGTGAATGGTTTGCTAGCTCTTCAGCATGGCTTGGAGCTGGGTTCTTCGCTAAGTACTCAGGGCTGGCGATAAGAATATCTTTGACTTCACTGATTTTGCGAGCGATTAGGCTTGAGTCACGTTGTGGACCGACTCTGAAAATGACGTCCCACTCAGTTGGATCCAGCTGATCCGCTTGGTTGTTCATCATCAGCTCAATATTGATATCAGGGTATTGAGTCATGAATTCACTGAACATTGGCATCATCATGCGCTTGGTCAGGTTTGAGGGTGCCGTAATACGAATCTTACCGGAAGCGCCTTTGCACACGTCAGTTAACTCTTCTGCAGTAGAAGAGAGACGTTGCAACAGCGGAGAGCATTCATTGAAGAAACGTTCGCCGGCCTCTGTTAAAGAAAGTTTACGCGCGTGTCTATTAAGAAGCCTAAGGTTCAAAGAATCTTCTAAGGCTTGGATGCGTCGTGTGATGGTCGCAACCGGAATCATAGTCTTGCGCGATGTTGCGGTGTAGCTCCCATTTTCAACGACGAGTCGAAAGAGGTTTAAATCATCTAATTTCATAAATCCAGACACATTTGTTTACAATCTCATCTAATTTATACGTAACAGTGAGATCAATGTTTGCGTTACGTCAACTCGTTGCACTATTTACCAGTATTCCAACCCTCGTCACGAATTACCAGTAAAGAGTGCAAATTTGTGTATTTAGCATTTTATTACTAAGTTTTATATTAGTTCTTAGAACAGATAACAATAATAATTCGACTTAGTTTTGTGAGGTTATAGATTATGTACAAAACTCACAGTCAGCCAGTAATGACCTCGGCTCAGGAAGTAATTAACCAAAAGTGCGTGATGTTGGTTGATGATGATCCTATTTTTCGCCGTATAACCAGCGCGTATTTAGACAAGATTGGTTATAAAGTGGTTGAGGCTGAAAATGGACTGGACGCTCTGCAAAAGCTTAGAGACTCAGCGCCAGATTTAATTGTGTGTGACTTATCAATGCCGATACTTGATGGCATAGAGCTTGTGGAAGAGCTCAGTTTAGAGTACCCGTCACTGCCTATGATCGTTGTGTCTGGCACTGATGACATGTCTGATGTGGCGAAAGCATTGCGATTTGGCATTAAAGACTTTTTAGCGAAACCGTTAGAGGATCATGGTCACCTAGGAAGTGCGATTGCAAATACATTGACAGATTCGTTCGATAACATTTCAGACCAACGAGATTTTTCGAGCCAGTGGTTCTGTGTGGATGATGGGGGAGAGATCCCTGAAGACCAAGAGCTGCATTGGCACCTGAATTACCTTCAAGATAACCCAAGCGCAGCAAAAGACTTACTGCATGCGCTCCTGCCAGAGAAAGATACGCGACAAGGCTCATGGCGTTGCAGTTACCGTTTACTGCAATCAACAGAGATGATGCCACTTGTGTTTGACTATGCGTGGATGATGAATGGACAGTTTGCTTTTTACCTCGTCGATTCATCGTCTTCCGATAATGGCGGCTCTGCGACAACATTGTTGGTGAGAGCGCTGTTCCACGATTACATAAGAAACAGAAAAGATTTTAATGTTGATCTCAAAGATATTGCTGAGATATTAGAGAAGGGGATTCGTTGCTCTAAATGTTCCACCCCAGTGAATGCCTTATTTGGTGTTGCCGATCTTGCTGAGGGAACCATATCCATTTTGCCTGCGGGTTTAGATGGGCAATGGTCGAATGGTGAATTGAATCAACATATTGCAGCGGGTGAGCGCTTGGGCGAGAACTGTAAGAAGAACTTTATTACGCGGGACCTTCCGATCGAACAGGGTTGCCAACTTTCGTTGAGCCTACTTGGATCGGCAAGTTTTAGTTTAGACATACACCAAGGGTCTACTGATTAACCCTATATTTCCTCGGTTTTTGTGAATAATTGATTAAGGTATAGTTGCGCAAATGGTGTGGCTATGCCTTTTTTGTTAAATGTCGATTTAGCAAAGCGGGTTTGGTTCGCCAGATACTTACCTTTACTAACAAAAACAAGAAGCAATCATGGCAGATAACAAAGACTTTCAAGACCCGTTTAATGTATTCTACTTTTTAGGATTTTTAGCCGCATTTTTAATGATTCCATTGCTACCAGCAACACTTACGTTGATCCGTGTATTCAATGGTTACGCAACATTCTAGTTAAGCTGTCATTGTCGATTGGTGATAGCTGACTCAAGGAGGCCACAATTAGCGTTCGAGTTTTAAGCCTGAATATAGCTGGTGGCCTTTGTATATTTCTCGCAGTTCTAGGGATAATTTTACCTGTTCTGCCAACTACCCCTTTTCTCCTTCTTGCTAGCGCATGCTTCATGCGAAGCAATCCGAAAGTTCATAAATGGATGCATGAGCATAAAACGCTAGGTCCTTTACTGAACAATTGGTACCAACACGGTGCCGTCACCAAACAAGTTAAAATGCGCGGCGTGTTCTTTATCTTGTTGAGTTTTGCGTTATCCATCTACTTTGCTCCTATCATTTGGGTCAAGGCTTTCCTAATTTGCGTACTTGTTATTCTTCTCACATGGTTTATGCGACTTCCAACCCATGAGTTGGTTGCTGACAGCAAAGAAAATCACTACCATTAAGCCAGTGTGCCTGCTTGTATAGTGGGCGTTTATTATTTCAGCAATCAGAGTTATGACTCTCGTTGCAATGAATACCAATCGTACCTTTCCTTAATTCCGAGCGTTGATGTTTGATTCGTTAACGAGGGTTTGGAAAGCGGCCTAATGAAGTGCATAAGATTATGAACACAGAAAAAATCTCTCTGATCAAAGCAAGCATCAAAAGTATTCCTGATTACCCTAAAGCGGGTATTTTGTTCCGTGACGTAACAAGCTTGATGGAAGACCCAGCAGCTTATAAAGCGACAATCGACCTGCTAGCGGAAACATACAAGGACATGGGCTTTACTAAGATCGTTGGTACTGAAGCTCGTGGTTTCTTATTTGGTGCGCCTTTGGCATTAGAGCTAGGTGTTGGTTTTATCCCTGTTCGTAAACCGGGCAAACTGCCTCGCGAAACTGTGGCACAATCTTATGAGCTTGAGTACGGCACAGATACGCTAGAAATCCATACGGACGCTATCGTTGAAGGCGATAAAGTGTTGATGGTTGATGATTTGCTAGCAACGGGCGGTACGATTGAAGCAACAACAAAGTTGATTCGTCAGCTAGGTGGTGTGGTAGAACACGCTGCATTTGTTATTAACCTTCCAGAAATCGGTGGTGATAAGCGCTTACAAGGCCTAGGTCTAGAAGTGTTTAGCATCTGCGAATTCGACGGTCACTAATCCTTTTCGGAATTATTCATGAGCTATCTTGCGTTAGCGCGAAAATGGCGACCAACCAAATTCAAAGAAGTGGTTGGTCAAGCCCATGTTTTAACAGCATTAGAGAATGCCCTTAGCCAGAATAGGTTGCACCATGCATACCTGTTCAGCGGTACAAGAGGTGTTGGTAAAACAACCATCGGCCGTTTGTTTGCTAAAGGACTCAACTGTGAAACAGGCATTACCTCAACCCCTTGTGGTGAATGTGCAACCTGTAAAGAGATCGACGAAGGTCGCTTTGTTGACCTGCTAGAGATCGATGCTGCATCACGTACAAAGGTAGAAGATACCCGCGAGCTTCTGGACAATGTTCAGTACAAGCCGGCACGTGGTCGCTTCAAGGTTTACCTAATCGATGAAGTACACATGCTTTCTAGGCACAGCTTTAACGCGCTTCTAAAGACCTTAGAAGAGCCGCCTGAGTATGTGAAATTCTTGCTCGCAACGACCGATCCACAAAAGCTTCCTGTGACGATTCTGTCGCGTTGTCTGCAGTTCCACCTTAAGCCGATCAGCGTTGATAATATTCACGAACAGCTTGACCACATTCTTGAACAAGAGAATGTGACGTCTGAATCTCGTGCGCTTGGGATGATTGCTCATGCTGCTGACGGCAGTATGCGTGATGCTCTGAGTTTAACGGATCAAGCTATCGCACTAGGTAACGGTAATGTCGTGACAGACACCGTGGCTCACATGCTCGGTACGCTAGACACCGACCAAGCAATTCACCTGCTTGAAGCGATCAGCAGTAAGCAGCCTCAAGTGGCTATGGCTTGTATTCAAAGCCTTGCTGAGAACGGCTTAGAGTGGGATGGTTTGCTGAATCAGCTTGCGACTCAACTCCATCGTTTGGCGATGTTCCAAGCTCTGCCGTCAACATTAGATAAAGCCCAACCGGATGCTGAGAAGCTAGAACTGTTGAGTAAGGCACTCAGCCCTCAAGACATTCAGCTTTACTACCAGATCGTGTTGAAAGGTCGCGAAGACTTACCGCTGTCGCCAACCGCTCGTGTTGGTATTGAGATGGTAGTTTTACGCATGTTGGCCTTTAGACCTGCTGAACAAACGGTTGCAACAGCAATCTCGACTCAGTCGACAAGCACTGCGCCAGCACCAGTAGCTCAAGCTCAGAGCGTTGCTCAACCTGTGAGCCAACCTGCGCCAATGGCAGCTCCGAGACAGCCTCAGATGCAACAACCGGCGCCTCAACAGCAAACTATGCAGCAGCAACTGGTACAACAGGCTCCGCAGCAGAATCCAGCACAGTATTCAGATTCGCAAGGTTATGCTGAACACTCAGGCAACCAAGGTTATCCAGAACAGGATTACCCGCATAGCCAGTATGATGCACCACCTGCTTATGATGAGCGTCCAAGCTACGGTGCAGAGCAGCCTCAGCAGCAACAACCGAACTATCAGAACCAGAGTCCAGTTCAACAGCCAAGCGCTGCACCTTCTGCTCCTCCCGTTTCGCAAGAGCAGCCTGCGCGTGCAACTTCACCTGTCAGTGGTTTACGCCACCAACTGCGTTCTCAACGCAGAGGCAGTGCGGCACCGGAAAACAAAGGGTCAGCGCCAAAAAAGGCTAAAGCGACACCAGCTAAAACTTCAGTTCTTGACCGAGTTGCTCAGCAACACGGTGGCTCTGAGCGGGTGTCGCCAGCTTCTTTATCTGCCTCTTCTGCAGAAAAGGTAACCAATGATAATGAACCTTATCGCTGGAAACCGTCTAAACCTGTAGTGAAAGAGGTGAGCAAAGAGCTTACACCTACTCAGATCAAGCGTGCGTTAGAGCATATTAAGACACCAGAAATGGTCGATAAATTGCTTCAAGAGTCGATTGCTCAAGATGAATGGTCCGCCACGATTCAAAAGCTAGAGACAGCCAAGCTTGTTGAACAGTTAGCATTGAACTCAGTGTTTGCTAAAAACGACACATCAATCACTTTAACGTTAAGAGCGAGTCAAGCTCACTTGAATACGGACCGCGCACAGAGCGAACTATTACAGTCGCTCAATACTGTGCTCGGAGAAGAGTGTCATTTGAGTGTTGAAATCGGTGATGGTGGAGAAACGCCACTAGAATTACGAGAAAGATTGTATCAAGGTAAGTTGAAAGACGCGTTTACCGCTTTAGAAAACGATGCCAACGTACAGTTCATTGAAAGACGTTTTGCTGCAGAACTCGACAGAGACAGCGTTCGTCCTATCTAGAACATTTTCTCGTTTAGTGACTTGTATATCATCCCAGACAAGCAAATCTGAGAACTGAACATCGAGGGGTTGAATCGCACTGGCTTAACCCCCATTTAAGTACGTATAGCTTAATTAATTTTAATAAACCAATTAGACCAGAGAGTATTAACATGTTTGGTAAAGGCGGTATGGGCAACATGATGAAGCAAGCCCAGCAAATGCAAGAGCGCATGCAAAAGCTTCAAGAAGAAATCGCAAATATGGAAGTTACAGGTGAGTCAGGTGCTGGCCTTGTAAAAGTAACGATCACTGGTAGCCACAGCGTTCGCCGTGTTGATATCGATGAAAGCCTAATGGAAGACGATAAAGAGATGCTTGAAGATCTTATCGCTGCAGCTTTCAACGATGCGGCTCGTCGCGTTGAAGAAACTCAAAAAGAGAAAATGGCTAGCGTAACTGGCGGAATGCAACTTCCACCAGGTATGAAGATGCCTTTCTAAGAAACTATTTCTAAAGGTTTATTCAAGCTGCGGTTTATCTTGAGTAGATCGTTACTTGAAAATTAGAACGGTTAAATATGCGTACCAGTCATATGCTGGAGCATTTGATGGAGGCCTTACGTTGTCTACCTGGGGTTGGCCCCAAGTCGGCGCAGCGTATGGCCTTTCATTTGTTACAGCGCGATAGAAAAGGCGGCCTACAGTTGGCTGAAGCTCTTAGCCAAGCAATGACCGAAATTGGTCACTGTAATGAGTGCCGTACTTTTACTGAAGAAGATACTTGCCACATTTGTACCAATCCTAAACGTCAGGAAAATGGTCAAATCTGTGTAGTAGAGAGCCCTGCAGACATTGCAGCTATCGAAGCAACTGGCCAATATTCTGGTCGTTACTTTGTTCTTATGGGTCACCTTTCACCACTTGATGGTATTGGTCCAAGTGATATCGGTCTCGATGTGCTGGACTACCGCTTACGACGTGGTGATATCTCTGAAGTAATCCTAGCGACCAACCCGACAGTTGAAGGGGAAGCAACAGCGCACTACATTGCTGAGCTATGTAATGCCCATGAAGTGAACGCAAGCCGTATTGCTCATGGTGTTCCCGTTGGTGGTGAGCTAGAGCTGGTGGATGGCACCACGCTTTCGCACTCATTACTCGGTCGTCATAAGATCTAAAAAAGCCGCTTGGTGATGATTCACCAAGCGGCTTTTTCTTTTATTGCTTTAGACGTTTTTTTCGAGCTTAATCTGACCCTCTCACTGCTTTGTATATCATCGCGCCAATCACGGCACCGATAATTGGTGCAACCCAGAATAGCCATAGTTGCGAAACAGCCCAATCACCGACAAATACAGCCACGCCGGTACTTCGAGCGGGGTTCACAGAAGTATTCGTTACAGGGATACTGATAAGGTGGATTAAGGTTAAACAAAGACCAATTGCGATAGGTGCAAACCCAGCAGGTGCTTTTGAATCAGTCGCGCCCATAATCACGAATAGGAACACCATAGTCATGACCACTTCACAAACGAGAGCCGCTGTGAGCGAGTAACCGCCCGGTGAGTGTTCACCATAACCATTGGAAGCAAATCCTGACGCCGCAGCATCAAAGCCAGCTTGGCCTGAAGCAATCACAAATAACACGCCACCTGCGATAATACCGCCAATCACTTGGGCAATAATATAAGGTGCGACATCTTTGGCATCAAAGCGTCCGCCACTCCAAAGGCCGATAGTAACAGCAGGGTTGAGGTGACAACCGGATATATGACCGATAGCGAAAGCCATGGTCAGCACTGTTAAACCAAAGGCAAGAGAGACTCCGAGCAAGCCAATTCCCACATCGGGAAAAGCAGCGGCTAAGACTGCACTACCACAACCCCCCAACACCAACCAAAACGTACCAAACATTTCTGCGATATACCTATTCATAACGATCCTTATTAATCTGTACCAGTATCAACAAGATAGTTTAGATTTCGCAACTTTGTGAAATCTTGGGCATATAGTAGGTAGAAAAGGGCAAATACGCTTAGGTAATTGCTTCTAATTCGATCAGGTTATCAAGGGCTTCTTGGTCGGTCTTACCACAAATGACAGGGCATGCTTTGAATTGATGACACACTTTAGGGCGTGAAGGTTGACCGAATAACTTACACAGATCTTGCTCATTTAATTGGATGCAGCGTACGCCAGCAGGCTTACCATTAGGCATTCCAGGAATAGCAGATGTAATACTTGGAGCGATACAACATGCTCCACAACCTAGACGACATTCCATCAAATTAAACTCACTAAATAACAGGGTGCGCGATAGTAGCAAAAAATGATGAGAGTGACAGCTGTTGATTCAATCAAAGAATGAACAATTATTATCCTTGAACTTTTGATGGGCTAGCGGTATAACACGCACCCCAGTAAAAGAGTAAGAAGTAATCCTATGACGAATCCATTTTGGCAAGAAAAAACACTAGAACAGATGACCGAGAATGAGTGGGAATCACTTTGCGATGGTTGTGGTAAGTGCTGCCTGCATAAACTAATGGATGAAGATAGCGATGAAGTTTACTACACCAATGTGGCGTGTAGCTGGTTAAATGACAAAACATGTTCGTGTAAAGACTACCCGAACCGCTTCACTTCAGGTGAAGAGTGTTTGAAGTTGACTCGTGACAAAATCGATGAGTTCCACTGGCTACCAGATACTTGTGCTTACCGTCTTCTATCAGAATCTAAGCCGATCCCTGAGTGGCACCCATTGATCACTGGATCAAAAACAGAGATGCATGCAGCAGGTGAAAGCGTTCGTAACAAAGTGGTATACGAAATTGATGTTGTCGATTGGGAAGACCACATCTTGAATCACCCCAACCGTTAGTTAACGATCACTAGTCAATTGTCCGAATAAAAAAAGGCTCACATTTCTGTGAGCCTTTGTCGTATTTAGGAGGGTCCAAATCAATGGACTGTGTCATGGCTAATGTCAAGCAAGCGGTAAGTCTGCAACCACCTGGTTGAACGTGATACGAGCATTCTGAGCTTGCTCAGATAACTCGATCTTTTTCGCTTGTGCGGCACTAAGATTACTCTCGGCCTGCTCAAGTGCTTGTTGTAGGTTCTCTGGTAACTCGTGAGTTTCCATTTGTGAACCTTGTTCTAACACATAAGCGCGAATTTCTTTCTTCACTGCGGCAAGTTCTGTGTAAGCAACACGCTCAAGTTCTGCAGCTTCTTGTGCTGCATCTCTTTCTTTCTCAAATTGAGCCAGCGCCATACCTTCAGCAGACCAAGGGTCCATGTCTGGCAGTTCTTCGATGTTAATCGTTGGCTCGATGTACGCGTCTTGATGGCGCAGGTCGAGGTTTGTCGCACGAACCGCTGAAATCATCAGCATGACAGAGATAGCAAGCAGCGGTAAGCCACCAACAATTGCCGCCGTTTGTAGCGTGCTTAGGCCGCCCAAGAACATCAGAATCGTTGGCAAGAACGACAGAGTGAATGCCCAGAACATACGGTTCCAACGCATTGGCTCTTCGGTCACGTTGTTTTGTACAACAGACGCCAGGATGTATGAGATAGAGTCAAATGTCGTGGCCGTGAAAATGATACACAGCATTGTAAATACAGCGATAACCAGCGTGCTCATTGGCAACTGCGCTAGCATCGAGAAGATTGCTTTGGTTGCGCCTTCGGCATTCAGGATTGCAACTACATCTAGCTCACCAGAAAGCTGTAGTGATAAGCCGTAGTTACCTAGAATCATGAAGAATAAGAAACAACCTAGTGAACCGAAGAAGATCGAACCTGACACCATTTGCTTGATGGTTCTGCCGCGAGAGATACGCGCAACAAACAGACCCATACTCGGTGCAAATACTAGCCACCATGCCCAGTAGAAAATCGTCCAGTCTTGTGGGAAGTGGGTGTTTTCAAATGTACCGTAGCCACCAAATGGTTCTGCCCATGTCGCCATCACGAAGAAGTTAGACAGCAGACGACCAATTGAATCTAGGCCAGTTTCAAGCATGAAAATAGTTGGACCTGCAATCAGAACGAAAGCCAATAGACCCATTGCACCCCAGAAGTTGATGTTACTTAGGATCTTGATGCCTTTTTCCAATCCAGCATAAGATGAGTAAGCAAAAATCGCAGTACACACTAAAAGCACCATCACTTGAGTTAGGTTATTTTTAGGTAGACCAAATAGGTGATTTAGACCTTCGGTGATTAGAGGTGCAGCTAAACCGAGTGTTGTTGCAGCGCCGCCTAATAGACCGAAAATGAAAAGGATATCGACGATTTTTCCAGGGACGCCTTTACTGCGGTGTTCACCAAGAACAGGCATTAACGCGCTAGAAATTTTTAGAACAGGCTGTTTACGTACATAGAAGAAGTAAGCGATAGGAATCGCAGGGATCAGGTAGATAGACCAAGCGATTGGTCCCCAGTGAAATAAACCGTAAGTTGCAGCCCAACGAACCGCTTCTTCACTGCCTGGTTCTAGTTGGAAAGGCGGTGATTGGTAGTAGTAAGCCCACTCAATGCAGCCCCAGTACAAGATACTTGCACCGATACCGCCACAAAATAACATTGCAGCCCATGATGCCGTTTTGAATTCAGGCTCTTCATCGGCTTCGCCCAGTTTAATCTGTCCCATATCACTGAACACAACGTAAACCATAAATGCACAGGCAGCGAGGCCTAGAGCCAGATATAGAAATCCAAGTTGGTCAGTCATGAATGTTTTCGCAACCGCAATCCATTCTGCGCCCTGAGCCGGGAACAAAATCAGCGGGAAAACTATCGTGAGTAGGAGTGCAATAGCACCAAAGAAGGTTGGCTTGTCAATAAGCTCAAAAGTGTTTTTCACGAGTATTATTCCATTAAAATGAGAGCGGAATTATGGAATGAACTCGTTTTTTAGACCAAATCGGGTCTGTTGTCGTGACGACAAATCGCTTTTGGCAATGAGAAATAGGCAAGGCATGAGGTGCCAATGCAAAAGGGCTGTGGAAGGAGTAGTGTAGAGTGAGTGTAACGTTAAATCAGAGCGAGAAGAATGCCACCAACGGTTGCCGCCGCGGATAAGTATTGCCCTGCTGAATAAGAATCATCGTCTTCTTCTTCAATCTTATCAGGGTGATCCATACCTAATGCGCCGTGAGCAAATGATTCAACCTTATCGGTGACGGTTTCATTCTCTGCTTCGACTTTTTTTGCTTCTTTATCGATTTCTTTTAGGGCAGATAAGAGCGCTTTACCTTCATCAGAAAGCTTCACGGTATTTTGCTCAACCTTAAGAGGTGCAGGCTTTTCAGCTTCAGTGCTTTTAGCTTGTGCATTCATTTGCGAAGGTGAATACAGCTGAGTATTACTCGTTCCTACTGGCGTCATATCGCTCTCCTTACCTATCCTTAAATATAGTATCGGCAGAGGTGTGAAAAACTTGTGCAATTAATCATCGATAGTGATGTTTTTTTATTCGCACATTACATTTTCTTCTGCTTGGTTGAACAGTCTATTTGTTAAGCAAGTCTTGTGCCGATAAGAATGTTCGATTTTAGATAGAGTTAGGATGAATGGTGGGAACGTGATCAAGTTGTGACGATGGGCTAATTATCTAGTATTAGCCCATCGGCTCTTTAGCTTAGAAGAGTGGATCAACAGACCCTAGTCACACTCTAGGCTAGCGCTGCGTTTTGACAGGTGCTTGTATGCCTTCATTCGGTTCTCTTTTTGAACAAAGCGAGCGGGTGGAGAAAGCACTTTTAGTTGGTAGTCACTTGAGTTAGAAGACAATTCTGAAACAGGAGTAACAATAACCACTTTTAAATCTGGGTTACGACGTAAAATAGAAGCAGCAGTGCCTAAACCACCCTCGGTGTGGAACTTGCCAGCCACATGAATCACTTGTTTATCAGGGTTTGATGCTAGGTAATCTACAATCGACTCAGCCATGGTTTCGTCCCAGGTAACCTGAGCGGCAAACTGCTTTTCTGTTTGCTCTGGCGTACCGTGGTGCATAGAAGCCATGAACTTTTCTTTGTAAGGGCTATCGCCAGTATCCACTTCGGCGGCAATCCATTGGCGTTGCTCGGTCGATAATTGGTCTAAGTAAGGCAATCCTTTACGGCCAATACACTGCACAAATGGTTTTGGTGCGTTTGCCGCAATAACATCGACATCGTTGGTTTTTGCGAACTCAACTAATGCGCGGTAATCACTTTCATAGTTCGGCCAAGCTGCCGCTTGAGACATGAGAATTTGTTCGCCAATTTCACCGTTTAAGTATTGGTCAAGTGTGGCTTGGTGCTCTCGAGTGAACTGTTCCATTGAAAGCGCAATGTTGGATGTTGCGTTGCGGCGCGCTTTTAAGAAGTCGGTTTGGAATCGGTGAATAGCAGAATGCGTGTGCCATTCGCCAATAAGAACTACATCAGAGTCAATCAGCTGCTCGGGTAATGCATCGAGAGAAAGTGTTTCGCCTTGTGGAGAAGCGAACTGGTAGTCATAGAATGTGGAAACGGATTCCGTTTGAGCCACTTTTTGAGAAGTGTCTTTTGCAGGTGGATTAGCACAAGCCGTGAGAAGAGTAGCTAATCCGATAAGAATAATACGTTGCATGAAATGCCTCCTTGAAGAACACGCATACTAAAGGAGGCAAGATAAGATTTCAATGCAAACGATAATCAATATCAATTAAATTTGTTTGCGGTACACTCGCAGCATAAAGTCAGCTTCACAGTTGAATTGCTCTGCCTCGGTGAGTTGTTGTTTAAACTCTTCACTCGCCTTCCAAGCAAACGGCGTCATCTGTAGCAGGTCGAATGCATCTGACCCCGATAGTTCCATCATATAGTTTAGTTGCTCTTGATGCTCAAGCGTAAAACCTTCGATCATTTCTGGGTCTTCATCATGCAAGCGAACGCCATCATAAATTGCGTCACGCAGTTGATACAGGTGTCGACTAGCAGGCGTTACGGTGATCACCACACCATTGTCTTTGATGGTGCGTTGTAACTCTTCAGCCTTGCAAGGCGCATAAATGCGTAGAATGCCGTCTAAGCTGTTTTCAGCAAAGGGTAGGCGATGACTTGATGCAACTGAGAAGTCGACAGCAGGATAGCGTTTAGCGGCGTATTTGATAGCAATCTTAGAAATGTCTAGGCCAAAAGTCGCACCATTCTTCTCTTGAAGATTTACCGCAATTTCGTTGGTGTAATACCCTTCGCCACAGCCAATGTCTAACAGGCTAGGATCTGTGTCTGGCAGGTAGCTAGAACATAAGCCAACGACTGCTTGGCGCATTGGATCGTAATGGTTGCCTTCAAGGAAGCGACGACGTGCCTGCATCATCTCTTTGTTGTCACCTGGATCTTTTGAGCGTTTGTGGTGCGCTGGCATCAAATTGACATAGCCTTCTTTCGCTAGGTCGAACTGATGGTTCTTTTCACACTTAAACGTACGATCGTTTTGAGATAAAGGTTGGTGACACAAAGGGCATTGGTAAGTCATGACGATCTCAGAGGCATAGAGTTGGGCGCAGATTCTATCAAAAAGGTCTGCATCAGGCTAAATAAAAAGGCACGAATATCCGCTTCTAGAATAGTGAGCTTATAGCTTATTACAATAAAAATCAGAGCTTAGGTTTAGGTCACGTTTATCTGCGTTTTTTCTGGGTATCGTCTATGCCTTCCTACTGTTTAATTAGAAGCTGATATGACAAAGAAAATCATCCTAGATACAGACCCGGGCATCGATGATGCAATGGCTATCCTATTTGCAGAAGCTCACCCAGAGATTGAGCTGATGGGCATTACTACGGTTTATGGCAATGCAACGATAGACAACGGTACTCAGAATGCACTCTATTTAAAGCAGAAGTTTGGTATGAGAGCGACTGTGGCAAAGGGTACTGATAAGCCCTTGGTTAGAGATCCCGTTGGAGCTACGGTTGTGGTGCATGGCGAAACAGGGTTTGGTGATGTGAAAGTGCCAAGCTCGTTAAGTGTTTCAGCGATTGAAAAGCCAGCTTATCAGTTCATTATCGATAGTGTTCGAGCAGAACCTGGAGAGATCACTCTTCTGGCGGTTGGCCCTCTTACTAACCTTGCGCTTGCTCTGGAGGCGGCTCCTGAAATTGTCGACTTAGTAAAAGAAGTGGTCGTTATGGGCGGTGCGTTTGGTGAAAATGACCATAGAGGTAACGTGACGCCATTTGCTGAAGCGAATATCCATGATGACCCTCACGCTGCGGATAAGGTGTTTACGGCATCATGGCCAGTGGTGATCATTGGGCTAGATGTCACGGAGGAAAGCTTCTTTACCGGTCATTACCTTGATGAGTTGCGAGATGATGCTGGAGAGGTAGGGCAGTTTATCTGGGATGTTAGCCGTTACTACTTAAAGTTCTATTCTGAAAAGGTAGGAATGGAGGGGTGTCATGTTCACGATCCTTCAGCGATTGCTTATGTTATCCAACCATCTCTGTTTACCTGTCGTAGTGGCTCGGTCAGAGTAGTGACTGATGGCCCAGCTGAAGGTATGACAATTCAGAAAGCTGACCAACGTAAATATATGAATGATGAGTGGAGTTCATTCCCTGCACAAAAAGTCGGCGTTCAAGTAGACAGCAATGCTCTATTGTCACTCTATAGAGAAACGTTAGTTCACTATTCACAGCAGCAAAGCTAATTGATGGCCATCGTAGTGTTGTAAAAAATAGCTGTAAAAAAGGCCGGATAAACCGGCCTTTGAAGAATTTTTTGACTAAGTTACTGAGTAGCTTAGTTCGAAGAGATAACCGTAATCAGCTGATGGCTCTCACCTGGCTGTAACGTTTTGCCTGCTTCTAGGCTTGGTGCGTGCAGTGTTGATTCTACGCACATCATAGTTAAGTAACCGTCGTCTTGCATATCGCCCATACTGGTAGCACCTTCTGCCCACGGGTTCCACAGTACTGCAGAGTTATGGCCGTGGTTTTCAACTGTTAGTGTGCGATCCAGCTTCTTGTCAGCAACAAAGATTTGCGCTTCTGGTTGCGTGTAAACACGGTCAATAGTGTCAGTCAGTATCAGCTCAGCACCACCTTGGCAGATCTTGCCACCTTGCAGGCTATCAATGTACTCAGCACCCATACCTGTTGTGGTTGTGGTGTGGATATCGCCAACGTTTAGGTAAGTGTGCAGCGCTCCAGAGAAAGTCCATGGTTGTGAATCTGTGTTCTTCACATCTAATGTTACTTTCAGCTCATCGCTAATCTCAACATTTAGGCGTGCATCAAACTGATGAGGCCATACTGCCAACGTTTCTTCGCTTGGCTTCAGACCTAAGCTAACAATCACACCCGCTTCGCTTTCACGGTGCTCAAGCAATTGCCATTCACTTGAACGAGCAAAACCATGAGCAGGTGCTGCAATACGACCAAACCAAGGCCAACATACTGGAATACCACCACGCAGAGCCGTTTTACCATCGAATTTAGCTTGTTGGCTCATCCAAATCAGGTCTTCTTGACCTTGCGGTTGGAATGACACCACATGGCCGCCAAACAGTGAAATCGCTGCGTTTGCTTTATCGTGGATAACGCGAACCAATTTTACGCCTTCGTGTTCTACGATAGTCACGTTGTCAGAAAGTACAGTCAGTGTGGGTAGAGTAGATAAATCCATTACATGATCCTTCTAAGGAAATTGAATTCAAATGCTGACTAGAGTGATGCTTGTGATATGACGAGTAACAAGCTCAGACAGTATTAGAATTGAACTTCATTGTTTTTTAATCAACTTCATTCAAAAGACGCTCAAAATATAGCAGGTATTAAAAAGGCGACACTAAGGTCGCCTTTTTCAAAGTCTTTCTCAATGAAAGTCTTCGCTAATGCTTATCTAAAGCGATTTCTAAAAAGAAATTACTTAGAGATGTGAGCGATTAGGTCTAGAACTTTGTTTGAGTAACCGATTTCGTTGTCGTACCAAGATACAACTTTAACGAATTTGTCAGTTAGAGCAACACCAGCTTTAGCATCGAATACTGAAGTTTGAACTTCACCGATGAAATCTTGTGATACTACTTGGTCTTCAGTGTAACCAAGAACGCCAGCCATTTCGCCTTCAGAAGCTTCTTTCATTGCAGCACAAATTTCTTCGTAAGATGCAGCTTCTTTTAGGTTAACAGTTAGGTCAACTACAGATACGTTAGCAGTTGGTACACGGAAAGCCATACCAGTTAGAAGGCCGTTTAGTTCTGGAAGAACAACGCCTACAGCTTTAGCAGCACCAGTTGAAGATGGGATGATGTTTTGAGAAGCACCACGGCCACCGCGCCAGTCTTTAGCAGAAGGACCATCTACAGTTTTTTGAGTTGCTGTAGTAGCGTGAACTGTAGTCATAAGACCAGACTCAATGCCCCACTTATCGTTAAGTACTTTAGCGATAGGTGCAAGACAGTTAGTAGTACAAGAAGCGTTAGAAACGATGTCTTGACCAGCGTAAGATGCTTGGTTAACGCCCATTACGAACATTGGAGTTGCATCTTTAGAAGGACCAGTAAGAACTACTTTTTTAGCGCCAGCAGTGATGTGCTTACGTGCAGTCTCGTCAGTTAGGAAAAGACCAGTTGCTTCAGCAACTACGTCTACTTCGATAGCATCCCACTTAAGGTCTTCTGGGTTACGCTCAGCTGTAACACGTACAGTTTTACCGTTAACGATTAGGTTACCGCCTTCAACTTCAACAGTACCGTTGAAACGGCCGTGAGTTGAGTCGTACTTAAGCATGTATGCCATGTACTCTACGTCGATTAGATCGTTAATACCTACTACTTCGATGTCTGCACGCTCTTGAGCTGCGCGGAATACGAAACGGCCGATACGGCCAAAACCGTTAATACCTACTTTGATAGTCATTGTAGTTGCTCCACAACTTAATTTCTGATTAAAGATAACTGGTAGTAAAATTACAGAATCCAGTATACATCTGCAATAGATAATCCGACTTAACTTGTTTAATGTCAAAAAAAAGCGACGCTTTTCTTAACAATTGGGTGTAAGTGGTTGAAAATTGACCATTGCGAGTGGCTCTGTACCCTTCCAGTTGGGTAAAATACCCCTAAATGATGATTCACTTATGAGTGTATATGTACAATGTTTCCTGGTGAGAAAGTATGTGCTACAAAACGACTCATATGCAAGCCTTTATGGTAAAAAGTAAATATAATAAATGAGAATGTGGAGAGATATTAACGTGATTCAAAAGGAAGGAAATATGTTAAAGCCTGATGAATACTGGCGTGAGCGCCTATCAGATGATGAATTTGAAGTGTGTCGTCTACGTGGAACTGAAGCCCCTTATAGCGGTAAGTTGCTGCATAATCAGAAGACGGGTGTCTATAGCTGCACATGCTGTCAAAGCCCTTTGTTTCTGTCGGATAACAAATATGACTCTGGGTGTGGATGGCCTAGTTTTGATGCCCCAGTGAATGATGAAGCGGTACGCTATATAGAAGATCTAAGTCACGGAATGAAGCGTGTAGAGATCCGTTGTACTGCTTGTGATAGCCATTTAGGTCATGTTTTCCCTGATGGCCCGCAGACAACTGGCGAGCGCTTCTGTGTTAATTCGGTGTCGTTAATTTTCAACAAAAATGACAAAATTACGAAATAACTTGTAACTATTGTCTAATCCTTACAGATCGCATTTGCCGATTTAGGAATACTGAACGCCCAAGATTTCAGAATTAACTTTAGTACAAATAAAAACAGCTACCAGAAAGGTAGCTGTTTTTTTTAAGCTGATGAATAGGAAGCTTAGGTTAGAAATCAATAAGTGTTCGATCAGTAATTAGGGACGACCGAAGGGCTGTAAACACCATCTTCAATGGCTTCAACAATTTTGTCTGCGTCTTTATTTAACTGCTTGTACTTTGGGGCTTCGAAGTTGTAGAGAACAGCCAACTCCGCTTCAGAAGCAATCGGCACATCAAAGTCTTTGGCTACCATTGCCCATACGTACGCCTTTTCTCTATGGCCTAAGCTGTGATTGATACTGGCCATGGACTTAAATATCTCAGTATTAACAACCGAGTTATTCGACAATGTTAGCGCATTATTGAGTAGCTTTAATGTCTTTGCATGATCTCTCGTGGTATAGAAAGTCGCCAGAGCATATTGCATCTCTGCCGTATTTAATGCTTCAGTTCCTTCTAGCTGTAAGAAGCTACGTCTTGCATTAATATCACCAGTTTGTGACCACAAGAAGTAAAGCGTTTCCGGTGTATCGGATTTCGATAGCTCATCAACAATGCGCTCAGACTCTTCGATACTGTGCATTAAAGAGGTAAAGCGACGCTCTTGCAGCTTAGATTGGTCGATAGTTTCGATCTGCGCCGCGAGTTCTAGGCACTTTTTGTAGGCAGTGACTAATTCGAATTCTTTAATTTTGTTTATTTCGCTGGGTTGCTTCTGAACTTCAAATCGATGCCAGATAAGGTCGGTACGTGCGACACGACATTGCCCATCGTTCATATTCAATTGTTCACACTGAAGTCCAGGGTTGCTTTGACACAGTTGATCGGTATTTTTGTTCCCTTCAAGACACCCAACCAGAGTAAAAGGCAATAGGCTAATCGCCAACCATTTCATAATTTTCATATTCCTTCACTTGTGATCAAATGCACTTATTATCGGTCAGGTTCTTGACTCAATTCTGTTACGGGTTATTTTCTGGTGAAAATTGTTAAAACTAAGGCTTTACCATGGATGCAGAACAACTTCTTAGCGCAATGACACCCGAGGTCTACGAACGTTTAACCTACGCAGTTGAAACGGGTAAATGGCCAGAAGGTACGGCGCTCTCAAAAGAACAGCGCGACTCGTGTATGCAAGCGGTTATGTTATATCAATCTAAACATAACTCTGAAGCTCAACATATGACAATTGCAGCTGGTGGTGAGATTAGCTTTAAATCTAAGTCTGAACTAAAAAAACAGTTTAAGTCAGACCAAGAAGACATTGTTAGGGTTAACCCGAATCATTAAGCTTAAATTACAACAAAGGGGTGGCAATGTGCCACCCCTTTTAGTTTAACTCGTTTATTTATAAGCAATAAAACGATTTAGTTCACGTTAAGCCACCGTTACTTTCATCGAATAACTGGGGTTAACGTGAATCCTTGAACAGGTTATAAGCTCATCTCACCGCGCAACACTTGTAGCATCTGAGCCTTCACTTCTTCATAGCTTAGGTTTTGGCTTAATAAGTAGTGTAGCTTCGCCAACGCCGCTTCTGGCGTCATATCAAAGCCACTCACCACGCCAGCTTCTGCAAGTGCACATCCTGTTGCGTAACCGCCCATGTTGACTTTACCTGCCAAACATTGCGTTAGATTCACCACAATCACACCACGCTCTGACGCATCTTTCAGATGCTGAAGCAGCTCTGGGTTTTGGGGTGCGTTACCGACACCAAAAGTCAGTAGAATCATTGCGTTAACAGGCTGTAGCAGCGTATTGCGGATTACTTCATGTGAGATGCCTGGGTACATAGTGATTACGCCGATGGGTTGCGGAGTAATGTTATGAACCTTGAAAGCACCTTCAGGTTGTTCATTGACTTTTACGTTATTGCTAAGCTGGATATTAATACCTGCTTCAAGCAATGGATTTAGGTTTGGAGACGTAAACGCATTGAAGCCATCTGCATGCGATTTTGTACTGCGGTTACCGCGCATCAATTTGTTGTTGAAGAACAGGGTTACTTCATTGATAGGGTAGTTAGCCGCAAGGTGTAATGCATTCAACAGGTTTGCTTGTCCGTCTGAACGAAGTTCTGCTAGTGGGATCTGAGAGCCCGTAACAATCACAGGTTTGCCGAGGTTTTCAAGCATGAAAGACAGCGCAGAGGCGGTGTATGCCATAGTGTCTGTGCCATGCAGGATAACGAAACCATCGTACTTATCGTAGTTCGCGCGAATGTCATCAGCGATAGTTTGCCAATCAAGTGGCGTCATATCTGAGGAGTCCATTAAAGGAGAGTATTCGTGAATGGTGTATTCAGGCATCTCTGGGCGATGGAATTCAGGCATGCCAGCTAGTTGCTTATCCATGAAACCTGCGACTGGAACATAGCCGTGGTCAATAGACTTCTGCATGCCAATTGTGCCGCCGGTGTACGCGATATAGATGTGTTTTCTTTCCATGGCGATTAATACTTAGTGTGATGTAGGGAACAGGGGGGCGATTATAGCGAATTATCATGCAATAAAAAGAGGCGCCTAACACACAGGCGCCTCTTGGTTATTGAGTTATTGGTTTAACTTATTGAACTTGGCAGTTCAGGCAGAAAGCGTAACGGCCTTGTGGGTCGTTAAAGTTGCCTAATAGTTGGCTATCTTGAGCTAACTGCTGCGTAACAGGCTGTAAACTGCTTGGAATCATTGACTGAATATCTAGGCCAATCGACATCTGAACTTGGTTCATAAATTCTTGAATAAACTGTTCAGTTGCTGAAAGCGGCTTTTCTACCCAGTAAATGTTGTAGGTTTCAAGCTCTGCAAGTGAAGCCGCTGCTGCAATCGCATCGTCAAAGTCACCAATCTCATCGACTAAGCCTTTCTGCATCGCATCTTGACCTGTCCATACTCGGCCTTGAGCGATCTTGTCGACAGCATCGACTTCTAGGCCGCGATTTTCTCCAACTAGGCTGATGAATCGGCGGTATCCGTTTTCAATGCCCATTTGGAACGCGTCTTTCGCGCCATCGCTAAGTCCAGTTGTAATACCTAGGCCAGAGAAAGGAGACGTGCCCACGCCATCGGTGTAAACGCCAATATCGTTCAAGCCTTTCTCAAAGGTTGTGATAACACTGAAAATACCAATCGAGCCTGTTAGTGTGGTCGGTTGAGCCAAGATCTTGTCTGCGCCCATCGAGATCCAGTAACCACCAGAAGCCGCAAGGCTAGACATAGAAACCACTACAGGTTTACCCGCTTGCTTGATCGCTTCGATTTCATTGCGAATAACTTCAGAAGCAAAGGCACTGCCACCTGGGCTGTCTACACGAAGTACAACCGCTTTCACTTTGTCGTCATTCCGAGCTTGGCGAAGTAGGGCTGCAGTGGTATCACCACCAACAGTGCCGCGAGGTTGTTTGCCATCCATAATGGCACCGCTTGCCACAATCACAGCAACATCGTGTGATTCACTGTTCATGTCTGGAAGCATAGTTGTACGATATTCGTAGTAACCAAATGCGTTGTAGCTGTCTTGACCATCACTGCCGAACACATCTGCAAGCTCTAGTCGAACTTGTTGACGGGTTGCTAGCTCATCCACTAAGCCCAGTTTTTCGGCTAGTTTCGCGATATCACCATCAACGGACTCAAGCTCTTTCAAGAAAGTATCCATGCTTGGGTTCAGTGTTTTCGCGTCGATTTGGCGGTTGTGGCTCACATCATCAACGTAAGCACCCCATAGTTGCCCTAACCAACGAGAAGCCGATTCTTTTGCTGCGTCTGACATGTCATCACGAATGAAAGGTTCGATTGCAGACTTATAAGTACCTACACGGAATACATGGGTGTTCACGTCTAGTTTCTCTAATAAGGTTTTGTAGTAAAGCGAATAAGCGCTGTAGCCTTTAAGAAGCACACCACCATCCGGCGATAAGTAGACTTTGGTCGCGTAGCTGGCTAGGTAGTATTGGCTTTGATTGTAAAAATCACCCACCGCATAAATCGGCTTACCCGCTGCTTTGAACTCGTTCAGCGCTTTAGCAATGTAACGAAGCTTGGTCAGGTTAGTTTCTGGTAGCTCTTTAAGTGCTAATACAATGCCTGTTACGTTCTCGTCATCTTTGGCATAGCGAATAGTTTCAACGATATCAAACAGCACGTTCTCTTTCGGAAGGTCCTTGCCAAGCAGTGAACCTGTCAAGGAATCCATCGGGTTGATGTAGCGGCTTTGCTCTACAATCGGACCAGAAAGGTTAAGCACCAAAGCCGATTGCTGTGGAACAGTAGGCTGAGCCGTATCTGAGTGAAAGTACACAAAGTAGATTATGGCGATACTGAGTAAAAAGAAGAGGTTAACAAGCGCAAGACGCACAAACGTGATGAGCTTCCAAATCCCTTTAAAGATCATGCCTATAAATTTGAATATTTTTTTCATTCTGTCTCCGCAGTGAGATCACGTCGCTTTAACAAGCCGTAGTACCATTAATCTCAATAATATGAACTGCTTAGTATCCTACGATAATTCCCAAGCTCAAACTACACCAAGAATTGTTAATCGATATATATTCTCATTAAGTGTAGTCAAATTAAGGGGTTCTGAACGATTAATACGCTCTGCATTATGATCGGTGTTACAAAAATGTAAACGGTTGTTTGAACTTTTGGTAATTGAACTATACTGTGGTCAGACCACAAGGATAAAATAATAGAAGTGATGTCTGCCATGTACCCACATTTACTTGAACCACTCGATCTTGGATTTACTCAGTTACGTAACCGTGTATTGATGGGATCAATGCACACAGGTTTAGAAGAAAATAAAGAAGGCCTACACAAACTCGCCGCGTTTTATGAAGAGCGAGCAAAAGGAGGCGTTGGCCTTATTGTTACCGGTGGTTTCTCTCCTAATTTACGTGGCAGATTGACCCCATTCAGTGCTGAGTTCAGTAAAGTTAAGCACGCTAGAGCGCACCAAGTTGTTACAGAAGCCGTGCATAAGCATGGCGGTAAAATTGCCCTTCAGTTGCTGCATGCTGGCCGCTATGCAATGCACCCATTCGCGCAAAGTGCTTCTGGTATTAAAGCGCCAATCGCTAAGTTCGCACCGAGTGAGATGAGCCCTCGCCAAATCAAAAAGACCATTGGTGCTTTTGCCAACAGTGCTGAACTCGCTCAAGTCGCGGGCTATGATGGCATTGAGATCATGGGTTCTGAGGGGTACTTGATTAACCAATTCATCTGTAAGCGTACCAACATGCGTTACGACGAATGGGGTGGCTCTTACGAGAAGCGTATGCGTTTCCCGCTAGAGATTGTTAAATCGATTCGTGAAGCGGTGGGTAAAGATTTCATTATTATTTTCCGTTTGTCGATGCTGGATTTGGTTGAGCAAGGCAGCACGTTTGAAGATGTTGTTCTTTTGGCTCAGAAATTAGAAGAAGCGGGCGTGACTATCATCAATACCGGCATTGGTTGGCATGAAGCTCGTGTTCCGACTATCGCGACGCAAGTACCAAGAGGCGCATTCTCTTGGGTGACGGAAAAAGTGAAACCATACGTGTCGATCCCAGTGGTGACATGTAACCGAATTAACACGCCAGAAGAGGCAGAACGTATCCTCAGTTCAGGACAGGCCGACATGGTATCAATGGCTCGTCCATTCTTGGCTGACCCTGATTTCGTCAACAAAGCCGCTCAAGACCAAGCGCAGTTCATTAATACCTGTATCGGCTGTAACCAAGCTTGTCTTGATAACGTGTTTAAGGGTAAGCGAGCAAGTTGTTTGGTGAATCCACGTGCTTGTTACGAGACTGAAATTGTTGTTCAACCTGCGGATGCGACCAAAACTATTGCTGTTGTTGGTGCTGGGCCTGCTGGTTTAGCCTGCGCGACGACGTTAGCACAGCGTGGTCATAATGTTGACTTACTTGAAAAAAGTGACCGTATCGGTGGACAATTTAGATTGGCAATGCAGATCCCTGGTAAGGAAGAATTCAGAGAAACGATTCGTTACTTTGCTAATCAAATAGATGCATCAGGCGTGAACTTAAAACTGGATACTGAAGCGACGTTTGAAATGTTGTTGAAGTACGATGAAGTCGTGATGGCTGCCGGTGTTGAACCCCGAAAGCTTAATATTGAAGGGATTGACCAAGAAAACGTAGTCGATTATCAAACCTTGATTCGTGAAAAGACACCAGTAGGCGAAAAAGTTGCGATTGTTGGCGCTGGTGGTATAGGTATTGATGTGGCAACCATGCTAACCGAGCCTACTTCTCACAGTTTAGATGATTGGCTGCATGAGTGGGGCATCGATAAGAATATGGAACACCCAGGTGGGCTTTACCCTTACCCTGATTCGTTCAGCGATAAAACGGTTTGGGTGATGCAACGTAAAGCGGGTCGTGTTGGTAAAGGCCCGGGCAAAACTACTGGTTGGATTCATAAACGCACCCTAGAAAAACGCGGTGTAAACCTTTTAGGCGGCGTGAGCTACAACAAGATTGATGATAAAGGTCTGCATATTAGCGTTGGTAAGAAAGATCAGGTGCTCGATGCCGATTCGGTTATTGTATGTGCAGGTCAGGTGTCAGTTCGTCCGTTCGAAGATATGTGGCAAGAATTTGGTGGCAAGCTTCACGTGATCGGCGGTGCTGATTATGCCGGTGAACTGGATGCGGTACGAGCTATCCGTCAAGGTGTTGAGCTAGCTATTAAGTTATAGAATCAGCAATCAAGCTGTAATCTTATCAGTAGATATGTTTATCTAATCTATTGAGATAGATGTTTGAACAAGGCTCCTAAGTCATAGATTTAGGAGCCTTTATTGTTTCTAATCTAACCTAGATGGGCAGTGGTTGAGATTTATTATCGTTTGTATTCTGTGCTAAAGTTCAAGTATACAAATAATAAAGAAATAGTAAGGACTTCAAATGGATGCTTTGGATCTATTGCTCAACAGACGCTCTATCGCAAAACTCTCTGATCCGGCACCTGAAGGTGTGGCGTTAGAAAACATCATCAAAGCAGGGCTGCGTGCTCCAGACCACGGTGCACTAACACCATGGCGCTTTGTTATCGCACAAGGTTCAGGCCTACAAAAGCTTTCTGACATCTTGGTTCGTGCTGCTGAAGCGGATGAAAGCGAAGAAGCGGTGATCGAGAAAGTAAAAAAAGCGCCGTTCCGAGCTCCGATGGTGATCACCGTGATTGCAAAAGTGACTGAGCACGAGAAAGTACCAGCGATTGAACAACACCTTTCTGCAGGTTGCGCTGCGCAAGCAATGCAAATGGCAGCCGTCGCTCAAGGCTTCCAAGGTTTTTGGCGCTCAGGTAAATGGATGTTCCACCCAGAAGTACATCAAGCTTTCGGCCTAGAAGGCGACGATGAAATAGTTGGTTTCCTATATTTGGGTACTCCGGGCTGTACGCCAATGAAAGCGCCAGAACGTGACTTCTCAAAGTTCGTCGAGTTCTTGTAAAGAAAGCTGAAGCTTGAATAGTGGAATGCTAACTGTATAAACAACCAGTTTTTCTTGATTTATTAGGGCCACATTAGATAATGTGGCCCTAATTGTTTGTAGCATCTGGAAAAACATGTCTCGCCTTATTATTGCTGAAAAACCAAGCCTCGGCCGCGCGATCGCCGCCGCACTACCGAATCCACAGAAGAAAGACCAAGGGTTTATCAAATGTGGTAACGGGGATGTGGTGACTTGGTGTATTGGACACTTATTGGAGCAGGTTGAGCCAGACGCTTATGACGACCGTTATAAGAAATGGAACTTGGCCGATCTTCCTATCGTGCCAGAGCAATGGCAGCTAAGACCACGCAAGACTTCAAGCAAACAGCTCACGGTGATCCGAAAGCTATTGAAGGACGCCACTCAAATTGTTCACGCCGGAGACCCGGATAGAGAAGGGCAGTTGCTTGTTGATGAAGTGATCGATTACTGCAAAGTCTCTAAGGCTAAGAAAGAGTCGATGGACAGGCTACTGATCAGTGACTTGAACTTACCTGCCGTAACACGTGCGCTCTCTCAAATGCGCAGTAACCGCGACTTTATCCCACTGTCTATTTCTGCTCTAGCACGCTCTAGAGCCGATTGGCTGTATGGCATGAACATGACCCGAGCTTACACCTTGCTTGGTCAAAAGGCGGGTTACCAAGGCGTGTTGTCGGTAGGGCGAGTGCAGACGCCAGTGCTTGGCTTGGTGGTGAGACGTGATGAAGAGATCGAGAACTTCATCCCAAAAGATTACTTCACTCTGCACGCTTTGATCCCTTATCAAAACAACGGCCAGAACTTTGATATTCGAGCGCGTTGGAAACCAAGCGAAGCATGTAAACCATGGCAAGATGAAGAAGGCCGAGTGCTCAATCGAAAGCTGGTTGAGAACGTGGCTAACCGAATTGCGAATCAACCTGCAACCGTGACGGAATCAGAGCAGAAGCAAAGCAAACAAGCCGCGCCGCTTCCTTACTCGTTGTCAGCTTTACAGATTGATGCGTCTAAACGTTTTGGTATGAGTGCTCAGCAGGTGTTAGATACGTGTCAGTCGTTGTACGAGAAACACAAACTCATCACTTACCCACGTTCTGATAGCCGCTATTTACCGAAAGATCACTACTCACAACGAGAGTCGGTAGTAGATGCTATCGCTAACAATGCGAAAGAGCTGCAAAGTGGTGCTCAAGGTGCGGATCTTTCACTTAAATCAAAAGCATGGAACGACAGCAAGGTTGATGCTCACCACGCGATTATTCCTACTCCGAAGAAATCATCGGTGAATGGCTTGTCTGCCAATGAGATGAAAATCTATCAACAAATCGCCCGCCAATATCTAATGCAGTTCTACCCACCTGCGGTTTTTGCTGATGCCAAATTAGTATTTGATATCGCTGGTGGTGTGTTCATCGCAAAAGGGCGTCAGCTTATCAACCCGGGCTGGAAAGTGTTGATGGGGAAAACAGACACCGAAGAGAAAGGTGATGGAACTGATACGGTTCCACCGCTGGATAAAGGGACTGTGCTCACCTGTCGTGAGGGTGTGATTGGTGATAAAAAAACCGAGCCTCCAAAGCACTTCACAGAAGCGACACTGCTTCAAGCGATGACAGGTATCGCGCGTTTTGTTGCGAACAAAGACCTGAAAGCCATATTGAAAGAGACCGATGGCCTTGGAACAGAGGCGACTCGTGCAGGCATTCTAGATACTCTCTTTAAAAGGCAGCTACTAACGCGACAAGGTAAGAGCATACATAGTAGCCCTGCGGGGAGAGGTTTGATTAATGCCTTACCTGAGGACTCAACCTTTCCCGACATGACCGCTCACTGGGAGCACCAGTTGCAAGGTATGGCAGAACGAAATCAAGCATACCAACCTTTTATGCAAGCGCTGGAAAGCAAGATAGATGGTTTGATGGGCAAGGTAAAAACGGGAGAAGTTCCTGAATCACTCCGCCACCTTCCTAAAGTCGAAAGACCAGCGTTTAAACGTCGTAAAGGCGGTGGTGCGAAGAAGTCTTATGCCAAGAAAGGTACGTATGCTAAAAAGGGCACCAAAAGCTAAGACTTATTGAGGTTAGGATTAACGTCCGACCTTGCGGCCACAACGCTTAAACAGCTGTTGCCAATAGTCGACATGGCGACGAGTTGATGCTCGAAAAGCTTGATGTGCATCTTGGATGGGAAAGTAATAACTGTGGAGTTCAGGCTGCGCGTCAAACATCCCTAGTTGAGGGGCTAACTGCTGATAGTATCCATCTAGCTGCGCCATGTAGGGCTGCACCTTGTCAATATACTGTTGTTCGAACACATTGTTGAGATAACGAAACTTGGTTGTGTCTCGTTGCTTCCCACAGATGATGTTGGAATCAAAGGTGGTGAGTTGTTTGGTGATGGTATCGAGTTCAACTGAGGCTCGAGCGAGTGAGTAGTACAAATCGCCAAGCGTTGAACTCTTCTCCAGAACTTCTTGAACCTCAATAGTTTTGCCTGAAACGAGTGATGTGTTTAACGCTTGATTGATATGTTCTAGGGCGTCGCTTGTTTGTCTCACTTGATCGCCAATATCAGCACGTAACCACTGGCTACCCCGCATTTGCGACTGCATAGCATCACTGGCGTAGATGAGATTCCATTGATGTAGCGGAAACTGTGCGAGTTTCTGTTGCTCTATTTCTTTTAGTAATTCTACGATCTCTGTGTCTAACTCGTTATTAGCTAAACATTGCCCCACACCTTCCAATAGAGCGACCTGATAATCGTAATTGCGTAACTCGTCCGCGACTTTTCCTAGTACTGAGTTTCTTTCGGCAATTAGGTTGAACAATCCACATTGGCGAAGCTGATAGCTGTCGATGAGCCCGATAGAGAGCGGAGGTACATCCAGTAACAGCTCTCGCTTTCTCGGTAGGCTTTCAAACTCCCAGTTCTCTTTTATCTCGTCAGCGTCTTGTACTCTGGCTATTTTAGTTTGGTAGTCGTCAAACAAGTCTCCAGGGCCTTCCCCAAAACACCCACCGAGCACCACGGTTAACAGAACCAGTGGTGAACGCCGCAGTAAATTTGAAAGAAGGCGATGATTCATGGGGAGCCTACCAGTTTATCTCGGTGCCATCGAAATTGAAGAAGTGACCACTTACTTCGGTATTGGCAGATTCGATGACTTTGATAAGGCCAGATGCCGAAGTGTCGGTGTCGATGAGAGCGTTTGGCCCACCCATTTCGGTCTGTACCCAACCTGGGTGCAGGGCTAACACGGTAAAGCCATTATTGGTTAGGTCGTTGCTTAAACTCTTCACAACGGAGTTAAGAGCCGCTTTAGAGGAACGATAGATGTAGCCTCCCCCAGAAGTATTCTCTGTCATGCTGCCTACTCGAGAAGACAAGCAAGCGACTTTTTTCACGTCACTTTTTTCTAGAACAGGCAATAGCGCTTCGACAAGCTTCAATGGTGCAATCGTGTTGATTTCAAAAACACGTCGCCACTCTTCAACATCGGTATTACCTAGTCCGTAACCTTTTGGCCCATAGTAGCCAGCATTGTTAATCAAGATATCTATCGACGGAATTTGAGAGGGAAGTTGGCTCACCGTTTGGTAATCGGTTATTTCTAACTGAATGCAGGTTAGGTTGCTGTTGTGGTCTGCGAGTGAGAGCAGTTCTTTTGCCGAAGAGGCGTCACGGTAAGTAGCGTACACCTTGTGATTACCTTTCAAGTATTGTTGAGTCAAACTTAAGCCAATGCCGCGGTTCGCTCCAGTAATAAAAATAACGCTCATGGTGATTCCTTTTCAGTTCAATTAGTTAAGTTTGATGGCTTAACACGAGAAAATCAACGGTCCACCAACTGGCCATTAGCATTCCTACAAAAATCATTACTGCAGCCATCGAGCCGCAGATCACCCCAAGGATGAGTATTACGTTTTTCATTGTTGCCTCTGAAATGGATTAAAGGTAATGATAATTGTTATCATTAATTAAGGTTGTCGCCAAGTCTGAGGCTGTTATGATTTTGAGAAAGATACGCAATTAACTTGATTATGATTCCTTTAATTTACCACCCAATCTATTCGCAACTGCCTTTACCTGAAGGTCATCGTTATCCGATTAACAAATATCAGTTGTTACACAGTGCTGTTGAGGCGCTAATGGATAGCGAACCCTTGTGGAAGAGCAAGTTTGAAGTGTTCCAACCAGCGCCCGTTTCGGTTGAGCAAGTAAAACAGGTACACGATAGCGAGTATGTGGATTTGCTTGTTTCTGGAAACCTGCCTGCGGCAAAGATGAGGCGTATCGGCTTTCCGTGGAGTGAACAACTTATTGAAAGAACGCTCTATTCCAGCGGAGGAACTTGTTTGGCCGCAGAAATGGCGATAGAGAGTGGTTTAGCTATTCATTTGAGTGGTGGCTACCATCACGCGCATCATGATTTTGGTAGTGGATTTTGTTTGTTGAACGATTTGGTTTTAGCGGCAAAACACGCGCTGACCTTTGAACATATCGATAAAGTACTTATCGTCGACAGCGATGTTCATCATGGTGATGGCACAGCGACTCTTTGCCAAGATAGCGAAGAGATTATCACTCTGTCTTTCCACTGTGATAAAAATTTTCCTGCACGTAAACCGCTATCCGATTTAGATGTGCCGCTAAGTCGTGAAACCAAAGATGAAGAATTTTTGCGTTGTTTTGAACAAGTCACTAAGTTAGCGATTGCTCACCATCAGCCTGATCTGATTATTTACGATGCGGGGATCGATATCCATCAAGACGATGAACTGGGCTATTTAAATGTGTCTACAGATGGGATATTTGAACGCGACTGCTTGATGATTGGTTTAGCGAAATCAGAATCCATTCCGATGGCGTGTGTTGTTGGCGGTGGCTATCGAACACAGCATCAAGATCTGGTTCCTATTCACATGCAATTATTGAAAGCAGCTTATGAAATTTATGGTTAAACGCCCCCCAAAAACCTATTAAAGAAACCGGCTATCTAAAAATTCCTTGCACCATAATGGTTCGCGCCCGCACCAAAAAAGACATGGGATTGCACCAATATGGCTTAAATAAAGTACTTTCTTATTAGATAGTTACTTATTTTTGCGACTATTTATGGTCTATAAATTGCTTATTCTCTGTGTCTATAAAAAATACAAGGGATGTAAATGAACCTGACGGACAAGGAACGCAGTTGGCTTAATTGGTTTGGTGTGACAGGTAAACTGGCAATGCGAAGAGCCTGTTTTCTAAATCGAAGTAGAACAAGAGAGCTTGAGCAAGCATTTGAAAGCATCGCTCACACTCGCGTTAAACTGCTTCACAATTGGGTCAAGAATCAATGGGATTTCCTAGAGGACTCTGCTGTTTATTTAGCGAGTCGAAATGAAGAGCAAGCTGAGGATACGTTAGCGAGCCTGCTCAAACGCAGTTCGGATTTTTCTGAGTTAGCGATCATTGATGGCAAAGGCATCGCACAAGCTTCGAGTTTTCAAGAGCATGTGGGTGTTACTATCGGAGATAGAAAAGCAATATCAAATGCAAAGCAGCGCTATCTACACGGTCCGTATATGGACTCGCGCACTTTGAATGTAGGAGCATCGAGCTCTTCGTTTCATGACCAAGTCACATTGATGTTTTATGTGCCGTTCTCTCGAGACGATAACACACAGCAGTTCTTGTGTGGCAGAGTGCCCAATGATGTGATTAGCGATATCATTCAACGAGAAGCTGGGCATATTTACAGTGAGTCGGGTGATAACTATATCTTTATGGTGGACTCGATTCATGATCCACATATTCAGCCAGGTGTTGCTCTATCTCGCTCTCGTTTTGAAGATAACACTTTTTCTCATGGTGAGAATTTAAAGCAAGGAATCAGTACTGACTGGGGAACGGTCAAGATTAAACAACACACTGAGTTCGAAATTCGCTTTACCGATCCGGCCACTAATCAACTTCATCCAGGGGTTAGGGAAACCATTAAAAATGGCAGTAACCTGTTTGTTGGATACCCCGGTTATTCAGACTACCGTCATATACCGGTTATTGGAAAAGGGCTTATCTTTCAGCTAGACGGATCTCCAGACACCTTTGGGATGATGTGTGAATCTGATTTGGAAGAAGTCTATAGAGACCGAAGCTTGAGTTATACCCTATCTAAGCATTTTATCGGATGTATGTCGTTACCCATCTTTATTCCGTTATTGCTCTCCAACCTTTATTCACTTCCGCCTTACTTACAAAGTGGCCTTATGTTCGCTTGCGCAATAGTGAGCTTAGGCCTATTCAGATGGATCAGCGCCAAACCGTTAGCGAATAAAGTTCATGAGATGACAGGGGTTATGCAAACCTTAGCCGAAGGCGATGGCAACTTAAGTCGCAGACTCAACCCAACCACATTCAGTCATAATGAACTTGGTAATTTGGGGCGGTGGACTAACAGCTTCATAGATAATTTAGACAGTACGGTGAGTGACTTGATTCATGCGAGCCACGAAGTCAGAGAAGTCTCGGAATCGATGTTTCGTCGCAGTGTGGTAATGAACCAAACTAGCGACGAGGCATCACAGGCGTTAAGTAATATGCTGCAATTGAGTCAGTATCAACAGAGTGAAATTACTCATGCGAGTGTCTCGGCAACGCAAATGGATACGGTTATGAAGCAAGCCGTTCTTAATGCGGAGAAAGAATACAATCAATCGGTTGAAGGTATGGAGATTGTTCGGAATATCGTAGAAAGCTCGGCGAACAGTGTGAATGAGGTGAATAATGAAATGTCCAAAGTGTCTGACATTATAGACATCATTACTGACATTACCGCGCAGACTAATCTTTTAGCCTTGAATGCGGCCATCGAGTCGGCAAGAGCAGGTGAACACGGGAGAGGATTCTCTGTCGTCGCTTCTGAAGTCAGAACTCTGGCTGACCGCACCTCACAAGCCGCTAATCATATTAGTGACCTAATGAAAGAGCTGCATAGTAAGTCTCGTAGTGCTGTTGAGTCTATGGAGCGAGGCGTTGAGAATGTGAGTAAAGGAAACTTAACAGTAGACTCAAACGCTCGCAGTGAACAAATTCAAGCGGCGGTGAGTGATCTCTTCACGACAATGTCTAATCTAGATGAAAACAGTCAGAAAAATGGACAAACGGCAGATAAAGCCCAACGTTCAATATCTGACTTGCAACTGTCTACCAAGCAACTCGCACGTCGAGTTTCTTTGATGGGCAATGCACTGAGCCGTTTAGACCAATTGATAGGACGCTTTGAAGTGAGCCGAAAGGTGGCATAGTCGGAATTACGTAAGTCCTTTACGTAAACGCTAGATACAAAAAAGCCGCTGATTTCTCAGCGGCTTTCTTTAATGTGGTGGAGGGATAGGGATTTGAACCCTAGAAACTCCGATATTCATTCGTTAAATAACCTGATATCAATAACTTAATCATAACGCAGACTAGATTTGCTAATGATTGACTTACTAAATTGACTATAGTTTGTTATTCGTGAGTCCGTCAAGAAACGCTTCTAAAATATCCTATATTTGTTCACTTTAGACTAAAAATCACTCTCCCTCACAGGCCGCGTTTACACTAAATTATCTATAGTTGGAACTTGGTCAAACAGGCGCTTATTGGTGTGTAAGAGTTAATTTTTGATTTTATGAATCATGAGAGAGATCAGCAACACCAATGGATTGGATTAGTGGTTTTCTTAACAAAAGGGCTTTTCACTAACCAAAGCCTGAGAAAGTCACCCCGAAACTCTCATCTATACCATCAAGTCGAACAAAGCAATTCTCGACATTTTGTTGCATGCTATCCAGCGTTCTACGATACAAACAAGCAATCCTCCTTTGCTTCATATATGCCTCTCACGCAACCGCAACTCAGCGTAAGAAACTTTTGGACACAAGCGTGTTACGAAGACTGTTTGGGAAAAGATATGCTGGATTAGTTAATGTATTGCTGAGTCGGAGTTAACGCCAAATTCAGCTGCGCCGTAGGTGTCTGCTGGAATTTCTTGTTATAAGCGTATTTATAACTCTACTTTATTTCCGCACGACGTACAGATCATGGTGAATTCATCATGTTTTGTCATTATAGAGCTACACGTCGAACAAGTTCTATGGCCAATCATTGAAAATGATAAAAGACTACTTTTCAGTAAAGGTTCATAGTGATTGTTTATACGGTCAATTTCCGTTTTCATGTCATGGATTAGTTTTGGCTGTAGTTCGTGACGTTTAAAATGTTGGCGGAATTCTAGTTCAATCCATAATCTATTAATGTGCCAATCTATAAGCATATAAATATCCCACATAAAAAGCTCTTTCTGGGACATTGTTATTTCATCACCATTTATGACGGAATCTTTGAGTGAGGATGCAAAGATGTCTTCATCAGTATCAAAATGGGAACCTTCAGAATCAGCGAATGGCTTTGTTGCGTAATTAAATTTAGATATAGAGCCAACCCGTTTCGCGTGTTTCTTAGTCAATACGACAAGTTTTAGGCATACCTAACCTAGTAAGCTTGTTCAACGCTTTTATCATCGCGTAAGTTTCACCCACCTGGGCATTGTAATTTCTTAAGCTCAGTTTCCCTCCTAGCAACTGTTTAACTCGATACATCGCTGTTTCTGAGAGTGAACGTTTGTGGTATCCATACCGCTCTTTCCAATACTTATTTGAGCCGTATAATTTCTGGCAACCCACGGCGAGATTTCGAGGGTGACCACGCTCCCAGAAGGCTGCCCCTTCTCTTGGAGGAATAAGCGCAATAGCTCCCTTAATCTTAATAGCAGCGTGACACGCTCTCGTGTCGTAAGCGCCATCACCAGACACCTCAAGGATACTTCGGCGTGTTTGTTTCAGTAAGTTCGGGAGTACCTCTCCATCTGTAACCGTCGATAAACTTAGCTCGGCGGCAACGATCTCATGAGTGTTGGTATCGACGGCAATATGAAGCTTTCGCCAGACTCTACGCTTGCCATCCGTACCGTGTTTTTTGACTTTCCATTCACCTTCGCCATAAACCTTAAGGCCAGTAGCATCAATGGCTAGATGCTGTATCGCTCCTCTCGTTTTAGTCTTAAATGAAACCTCAACTTGCTTGGCTCTACGACTGATGCAGGTGTAATGCGGACAACTTAACGGTACATGGGCTAGCCTAAATATCGAGTCGATAAATCCTTGAAGCGCTCTCAATGGCATAGAAAAAACTCGTTTGACCATGAGTGCTGTCGTGATAGCTAAATCACTGAACCGACGCGGCCTCCCGCGCTTATTCTGTTTGCTTTGTGCCCACCCGCTTATTGCTTCTTCATCAATCCAAAAGGTCAGAGAACCACGGTTAATGAGTGATTGGTTGTATTGCTTCCAGTTGGTTGTTTTGTAACGAGGCTTAGGCATAGGACTACGAGAGAGAGTGGAGGTAGCTGATCAGATCGTAGGTTCTGGATTTAGTTCCATTGAATTACGCAACAAAGCCTGGTGACTACGATTCGAAAGTTGGTGACAAAGTGTTCTCTCCAACAGCATTGTCTGTTTCGGCTAATGTCGGTTACACATTTGATAATTCAATACGACCTTTCTTTGTTGCTGGACTTAGCTATGTTGACCTGAATTCTGGTAAGGGTAGTAATTACAAAATTGATGACGATTCTGGTGCCGGTTTCCATTTCGGAATTGGCGTTGAATATACTCCAATTGACAGGCTTACGTTACGTCTGATTTCACAGGCAGATGCCGTAAATATCGAATTCACTGATAATAACGGTAAAAGACTTAAAAGCAGAGACACAGCGTTTAGTACCGTTATGATAGGTGCTTCGTACGACTTCTAGAGGCTTTATATTTGAATTATAGAGATTCCCTAAACTCTAGTCATTAAGGCTTGGCGATGTATTGCTGTTCAGTTCGTTCTCAGCAATACATCGAAAGTGACAGACTATATCTATCTGCTCTTGTTTCAACATCGTCCACACTTCTCGTCCATGCAAACTTGGATGTAAACACCCTATGAACCCACGGGGCGATGCTGTTAATGTTTGAAGTTCCAAGGTAAGAGTGCGTTGATATCAGGCTCAGCTTTCGCCTGGTCCTTCATGCACTTGACCATGTAGCCGTAGAGGATTAGGCCGTTGGCTTCCTCTGTCTCGACGATACTGTAAATCATCGCACTCGCATCAGCACCATTTGTTGTGTTCGAGAACAACCAGTTCTTCCTGCCAATGACCAGAGGTTTAATTGCACGTTCAGCGCGGTTATTTTCTATCGATAAGTGACCGTCATCGACGTAGCGGATGAGCTTCGGCCATTGGCCGAGCGTGTATTTTATCGCTTTACCTAATGGGCTTGAGCCTATCACCTTCTGGGTTGTCATCCATTGGTAAAGTTCATCCAGTACCGGCTTGGAATACGCTTGACGCTCTGCTTTCCGCTTTTCGACAGGCGCACCTTTTAAGCGTGATTCTATTCCGTAGAGTTTTTGGATTTTAGCCAGCGCCTTATCAACCTTTCCCGACTTACCTTTCCCTTGAAGCTTCTTAGCATCCATGAACTTACGACGAGCATGCGCTAAGCACCCCACATTAGTGACCTGATGTAGACCATCATAAGCCGCGTAGCTATCGGTTTGTAGATAACCGTTGTAGTCGCCTAAAAGGCAACAGGGCACGCCCTCGCGCGACTGTTTTGATAGTCGTACAAGACGATATTTTTCACATTCGGTAATGCCGCTTCGGGCGAGTCAGCGCCTGAGCAGTAGAGCCACATATAACGCATCTTCTCTTCCTTGAGCACATTGGTGGCGTTTCATCCACCTGCACCACCACTTGTTGGAGTAGGTGCTCTTTCAAGGCCGCATACAGCGGAGCGAACTTCTCGCTGACTTGGATGACCCACCTTGCCATCGTGGTACGTGATAACTCGATATCTGACTGGGTAAACAGCGATTCTTGGCGGTAAAGTGGCATTGCGTATTGGTATTTGCCAAGAATGATGTTGGCCAGCAAGCTTTCTGTGGCGAAGCTTTTAGGTATGAGGCTCTGAGGGGATGGCTTCTGAACGATACGGCTACTGTCGCCTGCTTTTTCGCACTGGCGGCAAGCGTACTTAGGGCGAACATATTCCAGCACCTTAATCTTATCGAGCAGTTTGTTGGTAAACAGGAACAGCGCCCCCGTTACCAAGAGGCAAGTCCGTATCATTTCCGATAATCGCCGCCAGGCCGTTGATGGACTTTCTAAAATCGACACTTTCACGATAAAGATAAATGTCTGGAGCGCTAAGCATACCTTTCATGACAACGCTCCAATGAGTTCAGCAAGATAGGTCGCTGGCGTGCCTTGAGGAATGCTCAACTCCACATCATTGACGAGCAGTGTCATGTTAGCCGTAGCTATCTGCGCCTGATACTTCGTTGTCTTTTCGACGATTTCGGCTCTAACAAATCCGACAGATTCCGATTGGTTTGCTGTTTGGAGTTGACGCCGCTTGGCGAAGAGCGTGGATAAACTCAGTCTATGTTGTTCGCAAAAAGCACGCTGTGTAATATTGCTGCTTTCATATTGTTCAAACAGTGTTTGCCATTCTAGATTGGTGCGTCGTTTTGCCATTTCAACTCTCCTTTGGGTTGGAGAGTTGATCTTATTCTTCGTGCTGAAAGATTAGAATGCGGGCTTCATGGTGCGCTTACGGTAAACTTCGCAGTAACTTTGGTATAACTTTCCGTAGGTAGCTGCACATACCAGGACTCAGGATTTTCCGACGGTACTTAATTACCCAAACTACGTGACATTTCATGGGCTTTGTTGCGTAATTCAGTGGAACTAAATCCAGAACCTACGATCTGATCAGCTACATTCACTCCCTCTCGTAGCCCTATGCCTAAACCTCGTTATAAAACAACCAACTGGAAGCAATACAATCAATCACTCATTAACCGTGGCTCTCTGACCTTTTGGATTGATGAAGAGGCGATAAGCGGCTGGGCGCAAAGCAAACAGAATAAGCGTGGGAGACCACGTCGGTTCAGTGATTTAGCTATTACGACAGCACTCATGGTGAAACGAGTTTTTTCTATGCCACTGAGAGCGCTTCAAGGATTTATCGACTCGATATTTAGGTTAGCCCATGTGCCGCTAAGTTGTCCGCATTACACCTGCATCAGCCGTAGAGCCAAGCAAGTTGAGGTCTCATTTAAGACTAAAACGAGAGGAGCGATACAACACCTAGCCATTGATGCAACTGGCCTTAAGGTTTATGGCGAAGGTGAATGGAAAGTCAAAAAACACGGGACGGATGGCAAGCGTAGAGTCTGGCGAAAGCTTCATATTGCCGTCGATACAAGCACTCATGAGATCATTGCCGCCGAGCTAAGTTTATCAACGGTTACAGATGGCGAAGTACTCCCGAACCTGCTGAAACAAACACGCCGAAGTATCCTTGAGGTGTCTGGTGATGGCGCTTACGACACAAGAGCGTGTCACACTGCTATTAAGATTAAGGGAGCCATTGCGCTTGTTCCCCCAAGAGAAGGGGCAGCCTTCTGGGAGCGTGGTCATCCTCGAAATCTCGCCGTGGGTTGCCAGAAGTTATACGGCTCAAATAAGTATTGGAAAGAGCGGTATGGATACCACAAACGTTCATTGTCAGAAACAGCGATGTATCGAGTTAAACAGTTGCTAGGAGGACGATTGAGCTTAAGAAATTACAATGCCCAGGTGGGTGAAACTTACGCGATGATAAAAGCGTTGAACAAGCTTACTGGGTTAGGTATGCCTGAAACTTGTCGTATTGATTAAGAAATACGCGAAACGGGGTAGTTCTATCTTTAAATTTAATTACGCAACAAAGCCTATTTTTTGCGAAGTAATTAAACTCAATATGCAATATTTATTAAGCTAAAGATGAAGGTAATTCACGACATTTCATTTAAGTTAACACTCGATTAGGTTAGCGGTTGAATGGCAAACTCTAAAATGGTCACCGTGGAAGGCGATCTGTAACTTCAGAAATATTTCAAGATTACTTTGTCGTTCAACATTATGTGTCCTGCCTATGACTGTAATGTTGCGCAGACCATCCTCATCGAACAACTTGACATCGTATTGCTGGATTTAATGCTTCCTGTAACCGCTAGACTGACAATGTTCCGACAGACGCATACACTCTATAAAGGTAAAGTATTGATGCTCACCACTGGTGATGACGACTTTGATCGTATTGCGGGTAAGAAAGGACTGATGACTCTGCCATCAAGCCAATGAAACCAAGATTTCTGCTGGCCTGAGTTCGTTCACTATTACGCTGCCAAAACTGCTTCAGACGGTGGTTCAAATAACCTTCAATTTGATTAACTCGTTCTGAAAAAACATATAATAAATATGAACTTTCAGGTGCAGTTTATCACTCACAGATCGAGAGTTTGATCGACTTTATTAGCAAGCAATTCAGATACGCCGTAGTCACTTGACTATTTGACGAAGATACTGGTTAGCATTGAGTATGACAGGATCGACCGGACGATTAATAACAAGGTTGTGCGCCTAAGACAAATGCTCGGTGACGACCATGCTCGAGCAAAAATAATTCAGATCATGCACGATAAAGACTACTTATTTTTTTTAACCGCTAGGTATTAACTTCGCTCACTACGAGCGTAATAAACGAGAACGATTATGCGACGTATTTATTTGGAGTCTTTATTGGGGCTGTTAGTTTGCTTTTTTATTGGTATTGTCGCCTACGAAGTTTCTGTCTATCAACTCAATACCGACTACGACTATGTGCTGCAAGATTACGAAGCGACAGCCCACCAGCAACTCATAGCAAACATCGCAAAAAATCAAGGCCTTAAAGCGGCTCATCAAGCGATAGATCAATTTGTGGAGGCCTCTCAAAATATACTCGTCACGTTCAGTTCAAATGATGAAATACCGGGGCCAGTTTCGGAGTTTTTAGTACTCACCCGAATAGCTTTATCTTTCACGATGATGAACGAAATCTTTGGTTTCGTTTAGTAGGCAGTGATAACACCTATCATTACCTACCCGATAATCAAGCATTTGTTCGAGAAAAATAGAATTGGAAGATAACCTCATTTGGGTATTCTTTTTGGCTAGTTGTATCGTTTACGGCGTAAGTCATCTGTTAATTATTTTCCGCCGTGTTAGAAAGCTTGAGGTTGCCACTTTGCGTTTTTCTGAAGGCGAACTCTCGACACGAGCCGAGACTTCAAGTGGTATTGCGATTGGTTCACTGAACAAATCCTTTAACCTAATGGCCGACCGAATTCATCACTTAATTGAAAGTAACCGCTCACTCACCAAAGCCGTTGCTCATGAATTACGCACGCCAATATTTCGTATTCAATGGCAAACTGAAATACTCAAAGACACGCCGCTTAATGAATCGCAACAACACACCGTTGAAAGTATTATCGAAGATACAGAAGAGATGGAAAAGATGGTGGAAGAACTGTTGTGCTACGCCAAATTTGATCGCATTGACCTCGAAAAGCAACCCCAGTCATTAGAGATAAGAGACGTTCTCGAGCACGCGATGACACGCTGGAACAAAGACACAGAGCTCAACATCGACTTATCACTGCCAGAACAACCTAGCTCAATACTAGCGGATGAAACTCTGCTTATCCGAGCCTTAGATAACCTAGTACGTAACGCAATGAAGTTCGCACGTTCACAGATGTCGATTGAAGCCAGCGTGCATCAAGATCAGCTACAGATTGCGGTACATGACGATGGTGATGGCGTAGCACAAGAACACCAGGCTCGTCTGTTTGAACCCTTTTACGTGGGCGATAAAGCGCGTAATAAAGCTAAGAGTGGCCATGGCTTGGGGCTTTCAATCGTCGATAAGATCTGTGCTCAACACAACGCAACCGTGGAGGTTGGTCAGAGCCCAACCTTAAAAGGTGCGGTATTTACTATTACCATTCAGATATGTAATGACTCAGCTGACAAACCCATACAGTAACTACAAAACATCTCTGGAATAATGTCCAACATCGGTCGGGAGATGCTGTCTCCCAATGAACTTATTGAGTCTAGATAATCATGACACGGTCGTTTATGGCTTGTCATTACAGCACTGCTAATTAGTAGCAAAGTAAACCGTTACTTATTAATTCGTACTTTGTTAGCAGTTGAAGCCATAGGCTTACTATCTAAATTCCCAATTATTCTTAAGGTATTTTATGAAAAAGTTATTGTGTGTTTTAGGCGTTATCTCTCTAGCAGGCTGTTCAGGTATTAGCCATAACGATGAGGTTTACACAGCGCATGCTGAAAGCTTCAATATTATCGGTTTCCAAGTACCTGGTAACACTCAAGATCGTGCAATGGAGTTAGTGCCAGAAGGAGCAACGGTTGAGACAATTCGCTCAACAAACTCTGATACAAGCTCTGCTATGGGGATCATCAATCGTATTATCGGTATCGAATACATTCAAGTCGGTGGTAAAAGCAATAATTTAATTACTGTTCGTTTAGGTAGCAGCTATGTAGATAAATAGCCTAAGCCAGTGACATTGAAGTGACCCCATAAAGTTGGACATTTTTGTTAAGCGGCTTTCAAGGCCTGAGTTCGATATTCTATCGGAGTCAGGCCTTTTAGTTTCACTTTTATACGTTTGCTGTCTTCTACGACTACACCTTCTATTGTGGCTGTTGAAGGGTGTGCTAGCTGCCATTATTGGGGACGTTTCGCTGAACGGTTTAGTCACGATGTACGAATCATTAACCCAAAGAAAGCTAAAGGCAATCTTGAAGGTCCACAAAACTGACGCGAATGATGCGTTAGCTGTAGCGAATGCCGCATTACCAATTGATCTTAAATGCAGTAAGCCCAAAACAATTGACCAGCAAGGACTCCATTTTCTTGAAACCAGTCGTCAGTTATTAACTCGTTCTATGGTTTTGTACTAATTCAGACCTGATCTGACAGTTACCCACTTTTAGACTCGGTGCCTGTCAGATTATATCTGGGCTAAATTCTTTTCAGCCCAGATTGATTTCCCCATCCTCTAATGTTTCTATTGGCGTTCTGCCGCAGCACATTTTTCCTTGATGGGTACGATGATTGTTGTAGTAGTCCATCCATTCGTCCAGATCTGTCTGCAACTCTTCCATCGAGCCATACAGTTTTTTTCTGAATGTTACTTGGTAGAACTCATTCAATATGGTCTTGTGGAAGCGTTCGCAGATACCATTTGTCTGCGGTGACATTGCTTTCGTTTTTGTGTGGTCGATATCATTGATGGCCAGATAGAGTTGATAGTCATGTTGATCAACACGGCCACAGTATTCAGTACCTCGGTCTGTCAAGATTCTCAACATTGGCAGCTCATGATTCTCGAAGAACGGCAGAACCTTGTCATTCAACATATCTGCTGCGGTGATTGGTGTTTTTGTCGTGTAGAGTTTTGCGAAAGCTATTTTGCTGTAGGTATCAACGAACGTCTGCTGATAGATACGCCCAACCCCTTTAAGATTGCCAACATAGAATGTGTCTTGAGAGCCTAGATAGCCTGGGTGTGCGGTCTCTATCTCACCACAAACTTCATCATCATGCTTCTTGCGCTCGAGAGCTGCGACTTGCTCTTCCGTTAGAATGATACCGTTCTCAGCAACTTGTTTTCTAAGGCAATGAGGCGTTTTTTGAAGTTTTCTAGGTCGTTGCGGAGCCAGATTGAGCGCACGACACTTGAGAGATAAAGACACCCAGTTTACGTAGTTCATTGCTTGTTCTAACTTGCCCATGAGCAGGAAAGTCGATGGCGTATTTTAGGACGGCTTGTTCAGTTTCACTATCGACTCGATTCTTTAAGTTTGGTGTTCTTCTGCTCTGATTAATCAGAGCATCAATACCGCCAGTTTCAACCAACTCTTGATAGCGATAAAACGTGTCTCGAGAGACACCCATAACCTTACAGGCTCGAGATACATTACCAAGCTCTTCTGCAAGATTGAGAAGCCCAGCTTTGTGTTTGATGATTGGATTGCTAGTATGAAGCATGAGAGTTACCTCTTATTGTCTTTGATTGATGACTAAGCACCGTTAATCAAAGTGGGTAACTCTCTTCTTTTCAAATTGAAGTGTCAGATCTAGTCTGAATTAATACACTTTAATCATCAAAGCTGTTTCAATAGCAGTATCAGGAAATTGAAAGCCTCTACCACGTTTGCCATGGTGGCTTTTGCATTGCCATGCTTCAACGGCAGAGCCGTCAATCCAAAACGTTACTGAGCCTCTTTTGCACAAGGCTTCATTATATTCACTCCAGTTCGTTATCTTCTTCTTAGATTTACCCAAAACATCACCATGTTTTGACTACATGGGATCAGATCGCACTATTGAGGAAAGGTTCAACTGATTTAGTCAACAACGCCATTGACATTTACTTACATCGAATTACGCAACAAAGCCTCAATGCGAAAGAACACTGCTAAGGCACATAGAACTTTTAGCGATTGAATATACTCAATTAACCTTACGTAAGTTGCAGTTGAACACCACTATTAATTTGAACAATCGTTCAATAATATATATGATTCACCAAAACAATACTCATCTAAACAGAGGTTGCAGATGCCTTTAGCTCAGTTTATTAAAACCGCAGGCGAACCTACGATACTGAAACGCTCACTCAAGGTTTCTCTCATAGTTGGCACCATTCTTATGTTCATTAATCACGGTGACAAATTGCTCTCCAGCAACATTGACATAACGCTGATCATTAAGATCTTGATGACTTACTGCGTACCCTTTTGTGTGTCTACCCAAGCCAGCGTTTCTGCAACTCTTCAATCCCGAAAGAAGGCCGTCTAATAATGATATTTTCGTTTAAAAAACCGTCATCGGATATTGTCGAAGTTCATACTAGCCATCTTACAGAACTGAAGAAAGTCTCTGAAAAGTACTCTCTATTCAAACAGAATGATCCCACCGACTATGCGAAGAAAATTTACGTCAATGCGGCCAATGTCCATAAAGCGTCACGAAGTCGTGCTGAGTCGATTAAACAGAGCTATGAGTTAGTGAATCACTTTATCGAGCAGTCAGAAAGTATTAACAAGCTGTCTTGTGAGAGCCATCAATACTCCAGTCAAACGGCAGAAACTGCGGCTAATACCATCGACAAGCTGGAGGCTTTGGAAGAGCAAGTATTAGTTTCCAAAGAAAAGATCTGCCAGTTTAGCGAACTGCTCGAATCACTGAATGAGATTAACAAGAACGTCACCCAATTGGTGGATTCTATTAAAGGTATCGCTGCACAAACAAACCTGTTGGCGCTTAATGCCGCGATTGAAGCCGCTCGAGCTGGGGGCACGGCCGCGGTTTTGCAGTAGTCGCAGACGAAGTCCGTCAACTTGCGAACACGGCGAATCAGTCTGCTGAGAACATCGACACTGAAATGGCGTCGATTTCAAAGATATCAGACAGCATTTTCAACAAACAAAAAGAGGTTGAGGACGTCATTATTCTCAGCTCAGAAGTAACCAAAAACACCATGCATAACATGAAGAACTTGATGAACATGTCGCTTGATAGTAAAACAGCTTCTAAAACCATCATGGACGCCATTGAGGCTCAACTGTCCGACTCCAACACGGTTAAGCAAAACATGGAAGCCCTAGTTGAAGACACCAAGCTATCAATAAGCCTCTCGGGCAACAACCATGAACTCGCGGAACAGATCCTCAACTCTTTATCTTATCTGCAACTGAATGATAAAACGGACCAGAAAAGAAATGCTTAACTCCGATAACGTGTAAGCAAACAAGGAAAATTGCGACATGAACCAAAGCCAAACACCACTTGAAACAGGGACTGCTGTTTCACTGAGTGATATCTTAAGTGAGCGTTCACTATATTCATATGTTCAGTCTATTAGAGATCTTAAACGCCAGACCACTTATGGACATGAGGTTTTAGTTCGTGGTCCTTCAGACTCCTTGTGGCATCGACCCGATCAGTTGTTTATCGCTGCTCAATCACAACAACTCAGCAGGCAATTGGAAATTGTCATCCTCGAAGTTCATCTTGAAAACATTGCCGCCCATACATCTATAGGATGTTACACCGTTAATCTTGCTCCTAACCTGTTGTTAGATAAAACCGTATTTCAGATACTAAACCGCTACGCACTGGCTGAAAGAATTAAGATTGAGCTCACTGAACACTTACCGATACGTGACTGGCAACCAATAAAACAGCGAATGGCTCAATTGAGAAAGCAAGGCTATCAGTTCTGGCTTGACGATGTTGGCTGCGGATTTTTTGATTTGGCGCTGATCGATGAAGTCAAACCAGAGGTAGTCAAACTTTGCATCAAAATCATCAGCAGACTTACGTTTGATCCTACTCTAGTTGATGAAATAAAAGCGGTCGTCAAAGCGGTTCATGACTACGGTGGCGCTGTTTTAGCTGAAGGGATTGAGGAGCACGTACAGCTCGATATGGCGGAGCAACTGAACATCGATCTAGCACAAGGCTATCTTTTTGATAAGCCACAGCCACTTATTTGAGTCACAAAAACCTAGTCCTCAATAAAAATCGTACAGTTGGATTTTGATATCCTTATTGTTCTATATATTGAGATTATAAATATAGCCACATTTATCTAAAAATACCAACAAGTATACTTTGCTTCAAGTAGAACAAATCCACCCGGCTTTGTTGCGTAATTAAATTTAGATATAGAGCCAACCCGTTTCGCGTATTTCTTAGTCAATACGACAAGTTTTAGGCATACCTAACCTAGTAAGCTTGTTCAACGCTTTTATCATCGCGTAAGTTTCACCCACCTGGGCATTGTAATTTCTTAAGCTCAGTTTCCCTCCTAGCAACTGTTTAACTCGATACATCGCTGTTTCTGAGAGTGAACGTTTGTGGTATCCATACCGCTCTTTCCAATACTTATTTGAGCCGTATAATTTCTGGCAACCCACGGCGAGATTTCGAGGGTGACCACGCTCCCAGAAGGCTGCCCCTTCTCTTGGGGGAATAAGCGCAATAGCTCCCTTAATCTTAATAGCAGCGTGACACGCTCTCGTGTCGTAAGCGCCATCACCAGACACCTCAAGGATACTTCGGCGTGTTTGTTTCAGTAAGTAAGGAAGTGCTTCTCCATCTGTAACCGTCGATAAACTTAGCTCGGCGGCAACGATCTCATGAGTGTTGGTATCGACGGCAATATGAAGCTTTCGCCAGACTCTACGCTTGCTATCCGTACCGTGTTTTTTGACTTTCCATTCACCTTCGCCATAAACCTTAAGGCCAGTAGCATCAATGGCTAGATGCTGTATCGCTCCTCTCGTTTTAGTCTTAAATGAAACCTCAACTTGCTTGGCTCTACGACTGATGCAGGTGTAATGCGGACAACTTAACGGTACATGGGCTAGCCTAAATATCGAGTCGATAAATCCTTGAAGCGCTCTCAATGGCATAGAAAAAACTCGTTTGACCATGAGTGCTGTCGTGATAGCTAAATCACTGAACCGACGCGGCCTCCCGCGCTTATTCTGTTTGCTTTGTGCCCACCCGCTTATTGCTTCTTCATCAATCCAAAAGGTCGAAACACGGTTAATGAGTGATTGGTTGTATTGCTTCCAGTTGGTTGTTTTGTAACGAGGCTTAGGCATAGGACTACGAGAGAGAGTGGAGGTAGCTGATCAGATCGTAGGTTCTGGATTTAGTTCCATTGAATTACGCAACAAAGCCTGTTTTACCTCATCCCAATCACACTTAACCGTTCCATCGTTTTCACCTATTGAATCTATCGTTATTTCCCATTAAACAAATGTAAACATTGAAGTTATATTCTGGTGGGCAGAAAAGAGCTTTTGAATATCCATTAACCACTCGACTGGTTTAATGGTTAGCACGCATTGGAGAGCAGGGTGAGATCGTGAACGTTTTTTGATCAGAATGAAGATGCGTGCCAGATATACAAAGATCACGGTGCAGAGAACCTATCATGCCTACGTCATATGAGCTTGAACATGCTCCGAGAAGAGCTAACCAAGCTAAGCATTGTTGGTTAGCAAAAGCGCTGCATGATGAATACATCAATGCTAGAGGCTGTATTAAGTGCTGGTTTTACTCGGGTGGTGAAAAACTAGGCACTCATGCGGTCACCCTGGCTCTAGTTGACCATTTATTCAATTAATAATGTAACGATTTTGCTTACATTTCCATACAATTAACCAACATTGTATTAACCATAATTTTTTTATAATCACTCCACTTGAATTAAACGGAGTCAGTGATGAACTTAAAGTATAAATGTGTATTACTGTTGAAGGCCGTGCATACACCCTCAGTAAATAGCCGGCGTGGTAGCAGACTAAGCACGGTATATACAAATTCCACTGTTAAACCTTTTCACCGCTCGAATATTCGTTTTTCTCTAGCTAATACTCTTGGCCGATTTATGCCTATTCATGCATGCCGGTTGTTTTTTAAAAGTAATAATCAATCGGTGATTGTTATTAACGGTGAATATGTATGTTGAAGCTAGATAAATACGCGGTTGGAGATATTGAGTCTGCTTTTAGTTGCTTAACATTATTAATGCAACTTAATGGGGAGCAAGCTGATGATTATGATTATAGCAAGCATACATCCTCTCCTTTTAAAAAGCAGCTCGCACAATTTAGCCGAGCTCAAAAAGTATCGGCTAAATTAAAGCAGGTTGCTTATCAAAAATTAAATGCGCAGCAATTGCCGCTGATCTTCCGACTGAAGTCAGGTAAATTTGCCCTGCTAGCGAAAGTATCAACTGAGCATGCACTCGTACAATTTACTGATAATTCAGCCCCTAGCCAGCTTACATTAGCTGAACTGGAGCAAGAATGGTCAGGTGAAGTCATTGTGCTGCTAGGTCCAGCTTTACGATTTGATGTTAGCTGGTTCATCCCTGAGTTTATTCGCCATCGCAAATTGTTTAGCCAAGTCATTGTTTTTTCCCTTATGCTCCAGTTGTTGGCATTGGTAACACCACTGTTTTTTCAAGTCATTATGGATAAAGTTTTGGTGCATCAAGCGCTGGCTACTTTAGATGTCTTAGTTGTCGTACTTGTTGTTGTTGGTGTCTTTGAGGTGATACTAAAAGGGCTAAGAGAATATATTTTTGTTCACACCTCAAGCCGAATTGATATTGGTTTAGGCATTAAACTCTTCCGTCATTTACTCGGCTTACCGCTTAATTACTTTAAACAACGTCAAGTTGGCGCCATCATCATGCGCGTGCAGGAATTAGACAGTATTCGTGATTTCCTAACGGGCTCTATGCTGACGTTAAGTGTTGATTTATTGTTTACCTTTGTCTTTTTTGGGGTCATGTATTGGTTATCACCTATGCTGACGCTATTAGTATTAGCTACACTACCTTTGTATTTCTTAATTGCTTGCTTTAGCACTAAACCTTTACAAGAGAAAATTGAACATCAATTTCAAACCTCAGCGGTAAATAGTGCTTTCTTGAATGAAACAGTAAGTAGCAGTGAAACCCTTAAAAGTTTAGCTATCGAGCCAAAGATGCAGCGCCGCTGGGAATCACAAACCAAAGATATGGTGGAAGCCGGCTTTGAAACCCAGGTTATTAATAACCAAATTTCACAAACCGTGACCTTGCTACAGAAAGTCACCACTGTTGGCGTCATTTGGATTGGTGCCAACCTGGTGATGTCACTGGAAATGACAATAGGTCAGCTCATTGCCTTTAACATGATGGTGAATCATGTATTACAACCAATCGCCAAGCTGATTGAGTTATGGCAACAGTTTGTCCAAACCCGAGTCGCAGTAGACAAACTAGGAGACATGCTCAACCTACCCGTTGAACAAGAGCAGGGAAAATTCACTCCGGACACATCACTTAAAGGAAATATCATCTTTGATAACATTAGCTTTAGTTATCAGCCTGACGGTAGTAACCCAGTAATAGACAATCTCACCCTAACAATACATGCAGGAGAAAGCATCGGTATTGTCGGGCCCTCTGGCTCAGGTAAATCAACACTTACTCGCTTGTTGATGAAGTTATACAGCCCACAGCAAGGACGTGTATTGCTTGATGGTAAATCAATGGACACCTTAGATCCTCATTACCTGCGTAGCCAAATTGGTGTCGTGTTACAGGAAAACTACTTATACAACCGTAGCGTACGCGACAACATTGCACTCAAAACACCGAATGCGTCATTAGATGACGTTATTCAGATGGCTAAGTTGGCTGGTGCTCATGATTTTATTTTGCGCTTATCTCTAGGTTACGACACGGTGTTATCGGAAGGGGGGGAATCACTTTCTGGTGGCCAGCGCCAACGCATCGCCTTTGCTCGCGCTTTAATGGGCGATCCAAGACTACTTATTTTAGACGAAGCGACCAGTGCATTAGATGATGAATCTCAGGCCATGATCCAACAAAACATGGCAGAAATTGCCAATAACCGCACCGTGTTTATTGTTGCTCACCGTCTGAGCACTGTAAAGAGCTGTGATCGTATTATCACCTTAGAGCAAGGAAAGATCACCGAAATGGGCACTCATCAACAGTTAATCAGTTTACAAGGTACCTACGCACGCCTTTGGCAGCTTCAACAGGACCTAACAGAGGAGGTAGCGTAATGCTCAAGCATATTAACACCGCTCGTCAGGCAATTAAGAGCCAGAAACAAGAACCTAAAAAAATCGAACTAAGTCAACAAGAATATGAATTTCAGCCGGGATATTTAGAAATAGTAGACCGTCCACCCGCGCCTTGGACTAAACGATTAGCTATCGGCATTACGTTATTACTGGTTGCCATATTAGCGTGGTCTATTGTTGGTAAGTTAGATATTCACGCTCAAGCGACAGGACGATTGATTGTTAGCAGCAACTCAAAAGTCGTACAAGCTGCTGAAGCAGGAGAAATAGCCCGTATTAATGTTGCCAATGGGCAAAGTGTTAAAGCGGGCGATGTTTTAATTGCATTAAACACGGTTGGTATAAAAGCAAAAGTAGAAGAGTTACACGCACAAATTGTGTTTCAGCAGCTAGAAAAATCACGCTTGCAGGCACTATTAAGTGATGACCCTCTAAGTCAATTCGCCCCCCCTGAGACGGCTTCAATACAGCAAGTTGATACGGCACGTGCGTTCTTAACGAGTGAATGGCGTGATATCAGCACGCAGTTAGCTAGCTATAAAAGCCAGTTAAAGGTTAATGAAGCTGAGCGCATCGCGTTAGAAAATGAACTGGTTGAGCTACAGCAATTAGAAAAGAACGCGAATAAACGTTTTAACGCCAGTAAAACATTAGCTGATGCTAATCAATTTCCATTGATGGATTTGTTGAGGCTAGAAAGTGAAACCCTAGAAATTCGTCGAACCCATTCACAAAAACAAGGTGAGCTCTCTGTGCTATTAGCTCAAGTACAGCGCTTATTGCATGAACAAGAAAACTTTGTTGCTAAAACGAGGCGTGAGACTTTCGATAAGTTAAGTCAAGCACAAGCTAATCTGGCTGTACTGACACAGCAATTAGTACAAATAAAAGAAAAGCGTCGCCAACATAACTTAGTGGCTCCGGTTGATGGCGTTGTTCAGCAGCTTGCTGTGCATACGTTGGGCGGCGTGGTGCAACCTGCTCAGCAACTGATGGTTATTGTTCCTGATGGCATGGCGTTAGAGGCTGAAGTGATGGTGTTAAACAAAGATGTAGGTTTTGTTTATCGCGGGCAGGAAGTCGAAATCAAAATAGATGCTTTCCCATACACACGTTACGGCACTATCAGCGGAAAACTGGCTTATGTTTCACGCGACTCAGTTGAGAACGAACAATTTGGCTTGGTTTTCCCTGCCAAAATTCTGATTAGTGACAGTGATATTTTGGTTGAAGACAAACGCGTGCCATTACAAGCCGGTATGAGTATTAGCGCAGAAATTCGTACCGGTGATAGACGGGTGATTGATTATCTTCTAAGTCCTATTCAGCAATATCAATCTGAAGCATTAGGAGAAAGATAATGACCACTGCAACTATCACCTCAAATGCAGCTGAACTGAGCAATGAAACCGCTGAAGATACCGTTTCTGCCAGCCATGAGCAAATGTTAGCGTTAACAGCACTAGTGCACGCGGCACAAGCATTTGATATTAATGCAGATGTAGCACAATTAGCGCATCGTTTAGGCAGTGAAACGCTTGGTGAGTTTGATCTGAACCGCTGTGCCAAGTGGTTAGGCTTAAGAGCACGTACGCAACACGTGGCGTTAGACAAACTGGCTAGGGTTGCATTACCTGCGCTAGTAAAAACTTGCCAAGGTTGGCACACCCTCAACGTTGTTGATGAACATGAAGCGACATTGTTTAACCCCGCTACTGGTTTATTGCATACACTTACGCTAGATGATTTGGGCGCTATTTGGTCATCAGAAGTACTCTTATTAGCTCAACCGAGACAAACTGAAGTAAAACGTAAATTTGGCATTGGTTGGTTTGTGCCTTCCATTACTAAACATGCTGCGCAGTTTCGCACCGTTATTGTCGTGTCTTTGTTACTTCAGCTTATTCCTTTGGTGACACCACTATTGTTTGAAAATGTTATTGACCGGGTATTGGTTAGCCGTAGCCTTTCCAGCCTACAAGTGCTGGGGTTTGCAATGCTGGCACTGGCCATTTCTGAACCCTTATTTAACTACATTCGTTCCTGGTTATTTACCAATTTAGCCAGCAAGGTTAACAGTGAGTTGTCCAGCCGTTTGTTTCAGCACTTGGTATCACTGCCTCTGGGCTATTTTCAACAACGCCAAAGCGGCGAAATTATTGCGCGTATTCGAGAAATAGGACAAATTCGCCAGTTCTTAACAGGCTCTGCGCTGACCATGATTTTAGACTTAGCCTTTATCGGCCTATTTATCGCGGTAATGTTTGCCTACAGCAGTGAACTAACTTGGCTGGTACTGGGTTCACTGGTGGTGTACTTCTTATTTTGGTTAACCGTAGGGCCAGTACTACGCGCCAAAGTTACCAAAGAGTATGAACTAGGTGCTGAGAATACTGCATTTTTAACTGAAGCGGTAACAGGCATCGAAACGATAAAAACTTCAGCTACTGAAACTCGCTTTCAAAAACAATGGCAAAGACAGTTAGCTGACTATATTCGTGCACTGTTTGGCGCTCGAGTGGTAGGTATTATTGCTGGTCAAGGCATTGGTTTAGTGCAAAAGATCACCTCGGCAATATTGTTGTGGTGGGGAGTCACGTTGGTGATGGATGGTGCGCTAACTGTTGGTGGCTTAGTGGCATTTAACATGCTATCGGGCCATGTTACTCAGCCGATTCTTCGTTTAGCGCAAATGTGGCAAGACTTTCAACATACTTTAATTTCATTGCGCAGAATTGGCGACATTCTTGACCAGGAGACAGAAAGTGGCAATCAAGGGTTAGCGTCAGTACCAACTCTGTCAGGCAGTGTGAGCTTTCAAGGTGTGCGCTTTCGCTATAGTGAAGACAGTCAAGAAGTACTACGTAACTTAAATCTGGATATTAAGCCGGGTGAGTTTATTGGCATAACCGGCCCTTCTGGCTCGGGCAAGTCGACGTTAACCCGCCTGTTGCAACGCCTTTATGTACCGCAACATGGGCAAGTGATGGTTGACGGTATTGATTTAGCGATAGCGGATCCCGTTGCCTTACGTCGCAACATGAGTGTGGTACTGCAAGAAAGTCGCCTGTATTCAGGCAGCATTGCTGACAACATTAAAATCTGTGTACCTGATGCGACCGACGAACAAATACTTGCTGCAGCCACCACCAGCGGAGCTCATAGTTTTATCAGCAGCTTACCACAAGGTTACCAAACCCAAGTGGGCGAACGTGGTGCGCGTTTATCTGGCGGACAACGCCAGCGTATTGCTCTTGCTCGCGCCCTGTTAACCAATCCGGGCATTTTATTGCTCGATGAAGCTACCAGTGCGCTCGATTATGAATCGGAAGCGGCAGTGATGAGCAACATGCAGGCAATTACGCAGGGTAGAACGGTGATTAGTATTGCGCATAGATTAAACACCTTACGTCATGCTGACCGTATTTTGGTGATGGATAAAGGTCAGATTATCGAACAGGGCAGCCATGACGAACTACTGCAACAAAATCAACTTTATGCCCGACTGTGGAATCAGCGGTTGAGCGAATAACTAATAGTCGAGCTTTCGGCAATAACTGGGGATATCCCAAAACAATCAGAGAGAGTAGAGGTTAAAAATGAGTAATAATAATGAAGTACACAACAGCTCAAACACTCAAGAGAGTCAGACTAGCGACAATACACTTGATACAGATGTTCAGGCTGATTTATTTCAAAGAGTAACACAAGACATGCTAAATAGCCTGACTGGCAGTGAAGATCCAGATCCTATGTCTATTTTTGATAATATGGCAGATGCTTTAGCTAATGAGCCTGGAAATGAAGACATTGTTCAAGCTATTAGGGAATTAAAGTCAGATCCGGAGATGTTGAGAGAAATCACAAAATACCAAAATTCGCTAAATGGTGATGACGACATAACAACAGTAGGTGCACTACCAGAAGCGGAATCAAGTACGTCCAGTTTGACTATTGATTTTACAGGGAACTCTGTGGCTGACCTTGAACTATATAGTGATTACATTACAGGCTCAGGTACGACACTTGGCGGTTTCTTTTCCGCATTGCCAGGAACCTTAGGTCAGCTTGCAGAAAGTGGATCAGGAGCAAATATCGAAAAGCTTAAAAAACTTGATCATAACAATCAAATTAAAACACGAATTAATAACTTATCTGAATTAAGGGTGCAGATTTTTGATCAGTTTCGTCACGATCCCTTAGATTATGAATTCGTTGTGAAAAATAAATATAGCGATCTTTCTTTATCGGAAGCTTTTGATTCAAGAATGAAGTTCAAGTCAGAATTAGAAGAATTACAACTTAAGCAAAAAGACTTATTTTCCAAAGATGCAAAGCAAGCACGGAAAAATATCAGGCTAGATTTTGAAGAAGTAAAAGCCGCTAAAATTCATAGAGCTAAATTGCTTAACTCGATTAGTGATGTACCTGATTTGGAAAATAATAAATATGCTAACCTCAGCGAGCAAGCTCTCAAAAATGCTTACCTAGAAAATAAACGGCTTTTTAACGCAGAAATAGAGAAAGTTAATAATTTTGAGAAACAGTCAAATCTTTCTATGAAGCGGCTATCAAAGTCTGCTAAAAGAGCACAAAAATTATTTGGTAAAGTTAATGATGGTATATCAAAGGGAAGCTCGTTTTTTAGCCTTATTCAAGGTGGCATTGATACGGCAGCTGGTGCGGGTAAAGATGTTGACGCGGAAATAGATGAACATGGCAACCTGCCTGCTATAACAGAGAAGAACTTACGTATATCGACAGGGGTATTTGGTTTAGCGAAAGGGACCTTAGATTTAGGTACCTTTATTACTCAAAAAGTTGTTGCAAAGGTAGGCACGGAAGCCAGTGAGGCTGTAGGTAAAAAAGTTGCGAGATTTGCTCCTGTTGCAGGCGCATTTTTAAGTGTAGGTGTTGGTGTTAACTCTATGTTAAAAAATGCAAAAGCGGCAGATCAAGCGCTTAAACAAGGAAATGGTGGACGAGCGGCAATGTTTAGTGTGATGGCCGCGCTTGATATAGTCACAATGGTATTGGATGTTTTTAGTGGTATTGCTGACTTTATTCCTGGGGTGGGTACAGCAGTATCTTTTATTGTTGACCTTGTCAGTACAGCACTGAGTTTTATCAGCGATATGATTGGCTGGTTTACTGAGCAAGTTGACACCAGATCACCAGAAACAATACTAGAGCAGGATTTTAAGGATTTTGTAAAGGAAGGGGGGCCACTTGAGACTTATGTAGACAATTTATGGACAAGCTATAAAACACAAGGTTATGATTTGTTGGAGTATTACGTGGACCCAGAGGGTGCAGGGCTTGTGGGAGACGAAGAGGATGAAGATTATCAGAGAAAGCTAGCAGAAGCTCAAAAAACAGAGGCCCACAAAGCCGTAAGGGGGGCTAAGGATACGGTAAACCTTTTACGTAAGGCGATTATAGATAATACATACGGTGATGCTACACGAGAAGGTGGGGCTGCAGATGATTTAATTAGCGTGGTAAGCGAAGACTTAAAGAGCAGTAAAATCTTAAGAGGGTATGGTGGTAATGATATTTTAATTGGCGGACTTGGTGGTGACTTTATTTACGGTGGAGAAGGTGATGATACGCTACAAGGGAGAGATGGCGATGACCTGATTGAAGGGGGAGCAGGTAATGACTATATCGTTGGTGGCGCTGGTGTAGACAAATTATATGGTGGTCCAGGTGATGATACGATTGTTTTTGAGCCTGGAATAGATACGGTGGTTGTAGGGGGGCCTGATAATGACCTTGTTGTGTCTAAGATTGATGAAGCGGTATATATTTCATTGAACAATGAAGTCGCTGCAACTTCCGACGCTTCTGGCTTTAGCAATAAGGCTGTTGCGTTTGACCCTGCTGCATTATGGAATAAAAACCTTGAATCCAGTTATTTGTATCCAGAGGAAAATGTAAATACCTTGGCAGCTCTAGTCTTTAACTCCCTAGAAAATAACCAGCAAAAGTCTTACCTTGGTATGTATGAGATAAGTCAGGAAGAAATAGATAGTGGAAAAACGTCAGAAACTACGCTTAAGTCAATTGAAGAAAAATTAGGTGATAAGAAAGTATGGATTCTGGGTAAAGCTGAAATATGGGGTAATACTTACGTAATGACCGATGGCACTTATCTATATAGGATGACTTACTATGACGAATCTGATTCGGTGCGACTCAGTTTGGCCAAATGGGAAAAAAATATTCGGGATACGGCCGAAGCAATAGAAAACGGCGAGTTGAAAGTAGAGCAAAATAGTAATGCTCTTAATAAGTTAGTAGCAGATTTTGTTGCTACTTCTTTGCAAACAGCGGAAAACATTATTGTTGATGGCAGTAAAAAAGCTTATCTGGAAGGAGATGAGCAAGACAACTACATTAAGCTGGCATTCAACCAAAGAAGTGGAGCCGCAGTAGAGCAGGCTGACATCGTTTTGAGGGGCGGGAATGACACCTTTGTGTTGGAAAATAACGAGAAGAGCTCGAATGATTTAAGTACTAATATCGTTAGAGTTTATGGGGGGGAGGGCACAGACAAACTTCGGTTAAGTAACGTAGAAGATGTACACAGTAGGTACTATAAGGATAGAAGTTTTAGTTATGTGTTGATGAATAAAGACGGCGATGCTAATGGAAAAAACCTTGCTAATGATCAAGTTCGGTTACATGCAGATAGCATAGAAAGTGTATATTTGGATTCTTCAAAACTGAAAAATTACACGGATTCAAATGTACAATTAGATGCGTCATTATATGATCAAGACTTGAGCATTGATGTTAACACAAAAGGAATAGCTAAAGTAACGACGACTGAACATAACGATAAAGTTAACATACTGAATTTTGGTGAGGGAACACAGTTTAATAATGCAGGAGGCGTTGATACTTTAAACTTTAGTTCGTACTCACAACAAGCATTGGATATTGATTTAGCGTCTAGAACGGTTACAGGAAAGGTTGCACCATCTTATGCGGTTGACGTTGAAAATCATTCTTTTGAAGACGTAGCATCGCTTGATAGTACAATAAGCGATGGTACGGATGGCAAAGGCTGGGACTTTGGTGTTGCCGAGGTAGGCGAAAGTTTATCTTCAAGAGCCGCGAGTACGTTTCATTCTTCATTAAACCATGGTTTTCGTGACTATAAAGGTATCAAGTTTGGGGATGGTAGCGGCTCCTTTATTTTAAGCTCTGGACAGGACTGGTCCGATAGTACCGCTCGGTTAAAACAGACGTTAACCGAAACATTTTCTAGTCACTTTGACTATGAATTGAAGTTTAATTATAGTCCGGTGTTTGACAATCGCGCCTGGTCAATTTTCGGAGATCAAAGTCGTAAAGATGGTTTTATTAAGGGTTATATGGTTGTTGATGGCGAAGTGATAGGGGAGAAAACCATAACGATTGATAATACTGTCCCTGCCTCTGAAATAAAAGCTACTACTAATTTAATAGATCCTATTCAGTACTGGCAGACTTTTACCTTGAATGTTAGCGGCAAGGAATTAGCACAGTATGAAGGTAAAAATATTACTATTGAACTAGCCAACCATAAACCAGATAGTTACCATCCCCGAATGCTTACCACGGTAGCAGTTGATAATGTGAGGTTTACTAAAACCCGAAATGATCAAACACAAGAAGTTGAGTTGGCAACCATAGGCCAGAACTCAAACTTTGCGATAATTGCAACAGAAATGAGTGGTGATCATTTAAAAGGTAATAGTGATGACAATAGCCTTGCGGCTTATGGTGGAACGGATACTGTGGAAGGCCGAGATGGTGATGATGTACTGACAGCTCAAAGAGGTAAGCATATATTAAAAGGTGGTGAAGGAAGCGATACTTATAAAATCAGTGGTGCTAGAGTGCAAGAAAGCTTATTGGTATCGGTATCTAATGATAATGACGGCACGATTACCGTTCAAGCTAAGAATGGCGAGTGGTCAAATAACCAGCTGGTTGTAGATGTTTTACAACATGAATCAGGGTTAACCATTGATCCAACGTCGCTAGAAATTATAGACATTGATGGCAACGTTGTTAGCAATAAGGGAGCCATTTCTATTGTAGATAATAAGTTAGCATTTTCACCCAACAATGACTTTTCATCCCTTGAACGTAACCGCAGCGAGCAGATATTTGTTCGGTTTACGTCGATAGGTTCTAGTGCTGAATTAGAAGATGTTAGCGCTGCTAATCAAATTAAATTGCTTTCGGTTAACAATGTAGATGATTTAAAAATTGAATTGGATGAAGCACAAGGAAAAGTATTATTTAAGAATAAGCATGGTGACCTATTGTTTACGGATGAAGGGTTAAGCTGGGATCCAAATCTAGCACAAAAGCCTGATTTAAGAGAATTGGCTGCAGACTTTGCTCTGCGTTATCAAAAGATGTCGTTTAAAGATGAGATTATACTTGGGCCAGATATCTATACGATGTTATTAAATAAACTCAACATTGAAATGAGCTATAGCATTGAAGGTAAGTCAAAAAGTGATGTTACTCAACTAGAACAGCAAGCGGCATCTGCCACATGGGATATGTACATGCGTCACTCTCAAGGTGAAGGTAGTGTAACGGGTGATGGAGATGATGTTATCTTTGCTGATGGCAATACCGTAAGAACAGTTGCTACGAATCATGGCGATGACATTATTTATGCGGTAGACGGTAATGGAGACTTAACCATTGACACAGGAGCTGGGAACGATTCTGTGGCCGTAGGTAACTTGAACAGACACGTTACAGTGAAGTTCACTAGTGAACAAGACGACGTAGATACACTCGTAGTGAAAAACTGGGTTCCAAATAGTATTGCTATTACTCAGTCTAATGGTAACTACGAATGGCATATTGCGGGTAACAAAGTGCTTACGCTTGAGTCATTGCCGGATAAAATATTATTTGAGCAAGCCGATGGCAAAAAATTTATCGTAGAAGATGAAGAAGTAATCGCTTATTTTACCTCTCGCAACCCAAGCAGTATTACGGATACCCAAGACTTTAACTTTATTAAGTTTTTAGATAAAGATGGTAATTTTGGTTTACGTTATACCGATGTAGATTCAGAAAGTATCACAATCAAAATTGACGGTGATAGCGACCCCAATTCAGATAAGTCCATTAGTTTGATGGCAGGTGACCGAGTATTACAAACCTTTAATATGGACTTAGAGGAAACCTTAAAAAATAAAAGAAACCTTAGTGCTACCGGCCTTGCTTATGGCATCAAAACACTCACCCCTGGGGGGATTATTCTGGCAGATAAAACACTTAATGCTAATGGATTGGCAGATCTGGTAAATGCGGTATTGAATAAGCCTGATGGGCGCGAAGGCACGTATAAAGGTTTTGTGGAAGGAACTGTGTTGCAGTTATCGGAGGCCCAATCGTCAGATGTAACGTTAATAGTTACTAGTTCATCAGGCTTAAGACTCTGGCTTATGGCTGGAGAGCGACAATTACAATTATTTACTTTTAAAGATATTAAATCGCGTGTTATCGATATCGAAAATACTGCGCAAAAAGTGGCTGAATCACTTCCACATGGAATTAGATTCAAGGATCAATCGCTTGATGCCGCAGGGGTAGAGACTTTTATTACTCAACTATTGAGTGACCCTACTAAACGCACAGTTTTAAATAGATCTAAATTTGCTGGGACATCAGTACCTGCTATCTCCGTAGATGAAAGTGCGGTTCAATGGCAATCTTTGTATCAGGCTAGCTCTGATTCCGAAGGTGTAGCAGCGCAAGGTGAAAGCATAATAGAAACTGTGGATAGCCAATTTGCGTTGGATAAAGCTTATCGAGTAAGTGCCGACACACTAGGAAATGATGAACAAATTACCATCGCTTTATACGCTGGAGATGTTTTATTGAAAGAGGCTACTCAAGGGAATGAATTGGTAGTTAAAGCTGAAGATTTGACGTCAGCACAGCTAAACGCTGCTTTTAATCAACAATTAAGTATTAGGCTTAGTAATAGTGGTAATAGCGATGTTCAAGTTTCTAATCTTAGTATAGATACACGTAGTCTTAACACTAATAGCAATTATGTATTTAGGCGCAGACTTCAAATTCACGGAGTCGACGATTTCGCTGCGCTAATACGCAGCGGAATTCGTAACCTCTATAGAACAACTGGAGATGGCACTGGCAGTTTTCTCAACCTCTACGAGAACCACGGAAGTGTGACTGTTAACGGCGTTAAGGGAACTGAGCTTGACTTAACAAGTTTTGAACGTCTAGATGGAACTATATTAGATGATAGAATTAAAGGCCATGCAGAAAGCAACTGGATTGACGGGCTTGGTGGTGACGACCTTATTTTAGTAGAGCAAGGAAAAGATAATCACGTAACGGGAGGGATGGGTAACGACGTAATCAAAGCCGGAAAAGGAGATGATACCTTCTATTACCGTGAAGGTGACGGTAACGATATGGTTGAGGATACAGGTGGTGACAACCGCTTAGTTTTGAATAATCTTGATATGGATGATGTATGGCTAAGCCGTAATACTGATGGTGAACTGCTGGTTCAATTTGGTGATTCGCAAAATGGTGCTGATTGGCAAGGGCAGCCGGATGGCAGTATTCGCATAAAAGGGGATATTGAAGAAATCCAACTGGGTGATAAAACCTTGAACACGGCCAATATTAACCTTCTAGTACAAGCCATGGCAGGCCATGATGTGGGTGATATGGATGCCGTAACCAGCGGTGGGCAAACTGTTGCGCAGCAATTAGAGACACTTTGGATGCCTAAATCCTAAGCAAGGTGCGATATCAGAAGGGAATAGATATCGCTACATGCTGCTAAGTTTGTTTATGCTATAGAGCACACTAGCAATTAACAGCATTATTTAAAAAGCGACAAGGTAAGGCTTTGTCGCTTTTTTATCTTAGGAGCTCCGTAGTAACCAGAACATTGAGGAGCTGGTAACAGGTTTTGTGTAACTGCCTAATTTAAATATAATGTAAGGTAAGCGTCTTTAAATCGACTCATTCAACCCTTTCAATAAACGTCGTAACCTTTAACTTTGATCGTTAAAGGTACTCGAAAATGTCTCAGCATAGATCTCAACAAGAATGGCTACGCCTTGTGCTGAAGTATTACAATAGTGAGCGGTCTTCCGCTCAGTTTTGTTTAGAGCATAATCTTCACCCAAAAACGTTTGACAACAACCGTCGCAAACTACACCACTTAGTCAACATGCCTAAAAAACGAGAAGATTCACCTTCTGAATTCGTTGCCGTTGAAAAAACAGCCAAGCCAAACACCAAAACCGAGCAACAGCCAACCTCTACGTTACCCACGGAATTACGCCTGGAAGCGGGGGCCTGCTCTCTTCGTATACCCCGTGATGTCAGTTCACGGTGGCTGGCTCTTTTATTGAAGGAGCTTGCTGTTGTATGAAAATGTTCCCTGATACCTATGTCGTCTATCTCCACAAGGCGCCCGTCGATTTTAGAAAGGGCATTAACGGCTTGAGCTTTATCGTTGAACAGAATATGAACCTTAATCCCTTCTCCGAAGCGCTATTCGTCTTCTGTAATCGTACGCGGGATAAGATCAAAGTTCTCTACTGGCAGCGTAATGGCTTTTGCCTCTGGCAAAAGCGACTCGAAAAAGACAAGTTCGCTTGGCCAAGAAAAATGCCAGGGCAAACACTCTCATTAACGGAAGAGCAGTGGCATTGGTTGCTCGATGGACTCGACATCGAAAAAATGAAACCCCATCAAACATTGAATTACCAAAGTCTTAATTAAATTAAAAAAATAATAGCGTATAAGGAACTTTCGCGGGTCTTTGCGATCTTCCTTATATGCCAAACAAAAATAAAGAAGATGAGCTAGCGCTCTTACGTTCAAAAGTGACTGAGCTTGAATCTACGGTACTCACTCTTCACCAATCTCTAGGCGAAAGTGAATCGAACATACTCACACTTCGACAATCTCTAGACGAGAGTAAATCGAACGTACTCACACTTCGCCAATCTCTAAGCGAGAGCGAATTAACCATCCAATCTCTGGTTGAAAAACTCAACCTAGCGCGGCGTAAACGCTTTGGTAGTCGTAGTGAAACCCTGCCCCCTCAGGACTTAGAGTTCAATGAAGCGGAGACTCATGCCAATACGATAGAAAAAGAAGAAGCGCCCGATAATCCGAATGATGACGCCTCGGAAGCGGAAAACACTTCCTCCGAGACCAAACGTCGTGGTCGCCCAAAGCTTCCCGAAGACCTACCACGAGAGCGTGTTGTGGTGGACATATCAGAATCAGAAAAAACATGCTCGTGTTGCCAGTCGATGCTCTGCAGGATGGGACAAAGCACCAGTGAAAAACTGGTGTATATTCCAGCCAGGTTGTATGTCGAAATCACCGAAAGGCCCAAATACGTCTGCCGTCAATGTGATGCGTTAGGAGAGAAGAGCGTTGTTGCAATGGCTCCACCGCCAGCATCGATTATCCCGAAAAGCATCGCGACTCCCTCTTTGCTTGCGCAAATTATCACGAACAAATACCACTATGCCCTGCCTCTCTATCGTCAAGAATCGCTGTTTAGACAATATGGGTTAGCGCTCAGCCGAAAAACGATGAGTCAGTGGATACTGCGTTGCGCTGATAAGGTAGAGCCGTTAATCGCCTTACTGAAAGAAACCCTTCTTACTCAAGATGTTCTGTTCGCGGACGAGACCACATTGACCGTGCTCGATGACGAAAGAAAGAAAAGTTACATCTGGTTGTATGGGTGTGGTCCAGACCGGGGCGGTAATGCGCAATCTCCCGGTATCGTCTTGTTCGACTACCAGGAAGGGAGTCGGGGTCACCACTGCCCTCAATCGTACCTGTCAAACTACACTGGATACCTTCATGTTGATGGGTATAAAGCGTATGAAAAGACAGAGGCGAAGCTAGTGGGTTGCTGGGCACATGCAAGACGCAAGTTCATAGAGGCAGAGCAGAGCCAACCAAAAGGCAAGCAAGGTAAAGAGGGTAAAATCCAGTGGGCAGTCAGTTGGTTCCAAAAGCTCTATCGTGTTGAACAAGCACTCAAAGATAAGACGAGGGAAGAGCGATATGTTACCCGCCAATCAAAGACTCAGTCTCTGCTCAATGAGTTCAAGGCGTGGTTAGATAAATCGGTCACTCAAGTGCCCCCTAAAAGTAAACTGGGAGAGGCGATTAGCTACAGTCTCAATCAATGGTCGAAGCTAGTACGAGCTATCGATGATGGCCGGTTAAGCATGGATAATAACCGAGCGGAACGTTCAGTACGTCCGTTCACGGTGGGTCGGAACAACTGGTTGTTCTCGAAGACTCATAATGGTGCCCGCGCCAGTGCCGTGCTGTACAGTCTTATCGAAACCGCGAAGGCTAACGACTGTGAGCCGTATGAGTACCTCGAATACGTGCTACGAGAAATCCCGAAACTGAAGAGTGAGGACGACCATGGTCATCTTCTTCCTTGGAACATGCCAAAAACGGACAAGTCCCCCATTCCCGAATAGCGTTCAGCATGACAGATACCGCCTTAGTTGGCAGTATCTGTGTTGATATTAGAAAATCAATGAGTCGGTTCGTAGATGCTTACGATGTATTGCTTCCAGTTGGTTGTTTTGTAACGTGGTTTAGGCATGAGGGCTACGAGAGATAGTGGACGTAGCTGATCAGCTCGTAGGCTCTGGATTTAGTTCCATTGAATTACGCAACAAAGCCGGGGTGTTTACCTCGGTAATAGGTGTCGCTTATCCGACAAAAGTTTGTTCCACACATGCTTGAAGAGCTAGTGCGATGAGTATAATCGCACTAGTTAATAGGCTTGGTTGAGGTGCACACCAAGTGATTATGGTAAATCGACCATGTCATTTTACCTACGCACAACGAGTGTAACGTTAAATGGCCTCTACAATCACAAGGCCTTATGTGAATTTAATTATCTCTCCAATAGTTATTAGCCTGAGATACTGTCTGAAAATGCATTGCAATTGTCTTTGATGATTCAATAAGCAGCGATGCACTTTCTGAGTATTCGGGTCTTAACTTATGTAAAACCTCCATGTCTGGTTGAGTTTTCTTTACTCCCATTCTGCTCAACTTAATCGCCAGTTCAAAACCCTCACTAGGCGTTTCTGTGATTAAACTAGGTAACCATTGCTCCATTATTTATTCCTTGCTTTATTAGATGATGGAGGGAAATTAATACCACATTCAAGCTGATAAGGTTAACTTTAAAATCGAGCTTTTAATAGGGCTGAATCACACTTTGTTAACAAGTTTGTTCTCTATAGCACCAAATTCGTAACTACACAGCTACTTTGAACTTAATTGAGCACAGAATTACCTTCTACTTCTTACACCAAGTAGTAAGTACATAACCCACAATGAATTTAATGCTTATACCACTTGCTCATAATCCATATTAACTCCCATCACCTCGACAAACACTTCTGATATTTGTTCACCGCACAGACTGGTTAAACTTCCGTCATTTTGCAGCTGATTTAGTAATTGAAATAGTTTGAACCAGCGGTCATTTATTAGTAAAAACCACGTGACCGAGATTATCGAAGAGGTGATTATTTCGGGCTCAATTGCGCCTGTATTTGCCATTCAGTGGGCGCAGGTAAATAAGGTAAAAGATTTAACCTTCCTGAGCACCGTAGGTATGTGGTGGGTTTGAAAAATAAGCCACATAGTAAATACGTTAACACGATTTATGGAACCCACTCCCTCAGTTAGTCTATATTTAGCGAAGTGGAACTAACTCTGAGGGCTGCATGGTTAAGACCGTATTGCTTCCATTTGGTTATTTTGAAATGAGGTTTAGGCATACAGTTGCGAGAGGAAGTGAATGTAGCAAATCTAATCGTAGGTTCTAGATTTAACCCCACGAAATTACACACCCTTGTGAGTTTGTGGCGCTTTTTGAGCGATTTACAGTTCAAAGATCAACATGTTACTTTTATGAAAGAACCGCACAATTATGCCCATTTTCATACTTTGTGAATTTTGAGTTATATGAATTTGCTAAGCAGCTATCGACAGTTAACCTGACATTCGTTAACCAGCAAAATAGAATCAAGGGGTTTAAACTAGGTAATGTCACTGCTGCAGTTTAATCGTCTGTGGTTAGTTATAAAACTACACAAGTATTCAAGAAACTGTATCAGGAAAACTATGCGATATTTTAGTAAGCGCTATAAAACGAAGGTCAACACATTGCTGCATTTAGCAAAGATAAACGACCTCCCTTTAAGATTTATAATTGATACCTTGAAAGGCAGAAGCATCCTCAAGCAAGATGAACGCTATAAAAAGCGCGACGGTCAGCGTGTTATTTGGGGAGAAGTTGATATAAGTTGCTCTACCGCTGCTTTTCCTCTGGAAACCCTCAAAGGAAAACGCTTAAATTCTTTGGCTATATGCTTCACACTTGAGCAATTCCACGCTTTAGAGGAGCGTTATGGTCATTGTCCTGAGAATATAACCGTCGAAGCAATTGCTGGGCTTTTTACAATATGATCAATGTTCAATCTAGCACTCTATAAAAGAAGGTAACAACGTGTTAGAAGTAAGTGACTACCCACTGTAGTTTATTATCTCCATATAGGGCATCATTACATTTGTCATTCTGTAATGCTTTACATACTCCCAGAGCTTCCCTTGCTCTAATCTGTTAGCTCTTTTTGCCTCTGTAAGTGCTTCAATCGCGACATCAATCCCGATCTTGTTGCGGAACTTAAAGCAATCAACAATCGTCCGCTCAACGTCCGTTACTAAAATAGGGATGCCATCAACTTGTGTTGAGATCACCCCCAAATCCTTCACGTCCCTGGTACGAACAATCTTAATGCTTGGGTACTCAATATTGGGAGCTCTATCATTTTTTTTAATGCTGAGCCATATCTGAAAAGGTGCTTGGGTAGTGAGATTGTGGTAACTGAGTGCTGATAGAAGGCAGATAACCCCTTTTTTCGCTCTGACACTGACCTCAGCAAAAGAGTGCATCTCCGATTCTTCTCTACCTATATACCCGTAGAGCCCTCGCTGTAGTTTTTCTATGTCACCTTTTTCCACAGCGCGAGAAAGGGCGGCACGAGTTACATTGAATTTTGCAGCGTCTGAGGTGGTGAATATGGATAGCTTTTTAAGCTTATCGAGTTGTGATGGATTCATTTTTAATGATACGTTTTGTCATACTTAATTTGTACTATATGCCAAAACGTAACATTTTTCTTTCATTCCTTAGATGGTGCAAACAACACTGCTATTGAGCGAAAATAGCTAAACCCATTAAAAATAGCCAACTTCCTACATATCAAAGTGATTAAGATAAACAAAAAATTATGAATTTCATATTTCAATAGATCATGTTTAAAAATATAACCAATTCAACATCATTAACTAATTTTAGTGGTTAATTATGGTGGTTTTTGCTGGTTAAAATTCATTAATAAGTTAAATAGATTGGTTGGTTATATTATGCGATATCGCTTAATTACTTTTTTAAGCAATTGTTATTTAAGCAATAATGTTGGGGTGTGTAATTATTTTATAGTAAAATCATGCACTTATGATTTGCCAGTGTTATTGACGGTTTTTTTGTAAATCTGTAACGTAGATCTCAAATAAAAATGAGGTTTGCATCATGAAATGCAGAGATAAGTTTTTGTTTCGCACGGTAGCAGAAACAATGTTCGAACTTGAAAAAGGAACTTACGCTAACTCAACAATAAAAGCATGGAGATCTAAGTTAAAACGTATCGTAACGTTTTTCGGAGAACTCGACATACGAGATATCGTACGAAGCTGTATTCTTCGCTACTTACATGTACACAATGATCTTACAAACAAAACACTAAATGAAGACCTGACACTTATCCGAAAAGTATTCACGTTTGCAGTTGGGGATCGGCTTATTACACAATCTCCAGTTGATGGTATCCATAACTTACAAAATGCTCCCATTAGCTGTAATCCATTCACACTGAATGATATAACCCGTTTAACTCACCAAGCAGCAGCTTGCTCAAGTGTTAAAAATGGGGTCCTTCTGGCTTGCCATACAGGGCTTCGAAAAAGTGAGTGGTTGGCACTAGTTGTTGATGATTATGACCCAGTAAAAAGAGAGCTTAAAGTCGAGAGAGCTTGCGTAGTTAATCACTTTAAAAGGCCAAAAACTACGGGATCAAAGCGTAGGATTCAATTGTCTAAGACAGCCCAAAAGATAATTGAAAACCAGTTAAGTTCAATCTTTGGCTTAGCGGCTCAAGAAATCCATATCACCGAAAGTGATCAAAAGACCCGAACCAAACTTACCGCAAAACCTCTATTCCCTAATCTTGATACAGGGAAATTTTACCAAAAAGATAAAGCAATAGATCGCACCTTTAAAAACTGGCTCGTTACAGCCAACGTCGCTCATCGAGGTGCGAGTCAGGCCCGTCATACATTCGCATCTCAAGCTATTTTGAGTGGGGCAAATCTTTATTGGATAAGGTCTCAACTAGGGCACAACACGCTAGATATGCTTTATAAGCATTACTCAAAGTGGATTGAAGAAGACGCAAAAGACTACCCCAACCTGATTGATTTGCACTTTCAGAAAGCTGCAAATTCGGTCGACAAACCCATCCTTTAATTTGCCTCATTCCGGTGTCTCGACACCGGCTTTCAAAAAGATAACGACATCGTAACCAAGGACACTTTCGCAACACTTTTACTGCGTAAAAGATGAACGAAAGCTTCTTGGTGGGGGCTACGCCCCTCAACCCCAACACAACAACACACAACCCGAGGACTACACAATGAAAAATAAAGCCATCACATGCTTTTTTTCAACGCTTCCGTATTCCGGCACAGCAGAAAAACAGGCCAAGCTTAAGAAGTCAGCAGGACATAGTATCCGAGATGAAAATGCGAAATCTGAAACCATTGAATGGAATCCAGATCTCAGTCACCTCAACCAAGTATATATCAATAACCAATGGACGAAACTTGATGAATTGAGCAATGACGATAAATCCCAGTTTATCGAATCTATAAGACTTCCTCAGAAACCTCAAGAAGGCCTAACTAAATGTAAACAAAGAAAGAGAGCATATAAGAAGAAACTAAAAGCCGCTTTACAATCAGAAAAGGGAAATCCCGAGGGGACTAATTTTATCGCTAAGATTTTAGGCACCCCTGAACATGTCCCGCTTAAACTCGACTCTTTGCTTAATGAAGCTAGGAGTATTGATTTCTCTCGCAAGAAGCAGAGGCTGAACGCTTTTGAGAAGTACATTTCACTTCATAACAAACTGGTTTCGTTCCCTAAAAATTTGAACTCAAACTTGGTAGAAGAGTCGATTTTTGTCATCCCACACCGAAATGAAGTTTCTCAGGACCTTGTTTGTGGCCGTGAAATGGCTGAAGCACTGATGGATTATTACCGCCTCTACTTCAAAGAATATGAAATCATCTCAGTGTTTGTTCATAGCGATGAAAGAAGTCTCAATGAAGATACTGGGGAACATGTCCACCTCTTCCTTAACGCGCAAAATAGCCGAACTAAAGAGTGGGATCTTAGAGTAGCCAAAGCAAATCTAGCTCAAATGATGAAGAACTTCTTGGACCACTCACACTCGCCAATTCAATACAGGAAAGGAGCGTGCTTTACAAGAAGGGAGCAATCAGAGCATGGAGCGCTGTTGCAGGAATGTTTTCGGCGGTTTATGAATAAAAACCTCTTCATAGAAAAAGGATTGAGCATGGAGTTCAATCAAGAACTTCAGAAAGATAAACAAAAAGTAAAAGAAATGCGCCGGCAAGGAAAGCAAAAAAAAAGTGAAAGGGATTATAATTATCACACTAGAATGCTGGAAAACGAGCAACTGCAAATTGAGCAAATAATCGCATTGAAGCTCGAGGAGTTGAGCCAATTAAATCAACACATCAACGAAGTTAAAAATAAACAAAAGGAGGAACAAGAAAAAATAAGGAGATTACATGTAGATATAGACTTACTACGATCGGCCACAAACACTGCAACCAATCAACTGGATACAACCTTAACCGATCTATCAACAGTCAAAGAACAGCTCAAAACGGCAGAATCAAAAGCTCTACACAGTGAAGAAAAAAATGAACAGTTAGAGAAATCGATCTCATATCTAAAAAAGGTGATTGCTAAACTGACTCATACCGTTATTGAGACGTTAGCTCCCATCTTTCAAGATCTGATGAAATCATTTGTCTTTGAACAAAGGGATGAGAAAGAACTACTGACTTTATTAGAAAGAAGGATGTCAGCTCACATGACAAAATTGGATGGAAACCCAATACAGCAGGCACTTGTATGTGGGATGAAAGACGCCCTCCTAGATAATAGGGAAAACCTGAACACTGCTTCCCCCAAAAAACGGAGAATGAGTGCCGACCGAGAGTTCGATTGATAAGGTCTTCATAATAATTTAAAAGGTAAATCTCGTGAGCTCTAAGGTGTTCACGAGATTTGGTTTTTCAAAATGACATTGAGAGTCAGCGCTTTATATTAACTTGAATTTCTACTCCTGACACACGATGTACGAAAGTAAAATGCTCTTGGCTTCTAGTGCTAATAAGAACAATCCCTTTCTTTGACATAATGGTCCAATAAGGTAGAACAAAGGCATCAAAACACTCTACGTGTGACATGGGAGGAGGGCTTACGAGCCCTGCAATCTCTCTCAGTGTTTCAAAGTCACCAAACAGTGCCTGCTGTGTTTGCCAACCTATTCCTAATGCCATTAATGACATAGATGTTGTGCTTGGCTTATCTTCGAGGCGCTCAAAAAGCTGATAGAGGCAGTGGATATCTTGATAGTCATACTGTTTTGATAACGCAAGCAACGAGGTTTCATCCCCTTCAAAATAGCTTTGCTTGAACGCCTTATAAACCGTGTGCAACTCATCATAGTTGAACTTACTCATGTGAGCCTCCCAGTTGAAGTGAGAACTGGTTCACCGCACTAAGCATAAGTTTCAGTTTTGTTTGCTTACCATATCGGCCAAATGTCATTGAGGGGTGATGATGGCCAACGATATCAGCGACTGTAGACTCAGCCACTTCCTTTTGCTTAAGAACATCAATGAAAGTGTGACGGAGGGAGTACGCAGTAGGGCGTTGCCCTGCTTTCAATCCGATCTTAGATAGGAGTCTGCCGAATTGTTGGCAATATTGTTGGCTCCAGTCCTTGTTGAGACCCAGTGGTTTGTAATCGAATAGATCGGTTTTGCTATTGTTCTTACGAAGCTCAACATACTCAAGAAAGCCATGTTTGATTAGACTCTGATGAATGGGGACTTGTCGCAGAGCATAACGATTCTTGATCCGCTGTCCGTGACCTTCATCTGTTACGTTTAAGTAAGGGACTGGACCGCTAACGACCACGTCTTCTGTACGTAGCTGACACACTTCATTCGGCCTCATCCCCATGTACGTGAGCAATAAAGTAACCCAGTAGAAACCATTATCCACTTGCTGAAACTGCTCAGATGAGAAGAGTGTTGAAAGCTGACTCTCTGACCACCTTGAGCGCTGCTTATCAGCTTTTATAGACTTCTTGAAAGTCGCTTTGATATCTGCAGACACGTTTCTTTCAATCAAAGACATGGTCGCACACCAACGTATAAATTGACTCAGCGCGGCGTAGTAATCTTTACAGCTTTTTGCTGAAAGACTAGAGCTATTGAGAGTCTTAATGTACTCCATCAGTGCCATCGCAGTTATTGTTGATAAACCAGATGGCGTAGTGCTCTCAAAGAAAAAGGTAATGCGCTGTTTCAACTGATGGACAGTCAATGCACTGACCCCTTGAACCCCTTTGAACTCTAGAAAGTGTTCTAACGCTTCACTCCAATGCTTTTCTTCACTCAAACGCTTAGAAGTATGACTTATGGAAGTTATACAACCTAAATGTAAGCGATCGTCCTGCTTTTGTGATTGTAAGTTCAGGTGGTGGGACAAAATGCCTTTTAGATGCAACTGAAACTCTGAAAAGCACAGAGAGTCTGTAGTACGAAAGGCCTCTTTGACAGCACTGACAAGGCTTAAGCCAATGACTTTAGCTAGCTTAGGGTCTTTTGTTCGAAGGCTGATTTTTAGATCGAATGGGAATCCCAACGCTTTCAACTGTGCTGGAGTACAGATTCGTGCGTAATAGACACCGTGGGGAGATTTTTGTATATACATTGACTTACCTCGTTGGTTCGAAGCAAATTCAAGTCTTACAGATACAAAAAAAGCCTTTGATAATCAAAGGCTTTTTTTGATGAATAGTGGTGGAGGGATAGGGATTTGAACCCTAGAACCGCTATTAACGGTTGCCGGTTTTCAAGACCGGTGCTTTCGACCACTCAGCCATCCCTCCAATGGCGCGTATAATATAAGGGTGGCTTTCGCTTGTAAATACCCTTATCAACTGACTGCGTTTTTTATGAACGCTTTTCGATAATTTTGTGTTGAATGGCTATTTTTTGTGCTTTTTATCGAATAAAGAGACGAAGTTCTGCGGCTAAAATCATCGTTGTAATATTCGCTATGAGCTTTGGTCTGTGTGATAAACCAATCGCAGGTAATCGATGGTCTAGTTCAGATATCGATTTGTTGGCTGAGCGCGAGTTGAGGACAACAATAAAGTACGACAGATAAGGAAAGTACGACAGATAAGGAAAGTACGACAAATAAGACTGGTAGGTGTGTGGCTTGTTATGACAAGGACGAACGTCGATAACTTAACTTCAAATTTTAAAAAGCTCCAGATGCAAAAAAGCCGCTGATTTCTCAGCGGCTTTCTTTAATGTGGTGGAGGGATAGGGATTTGAACCCTAGAACCGCTATTAACGGTTGCCGGTTTTCAAGACCGGTGCTTTCGACCACTCAGCCATCCCTCCATTGGCGTGAATAATATAAGGGGTGGAGGATCTTGTAAACCCTTAATTTTCATAATTTTGTTTGGTTGCTTGTTTTCTAATCATTCACGGCAATAAAAAAGGGAAGCCATTGGCTTCCCTTTTCTGTTTGCTGATTATTTAGTCATTTTTTGTGTAGAAACGCTGTAGCTCAGTTAGGCCTTGCATCAACACAGGTAAGCGAGGGCTTACGTTTTTCAGGCGTTTGTAGTTCTGGTCGTACAATTTGTAGTTACCAAATTTATCTAACACCGTTGTTTGCTGGTCAGTAACAAGAGCAAGCTCACGAGAGTCGCCCGCGAGGATCCATTTTCTATTACGCTCATTAAACAGGCTGCGACCACTACTAAAATCTGTTGGGTTCGAAGATACGCCCAACAGTTCTTGCATCAGTGTTACTGATACATCTAGATGACTAGAGCGGTGAGTGTATTCAGAAGCAGACTTACCAGGCCAGCTGATAAACAGTGGCACCTGTAACTGATAACGACTGTAGTTGGAGTTTGCACCCCAGCTGTTGGTTTTGGTTTCGTTAAACTCAGTACCGTGGTTAGAGGTAATGATAACTACCGTATTGTCGGAGAGCTCTAAGCGTTCCAGTTCAGCGTAGATAGTTGCTAATTGAGTATCAGCCGCTGTCGCCGACTTTTGATAATCTGCAGCAAAACGTTCCGCTGTGGTTAACGTAGAGTTTGACTCTGAACTTGAATCGTAGCTGGCGAAATTATCCAGTGTGGTCAGTTCAATAAAGTTAAACCAAGGGCGTTTAGCTTGCGGTGATTGAATCCAGTCAGCCCAAGCTTTTATTGCACTTTGGTCATCATAAGTTGCTTGTTCTGGCATAACGTCACGGCCTCGGAAGATGATTTCCGAGTAAAGTGTATCGTCAAAGTTGTCGCCACTGAAAGCGGCAAACTTATAATTATGATTGTCTAAAACATCCAACAGTACTGCGCTTGAGCCTTGTGCTTCGATGCTGCTTGCGTAACTGCTCGGAAGGCCATAGAACAGCCCGAAAATACCAAACATATCGTTACTTGAACTGTAATGGTTGGTGAAGTTGATCGACTGTTGCGAGTAGGCGTAGCTGTTTGGCATCGCTGCAGCATTAAGTGCGTCAGAGCGAAGGTTGTTCACACTCACCATCAGGATATTAAGATCATCACTGCGGCGATTGTATTGAATTTTTTCTAGCGGGTAGCTAACTAGATTTACGTTCTCTTTGTTCGCTTCTAAACGCTCAAGGTACTCTTCACGGTCTAATAGGCCATGTTTTTCCATAAAGCTTTTCGCTGTCATTGGGTAAGACAGTGGGAAGTTCGCTTTTTGGCTAGTAACCGGGTTATAGAAATACGCATCAGCCCACATGTAGGTCAAATGGCTGCTGATGAAACACAAGAAGAAGACGGCGGTAATCGGACGGCCAATGTGTTTATGAGACAGTTTACGCTGCTTACGCCAAACCCACTCAGACAGACCTAGCTGTAACAAGAAGATAAATGGCATAACAATGAAGAGGTGCTGCAAATCAGACGTGAATGCAGATTCCTCTCCACTGAATAAAACCTCCCACACGACAGGTGTCAGGTGGAGGTTTATATTTTGATACGTTTGGGTATCAATCAGTAGGACAGTTAAACCTATGGTTGCGAAGATAACGGCAACCAAACGTAATAACTTCCTCGACGGAAGAACAAAAGTGAGCGGGAACAGCACTAATAGATAGAGCGCGAACACTAAAAAGCCAAAATGACCAACCCACGATGCAGCCAAATAGAATTGACCCAGCAAGGTTTCTGGCCAAGCAGATTGAGTAATATAACGAGTACCAATCAACATCGCAGCAATGATGTTGAAAAATGCAAACCAGTGACCCCAACCAACCAGTCGAGATACACGATCGCTATATGAGTTTGCGCTGTCTACCATTTATAATTCTTTTATCCGTCAATCAAATTTAGTGAGACTTTTTATCTTCAAGAGAAGAAATTAAAGCCTCGGCAAATTTTTCAGCAATTCCTTTGCGTTGTGAAGCAGCAACATTCTGATTTAAGACATTGGTTGCGATATTTCCAGCGATCATCAGTGAAAGTTCTGGCGAAGCTTTGTGCTTAGTTAGTACAGCACCTACTTCAGCTAGGATTTTTTCAACTTGATCATCTGTGTATTTAGATATAATCGGCATAAGGACTCTAATAATGATAGTAAAAGCGGCTTATGATAACCTACTATGCACGACAACTGAAACCTGAACGGTAATATTTTCACTATGAGCCTTCACCTTTCCAACGTAATTTTACACCAGCTGAGCAAGAACGATCAGGATGAGCTGATTGTTAACTATCGTGCTGAATCTCTAGAAAACGATGCTTCAACTGAAAGCCTAGTTGCTGAACTTCACCGTGTTTTTAATTCAAAAGCAGGCAAAGGGTTTGGTTCTTTCAAATCTGACAGCGAATTCCAGCAGTGGTTGCATCAACTTCGTGCTGGTGAGACAAACTTTTACGATTTTTCTCAAAAGAGTGCGCAACGTTTAAAAGACGAGCTATCAAAGTACCCATTCGCTGACGAAGGTATCTTGGTAATGGCTGAATATCAGTCACTTGCGACAGATTACCTTTTCATCGGCCTGCTGCCTTCAAACCAAAGTCTAAAAGTGACAGAAGGGCTAGATATTAGCGCAACTGACTACCTAGATATCTCAAAAATGGATATCGCGGCGCGCCTAGACTTGTCGACTTACGAGACCGATAAAGAGTCAAACCGTTACTTAACTTATATTAAAGGACGTGTTGGCCGTAAAGTCGCGGATTTCTTCTTAGATTTCTTACAAGCTGAAGTGGGTTTGGATGCTAAGCAGCAAAACCAAGTACTGATGCAAGCGGTAGAAGACTTCGTTTCTGACTCTAAATTAGAGAAAGAAGAAGCGATCAGCTACAAAAAGCAGGTTGCGGATTACTGTAACGAGCAGCTTAAAGCGGGCGACGAAGTTCAAGTTCGTGAACTTTCTGGTGAGTTGCCAGCAAGCACAGATGGCACAAGCTTCTTTGACTATACTAGTGAGCAAGGCTATGAGTTAGAAGATAGCTTCCCGGCCGATCGCGCAACTATGCGTAAACTAACAAAATTTGTTGGTGCTGGTGGCGGTTTGAATGTTAGTTTTGATAGTCTGCTTCTAGGCGAACGTATCTTTTACGATCCGGAGACTGACACGCTAACGATTAAAGGCACGCCACCGAACTTACGTGACCAACTGACTCGCAATAAGTCATAGTCCGAAGTTAACGGATAAAAGCGGCAACAGGATGTTGTCGCTTATTTTGTGCTTAATCTTTTAGCTATTGTCATGGCTTCAAGTTAACACGCACAAGGAATATAGATGGAACAATCAGTAGCAAAGGCCAAACGCTTTAAAAAACCAGCCACCTTCTTGGTTGTGCTCCTGGCTCTGTGGCTATTGCCTTCATTGGCTCTTCTTAATCTAAGCCGTTCCTACACCAATTCACTTGCTCAAATCGAAGAGCTCGGTATTCGAGTCAACGAATTGAGGCAATCACTTTATTTCTCAGAACCGCTTCGAGTCTCTCGTATCAATGATCTAGCACTCGATGCTCAGTTGGTTTATTCGATCCGACTGCAGATTGAATCTGATTTCCAAAACGCCTTGTTTCGCCCTGATGTGAACCAGCTGTTGTACGTAGCTGATCAGTTCCTAGAAAAGTTCGATGAGTTCATCCCGATCGAAAGCCAAGTTCAAGACATCGTTGATAACATTAAGATCTTACGTGCTGATAAAGACCTTTCTCCTAAGCTAAAACCGCTACTCAATGAATTCGGCGTTGTTGTATTCGAAGCTATGTATTCTGACAGTCAAAGCTCGTCAGCGACTTATCGTGCCTTTGATTCTATTCTAGAAAAATCTTACTCACTAAAAACCGAAGAGCAAGATGCACTCCAACAGTTATTGGCTGATGCTTCAGCATTGTTGAGTGATTATGCTCAGCTTAACTATTTGGTCGATAAGATTAAGAAAAACTCAGTGAATGAGCAGATCATTAAACTCGAAGCTGAGTTCCATGATCGTCAATTCAATCTATTGCTGGTGATGCTAGGCTTAAGTTTGTTGGCGATGAGCGGGATAGTTGTGTGGGGTGTTAGATCCAAAAAAACGGTTACAGAAGTCGGTCACGAACTCAGCTCAGGGCCTGAAATCAATTCAACTAAAGAAGAGGCGTTCTCTGCTTCTTCTAGCGATGTTATGTCTTCTGCAGTGATACAAGCAGATAACGATGTCTCCGAGAACACGTCAACGAGGCAAACATTTGTAAAGCAAGACTCTATTCAGCGAACCCCTGAACAGGTTCCAGTACTAGAGAAACACATTGCCAGTGTGACAGATTCAAAGCCTGCGATTGATATCGAAGACATGTTAGAAACGCTCGATGGTGATGCGGAGTCTGTCGAACTCTTGCTTGGTGTGTTTGTACAAGACCACGCAGGTGACTACGAGAAGTTTAAGTCTTTGCTGACCAAAGATGAAACCTCCGCCGCTCGCATTGTACATAGCTTAAAAGGTGTGGCTGGCAGCATCAAAGCGTCTCGTTTAGCCATCATTGCCGCAAGTATTGAAATGACAATGAAGCAGTCCCGAGCGATCAGTGAACATGATTTGACTGAACTAGAGCAGGCTATAAAAGCCTCTGTGGATTCTGCTCATGAATATTTAGACAGTCAGCGTTAACTTTTACAGGATTTTTGACAATACTCTGACGAAGTGCTCATACAATCCGCGCCCTTAGTCTTTGTCAGAGGTTTATATGTTACGAGTTTCGAGTCGAAGTTGGATGGTGTTGGTGCTTAGCATTGTGCTAAGTGGTTGTTCTCTCTTAGAAGTTAAGTTAGATAGTCAAACGACGCCTCTCACTCAACAAGAGTTAAATGCTCGGATCATGACGCGTGAATACGCCAAGATGTTTTTTACGCGAGTAGAAGACTCAGCCGATCTCATCGCGCAATCTTACCCTGCTGATGACACCTTACATCAATCTTATGTGTTGCTTTGGAAGATCCATGCAGAGCAGGGCTTACAACAAGCGGCTTACCAAACTTCCCCTATGTCTGCATTAATTGATTCGTGGGTTTTCACCGCCCAAATGAATCAGTTTTATAGCCAAGGCGACGGCGCGGATCTATTCGCGACGGATGATGCAGTAGAAACAGCTCGTTTTCTTGACCAAGAAGCCGAGAAACTGGCAAAGGGTGTATTGAGCTCGAGTGATTTCAAGAACAGCAAAGCGTTCGTTGCTCAGTTTGCTGCTAGCCACCCATTTAAAGACCTAACATTCAGAAGCACACCTGCTTACCGTGAATGGCTAAGTTACCTTGGTAAAGACGAATCACAAATCGTTCAGAGCTTAGGAACGATGCCAGAGGCGATGAACGATGCATCAGACCGTTTAAGCTTGATGGCGGAACAAACACCAAAATTGATGTCGTGGAAAGCAGAGTTAGTCGCTCTGAATAGCTCGCTAACAGGTGAAGACCTGTCTATGACGCTGGAAAGCCTTCGTCAAACATCAGCAAGCATGCAGGACTTCATCGAAAACAATCCTGAATACATGCAAACGCTAGCTTCGATTATGTCGACAGAAATGCAGCCATTGCTCAACGACCTTAGCGATAAAACCGATCAAAAGTTAGCGATGCTGAGTGATGAACGTGTAGCATTAGAAAAAATGGTGACACGTGAAAGAGAAGCACTGGTAGAGATGATTGCGAAAGAGCGCATCGAGATTGCAGGCATTGTGACTTCAGAAAGAGAGTTATTCACTCAAGATCTAGATCGTGTGTCTCAAGAGGTTGTGGTGCTTGCGATTGATAAGCTGATGGAGTTAATCAAAGGTGTAATTATCTACTTCATCTTGTTTATCTTAGTGGTGTTCTTTGCACCGTTAGGTATCGGTTATTGGCTGGGTAAACGAACCACCAAAAAATAAACAAATCATCAGATAAGAAAAGAGCGCTCTAGGGCGCTCTTTTTGCATTTATACAACTAACGTTTGGTTTTTATCTTCTAACGCCCTGAACGATGAAGCGCTAGGCTTGTTGCTTAGTCAGCTCAGTTGCTTCTTCAGTTTCAAGTGCTGGCGCTGTTGGTTCACACTTATCAACGAACCAACCCATGTAAGACGTTACGATAGTCACGATGATGCAGATGAAGCTTAACCACATGAACGGCGCGTAAGACAGCGTCGCAACGCCTAGAATACTCGCCATGTAGATGCCGTTATCACTCCAAGGAACCATGCCTGACGTTAAAGTGCCACCAAACTCAGCGTTACGAGAAAGGTTTTTACGTTTGTAGCCTAAGCGGTCGTAGTTCTTTGCACAGATTTTTGGCGTAAGGATTAGCGATACATACATTGCTGAACCAAACACGTTACCCATGAAAGCCGTACCAATTGTGCTGGTTGCTAGCGAGCCTGCGCTGTTTACGCGGCGCTCAAACACTTTAGCGATCGTCTCTAGCACGCCGACTTTATCCAGCAAGCCACCGAAACCTAAACCAAACACGATAACCGCAACCGAACCAAGCATTGAAGACATGCCGCCACGGTTAAGAATCGAATCAATGAACTCCACGCCAGATGAGATAGAGAACGGTGCCCATGCTGTGTTAAATGCAGTAAGGAAGTCGATCTCTTGGATCATCACTGCCCAGATAATACCCAGCAGAGAACCAAAGCTGATCACTGGGAATGACGGCATGCGGAAGGCCAATAAACCAAGCACGATAAGTACCGGAACGAATGAGTAAGGCGTGATGTAGAACTGAACTTCCATCGCTTTGATTACAGAGTCAACTTGGCTCATGTCAACGTTGCCCGCGTAGTGGAAACCAAACGCAGTAAACATGATGCCAGTAATCACGTAGCTGATTAACGCGACGGGAAGCATGCCCTTGATGTGTTCAACCACTTCAACACCAGACATTGAAGAAGCCAGAATCACTGAATCAGAAAGTGGAGACATCTTGTCACCGAAGTAACAACCGGACAGCACAGCACCTGCAGTAATCGGTGCTGGAACTCCTAAGCCTTGGCCGATACCCATCATAGCGATACCTGCTGTACCCGCAGCACCCCAAGAAGTACCGGTCGCCAATGCAGTTAGAGAACAGATGATCATTGTCGCCAAAAGGAAAATAGAAGGGTGGATAGCTTTCAGACCGTAGTAAATGATAGTGGGTACAATACCGCCTGAGATCCAAGTACCAACAAGAGCGCCAACGGCTAAAAGTATTAAAACTGCGCCTAAGCCATTAGATATTCCTTTGAGTGCTGCTTTTTCTAAGTCTTTGTATTGATGGCCAAGACGAACACCAAGAACCATGATAATGAACCAGCCAATATACAAGGCAAGTTGGATTGGAAGGTCAAACTTTGCAGTAAAGGAAAAAGCAAGGGATAGAAATAGTCCTAACGCGATGAATACCTGTAATAGGTTCGGTAGGCGAGTTTTACTCTGCTTCATAAAAGCCTCTTGTGATTTCGAGCATTTATAGTGCTTCGTTATAGTGTGTGGTACGAAACGGACACTACAGTAATTAGTTTATTATATCGAAATAATACGTCTAAGTTGTGATATTTGACTGTTAACTGAATTAATTTTGGTTTCATAATCTAAAATATTGTTAAATTCATTATTGTTACATGTTGATTTCTGTCGCACGTTGTTTTCGTTTTGTAAAATATAATTCTAAGTAACCTTGATCTTAAAGAGGGAATTGCTGTTTGTGTTCTGGCTGAATTTCAACGATTTCTACAGTGCAAATGTTTGAATTTGCCGATATTGAGCTCTTTACTGGTAATGAGGATATTGAGTGTCGATACAGGGATAACTGCACGATTCATTACGTTCACTTAAAAGAAACGAAAAAGTTACACTTTTTGACAAAAAGCACTTGAGTTCTGTTTCTGAAAAACTTATAGATGGGGGAGAGCAATTTTTAATTTTATACATGGAGAGTGAGCGATGAGAGTAGGTCTAGTTGGTTGGCGCGGTATGGTGGGTTCTGTACTGATGCAACGTATGGTGGAAGAGAAAGACTTCGACCTGATTGAGCCTGTTTATTACAGCACATCTCAGATTGGTATTCCTGCCCCTGTTCTAGGCGGTAAAGATGCGGGTCTACTTCAAGACGCTTTTGATATTGATAGCTTAAAACAGCTAGATGCAGTGATTACCTGTCAAGGTGGCGACTACACGTCAAAAGTATACCCAGCGCTGCGTCAAGCAGGTTGGAAAGGCTACTGGATTGATGCGGCTTCTACTCTGCGAATGGACGCTGATTCAATCATCACTCTTGATCCTGTTAACTTGGCTCAGATCCAACAAGGCATTCACAGCGGCACCAATACTTTCGTTGGCGGTAACTGTACTGTGAGCTTGATGCTTATGGCACTAGGCGGCCTATATGAAAAAGGCATGGTCGAGTGGATGAGTGCGATGACTTACCAAGCGGCATCGGGCGCTGGCGCTAAAAACATGCGTGAGCTTATCTCACAGATGGGCGTAATCAACGACAGCGTAAGCTCTGAGTTAGCAAATCCTTCAAGCTCGATTCTTGATATTGATAAGAAAGTTGCAGACACGATCCGTTCATCTTCATTCCCAACAGACCAATTTGGTGCTCCTCTTGCAGGCTCATTGATTCCTTGGATCGATGTGAAGCGTGAAAACGGCCAAAGCAAAGAAGAGTGGAAAGCGGGCGTTGAAGCAAACAAGATTCTTGGCCTAGATGGTCAGCCAATCCCTATCGATGGTACTTGTGTACGAATTGGTGCAATGCGCTGTCACGCTCAAGCACTCACTATTAAGCTTAAGCAAGACGTGCCAATGGACGAGATCGAAGAGATCATCGCGACGCACAATGATTGGGTTAAAGTAGTTCCTAATGACCGTGACATCACTGCGCAAGAACTGACTCCGGCTAAAGTAACAGGCACTATGTCTGTACCAGTAGGTCGTCTACGTAAGATGTCTATGGGTAACGACTTCCTAAACGCATTCACAGTTGGTGATCAACTGCTTTGGGGTGCTGCAGAGCCACTACGTCGTACTCTGCGTATTATCCTTGCTGAGAAAGCGTAACTGCCTCATTTTTGAGAATAATTAATGAAGAAGCGCCTCAAGGCGCTTTTTTTGTATCTGATGACAGAAGCCTGACTTTAAAACCTTACATTTCGTACGTCTTAAAGTTTGGAGTCAAAAATGAAAGCAACTCACAAAGGTTTTACTCTTATCGAGTTAGTTGTTGTTATCGTCATTCTTGGTGTTTTAGCGGTTGTTGCAGCACCTAGGTTTTTAAATATACAACATGATGCTAGGGCTTCGGTTATGGAAGGGCTAGGAGCATCGGTCCATACCGCTGCTGATTTGGCATTCGAAAAAGCCGCAGTTGAAGGTATGGAAGACCAAGAATCATATTTGATTCCGGAGTATGGGCGTGTGAAGTTTGGTTACCCCGCAGTTGAAAAAGGGGGAATGGAAAACTTTTTAGCGATTGATTCAGGGTTTCATGACCTGACAACAGAGTGGACATGGGCTGCACATAATAATGGGCCAGTGAGCGATCCAGACCTGTGGTTGATTACCCGATCGGAATATTTGTCGGATGTTCTTCCTAATGATTTCAATACTGCTATTGAGAATACCCAATGTTATGTGAAATACACGGCTGCAATGGAAGCAAATGATAACTACCAAGTGGAAGTGTTCACAGACGGCTGTTAGTTGCTTTAGTTAGATAGTTAAGAAAATAAAAAGAGCTCTTAGGAGCTCTTTTTTTGGTTTTTATTCGGTCTCTTCGGTGACGACACGCTTGTCTGGATCAGCCAGTTCACTTGCACAGTGTTTACAATAGATGGCATCTGAATCATGCCCAGAGCGATTGCAGTTTGGGCATTTGACCAACTCCTTGTGCGAGTTCATTTCATTGCTGAGCTCTGCAGTAATAATCCCAGTCGGCACGGCTAAGATTGAGTAACCCAAGAGCATAGTCAGAGATGCGATAGCTTTACCTAATGCGGTTTGTGGCACCATATCACCGTAACCCACGGTTGTGATAGTCACGATGGCCCAATAGATACTGTGAGGAATACTGGTGAAGCCATTGTGGGGACCTTCAATAACGAAGATCAAAGCACCAAAGATTACGACTAAGATACCTACAGTGCTAAAGAAGATCAGTATCTTCCGTCTCGCCATCAACAGTGAACGCAGTAATATGTTGGAATCTTGAAGGTAGCGAACTAGCTTTAGGATTCGGAAAATACGCATCACACGTAGCAGTCTTACCACACCCATAAATGAAGCGCCTGGGAAGATGATCGCTAGGTAGGTTGGAAGAATCGCCAATAAGTCAACGACACCATAAAAGCTGGTGGCATAAGATTTTGGTTTCGGAGAACAATATAGTCGCAGTAAGTATTCAAGCGTAAAGAGGGCTGTAAAACTGTATTCAATGTAGCGAAGCTCTTGCGACCACTCTGTCATGACGTTGGGGATCGATTCTAAGATCAGCACCAATAGTGAAACTAATATTGCAATGATCAATGATATATCAAATGCACGTCCAGCTGGCGTATGAGTACCAAAGATAATGACGTACAAATGATGCTTAAGAGGCTGACGTGACATAGGTTAAGGATCATCTTTTGTTAAATATATTAACTGTGATTATACAAGCTTCATAATAATGAGGCGAGTGAAAGCCCAATCGCTTTACTCGCCTCATCTATATTTCAATATTGTTGCCCTTTATAGAGCAACCGAAATATCGCTAAACGTTATGCCAAACCTGGGAACAGATTACGTAGGCCATTGGCGATGAACTCGATGCCCAATGCGCCAAGAATTAAGCCCATGATACGTGTAATAACGTTGATACCCGTTTGCCCTAGGAAGCGAACGATAACCGGCGCTGAACGGAACAAAAGCCAAGAGCAGGTTGCGAAAGCAATAATACTAATACCTATGCCTACTGTATCAATAGCAGCAGGGTAGCGAGATCCATAAACAATGGTCGAGCTGATTGCCCCCGGACCTGCCATTAGCGGCATAGCAAGTGGAACAACGCCGATTTGCTCTTTGCTGATGTATTCTGATTTCTCTTGCTTGTTCTGTTTATCTTCACCGAGCTTACCGCTCATCATCGAAAACGCGATGCTCAGTAATAGCAAGCCACCAGCAACACGAAATGAGTCTAGTGAAATACTGAACATATCAAGCAGCATTTGCCCCGCAACAAGCGACACAATCAAGATCACGGCAACAGCAATGTTTGCTTGCAAGGCTGTCCTGTTCCTCTCTTCCGGCGGCATATGAGCCGTAAGAGAAACAAAAACAGGCATGATGCCGATAGGGTTTACGGCAGCAACAAGCCCAAGGAAGAATTGCATAAAGATTGCGAGTTCTAAGCCTTGCATGAGAGCGATCTCCAGTTAGCGTACTTTAAGGTTGAAGGGTTGATCTGTGAATAGTCTAGGCGCGTAATGTAAGGGACAAACCAAATTTTCACGAATGAAAAAAACTAACTTGAAATAGGCGATTCTTTTTAGAAAAACTAATTGAATCTCACTTTTGTTTTAGCCTTGTTGCGAGCTAGTCGTTAGTGTTTTATTTTGTGACTTCTTATTGAGTAACTGTTAACTCGCGCACGAAATTAATAAAAATTATGTCAGAATCTAGCCCGTGCAACGGTATGGATATACTCTCAGTAGCACGAATATAGCTGTATACATGTAATTTAACGGACTAAAAATGAAACTTTTTTACAGTTTATTACGCTATGTAGAAAAAAATTGTCTGTTTGCTTGTTTTTTGTGCGTACGAAAAATGTGACTTTAATCTATTTAAATCATGATCTTAAGTTCACTTTTCCGATTGCCTTACTACTTTCTGGTTAATTCTTTTTGGGTAACTGATCTGGGTCAATTTTTTTCACACCGTGAAATAATATACTCAGCCCTGAAAGCAATTTACTAAGAACGCTGATGTTTAAGGTTAAAGGCAAGCAGCGAATTTAATAAAAAGTTTTTAATATTTATTATTTTAGGAGATCCACCATGCCTGTAACTAACCTAGCGGAACTTGATGCTCTAGTAGCACGCGTTAAAGCAGCACAAGAAGAGTTTGCTACATTCTCTCAAGAGCAAGTTGACGCAATCTTCCGCGCAGCTTCTCTTGCTGCTAACCATGCTCGTATTCCTTTGGCTCAACAAGCCGTTGCTGAATCTGGAATGGGTATTGTTGAAGATAAGGTTATCAAAAACCACTTTGCATCTGAATTTATCTACAACAAATACAAAGACGAAAAAACATGTGGCATCTTAGAAGAAGATGACAACCTAGGCACAATGACAATCGCTGAGCCTGTAGGTATCATCTGTGGTATCGTTCCAACAACGAACCCAACTTCTACAGCAATCTTCAAATCTCTAATTTCTCTTAAGACACGTAACGGTATCATCTTCTCACCACACCCACGTGCAAAGAACTCAACTAACGACGCTGCTAAACTTGTTTTAGACGCGGCTGTTAAAGCGGGCGCTCCAAAAGACATCATCGGTTGGATCGACCAACCATCTGTAGAGCTTTCTAACGCGCTGATGAAGCACGACGGTATCGCGCTTATCCTAGCTACTGGTGGTCCAGGCATGGTTAAAGCAGCATACTCTTCAGGTAAGCCTGCTATCGGTGTTGGTGCTGGTAACGTTCCTGTAGTTATCGATGAAACAGCTGACATCAAACGTGCTGTAGCATCTATTCTTATGTCTAAAACATTCGACAACGGCGTTGTATGTGCTTCTGAGCAAGCTGCAATCGTTGTTAGTGAAGTATATGACGAAGTTAAAGAGCGTTTCGCTTCTCACAAAGCTCACGTTTTATCTAAAGCTGACGCTGATAAAGTACGTAAAGTGCTTCTTATCGACGGCAACCTAAACGCTAAAATCGTAGGTCAACCTGCTCCAGCAATCGCTGAAATGGCTGGTGTTAAAGTTCCTGCTGATACAAAAGTACTTGTAGGTGAAGGTCTTGGTAAAGTTTCTTACGATGACGAGTTCGCTCACGAGAAACTATCTCCAACTCTAGGTCTATTCCGCGCAGACGACTTCGAAGACGCAGTTGCTCAAGCGGTAACTATGGTTGAAATCGGTGGTATCGGTCACACATCTGGTCTTTACACTAACCAAGATACTAACGCAGACCGCATCCGTTACTTCGGTGACAAGATGAAGACTGCTCGTATCCTAATCAACATCCCGACTACTCATGGTGGTATCGGTGACCTGTACAACTTCAACGTTGCACCTTCTCTAACTCTAGGTTGTGGTTCATGGGGTGGTAATTCTATCTCTGAGAACGTAGGTCCTAAGCACCTTATCAACAAGAAAACTGTAGCGAAGCGAGCTGAAAACATGTTGTGGCACAAACTACCTAAGTCTATCTACTTCCGTCGTGGTAGCCTTCCAATCGCAATGAGCGACTTAGAAGGTAAGAAACGCGCATTCCTAGTAACTGACCGTTTCCTATTCAACAACGGTTACGCAGATGACGTAGTTAGCCTGCTTAAAGCACAAGGCATCGAAGTTCAAACTTTCTTCGACGTAGAAGCGGATCCAACGCTATCTGTTGTTGAGAAAGGCGCTGAAGCAATGAAGAGCTTCCAACCTGACGTAATCCTAGCTCTAGGTGGTGGTTCTCCAATGGACGCTGCTAAGATCATGTGGGTTATGTACGAGCACCCAGAAACTCACTTCGAAGAACTAGCAATGCGCTTTATGGACATCCGTAAACGTATCTACAAGTTCCCTAAAATGGGTCAAAAAGCTGAGCTTGTATGTATCACTACAACTTCAGGTACGGGTTCAGAGGTTACTCCATTCGCTGTTGTTACAGACGACAAGACTGGTGCTAAGTACCCACTAGCTGACTACGAAATCACGCCAAACATGGCTATCGTTGATGCGAACCTAGTAATGAACATGCCTAAGTCTCTAACAGCGTTCGGTGGTTACGATGCAGTAACTCACGCTCTTGAAGCTTACGTATCTGTTCTAGCGAACGAGTACTCAGACGGTCAAGCTCTTCAAGCACTTAAGATGCTTAAAGAATACCTACCATCAAGCTACAAAAATGGTGCGGCTGACCCAATCGCTCGTGAGAAAGTACACAACGCAGCAACTATCGCTGGTGTAGCATTTGCGAACGCATTCCTAGGTGTGTGTCACTCAATGGCTCACAAAATTGGTGCTGAGTTCCACCTACCACACGGTCTTGCTAACGCACTACTTATCTCAAACGTTGTACGTTACAACGCGAACGATAACCCAACTAAGCAGACTGCATTCTCTCAGTACGACCGTCCACAAGCACGTCGTCGTTATGCTGAAGTTGCTGACCACCTAGGCCTAAGCCAAGCTGGTGACCGTACTGCTCAGAAGATTGAACGTCTACTGACTTGGTTAGAAGAGCTGAAAGTTGACCTAGACATCCCACTATCTATCCAAGCTGCGGGTGTTAACGAGTCTGACTTCATCGCTAAACTAGATGAGCTAGCTGTTGAAGCGTTCGATGACCAGTGTACAGGTGCTAACCCACGTTACCCTCTAATCACTGAGCTAAAAGAAGTTCTAACAACTTCTTACTTCGGTCAACCATACGTTGAAGGCGAAACTTTCGAAGGTACTACAGTTATCCTTAAGAAAGCAGACCAAAAGCCAACTGAAGCGAAAGCGCCAAAAGCTAAAAAAGAAAAAGCTAACGCATAGTAAGTAAGCATTAGTTTTGAGATAAGTTTTCGCTAGCACGAACCTTATCTATCGGGAAAAGATGAAAGCCCCAGTCGAGAGACTGGGGCTTTTTTTATGTTTGGTTCGTTTGCGAAACGGATTGAGAGGCAATAGCTCTGTTACTTAATATGAGCGGAGTCAGCCATATTCAATTGGAATAGGGAGTTAAACCTCTGCTGCCACTACGCGCCCACTGAAGTAGTCATTCGAGACAATGTATTCAGTGGTTCGGGTCAACTCGTCTTGTAGCTGCGCCCAGTGACATCGGTTGAGCTTACCATCGGAGTTATGAACAGCGGGGACAACACCACCGACTCGAATACCAAATGGGGTTAGCTCTTTCGCCCAGCTGTGAGTAAAGCCTGTGATCATTGAGTTTGCGCTCTCTAAGCCGGACACATCATGGAAATCGTCATGGGATATTACATTCACGATGACACCTTCTTTATCTTCTTCTCGTAACCTTTCAGCACTGATTTGCCCAAATGCGAATAGGGTCGATGCCATCGATGAGAGATCATTAATAAAACTACTGACAGGTTGATCACCAATTAAACTCGGCATTGGTGAACTGATCCAGTTATTGACCAATACATCGGGTGTGGTGTTGAAGGTGGTTTGAATGAAATCAAACACGCTCAAGATATCTTGATTGTCGTTACCTTTGAGTGTGTAGCTGTATACAGATTCGGAAAAATGAGCACATTGTTCATAGGTTGCCTGAAGGGCGTCTGGGTCGTTATCACAAAGAATAACGGTCGCTCCAAGGTTAACAAAGTGGTTCGCAATCGTCCCTCCCAGTCGCGAGCCGGCAGATGTCACCAATATGATTGAGCTTTTTATTTCCATCCCAGTACCTAAACAAATCATCCATGTCGGATAAGGATGGGTTAAATTTTATACAATGGGTGTGAATTGGTTCAAACTAAGGTGCGCCAGTTAATAAGTTTTTATGAACTTAGTGGCAGGTCACATTTTGTAGTAACTTCAAGAGGTAATCGACAAACTGGAAATTATAGATGCCTAAGGCTAGTGGTTCATATCACTCGCGTCAATGAATTCGCAGGTGCACACAAGATGGGAAAAGAGGAGCCTTAAGAGAAAGTCTGAAAGGGGAGCCGTTGACTACACCTGAGCTTGAATTTGATACTGACGTTGCGCGGTTGTTAGCTCATTATAGAGCGTGGTATGAGGCAAATCAGGGAAATGCTTGTTTGCGAGTCTGCGTCGCTCATGACCAGAAAGGTTTTGGTAAACCTCTTCGGGTAAGTCGGCCGTATCTTCAGGCATGAAGGCAAGCGCTTCCGGTTTCAAGTAATGGCTAAGCTTAGCACTGGCAAGGCTAGCTTGATGAAAATGATTAGATTGCTGAGCTGAAATCTCATACGACGACTGGTTTGAACGCAGTTGTTGAGGTTCTGCTACGCCAAATTGTTTGCGCAGGCGATCTTCATTTGTCTCTGTGATTTCAATGGTGTCAATTGGCGTACAATCTCGAACATCATTAGAAAACATAGATAACAGCAACGCGAAATCTGCACGGCGACCTTGCTCAACCGCTTGGCTGATCCCGATACCGAACTTCAGTTCGTTGATGATTCCTGCTTTGTCTAAAGTATGTATTTGCATGTCGCCTCTCATTGGATACACCTTTAACGGCATGGAGTCGGCAAACTTTAGTCTTTAATTACAGGCGAATAGAGAATTTATGCAGGGCGATTAAGAAAGGTAAGAATCGGTTAAAAAGCAGGCTTGATTGGCTAATTTGTTTCGTAATGTTCGTATTGATAGGAATACGACAGATACAAAAAAGCTCACGCCGAGGCATGAGCTTTTAACAGGTAACTCGCTATAAATAGCGAAGCATAAGTAATAATTACTTAGCTAGGTTCTCTTCTACGAAAGACCAGTTTACTAGGTTCCAGAATGCAGCCATGTAGTCAGGGCGAACATTGCGGAAATCGATGTAGTAAGCGTGTTCCCATAGGTCAACAGTTAGAAGTGGAGTAACACCTTCTTCTGTTAGAGGAGTTGCAGCGTTAGAAGTGTTAACGATGTCTAAAGAACCGTCAGCTTTCTTTACTAACCAAGTCCAAGAAGAACCAAAGTTGTTGATTGCTGAATCAGTGAATTTCGCTTTGAATTCTTCGAAAGAACCGAATGCAGCGTTGATAGCTTCTGCAACAGCGCCAGTTGGTTCGCCGCCTGCTTTAGGAGCAAGACAGTGCCAGTAGAACGTGTGGTTCCAGATTTGAGCAGCGTTATTGAAAACACCACCAGTAGAAGTCTTAACGATCTCTTCTAGTGTTTTGCCTTCAAACTCAGTACCTGGGATAAGACCGTTTAGCTTAACAACGTAAGTGTTGTGGTGCTTACCGTGGTGGAAATCTAGCGTTTCTGCTGAGATGTGTGGTTCTAGTGCGTCTTTCGCGTAAGGAAGAGCCGGTAGTTCAAATGCCATTGCTCAATTCTCCATTGATATGAAAGAGTTAACTCTTTCGATTGCTTCCAGTGATATTATTATTCATGGCTCGCTATACTGCCAACCATGGTCAATTTGCTGACTTGCGATATAGTTTAGCAAGTTTTTACTTTATTAAAAGCTTATTTCATTACTTTTGTGTGAATTGTTAGCTTAGCCTGTTAACCGCTTTTTTTATATGGTTTTTATTCTTTTAGTTTGGGGTAGAATAAAGGCAATAAAAGCCGTAATCCATTAACGAGGAAGCAATGGAAACTATCGATAAAATCAAACAGCAAATTGAAGAAAACACTATTCTACTGTACATGAAAGGTTCTCCTAAGCTACCTAGCTGTGGTTTCTCTTCTCAAGCGTCTCAAGCTCTAATGGCATGTGGCGAAAAATTTGCTTACGTAGATATCCTACAAAACCCTGATATCCGTGCAGAGCTTCCTGCTTACGCACAGTGGCCAACTTTCCCACAACTTTGGGTTGAAGGTGAGCTAATCGGTGGTTGTGACATCATTCTTGAGATGTTCCAAAAAGGTGAACTTCAGCCAATCGTTAAAGAAGCAGCCGCTAAAGTTGCTGGCGATGACGCTGAATAAGTTCTAGCCTTTGCGCTGAATAGTTAAAATGAGGGGCCTTAATCAGGCTCCTTTTTTGTTTGAATTGATCGAATCATTGACTCGATAAGGAATGAACAATGAACGTAAAACTTCATTATGTGCATGATCCAATGTGCAGCTGGTGCTGGGGTTACAAGCCAACACTTGAGTTATTGAAACAACAATTGCCTGCGAGCATTGAGTTTAACTATGTAGTGGGTGGTTTGGCCCCGGATTCTGATGAGCCAATGTCAGAAGAGATGAAAGACAAGCTGCAAGCGATTTGGAAGCAGATCGAAGCTAAGCTAGGTACTGAGTTTAACCATGAGTTTTGGACTGAGTGCCAACCTGTTCGTAGTACTTACCCTGCGTGCCGTGCTGTGATTGCCGCTGGTTTTCAAGATCACTACGAAGCGATGCTTGAAGCGATTCAACATGCTTACTACCTTCGTGCGATGCTGCCTCATAGCCAAGATACGCATTTGCAGTTGGCTGAAGAGCTAGGTATGAATGTTCAACAGTTTGAAAATGACCTTTCTAGCAAGTTATTGGAAAGTGAGTTAGATGACCAGTTAGGCTTTAAGGAAGCGATGGGAGTATTCTCTTACCCGACCTTAATGCTTGAAGTGAACGGCATCTTTAGTGAAGTTGAATTGGATTACCATTCAACGGAAGCGACGCTTAAGTCTATTCGCGAAATTCTAGTGAGTAATGCTCCTGCTGCGTAATTCAGCGAGAGTTGTCTGTGTTGACGCATTGATTTCTAAGGCTTACTCATAATAAGAGTAAGCCTTTTTTGTTTGGCGTCGCTAGTTCATTGAGAGTGAGAGGAAAGAAGAATGGAATGAATCCCAGAGACAAAAAAAAGACCGCACAGGGCGGTCTTTATAAAAGTGAGCGTAGGACTCTTTAACTACAGAACCTAATTACAGAACCATCGCTGCAATCCAACCGAATATGATCAGTGGGATGTTGTAGTGTAGGAATGTTGGAACTACGGTTTCCCATACGTGCTCATGTTGACCATCAGCATTTAGACCAGACGTTGGACCTAATGTTGAGTCAGAAGCCGGAGAGCCCGCATCACCAAGTGCTGCTGCTGTACCTACTAGAGCGATCGTTGCCATTGGCGAGAACCCAAATGCTGCCGCTAGTGGAACGTAGATAGTTGCAAGGATTGGAATCGTAGAGAACGAAGAACCTATACCCATAGTTACCAATAGACCAACGATGAGCATAAGCAGTGCTGCTAGAGGTTTGTTGTCGCCAATGCTTGTTGAAAGTGCTTCAACCAGAGATTCAACGCCACCTGTTTGCTTCATAACTGCCGCGAAACCTGCCGCTGCAATCATGATGAAACCGATCATTGCCATCATGTGAACGCCCTTAGTGAAGACATCGTGTGTCTCTTTCCAAGCAATAACGCCACCGAAGGTGAATACCATGAAACCAGCAAGAGCACCGATGATCATAGAACCCGTTGATAGTTGAACCGTTAGTGCTGCAACGATACCCGCCGCTGCTACTAGGATGTGCTTCTTGTTGATCTCTTTCACTTCGGTTGAAACAACAGTATGAGAGGTTTCTTTGTATTGGCGAGGCTTACGGTAAGTAAAGAATACTGCCGTAAGAAGACCAAAGATCATGCCTGCAGCCGGTAACAACATCGCCATTGGTACTTGGCTTGCTACTACGTTTTCAAGACCGTTGTCGTGAAGGTTTTTAAGCAGGATGTTGTTTAGGAAGATGCCACCAAAACCGATAGGTAGAACCATATACGGAGTAATCAAACCAAAAGTAAGCACACACGCAACCAGACGACGGTCTAGGTTCATTTTCGCGAATACGCCTAGTAGAGGTGGGATTAAGATTGGGATGAAGGCGATATGTACAGGAATCACGTTTTGCGAAGACATGGTCACTAAGATCAACGACGCAAGGATGCCGTATTTTAGACCATTAGATGCCGCACTGTTCTCTTTGCCGTGAATGCGTTTGATAACACTTTGAGCAAGGAGATCTGTGATACCTGAACGTGAGATAGCAACAGCGAATGTACCAAGCATAGCGTAGCTAAGAGCGATAGTTGCACCGCCACCTAATCCACTTTCGAAAGCCGCGACTGCGTCGTTTAAGCCCATACCAGAGGCTACGCCACCGATAATTGCGCTGAACGTGAGAGCAACGACAACGTTTACGCGCATCAAAGCTAAAACAAGCATGATGCAAACTGAAATTACAACAGGATTCATATTATTCTCTGGATGTTGTGTTTTTTATGAAGGCAATACGAACGAACGTTTACCGACTCTATTTTTTATTCTTCTTCAACAAGAGGCCAACCACCAAGGGCTTTCCATTTGTTTACTATGCCGCAAAATAACTCTGTGGTTTTTTGCGTATCATACAAAGCAGAGTGTGCTTCTTTGTTGTCAAATTCCATCCCGGCAGTGCGGCAAGCTTTAGCCAAAACGGTTTGGCCGTAGGCAAGGCCACTCAGGGCAGCTGTGTCAAAAGTTGCAAATGGATGGAAAGGGACGCGTTTAAGCTTACAACGCTCACTTGCTGCATTAACGAAGTTCAAATCGAACGTAGCATTGTGAGCGACCATGATTGCGCGACTGCAATCTGAAGCTTTTTGTTCTTTTCTCACTAGCTTGTAGATTTCTTTAAGGGCTTCTTGTTCAGACACAGCACCACGTAATGGGCTAAATGGGTCTTTAATTCCGTTAAAGTCTAATGCTGCCTGCTCTATATTTGCGCCTTCAAAAGGCTCAATGTGAAAATGAAGCGTTGATGCAGGGTGCAGATCTCCGTTCTCATCCATTTTTAATGTAATGGCACAGATCTCTAATAATGCATCGGTTTCTGCGTTAAACCCTGCGGTTTCCACGTCGATGACCACTGGAAAATAGCCGCGAAAGCGTTTTTTTAGGGTCAGAGCTTCGTTTTCTACAGTCATGTTAGCCCAAATAAGTGTGATTAAGGCTGCATTATTGCAGATAATAGCAGTGATAAAAACTAGGGAAGGGCAATAAATCATAAATTAGCCGACCCATTACGGCTTGATAATTGCATATTTAAACGCGAGAGAAAAATGTGGCAATTGGCTGCATTGTTAAACGAATTGCTTAAGAGATACTCCACTTTATGAAGAAACAACTCATAACAGGTTCAATGCTATTTTCGCTTCTTATGTCGTCATCGGTAATGGCACAAGAAAAGCGTTACGGAGCATCTCCTCAACAGTCGACATGGGAGATGGTGGCTAACACGCCACTAGAATGTCGCTTAGTGCATCCAATCCCCAATTTTGGCGATGCTGAGTTCTCATCTCGCGCGAGTAAAAAGATCATTTTGGACTTTGAGCTTAAAATGCGCCGCCCAATGGGTGCGACACGCAATGTCAGCTTGATCTCGATGCCGCCACCTTGGCGTCCGGGCGAAAGTGCCGATCGCATGACGACCATTAAATTCTTCCAACAATTTGATGGTTACGTTGGCGGTCAAACAGCTTGGGGGATCTTGAGTGAATTGGAGAAAGGGCGCTACCCGACATTCAGTTACCAAGAGTGGCAAAGCCGAGATCAGCGTATCGAAGTGTCGTTATCGTCGGTGTTATTCCAAGAAAAATACAATGTGTTCAGTGACTGTGTTGCTAACTTATTACCTTACAGCTTCGAAGACATCTCTTTCACTATCTTGCACTACGACCGCAACAGTGATCAGTTGAACAAGTCGTCGCGTAACAGGCTAAGCCAGATTGCTGATTACGTTCGCTATAACCAAGACATCGACCTTGTGCTGGTGGCAACGTACACCGATTCTGTCGACAGCAAAGGTATTAGCCAAAACCTTTCAGAGCGTAGAGCGGAATCATTAAGAGAGTACTTCAAATCTCTAGGCCTGCCAGAAGATCGTATTCAAGTACAAGGCTATGGTAAGCGTCGCCCAATTGCCGATAACAATTCGCCAATTGGTAAAGATAAGAACCGACGTGTGGTTATCTCATTAGGTCGTACGCAGGTTTAAGCAGAATAATTGCTCGTTTGGAAATTAGATAGCCCGTCGTAATGACGGGCTTTTTTGTATTTTGACTTTGAAGTCGCTGTTTCAACGTAACTTGTTTAGTTCAGGCGGAAACGAGCAATCATTTCACAGTTGGTCGCGGTATCGATCTTTTCCACCATAGAAGCAATTTTTGGGTTGGGATGGCGTTTCATGAAATCGATCAGTGCTTTCTTACAGCAACCAATAGAATCGATAAAGCTGGAACATTGCGTATTCGGGCACTGAGGGATCAGAGTCAGTACTTTTTCTGAAGCCAGTTGAAGGTACTTAAGCTCGTATTCAGTATCTCCAGCCCAGCGCCAAAACTGAGCAAGGTTGTGGCAAGAGATAACCGAAATCAATAAACGCTCATCAGCCTGAATATCGGTGCGTTCAGTAATTTCTTCGCTTAAGTTTAACGCTTGCTGATAGTGAAGAATACTTCGTACAGGATCGTCGAGCTGCAATGCAGTATCGGCAAGTAACGTGTGTTTTTCCCATTCGCTAATCATTGTATTACCTCACTAATCAATAGGTGGTTAATTTAAATGATAATCATTATCATGTAAAGTTTCATTGGTGAGATTGTTAATAATAATTGGTGAAGGATATTGTTCATGCGTGGAAACATAAAAAAGAAGCGAGCATAGTGCTCGCTTCTTTTGATGTTGGTTTAGGCTTTTATTTTCAAAGCCAAGCTTCATAGAGGTTTATTAGGAATTAACCTTCTAGACCAGCACTTGCTTGTTTGTTCTGAATCAGCTCAATCATGTAGCCGTCAGGATCTTTAACGAATGCGATGTGCGTAGAGCCGCCTTTTACTGGGCCGGCTTCACGAGTCACGTTACCACCTGCTGCTTTAATCGCGTCACACGTTGTGTAGATGTCATCAACACCGATAGCAACGTGACCAAAAGCAGAGCCAAGGTCATATTCAGTCGTGCCCCAGTTGTACGTTAGTTCAATCACAGCGCCTTGAGATTCGTCGCCAAAGCCAACGAAAGCCAGTGTGTATTCGTACTCTTTGTTTTCGTTCTTACGTAATAGCTGCATGCCCATTACTTTTGTGTAGAACTCGATAGACTTGTCTAGATCACCCACGCGTAGCATGGTGTGTAAAATACGACCGTTTGACATGATTTGCTCCTAGCTTGTTATTAGTTGTTTCTTTTATAGCACTATATATGAGCAAGCTCATAAGCAACACCAAAGAGATGATAAGTTTGGTCATATTTTCTTGTTCCCATCATCTGTCTTACTCTCCTTCTCTAATTTCCCCTCCTTATTTGTATTACAAGAAATTAAAGTCGACGGCCATCTTAATTTGTCCATCACTAGAGCCAAATTCGAAATTTTGCATAAATAGTAAGTTCGAGTGTTGCTCTTTTTCGTGAGGTCCAAGAATAGCCTTAGTTATTGAATTGTGATTTGTATCTCCATTTTGTTACTGAACCTCCTTCGTTTTTACAATTAGCATCTAACTTTCCATTTTATCAATTTATGATTGCGCCAATATTCCCCTGTTTATAGAAAGGTTATTCCGATGCCCCACTTCGTAATTAAGGAATTTTCGATAAAAAGCGCCAATAACCAATGATTTTTACGAAATAATAAGAGGTGTTCATTTTTTGAACTTATTTTTATTAAACAATGATTTGAGTTTGTATTGTTGGTTTTATGTTTGATGTTTTGGGTGCTTATGTTTTTAAAGTGGTTGTCAAGTGTGTATCAAGTGTTTTTTTGTGATCTTTGCTAAATAGAGAATCCTTACTATATAGTTTTTCAAACGCGCTAAATCGACTAAATATTCAATTTTGATTTGTGCGATTTTTTATCACATAAGAATAAGTATTATTTTATTACATTTAGCCTCGGTGTGAGGCATTGATGTGGAGTACTCAAATGACGAGTAAATGGTTTACACAACAAAGTTCAGATGTTTTAAACGAACTGAACGCGGATCAAACTACAGGTTTATCAAATTCTGAAGCGGATGCACGCTTAGATAAACACGGTACCAACGAGCTGACAGCACAAGAGTCTGCGTCTGCATGGGAACTGTATATTCATCAATATAAAAACCCACTGATTTTTATTCTAGCTGTTGGTGCAATCGTTTCTTGGTCTACTGGCCACAGCATTGATGCTATCGCTATTGCAGTGATTATTCTTATTAACACTGGTATTGCATTCTGGCAGGAGTTTAAAGCTCAGAAAGGAATGGAAGCGCTAAAAGAAATGGCAGCTCCAGAAGCCGAAGTGATGCGAGATGGTAAATGGATCAGTGTTCCAGCGAAAACCCTCGTTCCTGGTGACATCATTAAAATTAATACTGGCGATATTCTGCCTGCTGATGTTCGTATTCTTGAGTCAAACCGTCTGACGGTCGATGAGGCAGCGCTGACCGGTGAATCTGAGCCAGTGAATAAGCAGTCCGAACGCCTTGAAGATGAGACTCTTGGTCTTGGCGATCAGAAGAACATGGGCTTCATGACAACAATCGTGACTACGGGTACAGGCCTTGCTGTTGTAACAAGCACAGGTATGCAAACTGAAGTTGGTCACATCGCTCATATGATGAACCAAACGGAAGAGACGAAAACACCAATGCAAGAGCGTATGGACACTATCGCACTCGCATTATTGGTTGTTGCTCTTGTGGTTGTTGCTATTGTTTGTGCTATCGGTGTTTACCACGGTATGCCATGGTTAGAAATCCTAACAACAGGTATCTCTTTGTCGGTTGCTGCTATTCCTGAAGGTTTGCCAACGGTGGTTACTATCGTATTAACGATGGGCTCGACTAAGATGGTTAAGAATAATGCTTTGGCTAAACAGCTAGCGGCAATCGAAACGCTAGGTTCTACAACTGTTATCTGTTCAGATAAAACAGGTACGCTGACACAAAACCAAATGCAGGTAATGAAAGCGTACGATGTGTCTGGTCGTTACTGGGATGTGTCAGGTAAAGGTTTTGATCCAAAGGGTGAATTCATTACCAAAGGTCACAATGTCGAAGCGACAAACAGCCCTGCAATGATGAAAGGTCTTGTAGTTGCAACACTTTGTAATGATGCTGAATATGTAAATGCTGATGGTAAATGGACGGTTCGTGGCAACCCGACAGAAGGTGCACTAATTGTTGCAGCGGCAAAAGCAGGTCTTAAACAAGATGAAATGCTATCAACAGGTGGCTACTCAATTGTTAAAAAGTTCCCGTTCGATTCTGGTCGTAAGATGGCTTCTGTTATCGTTCGTGACCCACAAGGTAAGCATTTCCTAGCATTGAAAGGCGCGCCCGATGTTGTTCTTGGTAAATCAACCAGCTTCATGATTGACGGTGGTTTCGTACCAACAGTTGGCTGTGAAGTTTCAGGCAACTTGGCTCTCGATACTGCACCGTCTCAAGATCTTCATTTAGACTTTGAAGCGGCAATCCAAACCTTTGGTGGTGATGCTCTGCGTACACTTGCCGTTGGTTTCCGTGAATTAAAAGAAGAAGAACTAGAGTTAGATTTCCCTGAGCTTGAAAAAGACGTCAGTATCCTGGGTATCTATGGCATCATGGATCCACCACGCCCAGAAGTGCGTGATGCAGTAAATAGCTGTTATAGCGCTGGTGTTCGTACGGTAATGATTACCGGTGACCACGCAGTTACGGCAGCAGCTATTGCTCGTGAAATCGGAATCATCCGTAGCGAAGATGATCTAGTGGTAGCGGGTGCTGAGCTTGATCAAATGGATGACGAGAAGCTGTTGTCTATCTGTTCTCAGGTTGCAGTATTTGCACGTGTTACTCCAGAGCACAAGCTGCGTATCGTAAAAGCGCAGCAAGAGAACAACGAAGTTGCCTCTATGACCGGTGACGGCGTGAACGATGCGCCAGCACTGCGTCGTGCAGACATTGGTGTTGCAATGGGTATTACAGGTACGTCTGTTGCGAAAGACTCAGGTGACCTTATCCTGTTGGATGATAACTTCAGTACTATCGTGAAGGCGGTACGTCAGGGTCGTCAAATTTTCGATAACCTACGTAAGTTTATCCGCCAAGCACTTACAGCGAACGTGGGGGAGGTTTCGGTAATCCTATTTGCATTCCTACTCATGGGACCAGATGTAGTACTTCCGCTAACTCCACTAATGATTTTATGGGTTAACCTCGTTTCTGATGGTCTACCAGCACTCGCACTCGGTGTTGAGCCAGAAGAGAAAGATCTCATGGAGCGTAAGCCAGGTAAACGTGACCAAGGCTTCTTCTCTAATGGCCTGGGCGCTCGTATCCTAACTCGTGGTCTCGCATTAGGTGGTCTAAGCTTTGTGACATTCTCTTACGCACTCGACGGTGGTTACAGTGCTCAATACGCACAAACCGTTGCGTTTTTAACACTGATCTTTGCTCAACTTTGGAGCTTGTTCGATGCACGTACGTTTACAACGATTTATCGTAAGAATCCGTTCACTAACCACTACCTACTTGGTGCGGTGGCAGTATCGGCTGTCTTGTCTTTAAGCGTTGTTTACACAAGTTTCGGCCAGCTGGTATTCAGCACAGAAGCACTAGAGTTTGATCACTTAATATCGTTAATCTTCATTGCAGCAGTACCAACATTTGTTCTATCTGCTATCAAGGAAGTGACTAAAGTGAAGTTTATCTAAGACAGACTTTTTAGCTAAATAATTGAATCCCGCCATAAAAGGCGGGATTTTTTATGCCTATTATCTTGGGAACGCAGAATTAGAAATGAAAACTGATATAGAGGCGGCTTCTAGAGAGTAATAATAAAAAGCAGCGCTTTAAGCGCTGCCGTATTGATTAATCGTTGTGAACGGAAAGACTAATCTTCGGTCTTCTCTTTGAACTCACATAGGTCTTCAATGATACAACTGCCACAGCGTGGTTTACGCGCGACACAGGTGTAACGTCCATGAAGAATGAGCCAGTGGTGGACATCCAGTTTGAATTCTTTTGGAATGACTTTAAGAAGCTTAGCCTCAACATCGTCGACCGTTTTACCCATTGCTAACTTAGTACGGTTTGATACACGGTAGATGTGAGTATCAACGGCAATGGTTGGCCAACCAAAAGCGGTGTTCAATACTACGTTGGCAGTCTTACGACCAACGCCAGGAAGGGCTTCTAATGCCGCACGATCTTCCGGTACTTCACCGTTGTGTAGGTCAAGCAGCATTCGACACGTTTTAATCGTATTTTCTGCTTTTGAATTAAATAGGCCGATTGTCTTGATGTACTCTTTCAAGCCGTCAACACCTAGGTCGAAAATGGCTTGTGGAGTATTGGCCACTGGGTAAAGCTTATCCGTTGCTTTGTTGACACTGACATCGGTTGCCTGTGCTGATAAAAGTACCGCGATCAGCAACTCGAAAGGGCTGTTCCAGTTAAGCTCAGTCTCTGGTTTTGGATTGTTTTCTCTTAAACGCTCAAGTATTTCTACTCGTTTTACATTGTTCATAGCGACATTACTTTCAAATAGTTAGGGCTTGAGCTCCGGAGTGGGTATTCAATAAACTCTCAATGCTCAGGCTTTATCATCGGTTACGCGCTCTTATGAGCGTCATTATTATGTGTACTTGGTCAATCTAATTACCTGCTGAGCGGTTGAGCTACTCAGCAGGTTTTAAGCTACTGTAACTTATTAAGCATTGGTAACGCGAGCGCGTTCAATGACTGGCTTTTCTTGTTTAGGCTGTCTAGATTTTGCTTGGTTGTCGATGATGTTTTTCAACGCAATCAAGAAACCAACACCAATAAAGGCACCTGGCGGAAGCAGGGCTAGCAAGAAACTGTTATCAAATTGGAATATCTGGATTCGTAACACAGAAGCCCAATCACCAAGAAGCAGGTCTGCACCATCAAACAGAGTGCCGTTACCAATAACCTCACGCATTGCACCCAGTACAACCAGTACCGATGTCATGCCAAGACCCATCCAGAAACCATCTTGAGCAGCAGGTAGCACTTCGTTTTTAGAAGCGAAGGCTTCAGCTCGGCCAATGATGATACAGTTGGTTACGATCAGTGGGATGAAGATACCCAAAGATAGGTAAAGGCCATACGCGTAAGCATTCATCAGAAGCTGAACACAGGTTACCAGTGATGCAATGATCATTACAAAGACTGGAATACGCACTTCTTTTGGCACGTGGTTACGAACCAGAGAAACAGCAACGTTCGAACCTACCAATACAAGCAGAGTAGCAATACCTAGTCCAAGTGCGTTGGTCACCGTTGAAGACACAGCCAACAGAGGACATAAGCCAAGAAGTTGTACTAGGGCTGGGTTGTTAGCCCACATGCCATTTTTAATTAGTGTTTTATGGTCACTCATTATTCACCACCACAATTTAGAGGTTGAGCAAGCAATGCTTGGTTGTTTTGGTTAACGTACTGAACCGCTTGTTTAACCGACTTAACGACCGCTCTTGGCGTAATGGTTGCGCCAGTAAACTGGTCGAAGTCACCACCGTCTTTACGAACCTTCCAACGGTCTAGATTAGAATCCGTCACTTGCTTACCTGCAAACGAAAGAATCCAATCACTCACACGTAGGTCAATCTTATCACCCAAGCCCGGAGTTTCTTGGTGTGAAAGCACGCGAGTACCTAAAATCGTACCGTCGATTTTCATCCCAACAATGACTTTAATCGCGCCATTGTAGCCGTCTGGTGCAATCGCTTCGATAGCAATCGCGCTTGGCTCACCATTAAGTTTAGCGATGTAAGCTGGCATCGCTTGCTCAGTACCAAGTTCTTCTGCTTGAACCAAAGTACAAGACGAAAACAGTTCGTTGTCGTGAAGATCGTGCGGGATCACTTGGTTAAGAACAGACAGTAGTTGAGCCTGTTCTTGTTGTTTGATCTGATCTTTAGTTAGGTAGTGCGTTACCGCCACCAAACCTGTTGAAGCACACGCAAAAATCGCGAGTACAAGGCCGTTTTTCTTAATAGCATTTAGCATGGTATCCGCTCCTTAGTGACCGTACGTGCGAGGTTTGGTGTAGTAGTCAATCAGTGGAACACACATGTTGGCTAACAATACAGCAAACGCCACGCCATCAGGGAAGCCACCCCAACTACGGATAATAAACACCAATGCGCCAATCAGAGCCCCAAACACCAGCCGACCCTTTACTGTCGTTGAAGCTGAAACCGGGTCGGTTGCAATGAAGAATGCACCAAGCATGGTTGCGCCAGACAATAGGTGAATCGTTGGAGAAGCGGTTTCACCTGGCGTTAGGATTAAGAATACTAGGCTAAACAGAGCAAGGCTGCCGATGAACGCCACAGGAATATGCCATTGAATTACGCGTTGCTTGATAAGTACCAAGCCGCCAACTAGGTAAGCAAGGTTCACCCATTCCCAACCTACGCCAGCTAGCCAGCTGAATTGCGGTTGAGACAGAGCTTCAGACGCTGTGTTACCTGCCGTTAAGGCCGTTTTGAATGCATCAAGCGGCGTTGCCATTGTGGTGCCATCAATACCAAGGCGTGCTTGTTGAAGAGACAAACCTTCATTATTGAAACCCGTAAAGATCATCAAGAAAGAGTCAACAAAGCTTGTTGCTTCTGCCGTTAAGCTGGCTGGTGCATTCCAACTGGTCATTTGAACTGGGAATGAGATCAGCAAAACAACATAAGCCACCATCGCTGGGTTAAATGGGTTTTGCCCAAGGCCGCCATATAGGTGCTTCGCGATAATAATAGCGAAGAACATACCAATCACTAGAATCCACCACGGTGAGTGCGGAGGAATAGCGACACTGAGTAGCCAAGCGGTCACAACCGCACTGTAATCACGTAGCGCCATTACTGGCGGACGTTTTCTTAGCAGCATTACGGCTGCTTCAAAGGTAACAGCAAGTGCGATAGCAAATACTAACTGGATGAGCGTACCCCATCCAAAGAAGTAGGTTTGAGCTAGTAGACCTGGCAATGCACAAATAGCCACCCATTTCATTAGATCTGGGGTGCTTCTACGATTGTGTGCGTGCGGTGAGCTGGCGATAAAGAAGGCCACTACTCTTTCTCCTCATTGTTCTTTTTATCTTGCTCTTGCTGCGCTTTTCTTGCTTTAGCGCGAGCAATTGCGGCAGCAACGGCTGCTTTCTTAGGATCGACGGGTTCTGATTGAGCCTCAGATTCAACCACAGTCTCTTTTTCAATTAATGGCTCAGCCACGGCTTCGGGAGCGATTTCTTCAGCTTCGACCTGCTTAGCTTTCTTCGCTTTAGCGCGTGCAATAGCGGCAGCAACTGCGGCTTTCTTAGGATCGACAGCTTCTGGTTGAGCATCAGCTACTACTTCGATCACTGGTTCAGGCGTTTCTGCTGTCTCAGTCTGTTTCGCTTGCTGAACTTTCTTCGTTTTAGCGCGTGCAATGGCCGCAGCAACCGCATCTTTCTTAGCGTCGCCACTACTTTCAGCTGAAGCTTCAGAAGCTGACTCTGTTTGTTGTGCTTTCTTTGCTTTAGCGCGAGCAATGGCCGCAGCGACAGCATCTTTCTTGGCATCGCCAGTACTTTCAGTCGGAGCATCAGAAGCTGACTCTGTTTGTTGTGCTTTCTTGGCTTTGGCGCGAGCGATAGCTGCAGCAACGGCATCTTTCTTAGCGTCGCCAGAGCTTTCAGCTGGAGTATCAGAAGCTGATTCCGCTTGTTGTGCTTTCTTCGCTTTAGCACGAGCTATTGCAGCAGCAACTGCATCTTTCTTAGCGTCACCTGATTTTTCAACCGGAGCTTCAGAAGCTGATTCTGTTTGCTGTGCTTTCTTGGCTTTAGCACGAGCTATTGCGGCAGCAACAGCATCTTTCTTGCCATCACCAGAGCTTTCAGTTGGAGTGTCAGCAGCAGCAGCTTGTTGTGCCTTGCGTTCTCGAGCTTGTCGTTTACGTTCTTCACGTAGTTTCGACATTTCAGAGTTGTCTGGTTCAGCACTGTCTGCTTTCTGAGCCGCAGCTTGTTTCGCTTTTGCTTTAGCAATCGCAGCTGCAACCGCAGGCTTCACTGCTGGCTCTTCACTTGAAGCCTGATCAGCAGCGGCTTTTTGTGCTTTAACACGAGCAATCGCAGCAGCAATTGCATCGTCACCGTCTGCCGCTTTCATGTCTTTACGACGGTTATCCGCGGCTTTCTTGAAGCGGTTTTCGCGTTCTGCTTTGTCACGCTCCATACGAGCGTTTTTCTCTTCGAAACGAACCTTGGCGCGCTCTGCGGCCGTTGCTTCGTCTTTTCTTGTTTTGATTTCGGCTTTCGCTTGGCGATAGTACTGAACAAGAGGAATTTCACTTGGGCACACAAACGCACAAGCACCACATTCAATACAGTCTTTAATATTTAGCTCTTCGCACTTGTCCAGTTCATTGGCTTTCGCGTGCCATTGCAGCTGTTGAGGAAGTAGAGAGGCAGGGCAAGCTTCGGCACAAGCACTGCATCGAATACATTCCATTTCGTAAGTGCTTGGAGAAATCTCACGACGCGTTGGCGCTAAAATACAGTTCGACGTTTTAGTGATTGGCACATTGGCATGTGGCAAGGTGAAGCCCATCATAGGGCCGCCCAAAATCAAACGCGGCAGCTTTTTATCGGCTTTGTAGCCAAACTCTTCAAGCAACTCATGTACTGGCGTGCCTAATAGCGCCCAAACATTACGAGGTTGTTTAAAGGTCTTACCGGTTAAAGTCACAACGCGGTTAACGACAGGTTCACCGTCGATTACTGCTCTCTTAATCGAGTAGAGAGAGCCAACGTTCTGAACCAAAACACCGATGTCAGCAGGGATGCCGCCAGCAGGAACCTCTTTATTGGTGAGGATCTTAATCAGCTGTTTCTCACCACCTGAAGGGTATTTGGTTGGGATAACACGAATAACGATGTCTTTGTCTTTTGCGGCAATCTCAAGTGCTTTTATCGCGTCTGGCTTGTTGTCTTCAATACCAATCACGGTCAGTTTTGGTTGAAGGATGTGTTCAACCACTTCGATGCCTTTTAATACTTCTTCGGCATGTTCTTGAAGCAACTTGTCATCAGAGGTGATGTAAGGTTCACACTCAGCAGCGTTGACGATCAAAATGTCAGTACGACCAAGTCCTGACTGAAGCTTTTTCGCGGTAGGGAAGCCTGCACCGCCCATACCTGAGATACCGGCTTGGCGAATCACATCAAGCAGTTCGTCAGAGGTCTTTGTTGAAAAGTCTTCAACTGGGTGTTTTTCAATCCAAGTGTCTAAGCCATCAGGTTTAATGACGACACTGAGTTCGCTTAAGCCCGAAGGGTGAGCCGTGGTTCTTGGTTCAATAGCGGTAATCACACCCGATGTTGGTGCGTGTACTGGCAAGGTAAAACCTGTGTCCAAGGCTGTCAGTTGTTGGCCTTTTAGTACGGTGTCACCCGCAGCAACCAATAAGTTACCTGGCTTACCGATGTGTTGCTTCACAGGAAGAACGATTTCCTCAGGAAGCCTTGAATGAACGATGTCAGTGGTATTGGACTGTTTCTTGTTTTCAGCAGGGTGCACGCCGCCCGGGAAGTTCCAAATAGAGCCCGTGCGAATTTGTTCAATTAAAGAGATCATACTAACCCTACGCCTTAGGCTCTGACGCAGTTGCATCAGTCGCTTGGTTAGTGATATCAGTAACAGGAATGATGTTCATCTGCCATTTCCAATTTTCAGTCGTTGTTGCCACTGGAATCATTTCGATACAGTCAGTAGGGCACGGTGCGACACATAGATCACAACCTGTACATTCATCTTTGATTACTGTGTGCAGTGCCTTGGTGCCACCAACAATGGCGTCGACAGGGCAGGCTTGAATACACTTGGTACAGCCGATACACATATCTTCATGAATGAAAGCAACGGTTTTTACTTTGTTATCTAAGTCATGAGCGGAGTCTTCAACTTCTACGCCCATTAAGTCTGCTAGCTTCTCAATGGTTGCTTGGCCGCCAGGAGGACATTTGTTGATCTTGTCTCCGTTAGCGATCGCCTCTGCGTAAGGACGACAACCTGGGTAGCCACATTGGCCACACTGAGTTTGCGGTAAAATGGTATCGATTTGATCAACGATAGGATCAGCTTCTACTTTAAATCGGATAGAAGCAAAGCCCAAAATAGCGCCAAAAACAGCGGCTAAAACGGCTAGCGCAATGATCGCAATTAAAATGGTACTCATGCTTATTTCACCAACCCAGTAAAGCCCATAAATGCGAGAGACATTAGGCCTGCTGTGATCATCGCAATTGATGCGCCTTTGAATGGCATTGGAACATCAGCAACCGCAATACGTTCACGCATCGCAGCAAATAGGATCAGAACAAGAGAGAAACCCACCGCTGCGCCGAAACCATAGATGATCGACTGAATGAAGTTGTGGTTTTCATTGATGTTCAAAAGTGCCACACCTAATACCGCGCAGTTGGTGGTGATAAGAGGTAGGAAGATACCTAATAGGCGATATAGCGTTGGGCTGGTTTTGTGAACGACCATTTCCGTAAATTGAACAACCACTGCGATAACCAAGATGAAGCTCATGGTACGCAGGTATTCAATACCCAGAGGGGTAAGGATGTAGGTTTCTACTAGGTATGCAGATACCGACGCTAACGTCAGAACGAAAGTCGTCGCGAGGCCCATGCCAATCGCAGTCTCCAGTTTCTTGGAGACTCCCATGAAAGGACATAGCCCTAAAAACTTCACTAGCACAAAGTTATTGACCAGCACTGTGCCAACCAACAACAAAAGGTATTCGGTCATAATGGATTAATTCTTGAGATTCCGATCCCGATATTATCCTGCTTTGCTCACCTAATAACAACCAAGGATCACTAGGGATTTAGACACTTGGTGAAAAAAACATCAGGTAATCGTTTGATTATTAAAGTTACGGTAAGTATAGACGGCCAATTTCTACTTGGTTAGACAAGTTTATCGGAGTGGTTAGGCTGGATCTTTCACAAGATCATTCTTGAATTGAACTCGATCTGCTTCCTACAAATAGGGTCATATTTGTGGGTTTTAGTACTCAGAACTATCAAAAAGAGAAGGAAAGAGGCGAGTCGAATACGTCCCCAAAGCACTAAAACGAAAAAAGCCCAATCTTTCGATTGAGCTTTTTTCCTGAATTTGGCTCCCCTTGCAAGACTTGAACTTGCGACATACGGATTAACAGTCCGCCGTTCTACCAACTGAACTAAAGGGGAATTGCTTGTTAGCGACGCGAATTCTAATAATTGTCCGAATTTCTGTCAATAAGAAATAGCAGAAAAAAGTAAGATAAAAAACTTTACTTTCTTGAACGCCTTATTGGATTTAGCTTTGCTTTAGTTATCCACCAAAATTGTGGATAAGTGTGTGTGTGAAACTTTAACAACAATAATTGGGATAAATCGAAAAATGTAAAAATCTTATCTAACGTAATGTATTTAAAAGATTTATAGGAAAATATTGCGATTGTATAACTTTTGTAGATTATAAAATAAACGGTAAAACAAGCGGTATTTTTAGATTTTTTGGGGAAAAGTAGTGGATTAAAAATCGAGTGATTTAGCTGAGAAGATCTTGCAGGGGCACGGATAATACCAAGTTCTAAAAATAAAAGCTATAACTGATATCTGATCTTAAGATGCATTTCTCTAGATAATTGTTGCAACGACACTCCTCCTAGAGTGACAATGACCTGATTAAAAAAACAGTATGGAAATGGCGACCTATGAGTAAACTCTTTGACTTGGTATCGGACTACAGCCCGTCCGGTGACCAGCCGACAGCGATAACCCGATTACTAGATGGATTAGATTCTGGTTTGGCACATCAAACTCTATTAGGGGTAACGGGCTCAGGTAAAACCTTTACTCTTGCCAATGTCATTTCCCAATCGCAAAGACCTGCCATTCTGTTAGCACCAAACAAGACGTTGGCTGCTCAACTTTATGGTGAGATGAAATCCTTCTTTCCAAATAATGCCGTCGAGTACTTCGTTTCTTACTACGATTACTACCAACCAGAAGCTTACGTTCCGACCACAGACACATTCATCGAGAAAGATGCGTCGGTGAACGCTCATATCGAACAAATGAGGCTTTCGGCAACAAAAGCCTTACTAGAACGAAAAGACGCCATCATCGTCGCGTCTGTATCAGCTATCTATGGTCTGGGTGATCCTAAGTCTTACCTGAAGATGATGCTTCACTTGAGTCGCGGTGAGGTCATGGACCAACGTGATATCTTGCGCCGCTTGGCTGAGCTGCAATATTCAAGAAACGATGTGGCGTTTGAGCGTGGTCAGTTCCGCGTTCGTGGTGAAGTGATTGATATTTTCCCTGCTGAATCTGACCAAGATGCCGTGCGCATCGAAATGTTCGATGACGAAGTGGATTGCATCAGTATCTTTGATCCCCTGACTGGTGCGGTTAAGCAAAGAGACTTACCGCGTTTTACCGTGTATCCGAAAACTCACTATGTAACGCCAAGGGAGAAAATCCTTGAGGCGATTGAGAACATTAAAGATGAACTTCGAGACCGAGCTCAATACCTAAAAGACAACAACAAGCTTTTGGAAGAGCAGCGTATTTCTCAGAGAACTCAGTTTGATATCGAGATGATGACCGAACTTGGTTTCTGTTCTGGTATCGAAAACTATTCACGATACCTAAGTGGTCGTGCTGAAGGGGAAGCGCCTCCGACGTTATTTGATTACTTGCCTGATGATGGTCTGTTGATCATCGATGAGTCACACGTGACCGTGCCGCAAATTGGCGCCATGTACAAAGGTGACCGTTCGCGTAAGGAAACTCTGGTTGAGTTTGGTTTCCGTTTGCCTTCTGCATTGGATAACCGTCCAATGAAGTTCGACGAGTTTGAATCTATCGCGCCACAAACGATTTTTGTCTCTGCCACTCCGGGTAATTACGAGATTGAAAAATCAGATGGCGAGATTGCTGATCAAGTCGTTCGTCCTACTGGCCTGTTAGATCCAATTATTGAAGTAAGACCGGTCGCGACTCAGGTTGATGACTTGTTGTCTGAAATCAGAATCCGTTCTGCGAAAGAAGAGCGTGTTTTGGTGACCACGTTGACCAAGAGAATGGCGGAAGACTTAACCGAATACCTAAGCGAGCATGGCGTTAAAGTACGTTACTTGCACTCGGATATTGATACGGTTGAGCGTGTAGAGATCATCCGAGACCTGCGCTTGGGCGAGTTCGACGTGTTAGTGGGTATTAACTTACTTCGTGAAGGTTTGGATATGCCTGAAGTGTCGCTGGTGGCGATTCTTGATGCAGACAAAGAGGGCTTCTTGCGTTCTGAGCGTTCTCTGATCCAAACCATTGGTCGTGCTGCGCGTAACTTGGAAGGTCGAGCAATCCTTTATGGTGATTCGATTACTAAGTCGATGAGAAAAGCGATTGATGAAACCGATCGTCGTCGCGAGAAACAACAAGCCTACAACGAAGAACAAGGCATCACGCCGCAAGCGTTGAAACGCAATATCAAAGATATTATGGAACTGGGTGATCTAACCAAGTCGAAGCAGCAGCGCCAATCGAAGCAAGTTCCTCTATCTAAGGTGGCAGACCCTTCTGAAAGTTATGCCGTACTTACACCGCAACAGCTTGATAAAGAGATCAGCAAGTTAGAAACTGCGATGTATCAGCATGCTCAGAACCTGGAATTTGAATTGGCAGCACAGAAGCGTGATGAAATTGAGCAGCTAAGAAAGCAGTTTATTACCAACAGCTAATCTCACTTTTTACTCAAAAAATTGAATCCCTCAATACAAAAATTGAGAGTGTTTTAGACAAAAAAACAGCCAGTAGTAAATGTTCTACTGGCTTACGTTTGTGAACACTCGGTCCACTAACAACGTCAGTTGGCTAGGTGACCCGAAGGTCATGTAGATACCTGCATCGTTCGTGCCATATAGATAACACATTGATTGTTTAAAACAGAGAAAGAAATGTTCCACAAATACTGTGGTTAATTTGCATAATGCAAAGCGGAATGCGACTATAATAAGAAATGCAAATTATAAATGGCTAGGATATGCAATCAAAAACGCTAGATAACAAATCGAAGTATTTGTTGATGGTAGAGGATACCGCTTCGGTAGCAGCTTTATATCGCTCGTATCTTACACCGCTCGAAATTGATATCAACATTGTCGGCACTGGCCGCGACGCAATTGAAAGTTTGAATCATCGAATCCCAGACCTTATTTTGTTAGATCTACGTCTGCCTGATATGACGGGCATGGACGTGCTATTTGCTGTAAAACAAAAATACCCAGAAGTTCCTGTGATCTTCATGACGGCTCACGGCTCGATTGATACAGCCGTAGAAGCGATGCGTCATGGTTCTCAAGATTTCCTGATCAAACCGTGTGAAGCCGACCGACTCCGTATTACGGTGAACAACGCGATCCGCAAAGCCACCAAGCTTAAAAACAGCTCGGAACACCCGGGAAACCAGAACTACCAAGGCTTTATCGGCAGTAGCCAGACCATGCAGCAGGTTTACCGAACTATCGATTCTGCTGCATCGAGTAAGGCGAGCATTTTCATTACTGGTGAAAGTGGTACCGGTAAAGAGGTATGTGCAGAAGCCATTCATGCTGCGAGTAAGCGTGGTGATAAGCCTTTTATCGCCATCAACTGTGCGGCAATTCCTAAAGACCTGATTGAGAGTGAGCTGTTTGGCCACGTAAAAGGGGCGTTTACGGGCGCGGCAACAGACCGTCAAGGTGCAGCTGAATTAGCTGATGGCGGTACACTGTTCCTCGATGAACTGTGTGAAATGGATCTTGAACTACAAACCAAGCTGTTGCGTTTTATCCAAACCGGTACTTTCCAAAAAGTCGGCTCTTCGAAGATGAAGAGTGTCGACGTGCGTTTTGTGTGTGCGACTAACCGTGACCCTTGGAAAGAAGTTCAAGAAGGTCGCTTTAGAGAAGATTTATACTACCGCCTGTACGTGATTCCTCTGCACTTGCCGCCATTGCGTGAACGTGGTGAAGATGTCATCGAGATTGCATACTCATTATTGGGCTACATGTCGGTTGAAGAAGGCAAGGCGTTTGTACGTTTTGCTCAGGAAGTACTTGATCGCTTTAATCAATATGAGTGGCCGGGTAATGTTCGTCAGCTACAAAACGTGTTGAGAAACGTGGTGGTTTTGAATAACGGTAAAGAGATTACTCTCAACATGCTTCCGCCACCGTTGAACCAACCGATTGAAAACAGTCTGCGGTTGAAAGAGAAGCAGAATGAAGACATTACGGTAAAAGATATTTTCCCATTGTGGATCACTGAGAAAACGGCTATCGAACAGGCCATTAAAGCGTGTGATGGCAACATTCCTCGTGCGGCAGGTTTCTTAGATGTCAGTCCATCGACGATATACCGTAAGTTGCAAACGTGGAATGCGAAGCAGTAATCACCAAACAATAAGAAAATAATAATGACGAAAGTATTAAATCAGCAAAAAGTTGATGAGCTTGCCTGCGAAATAGGGCAAGAGAATGTCCCGGTTTTACTGGAGATCTTTTTAGGTGAGTTGAAAGGCTACTACGAACACCTAGAGATAAACAAAGAGTCGGATACCTCTAAGTACTTGGCTGATATAAGTCATGCACTTAAGAGCAGCGCAGCAAGCTTTGGTGCGGATGCTTTGTGTAGTTTTGCGATTAGCTTGGACGCAAAAGTGAAGCAAGCGTTGCCTGTGACAGAGGTTGATTTTCAAGATATGCAGGAGCTTCTGCTATCGACTTATACTGAATATCAACAGTTGATGACTGATCTCTAAAGCGGTGAATTGCTATATCTACAGGTAGAGATACAGATACTAAAAAGGAGCATGATGCTCCTTTTTCGTTTTTTGTCTCTCGAACTTATGAATTAGGCCAACTGAGCTTCGATCGCTTTTTGAAGCTTCACGCGATCGTGTCGCCAATCTCGGTTTGCTGATGCAAGATCTGTGGTCACACAATTCCATTGGCCTTCTAGCTCTGGATGCGGTTCATTGCCTAGTACGACGTCTATCTTACGTGCTTTACAGGTACGTTCACACCACTCCAATTGCTCTTGAAGCGTCATTTTACCTGCTGGACCGTGTTCTGGAGACAGGTTTTCAATGAAGATAACTTTTGCCTTAGTGTTTCCAGCGATGGCTTTACCAATTTCTGGCAGTAGCAGCGGAGGCATAACACTGGTTAAAAAGCTGCCTGGGCCAAGCACTATGCAGTCTGCTTCTTCCACCGCGGCAACGGCCTCTTTGGTTGCTGGTACTTCTGGCGACAAGTCCATCATGCGCAGTTTTTCTGTCATGTCATCAACATTGGTTTCACCAGTTACCCAGCGGCCGTCCATTGATAGGGCTGTGAGGTCAGAAGGGTGCTCTGTCATCGGCACGATATTAACGTCGACCTTAAGCATATTTCGAATTAGGTTAATTGCTTCCAACGGACGAACTGAGAGGTTGTCTAATGCTGTGAGCATGAGGTTACCTAAGTTATGACCATCGAGTTCGCCTTGGCCACGAAAGCGGTATTCAAACATCATCGAGCTGATTGAAGGTTCGGTGATCAATTGGTTGATACAGTTACGTGTATCTCCCCATGCGATACCACCTTGGCAATCTCGAATACGTCCAGTGGAACCTCCGTTATCTGTCGTTGCAACAATGCCAGTTGCGTTGTGACCAAAGTCTTTTAATGCAGCTAACATGCGACCTAAGCCATGGCCACCACCGATTGCTACGACTTTCTTTGAAGCGTAAATATTCATTTTTTGTTCTTATTAGATTATTACCAACTATAATTTAGGTTAAATGCTTCTCGCTATATACTCAACAAGAGTTATTTTGAGGGTTTGATACGTTTTTTTTGCCGATGTGGCCCGTTTTTTACCATCAGAGCTAGATTCACGTACAAATATTAAGTATTTTATTACTCAGCTACTGCGCGTGTGAATATAACGCTCAGTTGCCATAACTCCGAGCTCTCGTATGCTAAGTCGCACAGTGGTATTTGCTGTACCGATACGCATCAAGAGCCAGTGACATGTTGTCACAAGGGCTTAATTGGAAATGATTATGCCTCCCGTGTTTGGAAAGGTGTTCCGTGGCGCAACAATTCGAAGATAGATTCCATCGCAAGTTTTATTACTTGCGCTTGTCGGTTACAGACGTCTGTAACTTTAAATGTACTTACTGCTTGCCAGATGGTTATAGACCGTCAGGGCAAAAAAACTCGTCTTTTTTAAGTGTTCCCGAGATCAAACGCGTTGTTAAAGCGTTTGCAGATTGTGGTACCTCAAAGATCCGCATTACAGGCGGAGAGCCGAGTCTGCGTAAAGACTTTCCTGAAATCATACATACCGTCGCTTCTACCCCTGGCATCGAAAAAGTAGCCACCACAACGAATGGCTACCGCATGGAGAAACAAGTAGGGCAATGGCGTGATGCTGGTTTAACCCATATAAACGTCAGCGTGGATAGCTTAGATTCACGTATGTTCCATCAGATCACTGGTGAGAATAAGTTTACTGAGGTTATGCGAGGCATTGATAAAGCGTTTGAGGTTGGCTATGAACAAGTCAAAGTCAACGTTGTATTGATGAAAGACCTCAACAGTCAGGAATTACCAGCCTTCCTTAATTGGATCAAAGACAAACCTATTCAATTGCGTTTTATCGAGCTGATGAAAACCGGCGAGATGGACGAGTTGTTCGATAAACATCATGTATCTGGCGTTGCGATTCGCAATCAGCTTATTGCTAACGGTTGGCTGTTAAAAGTCAAAGCTGTTAACGATGGCCCAGCACAAGTGTTTGTCCACCCAGACTACAAGGGTGAAATTGGTTTGATCATGCCTTACGAGAAAGACTTCTGTGAGAGTTGTAACCGACTGCGTGTTTCTGCGACCGGTAAACTTCACCTATGTCTGTTTGGCGACCACGGTGTTGAACTGAGAGATCTGATTCAAGAAGATCAACAAGAGCAAGAGCTAATTGATCGAATTCAGGCTCAGCTTCAAACCAAGTCCGTTAGCCACTTCTTGCATGATGGCAACAGCGGCATGACTCCAAACTTGGCGTCAATCGGCGGTTAACCCGTTATATACTCTAAAGCATTTTATCGCTCAGCTTCTTTAAGCTGGGCGAATCAGTCTAATCATTGAAAAATTTATATAGGTGAACAAATGGGTCACGCAGAAAGCAAATTCCAAGCAGCAAACATCGCAGTATTAACGGTTTCAGATACACGTACAGAAGAAAATGATACGTCAGGTGGCTACCTAGCTGAGCATGCTAAAGAAGCGGGTCACAACGTTGTAGATAAGCAAATCGTTATCGACGACATGTATAAGATTCGTGCGATCGTTTCGAAATGGATCGCGGATGAAAGCGTACAAGCGATCATGATCACTGGCGGTACGGGTTTTACTTCTCGTGACAGTACTCCTGAAGCGCTTAAGCCACTGTTCGACAAAGAAGTAGAAGGTTTTGGTGAGTTATTCCGCCAAGTGTCTTACGAAGAGATCGGTACATCGACAATTCAATCGCGTGCGATTGCGGGCTTTGCTAACCACACAGTAATCTTTGCGATGCCAGGTTCAACAGGCGCTTGTCGCACAGGTTGGACTAAGATCATCAAGCAACAGATGGATGCTAGCCACCGCCCTTGTAACTTCATGCCACACCTTTCTGTATAAGGCGGTTTGAGTATGAGCCAATTTACACACATTAACGCGTCTGGCGAAGCAAACATGGTCGATGTATCGGCTAAAGCTGAGACAGTGCGTGAGGCGAGAGCGGAAGCTTTCGTACAAATGTCTGCTGAAACGCTAAAGCTGATTGTTTCTGGTAGCCACCATAAAGGTGATGTTTTCGCAACGGCACGTATCGCAGGTATTCAAGCGGCTAAGAAGACGTGGGATCTGATTCCACTGTGTCACCCTCTACTATTAACTAAAGTAGAAGTGCAGCTAGAAGCTATCGAGTCTGAAAACAAGGTACGTATCGAGTCGGTATGTAAGCTTGCTGGTAAGACAGGCGTAGAGATGGAGGCGCTAACGGCTGCTTCTGTTGCTGCGTTAACGATTTACGATATGTGTAAAGCTGTTCAGAAAGACATTGTTATCGAGAATGTACGCCTGTTAGAGAAGACCGGTGGTAAATCTGGTCACTTTAAGGTGGAATCATGATTACAGTACTTTTCTTTGCTCAAACTCGTGAACTTGTTGGTGTGGACAGCGTTGAAGTTGATGCACAGTTCAAGACGATTGAAGCGATTCGCAGCTACCTTGTAGAACAAGAAGGCAAATGGGATATCGCTCTGGAAGAGGGCAAGCTTCTGGCTGCGCTTAACCAATCTATCGTGCCTCTGACGACTGAAGTGAAAGACGGCGATGAAGTCGCTTTCTTCCCACCAGTGACCGGAGGCTAGTCATGAATGATTCTCGAGTTATAGATCCAAGAGTATTGGTTACTGCTGAAGACTTTTCTGTGGGTGGCGAATACGATTATCTAGCTCAAGGTACAGTTGCCGGAGCGATTGTGACGTTCGTTGGTAAAGTTCGCGACATGAACCTTGGCGACAATGTGATTGGTTTGTCTCTGGAGCACTATCCGGGCATGACAGAGAAATCACTGAGCGAGATCTGTGATCAAGCTGAAGCACGCTGGCCAATCCAAAAGATGCGAGTTATCCATCGTGTTGGTGACCTCGATATTGGTGACCAGATTGTTTACGTTGGTGTATCCAGTGCACACCGCGGTGCGGCCTTTGAAGCCTGTGAGTTTGTTATGGATTTTCTGAAAACCAAAGCGCCGTTTTGGAAGAAGGAACGTACCACTGAAGAAACTCGTTGGGTTGACTCTCGAGATTCAGATGCGAAAGCTGCAGAGCGTTGGGAAAAATAACCACCCAAGGTTACTCACCTTCAGAACGAATATTAAAAGCCGACTATTAAAGTCGGTTTTTTTGTGCGTGCTACAAAGTTATTTATAAATAATTAGCGTATTAATAAATGGTTAGTCATTCATGTTGCATATAAATTCGGTGCGTGATTTTGTCTGTCTTGGTGCATTTCTAAATCTGTTTTGGTGCAGTGCTTTATGCTGTTTTGTATAAAGTGATAACCCTCACAAATAGTGGAGTCTATTTAGGGGATATGTGATGTGCAATTGGATTTAATGTGGCATTAATGTTAATTTGCTGACAGTGTTCTAGCATAAGATGCTAAAAAAAAGTATCAATACAGATACATCAACACTAAAGGCTGTTTTTTAATTAATCCCTATGTGTAACTCACTATTCATTAGGTTTTTATTAGAGATTTACACTATTACCTTAAGTAATTCGGAGAATTATCCGATTTTTTGCGACTTGTTTGTGGCAAATTACTTCAATGGTTGATAGTGTGTGCCTCAATCTTTGTAAGGTTTTAGGTTTTTATGCTTATATTTTGAGCTAAATAAACCTAAATCACTGCCGTTCAGTGAACCTAACAAAGAAGTCATGGATGCAAAACGAAAAACTTGGAGTTTATTAAATGTACAAGAATAAAATTACTCAGGCCCTTCTTCTAGGTGCTGGTTTGGCAGTGGCTGCCACTTCTACTCTTTCTATCGCTGCTGAAGTTCCAGCAGGCACAGAACTAGCAAAAGTTCAGGAACTTGTTCGCGGTAACGGTACTGAAGTTGCGACTATCGACCCACACAAATCTCAAGGTGTACCAGAATCTCACGTAATTCGTGATCTTCTAGAAGGTCTAGTGAACCAAGACGGCGAAGGTAATACTATCCCTGGTGTTGCTGAAAGCTGGGAAACGACAGACAACAAAACATTCACTTTCCACCTACGTAAAGACGCAAAATGGTCTAACGGCGATCCTGTAACAGCTCAAGATTTCGTATACAGCTGGAAACGTGCAGTCGATCCAGCGACAGCTTCTCCATACGCTTGGTACATGGAATATACCAAGATGGCGAATGCGAAGGACATCGTAGCGGGTAAGAAAGACAAGAGTGAGCTAGGCGTTAAAGCTGTAGATGCAAACACACTTGTTGTTGAATTAGAAACAGCGGTACCATACTTCGTAATGATGATGGGCCACACAACAATGAAGCCAGTACACCAAGCGACTGTTGAAAAATACGGTGACCAGTGGACTAAGCCTGACCACTTCGTTGGCAACGGTGCATTCTCTGTTGATAAATGGGTTGTTAACGAGCGTTTAGTTTTAAAGCGTAACGACCAATACTGGAACAACGATAAGACGGTTCTAAATAAAGTAACCTTCCTACCAATCGAAAACCAAGTAGCGGAAATGAACCGCTTCCTATCTGGCGAAATCGATTTCACAAACGAACTTCCAACTGAGCATTTCAAGCGTCTTCAAAAAGAGTACGCGGAAGATGTATCTGTAGCGGGTAACCTATGTACTTACTACTACATCTTCAACACGAAGAAAGCACCATTTGATGATGTTCGTGTTCGCCAAGCAATCTCTTACGCAATCGACCGTGATATCGTAACAGGTGCTATCCTAGCGCAAGGTCAAAAACCTGCATACTTCCTAACGCCTGAAATCACAGCTGGCTTCGATCCTGAGCTACCAGCTTACGGTAAGATGTCTCAAAAAGAGCGTAACGCAGAAGCAGAACGTCTTCTTGAAGAAGCGGGTTACGGTAAAGATAACCCACTTAAATTCAACCTACTTTACAACACTTCAGAGAACCACAAGAAGATTGCTGTAGCGCTAGGTTCTATGTGGAAGAAAACACTGGGTCTTTCTGTAACGCTTGAGAACCAAGAGTGGAAAACGTACCTATCTTCTAAAGATTCTGGTGATTTCGAAGTAGCACGTGCTGGTTGGTGTGGTGACTACAACGAAGCGTCTTCGTTCCTAACGCTAATGAAGAGTAACAACACTACCGGTGGTGTTCACTACGACAGCGCGGCTTACGATCAAATCATCGATAAAGCACTTAACTCAACTTCAGAAGAAGAGCGTAAAGCACTTTACCTAGAAGCTGAGGCGCTAATGGCAAACGACATGCCAATCGCTCCTATCTACCAATACGTTAAATCTCGTCTACTTAACCCGCATGTTGGTGGTTTCCCAATCAACAACGCGGAAGACAAGATCTTCTCGAAAGACCTATACATCAAAGCTCAATAATAAGCTTCGATTCTAAAAAGTTAATATAACTATAACGATACAGACACTACATGCGCAGGGCGCGCATGTAGCGTCTTTCTAATTTTAATTGTCACAGACTGAAAGAGTGAGTTTATGCTTAAATTCATTATGAAAAGGATATTTGAAGCGATTCCAACCATGTTGGTGTTGATCACTATATCTTTCTTTCTCATGCGTTTCGCACCGGGTAACCCGTTTTCAAGCGAACGTCCATTACCGCCAGAAGTTATGGCTAACATCGAAGCTAAATACGGCTTAGATAAACCAGTATTTGAACAATACACCACGTATTTGACAAATATCTTACAAGGTGACTTCGGTCCCTCGTTTAAATACCAAGATTACACAGTAAATGAGCTGATCGCGGTTGCACTTCCAGTATCTGCGAAGGTAGGTTTCGTTGCCTTTATCTTCACACTATTGATGGGGGTCACCGTCGGGACGATTGCTGCCTTGAAGCACAATACCTGGGTCGACTACACCATAATGTCGACCGCCATGCTCGGGGTGGTGATGCCATCCTTCGTGTTGGCACCGGCGCTTATTTACCTTTTCTCCCTGCACTGGAATATATTCCCAGCAGGTGGTTGGCATGGCGGTACATTCATGTACATCGTGCTGCCTGTTATCGCGATGTCTCTTCTTTACGTAGCAACCTTTGCTCGTATTACTCGCGGTAGCATGATTGAAACGCTAAACAGTAACTTTATCCGAACTGCACGTGCAAAAGGTCTAAGCTACCGTTACATCATTCTAAAACATGCACTTAAGCCAGCAATGCTACCTGTTGTTTCTTACATGGGACCTGCGTTCGTAGGTATCATCACAGGTTCAGTTGTTGTTGAAACCATCTTCGGCCTACCAGGTATCGGTAAGCTGTTTGTTAACGCCGCGTTTAACCGTGACTACTCGCTAGTAATGGGTGTAACCATCTTGATTGGTTTCCTATTCATCTTGTTCAACGCAATCGTTGATATTTTGCTAGCGCTGATTGACCCGAAAATTCGCTACTAACAGGGACTGGTTATGTTGAAGAAAAAAGAAAATTTAGAAGCGATCGAAAAGTTCTCTGAGAGTTTAGAGATTGAAGGTCGTAGTTTGTGGCAGGATGCACGCATTCGTTTCATGCGTAACAAAGCTGCGATGGTCAGCCTGTTCATCCTTACTATTATGGTACTGGCGGTTATCTTCTTACCGATGCTAGCTCAGTACACTTATGATGATACTGACTGGTACGCAATGCACGTAGGTCCTAATGCGGATCACTGGTTTGGTACTGATAGCTTAGGCCGTGACTTGTACGTTCGTACGCTTATCGGTGGCCGTATCTCACTGATGGTTGGTGTGATGGGTGCATTCGTAGCGGTACTGATTGGTACGCTTTACGGTGCCGCTTCTGGCTTCATCGGTGGTCGTACTGACCGAGTGATGATGCGTATCCTAGAGATCTTGTACGCGGTTCCATTCATGTTCCTAGTTATCGTTCTAGTAACATTCTTTGGTCGTAACATTATCCTAATCTTCGTTGCTATCGGCGCGATTGCTTGGCTAGATATGGCGCGTATTGTACGTGGTCAAACGCTGAGCTTACGTAGTAAAGAATTCATTGAAGCAGCACACGTATGTGGTGTGAGCAAATGGAAGATCATTACACGTCACATCGTACCAAACGTACTGGGTATCGTAGCGGTTTACTCTACGCTGCTTATTCCAAGCATGATCCTTACAGAATCATTCTTATCTTTCCTTGGTCTTGGTGTTCAAGAGCCTATGACAAGCTGGGGCGCATTGCTTCAAGAAGGTTCGCAAACAATGGAAGTTGCAATTTGGCAACTGACATTCCCTGCGGCATTCATGGTAGTTACGCTGTTCTGCTTTAACTACGTAGGTGATGGTCTGCGCGACGCGCTTGATCCAAAAGACAGATAAAGAAATAGCAATTAAAAGCTATAAAAGATTAAGGAAGCAATAATGAGCTTATTAGATGTCAAAGATCTGCGCGTCGAATTTACCACGCAAGATGGTATCGTAACCGCAGTAAACGATCTGAACTTCTCACTCAACCAAGGCGAAACGCTGGGTATCGTGGGTGAGTCCGGTTCAGGTAAATCACAAACTGTATTCTCTATCATGGGGCTGCTGGCTAAGAACGGCATCATCTCGGGTAGCGCGAAGTTTGAAGGTAAAGAGATTCTTAACCTTCCAGAGAAAGAGCTGAACAAAGTTCGTGCTGAACAGATCGCGATGATCTTCCAAGATCCTATGACATCACTGAACCCTTACATGAAAGTAAGTGATCAGCTGATGGAAGTACTTATGCTCCACAAAGGCATGGGTAAAGCAGAGGCATTTGAAGAATCAGTACGCATGCTTGAAGCGGTTAAAATCCCTGAAGCGCGCAAGCGTATCACTATGTACCCACACGAGTTTTCTGGCGGTATGCGTCAGCGTGTGATGATCGCAATGGCACTATTGTGTCGTCCTAAATTGCTTATCGCTGATGAACCAACAACCGCTTTGGATGTAACTATTCAAGCGCAAATTATGGAATTGCTGAACGAATTGAAAGATGAGTTCAACACGGCAATCATCATGATCACCCACGATTTGGGTGTGGTTGCAGGTTCATGTGACAAAGTACTGGTGATGTACGCGGGCCGTACAATGGAGTACGGCACGGTTGATGAAATCTTCTACGAGCCTAGCCACCCTTATGCGGAAGGCCTGCTTAAAGCGATTCCTCGTTTGGATACCGAAGGTGAAATTCTACCGACGATTCCAGGTAACCCACCTAACTTACTTCGCCTACCAACCGGTTGTCCTTACCAAGACCGTTGTCACCGTGTAATGGACCGTTGTAAGCAAGAAGCACCAATTTTGCAGCCATTTGCTAAAGACCGTCAGCGTGCTTGTTTTTCTGATTGGGAGACTTGGACAAAATGAGTAAAGAATTACTATTAGATATTAAAGACCTGAAAGTTCACTTTAGCATTGCGGCTAAGTCAGCTTGGCCTTGGGCGAAACCATCGAACCTTAAAGCGGTTGATGGTGTTGATGTTCATCTTTACGAAGGTGAAACATTAGGTGTAGTAGGAGAGTCTGGTTGTGGTAAGTCTACTTTTGCACGCGCGATTATCGGCTTGGTTGAAGCGACTGAAGGGCAAGTGATGTGGTTAGGTCAAGACCTAACTAAGATGCAGGAAGTGAAGCGCCGTGAAACTCGTAAAGAGATTCAGATGATCTTCCAAGACCCGCTAGCATCGCTTAACCCGCGTATGTCTGTTGGTGACATCATTGCTGAGCCGCTAGAGACTTTTTACCCAGAACTTTCTAAACAGGAAGTGAAGGACCGAGTTAAAGAGATGATGGCCAAGGTTGGTCTACTACCCAACGTAATCAACCGTTACCCGCATGAGTTCTCTGGTGGTCAGTGTCAGCGTATCGGTATCGCACGTGCTCTTATCTTAAAACCTAAGATGATCATTTGTGATGAACCAGTTTCGGCATTGGATGTATCTATCCAAGCTCAAGTAGTTAACCTTCTGAAGGAGCTACAAAAAGAGTTAGGTTTGTCCTTGGTATTCATCGCGCACGATTTGTCGGTTGTTAAACACATTTCTGACCGCGTGTTGGTGATGTACTTAGGCAATGCGGTAGAACTTGGTGAGTCAGATGCATTGTTCTCTGATCCTAAGCACCCATACACCAAAGCGTTGATGTCTGCAGTTCCAATTCCAGATCCACGTTTAGAGCGCAGTAAAACCATTCAGATGCTGGAAGGTGATCTACCATCGCCAATCAACCCGCCATCAGGTTGTGTGTTTCGTACTCGTTGCCCACAAGCAACAGAGGCGTGTGCGCAAACTAAGCCATCGATTCAAGGCGATGACGTTCACGCAGTATCTTGCTTGCACGTACAAGTCTAGATCCTATTTAAAACGGTTCAGCCTGTGACAGGCTTAAGCGCGACTAGTTATTAGAGTCGCGCTTTTTTTGTCTTAGGTTTAGGCTTATTGGTCCGCTCAACAAGCTTCATCAAAATATTCGAACAACTAAGCCAACTTCTTCTAGTTTTGAAAGAGTTGGCTTTTCTTATACTAATACCAATCGTAGTAAAGAACTGCTCATTCTAGCTTGTTAAAATGCTTGATAACGGCGTTAGAATTTTTGATTGTAGAATAACTACTAACAGAAAAATTCTGCCTTGTTCTCAAGCCTTTTCTCTGCGCTATTTCTGAACATTTACTTACTGTGATTGGTATATAAAATTTTTGATGACAGAGGTTTGGATATGGGCAAGTTAGTTGAAGGTGTTTGGCACGATGTGTGGTACGACACCAAAGAAAGCGGTGGTAAGTTCGTTCGTGAAGATGCGGGCTTTCGCAACTGGGTTGAAAACAAAGCCGGAGCGCAATTTGAGCCAGAAAGTGGTCGTTACCACTTATACGTATCGTTAGCTTGCCCTTGGGCGCACCGCACTCTTATCTTCCGAGAGCTGAAAGACCTAACCGATCATATTGATGTGACGGTGGTTTGCCCCGACATGATGAGTGAAGGATGGCAAATGGGGTTACCAGAACCTCTGTTTGGCCATACTCGTATGCACCAAATCTACACTCAAGCCAAACCTGACTACTCAGGCCGAGTAACAGTTCCAGTACTGTGGGATAAGAAAACCAACACCATCGTGAGTAACGAGTCCTCTGAAATTATCCGCATGTTCAATTCAGAATTTAATGAGTTAACAGGCAATACCGATGATTACTATCCGTGGGAATTGTCCAAGAAGATTGATGAGTGGAATGACTACATCTATCCAAGTATCAATAACGGCGTTTATCGTACCGGCTTTGCAACGACACAAGAGGCTTATGAAGAAGCGTATGACGCCTTGTTTGAAGCCCTAGACAAAGTAGACGCTCACCTTAGCGAACATCGCTATTTAGCGGGTAGCGAGATTACAGAAGCGGATTGGCGCTTGTTTACCACTTTAGTTCGATTTGATGCGGTTTATGTAGGGCACTTTAAGTGTAACAAGCAGCGAATTGCGGACTATGAAAATATTCAAGGTTACCTAAAAGAGCTGTATCAGATCGAAGGCATCAAAGAGACGACCGATTTTTATCATATAAAGCGTCACTATTACTACAGCCACACAGGTATTAATCCAACTCAGGTTATTCCGAAAGGACCTGCTCTAGATTTAGAATCAGCCCATGGGCGAGGTTAGATTTATCTTAAGAGCATCAAATAACCTTAAACATTAGACATAAAAAAACCCTAGATAAGAATCTAGGGTTTTTGCTTTCTACTAAAGAAAAATTAGTTAATTACTTTTTCTTCAGCTTGTGCAGCTTGGTCTGCTTGGATAGCCGTTAGAGCTACTGTGTAAACGATGTCGTCTACTAGAGCGCCACGAGACAAGTCATTTACTGGTTTGCGCATACCTTGAAGCATTGGACCGATAGATACTAGGTCTGCTGAACGCTGTACAGCTTTGTAAGTCGTGTTACCAGTGTTTAGGTCTGGGAATACGAATACAGTTGCTTTACCTGCTACTGGAGAGTTTGGTGCTTTAGAAGCAGCAACGTTTTCCATGATAGCCGCGTCGTACTGTAGAGGGCCGTCGATCACTAGATCAGGACGTTTCTCTTGAGCAATCTTAGTTGCTTCACGAACTTTATCTACGTCTGCACCCTTACCAGATTCACCAGTAGAGTAAGAGATCATAGCAACGCGTGGGTCGATACCGAATGCCGCAGCAGAATCTGCAGATTGGATAGCGATTTCAGCAAGCTGTTCAGCGGTTGGATCTGGGTTGATCGCACAGTCACCGTATACAAGAACTTGATCAGGCAGAAGCATGAAGAAGATTGAAGATACGATAGAAGCATCAGGGGCCGTCTTGATGATCTGGAACGGAGGAACGATAGTGTTCGCCGTTGTGTGAACAGCACCAGAAACTAGGCCGTCAACTTCACCAGCTTCAAGCATCATAGTACCTAGGAATACTGAATCTTCTAGCTTCTCACGAGCTACAACTTCAGTCATACCTTTAGCGCCACGAAGTTCTACTAGACGAGCTACGTAGTTTTCGCGAACTGATGCAGAATCGATGATCTCAACGCCAGCGCCAAGCTCAACACCTTGCTGTGCAGCAACACGACGGATTTCTTCTGGGTTACCTAGAAGTACACAAGTCGCGATACCGCGCTCAGCACAGATAGCCGCAGCTTTAACTGTACGTGGCTCATCACCTTCAGGAAGAACGATGCGCTTAGCCGCTTTACGAGCGAATTCAGTTAGCTGGTAACGGAATGCTGGTGGGCTTAGACGACGGATACCTTGAGTGCCTTCAGATAGAGAGTCAATCCAAGGGCCATCGATGTGGCTTGCAACGTGATCGTTAACGAATTCAATACGCTCTTTATCGTCTGCAGGAACTTCTAGGTTGAAGCTCTGTAGGTTTAGAGACGTCTGCCAAGTGTTACCTTGAGCCTTAAAGATCGGTAGACCTGAAGCGAATGCAGGTGCACAAAGGTTAGCAATGCTTTCTGGAATGTCGTAACCGCCAGTCAGTAGGATTGCGCCAATCTCAACACCGTTTTTCGCAGCAAGAGCTGCAGCAACGATAACGTCAGGACGGTCTGCAGAAGTTACTAGCAGTGAACCTGGTTTGAAATGCTCAATCATGTGCGGTAGAGAACGTGCACAAAAAGTGATGCTCTTAATACGACGAGTTGAGATTTCACCTTCGTTAACGATTTCAGCGTTAAGGTGCTTAGCCATATCAACCGCACGAGTTGCGATTAGGTCGATGCTCCATGGCACGCAGCCAAGAACACGAATAGGGCTAGAGTTGAAGATTTGCATTACTTCAAGGTTCGCTTGCTGAGCGCTGTCTGCATCATCAAAGATTTCAGATAGGTCAGGGCGAGTACGGCCAGCTTCATCAACAGGAGCGTTAAGCTTGTTGATGATTACGCCTTTGATGTTTTTGTTCTTAGTACCGCCGAAGTTAGAACATGCTACTTCGATACGCTCTTTAAGTTGCGTAGGGTTGTCAGTACCAGGAGTCGCAACGAATACGATCTCCGCGCCAAGTGTCTTCGCGATTTCCGCGTTCACTTGGTTAGCAAATGGGTGCTTACGAGTAGGTACTAGACCTTCGATTAGCGTTACTTCTGCGTCTTTGTTGATCTTGTTGTATTGCTCAACAACAGACTCAAGAAGCTCGTCCATTTTTTCGCTACCGATCAAAGCTTCAGCTTTAGTCATTGCGATTGGCTCACCAATCTTAATGTCGCTGTTTGTGCTGATGATAGTAGACGTTAGATCTGGTTGGTTACCACCGCTGCGAGGCTGAGCGATTGGCTTGTAGAAAGAAACACTTACGCCCTTACGCTCCATAGCGCGAAGAACACCCATGCTAACACTAGTAAGACCAACACCAGCGCTTGTAGGGATAAGCATAATAGTACGGGACATTGACGGACACCTTTAACTATTGGAAATAAAAAAAGCTCAACTGCTATTCCCACCGATATTTAAATTGGGGTAGGAATAGAAGTTGAGCCCCATTTTCTTGATATGAAAAACTGACTAGCTTCGAGTGAAGCTAGTCAGGAAAATCAATTAAAGACCTGCTAGTTTCGCAGTGTCTTCAGCAATTACTAGCTCTTCGTTAGTAGAGATAACCATTGCAGGGATACGGCTGTTAGCTGTAGTGATAGTACCTTCGCCGCCGAAACGAGCTTTAAGGTTAGCTTCACCGTCAACTTCGATGCCGAAGATGCCTAGGCGGTTAAGAACCATTTCACGGATTGGGCCAGAGTTCTCGCCGATGCCACCAGTGAAAGTGATTGCGTCTAGACGACCTTCTAGAGTTGCAGTGTAACCAGCAACGTACTTAGCTAGACGGTGACAGAACACGTCCATTGCACGAGTTGCTTCTTCTTTCTCACCGTAGTTGTCTTCAACGAAACGACAGTCAGAAGTCACTTCAGTTAGACCAGCAAGACCAGACTCTTTAGTTAGCATGTTGTTGATTTCTTCAACAGAGTAACCAAGAGCGTCGTGTAGGTGGAAGATGATCGCAGGATCTAGGTCACCACAACGTGTACCCATTACAAGACCTTCAAGAGGAGTAAGACCCATAGAAGTATCTACAGACTGACCGTTCTTGATAGCACATACAGAAGCGCCGTTACCTAGGTGACAGTTGATGATGTTAACTTCTTCAACTGGCTTGTTTAGTAGGCCTGCAACTTCACGAGTGATAAATAGGTGAGAAGTACCGTGCATGCCGTAACGACGGATGCCGTGCTCTTTGTACAGGTTGTACGGTAGAGCGTATAGGTAAGACTCAGAAGGCATTGTTTGGTGGAACGCAGTGTCAAATACAGCAACGTTTTGTAGACCAGGGAAGTTCTGTTGAGCCGCTTCGATACCGATAAGGTGAGCAGGGTTGTGAAGAGGTGCGAAAGTCGCAGCGTCTTGAATACCCTTAAGAACTTCATCAGTGATAAGTGCAGAAGAAGTGAACTGCTCGCCACCGTGTACGATACGGTGACCGATAGCGCCAAGGTTAGCTTTAAGCTCAGGCTTAGAAGCAAGAATAGTTTCTACCATGAAAGATAGTGCTTCTACGTGAGCTGCGCCCGCGCCTAGTTGTGCTTCGTGTTTGCCATCAAGTTTCCACTTCATACGAGCTTCTGGAAGACCCAGACACTCAGCAAGACCAGTTAGGTGCTCTGCACCTGTTTCTGCATCAACAACAGCGAATTTAAGAGAAGAACTACCACAGTTTAAAACTAAAACTAGCTTAGACATTAATGACTACCTGTTTATTTTTCTGATCGAAATCAGTTAAGGATGAAAATTAATCTCAAGAATAGTCGAAGCACATAGGCTTGCGTACTAACCTTGGTCAAAAAAACGTTAATTTCCGTATAAAGTGAAAGCGCTCTTTATCAAAAAGAGGCTTGTGCATTCCTTGCAGAAGTCTTCCCAAAGTTGCTTAAATTGTAAATAAGGGCAACAATGAGATTGAGGTCTGCAAATAATAGCGATATTGTGCAAATATAACAAAAAAATTTGAAAGAATATTATTTTTCGTCAAATTTTTGTGTTTTTAGTTGATGATTTCAACTTTTTTTTAATGGGAGACTCATATGAGTAATAGAGTTGGTTTAGCGAGCAGTTTAAAAGATGGCCAAAAGTACATGGATCTCTGGCCTGTTCGAAAAGAGTTAAACGCTATCTTCCCTGAACAACGCATCATTAAAGCGACGCGCTTTGGTGTAAAGGTGATGCCTGCGATAGCTGCTATCAGCGTTCTTACGCAAATGGTCTTTAATAATTACCAAGCGATGCCACAAGCTGTGGTTATGGCTTTGTTTGCTATTAGTTTGCCACTTCAAGGCATGTGGTGGTTAGGTAACCGCTCAAATACACAACTTCCGCCAGCGTTAGTATCGTGGTACCGCGAACTGCACGAGAAGATCACTGAAACGGGTTTTGCGTTAGAGCCAATGAAGCCACGCCCTCGTTATAAGGAATTGGCGATTATTCTGAATCGAGCATTCCGTCAGTTAGACAAATCTTCAATGGAACGCTGGTTCTAAGAAAATCTCACTTCTCCCTATCGTCTGAGAACGGCTACACATCGCTGTTAGCATGTTCTCAGATTCGTTCTTCGTGACACTTTTCGTTCATATTCCCCTTTGTTGTTCGTTTTATTTGCCTTTTGTTATTCACTTCGTTTCTTACCAAGGGATTCAACTCAACCAGCCTTTTGACGCATAATTCGAGCTTTGTTGTGTTTTTGTTAAATATCACTTCAAGTTATCAAAAATTACTGGTAATAATATCAATAGTGGATTTAATGTTGTGATCTCTCTAGGTCGAGCAATAACAACGAGCGCTTGATGAAGGGAGTATTGATGGGTTCTGTAAGAAAAGTATTAACGGCAGCGTTAAGTGGATGCCTATTGCTATGGGCTAGCAATGTAACAGCAAATATTGCCAAGGTATCGGTGTCACAAGTCGTAGATCATCCAGATTTGAATGCAACACGCTTAGGGCTTCTTGAAGGATTAAGAGCTAAAGGCTATGAACCCGGAAAGAACTTAGAGTTTTCTTATGAAATGGCGGATGGGAATCCAGCGCAAGCTGCCAAAATTGCCAGAGAACTAGTCAGCGAAAACCCCCATGTACTCGTTGGCATCGCGACACCAACTTCTCAAGCTTTGGTTTCGGCAACTCGCTCAATACCGATTGTGTTTACCGCAGTAACCGACCCCATCGGTGCAAGGCTGGTCAAACAGCTAGAAATGCCGGGCCGAAACGTCACAGGTCTTTCTGATCTCTCTCCAATCGTCCAACATGTCTCTTTGATCAAAGAGCTTCTTCCTGAGGCAAGCTCAATCGGTGTGGTTTATAACCCTGCCGAAGCGAATGCCGTTGCGTTAGTTGGACTATTGAGAAAGGCGACCCGTGATTTTGGTTATACACTTCATACCGAAAAAGCGCTGACCATTGATGATGTCGGAGCGAAAGCAGAATCCGTCGCCAGGAAGTCTGATGTTATCTATGCCTTGACCGACAATACGGTTGCTAGCGGCATGGAAGGTCTTATCAAAGCGGCGAATCAAGCAGATACACCCGTCGTCGCAGGTGCCACATCTTATGTCGGAAAGGGTGCCATTGCAGGCTTAGGCTTAGATTACTATGACGTAGGGGTACAAACAGCAGACTATGTAGCGGCTATTCTCAACGGACAAAAACCAGGGAAGTTGAGTGTTAAAACCGCACAAAGCTCACAACTGGTGGTGAATCTAGACGCTGCTCGTGAGTTGGGAGTGACAGTGCCTCAGTCTGTGATTGATCGGGCGGTCATTAGCCGCTGATGGCGCAATTCTAAACCTGATATCCCTTTCGTAAATGGGTGGCTCGTTTGAGCATTTTGAGAGGAATCAGCCTTACTGAAAACAAAGTGGCGCCTACCTCGAGCTATATTGTGATGCTGAGACGTTAGTGTTTGCCCGAAGTCTCAACGGCGAAAAAACACTGGTTGTGCTTAACCTATCCCAAGGTGAAAAGGCGTTGTCTTTGCCTGTGTGGATGCTTGGACATGAGCTAGGAGAGTTGGTAGAGCTATCAAGTGAAAGAAAGGGTATACCAATTGATAATGGTACAGTTGATATTACCGTTCCAGCGATACAGGCGAAGATTTTTGATGTAGTAAATCGTTGAATTTTATAATGACTTAAACGGTATCTTCTAACCTTGCTTAATGCGAGGTTAGTTTTGCAAAAGGAATTCGCTGTTCAAGGTTTAGGTCCGATTCATATCAATTTACACTCTTTTACCTCGAGGAAAATGACAATTAATGCAATAATATTAATGGGGTAAATGAAAATAGCTGAACGCTAAGAGCACACTATATGAAAGTAAACAGGCATTTTAGCCTTACCTTTATCTTTGGGTTTCCCGCTGTGATCGCCGCAATATTACTTGGCCTAACAGGAAAGAATCATTTTGATTTGGTGAAGAAAGACATCAGCAGCGAGTTCCAACGTATTGAAGAGGTGTTCAAACGAACCACAAAAGTGGTGACAGCCTTAGACTACAGCTTCTCTAACTACTACAAATCAGGAAACCCTCTCTTTCTTGATCACAATAAGCAAGTTGTGGATGGGCTTTGCCAAATCTGGCCTATTGATGCGCTACTCCTCGCGGATGGTAAAACTTCAGACATTCCTTCTGTCGATATCGACTATATGCTGGTCGGCCAAGAATCCTTGTGTTCCGAAACCAGTGACAGCTACAAGAGCGCCTCAGAAAAGATAGCTCTAGCTCCTATTCTTTCATTTTTATCTCAGCTTGATGAATACCACGACGGCGTGCACTTTATTGATACGCGTGGTTATGTGATCTCTTCCCCTGAAGGGTTTGCTAAGAAATTGAGCAAGGAATTGCTTTCAACCATAAAAAGTCGTCCCTATTGGCAAAAAACAGCCAACAATCCAGAGCAATTAACATTAACTGGGCCTGCTTATCGATTTGAGTCTCTAGATCGAATGATCAGTATGACGATCCCAGTGTTCCACCAAGGCGTACATCAAGGAATGCTTTCGGTTGATATTGACGCTGACAAGCTGCTTGCAAGCTCGAATGAGCATCTCGCAGGTCGGATCGATATCATTGATACCACTTTAGCTACCCCGATAGACTCTGCGGCTTTTTATCACGAGATCAAACTGGATGGCGTCGCGTCTCATCATGCGATGTATTACGAATTAGATATCGCGAAAGAGGTCGAGCATTTTTTCGTCTACGAGAAAGACAGCCTTATTGTTGCCATCATTGTGTATCTGTTCTCAGTAACTATCTTTTTCTACGTCAATTCCAATATTGAACGTGGCTACTTTAAAGATCTCGCAGCCAAAGACCCTATGACAGGGTTATTGAATCGTCGTGGCTTAGAAGCGTTCTGGCGCAGTGTAGAGCACGATCAACTGTTTGCTTTAACGGTATTTGATATCGATGATTTTAAGTCAATTAACGATACTTATGGCCATGATAAAGGCGATGACGTGATTCGTTACATGTCGCGTCAGATCAGTAACAGTGTACGAAGCAGTGACGTAGCAGCAAGGTTTGGCGGTGAAGAGTTTGTCGTTTACATGAAAGGCGAAGATCGTGAAACTTTGATGAGAACATTAGAGCGAGTGAAGAATGCGATTTGTTCCACTTCAGCCGACATTATTCCAAATGGATTTACAGTATCTGGCGGTGTCTGCATTGTTGAAACTGAGCAAAGTAAACTTAACTTCGATGAGATATTTAAGTACGCTGATGAAAAGCTGTACGTGGCTAAGACAACGGGTAAAGACCGTCTTGAATTTTAGCTACGTTATTGAATCGATGCTTTGTATCAAAAGGAAAAGGAAAGAGGGGAAAGCGAACGTGTCTGCCTAGCAAAGCTTTTTTGCGCCGGTAAACACGTTCGAAGCGTTGAGTACTTTAATCTTAAACAGGTTGACGGCGCTCTTCTTGATAACGCTGAAGGCGATCTACAATCGGCGGCGCCTTTTTGAAAGTACGAATCTCTTTAAACAGTTCGTTTGCTTCAGGGTAGCCTTTACTTAGATAAACAAACCACTGCTTCACTCTATTGGGGTAGTACATGCCTTTGTCCCCTTTAATTTGAAACTCTGAATAGCGCAGCAAAAGTTCAATGACTTTATCCCACGGCATTTTCTGGTGGTTGTGCTTAACGACGTTACCGAGGTTTGGAATATTGAAAGCACCACGGCAGACCATCAATGAATCGACGCCTGTTGCTTCTATGCAATCTTGACCATCTTGATAGTTCCAGATTTCCCCATTAGCAATCAACGGTAGAGACGTTTTTTCTCTTATTTGATTGATGAAATCCCATTTGATTTCGCTGGCTTTATAGCCGCCAACTTTGGTTCTTGCATGCACGGTGAGTTCGTCAGCTTTGGCTTGTTCGATGGCATCGACGATTTCAAAGCACTCTTCCGGATGCTCCCAACCTAATCGAATCTTTGCGGATACAGGAATGTGTGCAGGTACTGCTTCTCGACAGGCGTTCACCACTTGATAAATGAGCTCTGGTTCTTTTAGCAGTGAAGCCCCACCATTACTTTTGTTGACCGCTTTTGCTGGGCAACCAAAATTAAGGTCAATACCTTTAGCGCCTAAGCTAGCAGCTTGAAAAGCATTCTCGGCCATCCAATTTGGGTGTTGCCCTAGAAGCTGGAGATGGATTGGCACACCAGCCATGGTCTGAGAGCCTTGATGTAGCTCTGGGCAAATACGGTGGAAAACATGCGGAGGAAGAAGTTGATCCACGACGCGCACAAACTCTGTCACACAGAGATCGTAATCATTAATCTCTGTGAGAATTTCACGCATTAGGTGGTCTAGAACGCCCTCCATAGGGCCAAGTATTACGCGCATGCTGCTTTACCAAAACTGAGTGAACCGAAAAATTCGAGGCGTGATTGTACGGTTTGCTTACAGGATTGTCACTATGAGTGTGGTGTGTCTGTCTGAATGATGGTTTCGTCTCTTAATAGCGACATCTTGGGGAGGATGGCGTTATAATATCGAAAATGCCCAATATCTAGAGCTTTCATGACATATCAATTATTAAGCCTATCAGAATCAATCACTGACATTACTCCGCAGTTTATGGAAGGTGCAATCCTTGCCTCTAACTTGGCGACCAAGCCACTTGATCCCGAAGAATGGTTAGCTATCGTTGCGCCTGAAGCGGGTAAAGAGCTGGTAACAACGGTGACAGAGCAGATTAACCGCCAACACAACCTGATTCAGCGTAATGAATACCTACTGACAGACGTATTGGCTGAAGGTGACTTTAACGAGCAGTTTGCCGATTTTTCTGAAGGCTTCATGATGGTTTGGCCAACAGTTGAAGAGCAATGGCAGAGCGTAACCGTCGCGGATGGCACTCTACGCATGTTGCAAGCGCTCCTAACAACCTTGATGCTTGCGATTGATGAAGAGCAAACTCAACAACAAATGATCGCTGCAGGACTTACCAATCCACCATCGCTTGCCGATTTAATCGGTCAAGTCGATCTGATGATCTCAGAAGTGGCAATGGCAGCGGATGAGGCTATGTTGGGCAATAAGTCCCAAAGCGTGAATCCATTTAAAGATATCGGCCGCAATGATGCTTGCCCATGTGAAAGTGGTAAAAAGTTCAAGCAATGCTGTGGTAAAAACAACTAATCACGGTTTATTGATGAACTTTGGTTGAGTGAGTAACAGACTCCCTTTATATCTTCAAAAGCTTAGTTAATAAAAAAGTCGACCTCGTGGTCGACTTTTTTTGTCTAAATTTCAGCGGCTTACAGTTAGTCGTTTTTCGACTTCACAAATTGAGAAATCACCACAAAACCGAAAGCAACTAAGTTACCCGCGAAGATAATCACCAGCCACTGAGGCATAGAAAGATCGAAGAACTGCCACACCACTTTGCTGCAATCACCGTAAGCTTCAAACATCCACGGAGCCCATTGGTTTAAAGGCGCCCAGCTAGGGAAGGTGACGAATAAGTCGCAGGTTGCAAAAGGAGACGGATTGAATTGGTAATCGACGTGCTCCAAAGCAAGCATCAAACCTTTGTATGCGCCGAATCCCCAACCAGCAAGGCCTAACCAACGTGATATTGGGTTATTCGGGGCAATAGCACCAATCATTGCGGCGACACCGATAGCGAGCATAGCAACGCGTTCATAGATACACATCACGCAAGGACCAAGCATCATCACGTGTTGGAAGAAGAGAGCGCACGCTTCAAAAAAGACAATAAAAGCCAGCAGTAAAAGCCAAGATAAACGTCCCTTAGAGAAGTCTTTGATCATTGCTAAAAAGTTCACGAATTGAATCCTGTCTATAAAATAAAAAAGCCCTGATTACTCAGAGCTTTTTATCTTGGATAAGTTTCCTAATCAACTAATATTTTTGATTAGTGAGTTACACATTTTATGGTTTGCGACACAGTGTTTAGCTTAATGACCGCCAGAGATAACTGGAGCAACAGCTTCACCAGTACGCTGAATGATCCAACCTGCATCATAGAACCATGCTGTCATCGGTTCTACGAAGAACACAATACCTGCAAGGCCAACCAGTGCTAATACGATGGTGTATGGCAACGCCATGATAACCATGCGGCCATAAGACAGTCGAATTAACGGAGCAAGTGCTGATGTTAATAGGAACAGGAATGCAGCCTGGCCATTTGGCGTAGCAACAGAAGGTAGGTTAGTACCTGTGTTGATAGCTACAGCAAGTAGGTCGAATTGGTCACGAGTGATGATGCCTTCAACCAGTGCAGTTTTCACTTCGTTGATGTAAACCGTACCTACGAATACGTTATCTGAAACCATCGATAGAATACCGTTGGCAACATAGAAGAGTGCGAGCTGCGCGCCTTTATCTTCAACGTGAAGTACAGCATCGATTACTGGCTTAAATAGAGCTTGGTCGATGATTACAGCAACAACCGCGAAAAAGACGGCAAGAAGTGCGGTAAATGGCAGAGCTTCTTCAAAGGCTTTACCCATCGAGTGCTCTTCAATTACACCAGTAAACGCCGTTGCTAAGATGATCACTGAAAGGCCAATCAAACCCACTTCAGCGACGTGAAGCGCAAGGCCAACAATCAGCCAAACTGCGATTGCACTCTGAACCCATAACTTTGCTACGTCTTGCTTTGTACGGTTTGCACGTTCTTTGTTGTCAAATTCAACTAAGATTTGGCGAACATTTATTGGTAACTCAGCGCCGTAACCAAACACTTTGAATTTCTCGACAAGTGCACAAGTTAAAATACCGCAGAAGAAAACAGGCAGTGTTACTGGCAGCATACGGATGATAAATTCACCGAACTCCCAACCTGCTTGCTTAGCAATGACTAAGTTTTGTGGTTCACCTACCATGGTCATTACACCACCCAGTGCTGTACCCACACCAGCGTGCATTAGCAGTGAACGTAGGAAAGCTCGGTAGTTTTCTAGGTCATCACGAGTTAGCTCGGAGATCTCTTCATCATGAGTATGATCGTGCGCAGACGTCGTGCCCTTGCCTGATGCGACCTTGTGGTAGATAGAGTAGAAGCCAACCGCAACGCTAATAACGACCGCGATTACTGTCAGGGCATCTAGGAAGGCAGATAAGAAGGCCGCTGCGACACAGAACGCAATAGAGAGTAAAATTTTTGACTGGATGCCGAGTAGTATCTTCGTGAAAATGAACAGAAGCAGTTCTTTCATGAAGTAGATACCAGCAACCATGAACACCAATAAGAGTAATACTGGGAGGTTTGCTTGTAGCTCGTGATAAACCATTTCAGGTTTGGTCATACCAATGGCGACGGCTTGAATTGCTAATAAACCACCAGGTTGAAGAGGGTAGCATTTTAGTGCCATAGCTAGCGTGAAAATAAACTCAACCACTAATAGCCAGCCCGCAACAAATGGGTCAACTAGGAAGAAAACAAACGGGTTGATGATTAAAAAGGAAATGATGGCAAGTTTATACCAATCAGGAGCTTTACCAAGGAAGTTCTTGATAAAAGCGTTTCCGAGAGACATCGGCATGTTAATACTCTTTTATGTTGATTATGAATAGACAAGCAATACAACATTTGAGAATCGAGTTATGTATTTGTTAAAATACATAACTAACAGTGACTTAGAAAAACTACATTCCATGTAATGTTCTGTGGTCTTGCCAAGTCACTCCCTTAGAAACTCAAGCACTGCTAATTTTTGAGCGCAACTCTACTCTTAGATAACATTTAGTCAACAGGAAAAGCCCTGCTGTACTAAAAATACCTCTTTTTTGTTGAGAAACGCGATCAAAGTAGCGCAAGCATACCACTTAAAATGTGATAAAAACCGACTATAATCAATATTTCAGCGAAATGATTGAAAATAACAGAATAACGACGGTTTATATATGATTATTACAACTTAATATTGCAAATTAGTAGCTTTAAAAATATGACCAATCTCATTGATTTTAAAGTGAATTTGTTGTGTTAACGATTTGTTGAAATGGTGGTTTAGAGTCGCTTGTTATACAAACCTAAGGTGCAAACGTGTGCTGAACTTTAGAGTTTTAACTCTATTGGTGTTTTGGGTGAGTAAAATTTTTGAGGGTGTTTCCGCGAGGTGTGAACTAGTGGTATGATGAGTAAATTAGAACAGAATAATTAAATTGGATTGAAGTGTAGATGGTCATTAAGGCTAAGAGCCCGGCAGGATTTGCAGAAAAGTATATCATTGAAAGTATTTGGAATGGCCGTTTCCCTCCAGGTTCTATCTTGCCAGCAGAGCGTGAGCTTTCTGAGCTAATTGGTGTTACACGTACTACGCTTCGTGAAGTACTTCAACGTCTTGCTCGTGATGGTTGGTTGACAATCCAACACGGCAAACCAACAAAAGTTAACCAGTTTATGGAGACTTCAGGTCTTCATATACTTGATACCCTAATGACGTTGGACGTTGATAACGCAAGTAAAATGGTAGAAGACCTGCTTGCTGCTCGTACTAATATCAGCCCGATTTTTATGCGTTATGCATTCAAAGCAAACAAAGAAGCTTCAGAGCGTACTATCAGTAACGTAATTGAATCTTGTGAAGCGCTACTTGCGGCACCAACTTGGGATGAGTTCTTAGAATCGTCGCCATACGCTGACAAGATCAAACAAGCGGTAAAAGAAGATTCAGAAAAAGATGAAGCGAAACGTCAAACGATCTTAGTTGCCAAAACTTTTAACTTCTACGATTACATGCTTTTCCAGCGTTTAGCATTCCATTCAGGTAACCAAATTTATGGTCTGATCTTCAACGGTGTTCGTAAATTGTACGACCGTGTGGGCAGCTATTACTTCTCTAACCCAGAAGCTCGTCGTTTAGCCATGGAGTTCTATAAAGACTTGTTTGTTATTTGTGAAAGTGGTGAGCGTGAAAACTTGCCACTTGTGATTCGTAACTACGGTATCGCAAGCGCACAGATTTGGAACGAGATGAAAACAACGTTACCAACAAACTTTACTGAAGACGACAGCTAAGTCTTTTCATTAAAGTACTGCTAGATTCGTTTACTTATTAAGTAAACGATGTAAAGAAAACGAAAAAGCGGCGAGATAATCCAATTATCTCGCCGCTTTTTATTTATTGATAGTTGGTCAAAACTTATCAATAGTCAGTAACTTAACCTGCAAACTCCTCTGAGTCTGGGCGGTTAGTAAATTGCACACCGTTTAGAAAGTCACAAAGTAGTTGGTCTTCACACACTTTGTAGTTTTTGTTTTCTGGCTTGCGGAAGTAAGCGCCGATTTCGTACTTGCTCAAGCTAATGCCAACTACTTCTAGTACGTCCAAAACATCTTCTGCTTTCATATTTAATGCGATACGTAGCTTCATGAAAATCATGTTGTTCGTTAATGCAACTTCAGGTTTAGGTTGCTCGCCTTCTTTTTTGCCACGCTTAAGGTTGATGAAACCATTTAGGAATACCGCTAACTCTTTATCTTTCATCTTAGAGCATGACTTGTCGTTGTCGTCTTTCAGCCAGTTAATCACTTGGTCATGAGCAACAGTCACATCAGCTTGTTCGATAGCTTTGATGATTTGTGCATTTTTAAGGTTTAGTGCGTGCTGAATACGACGCAAGATTTCATTGTTAGTCACTGGGGATTCCTAAAAGGGTTTTAGAGTTAAGATGTGTTGGTTAGCCCATTATTGTTGACGAACCAATGTCTACTCTACATAGCATAATTGAGGGCGACTCTAACAGAGAACGCTAATTTTCGGTAGATATAAAAAATCCCCAATGCTGATTAACTCTTTCAAGTCAAAAATGCATTAGGGATTTAGTGATGAGTGCTTGTTATCTGACTGGAGTCAGAATTACATTACACGCATACCAGGTTGAGCACCTTCGTGTGGCTCAAGGATCCATAGGTCGCTGCCACCAGGGCCCGCTGCTAGGATCATGCCTTCAGACATACCAAATTTCATCTTACGAGGTTTTAGGTTTGCTACCATTACAGTTAGCTTGCCTTCTAGCTCTTCAGGTTTGTATGCTGATTTGATACCAGAGAATACTTGGCGAGTCTCACCACCGATGTCCAGTTGGAACTTCAGTAGTTTGTTCGCTTTTGGTACTTCTTCACAAGAGATGATACGAGCAATACGCATGTCTACTGCAGCAAAGGCATCGAACTCAATCTCGTCTGCGATTGGCTCTTTGTCTAGCTCAGTTTGGCTTGCTTGCTCTTTTTCAGCTTCTGCTTTTTCTTTCGCTGCTGCTTCAGCGGCTGCATCTTCTTTAGAAGACTCAATCATTGCTTCCACTTTCTTCGGATCAATACGGCTAAATAGCGCTTTGAACTTAGTGATCTCGTGATCAGTTAGCGGAGTCGCAATCGCTTCCCACGTTAGCTCTTCGTTTAGGAAAGCCTCAGTGCGAGCCGCAAGCTCTGGCATAACTGGTTTCAGGTAAGCCATTAGCACGCGGAATAGGTTAATACCGACAGAAGAAACTTCTTGAAGCTCTTTCTCTTTACCTTCTTCTTTCGCAAGAACCCAAGGTGCTTTTTCGTCAATGTACTGATTAGCTTTATCTGCTAGTGCAGTAATTTCACGGATAGCGCGGCTGAACTCACGAGTTTCGTATAGCTGACCGATACGCTCAGCAGCAGCAACGAATTCGTTGTAAAGTTCAGGTTCTGCAAATTCAGCAGAAAGCTTGCCTTCAAAACGCTTAGTGATGAAGCCGGCGTTACGAGAAGCTAGGTTAACAATCTTGTTTACTACATCAGCGTTTACACGTTGAGTGAAGTCTTCAAGGTTAAGGTCTAAATCATCGATACGGCTGTTTAGCTTAGCAGCGTAGTAGTAACGTAGACACTCAGGGTCTAGATGGTTTAGGTACGTGCTTGCTTTGATGAATGTGCCTTTCGACTTAGACATCTTCGCACCGTTCACTGTTACGTAGCCGTGTACGAATACGTTGTTTGGCTTACGGAAGCCTGCGCCGTCTAACATTGCTGGCCAGAATAGGCTGTGGAAGTAAACGATGTCTTTACCGATGAAGTGGTAAAGTTCAGCTGTGCTGTCTTTCTTCCAGTATTCGTCGAAGTTTAGGTCGTCACGCTTGTCACATAGGTTCTTGAAAGAAGCCATGTAGCCAACAGGTGCATCTAGCCATACGTAGAAGAACTTGTCTTTTTCGCCTGGGATTTCGAAGCCGAAGTAAGGTGCGTCACGTGAGATATCCCACTGTTGCAGGCCAGACTCGAACCATTCCTGCATTTTGTTTGCAGTTTCGTTCTGTAGAGAGCCAGAACGAGTCCACTCTTTTAGCATGCTTTCGAACTGAGGTAGGTCGAAGAAGAAGTGCTCAGAGTCTTTCATTACTGGAGTTGCGCCAGAAACCGCTGATTTAGGGTTAATCAGTTCAGTTGGGCTGTATGTCTCACCACAGTTATCACAGTTATCACCGTACTGGTCTTCTGACTTACACTTAGGGCAAGTACCTTTTACGAAACGGTCTGGTAGGAACATCTCTTTCTCAGGATCGAAAAGCTGAGAAATAGTACGGCTAGAAATGAAGCCGTTCTTTTTAAGTTCTAGGTAGATGTGAGAAGCCAGTTCACGGTTCTCTTCGCTGTGTGTGCTGTGGTAGTTATCAAAGCTGATATCAAAGCCAGCGAAGTCTTTTTGGTGCTCTTCACTAACAGCAGCGATCATCTCTTCTGGTGTGATACCCATCTGTTGAGCTTTAAGCATAATTGGCGTGCCGTGAGCATCGTCAGCACAGATGAAGTTTACAGTGTTGCCACGTAGACGCTGGTATCGAACCCAAATATCAGCTTGGATATGCTCAAGCATATGGCCAAGGTGAATAGAGCCGTTAGCGTACGGAAGCGCACAAGTTACCAAAAGTTGTCTTGGATCAGTTGCCATACTTAATAATTCGCTTTTTTGATAGGTATAAATTTGAGAGGTAATACTACTTTATAACGTGTGATACGCCAAGGTATCAGACAAAGGATTCCCCTAGTTTTTTAGGGGTTCAGTCTTCATCTCGTGGGTGATAGCATAAATAAAAAAAGGAGCCCCAATGCGTAACTTTACTTCTAAGCAAGATTTCTGTTCATGGTTGAATGAGTTCGAGTCACCAATCCTCATACCAGAGTGGGCGCTACACCAAAATATTGTATCGGTTGATCCGCGTGGATCATTTGTTATCACCTTACCTTTTGCTGCTAATCAACTTGCGGTTGAATTGGAACAGTGGATCCACTCTCAGATTGAACAACAGCTTGTTAGCGCTTTTCAGTTTGAAGTAAAAGTGAAGCCGTCTGCGCTGGAAACCACTGTCGCGACACCATTGAAGGGTGTTAAGAATATTATCGCTGTGACGTCGGCAAAGGGTGGGGTGGGTAAATCGACGACTTCAGTAAACCTTGCGCTCGCGTTATCTAAGTCTGGTTCAAAAGTGGGTTTGTTGGATGCGGATATCTACGGTCCATCAGTGCCTATGATGCTCGGCCAACTAGACGCGAAACCAGAAGTACAGAACAACAAATGGATGATGCCAATCGAGGCTCATGGCATTTTCACTCACTCTATTGGCTATCTTGTGTCGAAAGACGATGCAGCAATCTGGCGTGGCCCTATGGCGGCCAAGGCTTTAGGCCAGCTTGTTAACGAAACCGTATGGCCAGAATTGGATTACCTAGTTATCGATATGCCACCGGGCACCGGCGATATTCAGCTAACATTGTCACAACAGATTCCAGTGACAGGCGCGGTTGTTGTTACTACTCCTCAAGATCTGGCGTTAGCAGACGCACGTAAAGGTGTCGCGATGTTTGATAAAGTGAGCGTGCCAGTGGCGGGCTTAGTTGAAAACATGAGCTACCATATCTGTAGTCACTGTGGTGAGAAAGAGCATATCTTTGGCGCAGGTGGTGCAGAAGCGATGTCAGAGGAGTTTTACCTCGATATCTTAGCGCAAATCCCACTGCACATTGATGTTCGTGAAGACATCGATGCTGGTTGCCCGACAGTCGTTCGTCGACCAGATAGCGAACATACTCGTCACTACCTAGAGCTTGCTGAGAATGTGGCGGCGAAAATGTTCTGGACGGGTAAAGCGAGACCAGAGGCGATTAACTTTTCTTTGGTTGAATAAAGTTGGCCACTCTCAATGTCGTGTAAATAATGGTTGGTAAGATAAATGGCTTTTTGGATTTAGGTAAATAGCCATTGGGGTTGTGCAAATAGTTGTAGGTAAGTTATTTGAAAGCAAACGATTGTATTCATTAAATGCATTGATATCATCAATTTGACTGCAATTAGCTAAAATGGCGACTAGAATCTATGTTGTTTAGCCCCTATAATCAGGCGGTTTATCTCTTCCCACCACCAAACCATATCGGGTGCAAAATTAATGTCTGATAATAATCAATGTGTCATCGTAGGTATCGCTGGCGCTTCAGCTTCAGGAAAAAGTCTGATTGCTAGTACAATTTATAATGAATTGCGCGAAAAAGTAGGCGACCATCAAATTGGTGTTATCACGGAAGATTGCTATTACAGCGACCAAAGCCACTTGAGTATGGAAGAGCGTGTTAAAACTAACTACGATCACCCAAATGCACTAGATCATGATCTTTTATGTGAACATCTACAGCAGCTAATGAGTGGCAACGCCGTAGAAGTTCCTGAATACAGCTACACAGAGCACACACGTACCTCTGAAACGACTACACTTACACCTAAGAAAGTGATCATTTTAGAAGGTATTCTGCTTCTAACAGACCCACGTCTTCGTAAACTAATGCACGCAAGTGTGTTTATGGATACACCATTAGACATCTGTCTACTACGTCGTGTTAAACGTGATGTAGAAGAGCGTGGTCGTACAATGGACACGGTACTTAAGCAATATCAAGAAACAGTGCGTCCAATGTTTATGCAGTTTATCGAGCCTTCAAAACAACACGCAGACATCATCGTTCCTCGTGGTGGTAAAAACCGTATTGCGATTGATGTGCTAAAAGCGCACATTGCGAAGTTGTTGAAGTCTTAATCGAATTAAATTTTGCCTAAGTGACTCACTTAGCTTTATTTTTTACCGAATCAGTGGCACTTTTATAGTGCCACTTTCTTTTGGAATCTAAGCAAGGAATATGCGGATGAAGAAACTACTCATTTTCATAGCTGTACCAGTGTTTGTTGTTATTGCAGCAATTCTGGCACTAGTGCTGTTAGTGAATCCCAACCAATTTAAGCCATTAATTGTCGAACAAGCCCAAAAACACACCGGCCTAGAGCTCGTGATCGAGGGTGATATCAGTTGGCAATTCTTCCCATCTATTGGCTTTGAACTTGGTCAAACTGAATTACGTAATCCTGAAGGGTTCACCCAACCAAATCTATTTAAGGTTGATACGGTTGGTGTTGATGTTTCGGTTACTCCGCTATTTAGCAACCAACTAGAGATCGGCAACATTACCCTAGATGGTGCAGAATTCTATTTAGAAACGCTCAAAGATGGTCGCAAGAACATTGATGCACTGACGCAAGCGTCAGCGCCTCAAGAATCTGAGCCTGTAGCCGATACAAGTTCTGAATCAGCGCCTGCCCCTCAAGAACAAACGACCACAGACGCATCGGGTTGGACGATCAACCTTGCAGGTGTAACTGTATCAAACGCATTGTTTGAAATGGACGACAAGCAAGCGGGTTCATTCACTAAACTATACGATGTGTCTTTGAATCTTTCTGAGTTTGCCGTTGATACATGGACAACCGCGACATTTGCGGCTTCTGGTGAGAACAATCAACAGAAGTTCTCTGCAGAAGGCAGTACAGAATTCAAGTTAGCTGAAGGCTTCGCAAGTTACGCACTTCGCAATATTGACCTAAACGCTAAGTTCAATGATCCTGCGACGTCGATTGAATCTGCAAAAATTGGTTTGAACACGTTTGAGTTCGATAAGGTAAACCAACTTACTTATGCTGTAGTTGGTAACGCCGCAGGCCTTGACCTTGATCTTAAAGGTGGCGGTGAACTTACGGTTGATGGCGCGATTTCAAAAGTAACGCTGAACAAATTAACGTTAGACTCAACATTTAAAGGCGACACGCTTCCTCAGTCTCCAATGAAAGTAGATATGTTGTCTGACCTAAGCTTTGATCTAACTAAGAGCCACTTGATCTTTGTGTTAGAGAAGCTGCAAGCTAACTCTATTGCGTTAGATGGTAAAGCCGACGTAACGTTATCTGAAATACCCAAAGTTCGTTTTTCTCTTCACAGCCCTAACATTGATTTAGATGAATTTTTAGGTTTAGGTAACCCAACAGAAACTGCGAGTACTGCGCCTTCAGATTCTGCTGGTGGTTCAACGTCAAATGCTGGCAGCTCGACTCCAGCGAAAGAAGTCGAACCGGATCTTTCGGCACTGAAAACGCTCGACGTGAAAGGTGACATCACGATTGATAAGTTCAAAGCGAACAACGCGAAGATGCAGAATGTTAAAACAGCATTTTCTGTTAATCGTGGTATCGCGGAGCTAACCTCATTTACATCGAATCTCTACGATGGGTCTATCTCTGCAACAGCTCGATTAGATGCACGTAATACACCGGCGACTTACACCGCTAAGAAGAAAATCAAAGGTGTGAAAGTTCAGCCGTTACTGGTTGATGTCGCTGAAAACAATATGCTAGAAGGTACTGGTAATATCGATGTTGACGTCAAAGGTAAAAGCTTGACACCAACAGGAATCAAACAGAACTTAGTCGGTACGATTGCGATTAATTTCGAAGATGGTGCGGTGAACGGCATTAACGTTGCTCAACTGATTCGAGAAAACTACGCGAAGATCAAAGGCGAAAAAGTCGAAAGCAAAGATGAAGCTCAAAAAACTGATTTCAGTGCAATGAAAGCAACACTGAAAGTAGATAAAGGTTGGGTTTCAACGAACGACCTATCGGCACAGTCGCCACTGTTACGTGTGACTGGTCAAGGCAAAGCAAACTTCATCAATGAAACGGTCGACTTCCTAGTAAGAACATCAATTGTTGGTTCATTAGAAGGTCAGGGTGGTAAGAACATCGATGACCTGAAAGATGTGACGATACCTATTAAGGTGACAGGCCAGTGGGCTGATCCGAAATTTGCGCTCGTTTTTGATGACGTGTTGAAACAAAAAGCACAGAAAGAGATCGACCGTGGAGTGAATAAGCTAACGGATAAGATCAAAGACGAGAAGACTAAAGAAGCGGTTGATGGTTTATTGAAAGGTTTCTTTAACTAATTTTTATCTGACTCGCTTATAAAAGAAGCGCCATTCCTACTGTAGGGATGGCGCTTTTGTTTGGATGCTTACAATACTTTCGAGAGATTACCTATGACACTCGTCCCTCGTTCTAGGGGATAATGACGATCGGTGCTCGTCCTTTATTTAGGGGAGTAACACTGAAGAGTCGTCATCCTCGAGAGGGAAGAATGACCGAGTCGGGGATCTCTAGTTGAACGTGATTACCAGTCGACACCTTGCAGTGCTTTAACACCGGATTCGAAAGCGTGCTTCACGTTACGAACTTCAGATACCGTGTCCGCCATTTCTGTCAGAGTTCGATGCGCACCACGACCGGTAATGATCACAGATTGCATTTTCGGGCGGTTGTTGAGAGCTTCTACCACTTCATCTAATTCGATGTAGCCGTAACTCACCATATAAGTCAGCTCATCAAACAGAATCACGTCAATGGACTCATCAGCCAGCATACGCTGACATTCTTTCCAGATACGTTGTGCTGCTTCAATATCTTTTGTTTTGTCTTGGGTTTCCCAGGTAAAGCCAGTTCCCATGACTTGGAATTCAACATCCAACTTTTGGAGAACGTTCTTTTCGCCGTTATCCCAAGTTCCTTTCACAAACTGAGCGACCGCACATTTCTTACCGTGACCTACAGCACGAGTAATGGTGCCAAACCCTGATGTTGATTTACCTTTACCGTTACCAGTGATAACCAACAACAGGCCTTTCACTTCTTGCGCGGCTGCGATACGTGCATCGACTTGTTCTTTTACTTTCTGTTGCCTTGCTTTATGGCGTTGCTCTTTGTTGTCTTCAGTCGACATAACAAATCCTTTTAAGTTGTGATTGCACCTATCATAGCCTAACTTAACCATAGCAAAAACCATCGGAAGAACAGGTGATTACGAATGAAGAAGATACTCGTTGTTTGCATGGGTAATATTTGTCGCTCGCCAACAGGTGAAGCAGTATTGAGGAAGAAAGCTAATCAACTAGAACTAGACGTAATTGTAGATTCTGCAGGGACGATTGGCTTTCATCAAGGTAACCCACCAGACTCTCGTTCAAAGTCAGCAGGTGAGAAACGTGGTTACAGCTTCAAAGGCATTACGTCACGCAAAGTCGTGATGAATGACTTTGAAGACTTTGACCTAATACTCGCGGCTGATAAGGCAAATTTGGATGATTTAATGAGCCAGTGTCCGGTTCACCTCCAATACAAGCTTGCGTTATTCTTGAGCTTTGGAGAGTCACAATATCAAGAGATACCCGATCCGTATTATGGCGAAGGGAATGGTTTTGAGTTGGTTTTGGACTTAATTGAAGAGTCTAGCGAAGCGATATTGCGATCTATTTAACGCCGAAGCTATGTTCCGTGTTTCCGCAATAGATATAAAACGACAGGTATAAAAAAGGCCGACATTCAATGTCGGCCTCTCTAAATCTAACGGTAAGCGATGGCTAAAATTACTTAGACATTACTTTGTAGATTGGGTCTTCTGCAACGTTCGCTTCAACTAAGCTACCCGCTTTGTGCAGCATAGCAACACAGTCTTGGCTTAAGTGGCGAAGGTGAAGTGTTTTACCTAATGCCGCGTAGCGGTCAGCTATCGTGTCGATCGCTTCAATTGCAGAGTGGTCAGTAACGCGTGAGTTTGCGAAATCAACGATTACATCTTGTGGATCGTTGTATGCGTCAAACAACTCTAGGAAGTTAGCGGTTGAACCAAAGAAGATTGGGCCGTTAACTTTGTATTCTTTAGAGCCTTCAGCGTTTACTGATGTATCTGCGTAAATGTGTTTAGCATGTTGCCAAGCGAACATTAACGCTGAAGCCACAACACCCACACCAACAGCGACCGCAAGGTCGGTTAGTACGGTTACTACGGTAACAAGAACGATAACGAAGAAGTCTTGCTTAGGAACGCGACGCGCAAGCTTGAAGGTTGCCCATTCAAATGTACCGATAACAACCATGAACATTACGCCCACAAGTGCTGCTAGAGGAATCATTTCAATCAGTGCAGAACCGAACAGGATGAACATCAGTAGTGCAACTGCCGCTACGATACCTGAAAGACGACCACGACCACCTGAGTTTACGTTGATCATCGATTGACCGATCATCGCACAACCACCCATCGCACCGAATACAGAACACGTTACGTTAGCCATACCTTGACCAACACATTCACGGTTAGATTGACCACGAGTGTTTGTCATTTCGTCTAGTACTGTCAGTGTCAGCAGAGATTCAATCAGGCCGATAGCCGCAAGGATAATTGCGTAAGGCAGGATGATCTGTAGTGTCTCGAAAGAAAACGGAACAGCAGGAATTGAGAATGTTGGTAGAGAGCCCGCTAGCGTAGCTGCTTCGTCACCAGACATGGTACGTAGGAAGTCGACAACAGTGCGAGTTTCAAGGTCAAGACCCACAACCAAAGCCGTTACTGTAACAATAGCAACCAATGAAGATGGTACTGCTGTTGTTAGCTTAGGTAGAAAGTGGATGATAGCCATTGTAAGGGCTACTAGACCCAGCATTAGTGTCATTTGACCGCTTGGTAACCAAGTTAACGCACCTGTTGCGTCTGGCGCTTTAAATTGACCAAGCTGAGCTAGGAAGATAACAATTGCCAAACCGTTCACGAAACCAATCATTACTGGGTGTGGAACGATACGGATAAATTTACCTAGTTTAAATACACCCGCTGCAATTTGAAGAAGGCCAGCCAGCATAACGGCTGCGAATAGGTATTGAACGCCATGAGTTGCCACTAGGCTCACCATTACAACGGCCATTGCGCCAGTTGCACCAGAAATCATACCTGGACGGCCGCCAAAGACAGAAGTGATTAAACCTACGATGAATGCTGCGTAAAGACCAACCATTGGGTCAACGCCTGCAACAAAGGCGAATGCTACGGCTTCAGGTACCAGAGCTAGGGCTACTGTAAGACCTGAAAGCACGTCATTCTTTACAGAGTGCTTTGAAAATTTTGGGAATTCGAACATGTTTGCTCAGCTATGCTTAAGATGGATTTACCGACACAGGTGTATTGCGTAGCCAAACAGTGATGGAAAAGAGCGGCAATAGCGAAGTGTCGAAAAGATAAGTGCGCGAATGCTACCCAAAAATGTGATTAAGTTCAAGGTTGAACCTAACTTTGAGTAATATATCTGTTAATTTCTATTCGATTAGTAGATATGAAAAAGGCTGCTTTAATAAGCAGCCTTTGATTCTATTTACTTGTGATTATCTATCAGTAATCGCTAGTAGTTTGGCTTAGTCATACCTGCGCCAGCTTGGTTCGACGCTGCCTGACTGCCTGCACCTTTCGGTACAAAACGCTCAGTGCGGAACGGAGCTGCAACAACTTCAATCTCTTTGATCTCTTGTGGACCAGGAGCTTTAGTCATTGGTGAGCCGGCTTGCTTCTTAGCAACAGTTGCCTTCGGTGCCGCTTTAGGAGCTTCTGCTTTTACAACAGGTACTTCTTCAAATTTTGCACTTTCAGCTTGAGGTGCTTCAGCTTCAACAACTGGTGTTGTTTCTGCTTGCACAGCTTCTGTTACAACAGGCGCTTCAACTTTCGTCGCTTCTACAATCACTGGAGCTTCAACTTTCGCAGCCTCAACGACCACTGGTGCTTCTTCAATGATTGCAGGAGCTTCAGTAGCCACTTCTTCAGCAATAACAGCATCTTCACGACGGATGATAACTTTACCCATAGCAAGCTCTGGACATGCAAATCCGCCAGCCATAGCTACGTTGCTTTGTGGTGCCGTCTCTAAAGTATCATTCTGTTCTTGAACAGGTGTTTGAGTTTCAGCTGCTACTTGAACTTCAGCCACTTCAGGTTTTGTCTGCTTGTGGTGAGGTTTTGGAATGAAGCGAGGCATCACTTTACCCATAGCCATCTCAGGAGAAGCTACTCCACCTTTACGAAGGCGGAATGGGTTAGGGCGGCGATCACGACCGCGACGACGACGTTGCCCACTTGCACGTAGGTGACGTGGAGAACGACGGTTACGACGTTGTTTCGGCTCTTCCTGTTCAGTTTGCTCTGTATTCGCTTGAGTTGCTTCTACTTGTTCTGCAACTTTCTGCTCTTGAGCTACTGACTGTTCTTTTGAAACAGATAGTTCTTTCGAAGCGTTGTCTTCAGCTTGAGCTTGTTGGTCTTTAACACGAACTTGCTTGTTCAGCTTACGACGCTGGCGACGCTCTTTAATCTTAGCTGCTTTCGCTTCAGGCTTAGCCTTAGGCGCTTCCGGTTTACCAGCTTGTGCTTCTGCCGCTAGCTGTAGGCCTTCTTCTGCTAATTTAGATGGAGCTTGGTCTTCTTGTTGCTTCTGCTCTTCACGTGGCTTGTTGCGACGATCTTGCTTAGGCTTGCGAGGCTGACGAGTTTGCTGTGGAGCTGCTTCTTTTTGCTCTTCAGGCTTCTCATCACGTACAGGCTTACGACGGCGTTTGTTGTCACGGTTTTCGTTACGATTGTCACCACGCTCGCTGCGCTCATTACGTTCACCGCGCTCACCACGTTGGTTACGACGGCGATTGTCGTTACGATCACGGCGTTGACGGTTGCCGTTGTTGCGGTTGTTCTTAGGCTTCTCTTCTTCTTTCTTCTCTTCTTCTTTCTTCTCTTCTTGAGTTGAAGATCCAAATAAGAAGCTACCGATAGCTTTGAAGAAACGACCAATTAGACCTGGTTCTTGCGTTGCTGCAGCTGGTTCAACTTTCTTCTCTTCAACAGCTTTAGGGGCTGGAGCCGGAGTCGGTGCTGATTGAGCTGGAGCCGCGAAACCTTTCAGAGCTGGCTCTTCGATCTTCTTAGGACGAATAGTCTGTTCTGCTGGTTCTTTGCTTTCCGCTTCTTTTAGAGCTTCTAGCTTGCTAGGCAGTAGGTAAGACAGTAGATCGAACTCTTCACCTTCACGTACACGGATAACCTCAAAATGCGGCGTTTCCATGTCAGAGTTAGGAACAACAGTGATCTTAACTTCTTGGTTCTTCTCGATGTGGTTTACTGAGCGACGTTTCTCGTTCAATAGGTAAGAAGCGATAGGAACAGGTACTACAGCAAGAACTTGCGCTGTGTTGTCTTTTAGTGCTTCTTCTTCGATCAGACGTAGAACAGATAGTGCTAGCGATTCGTTATCACGAACAACACCAGTACCTGTACAACGAGGACAAATGTGGTGGCTTGCTTCTGCTAGTGATGGGCTCAAACGTTGACGAGACATCTCTAGAAGACCAAAGCGAGAAATACGACCAATCTGAACTCGTGCACGATCTAAACGAACAGCATCACGTAGACGGCTTTCTACTTCGCGTTGGTGGCGAACCGGAGTCATATCGATAAAGTCGATAACAACAAGACCACCTAGATCACGTAGACGTAATTGACGTGCAATTTCATCGGCTGCTTCTAAGTTAGTGTTAAGTGCTGTCTCTTCGATATCGCCGCCCTTTGTTGCACGAGCAGAGTTGATATCGATAGAAGTCAGAGCTTCTGTTGGGTCGATTACGATAGAGCCACCAGATGGAAGACGAACTTCACGTTGGAAAGCAGATTCAATCTGGCTTTCAATCTGGTAATGGCTGAATAGTGGCACTTCACCATCGTATTTCTTAACGCGATTCATGAAATCTGGGCGTATTAATTGAATGTGCGCTTGTGCACGTTCAAAAATAGTGTTGCTGTCGATTAGAATCTCGCCAATATCACGACGTAGATAGTCACGAATCGCGCGAACGATAACGTTACTTTCTTGGTGAATAAGGAAAGGAGCTGCATTTGAATCAGAAGCTTGCTTGATAGCGCCCCAGTGATTCAATAGAACGTTTAAGTCCCACTCTAGCTCTTCTGCACTTTTGCCAACACCCGCTGTACGCACGATTAAGCCCATGCCTTGAGGTAGCTCAAGAGTGCTTAATGCGGCTTTCAGTTGAGTGCGTTCATCACCTTCGATACGACGAGAAATACCGCCAGCACGAGGGTTATTAGGCATAAGAACTAAGTAACTACCAGCCAAAGAGATGAAAGTTGTCAGTGCAGCGCCTTTGCTACCACGTTCTTCTTTCTCAACTTGTACGATTACTTCTTGTCCTTCTCTTAGCACTTCTTTAATGCTAGGGCGGCCTTGGTATGTATAACCTTCAGGGAAGTATTCGCGGGCAATTTCTTTAAGAGGGAGGAAACCGTGACGTTCTGCGCCGTAATCAACAAATGCCGCTTCTAGGCTTGGTTCAATACGGGTAATACGTCCTTTGTAGATATTCGCTTTCTTTGACTCGTGACCTGGACTTTCGATATCTAGATCGAACAGTCGCTGGCCATCAACCAAAGCGACACGCAACTCTTCTTTTTGAGTTGCGTTAATTAACATTCTTTTCATTTAGAAATTCTCATTGTCTTTTCTTATTTTCATCATTGTTCTTATCGCTTTATTTCGTTTCTCATGGTGCCAGATCCCATGGCTTTATCGGTGCAGCCTCCCGGCTGGAGAGGGATGCTCTGGGGCACGTCAGTCATCATAGGAAGTTAGCCTATGATCCGCGATGTGGCGGTGAATACTCAACATGAGCGTACGTGAGTAGAGCGATAAGGAACTCAGTTGACCGTGTCTTACGCCGATTGCAGCACTGTCTAATCTGAGTTATCTACTCATTTACTTGCTTATGAATGGTTAGCTGTTTAAATAATAGTCAAACCACTAATAGCAGCTGTGAACTATAGCAGCGGTCGGTAAACACAGCAATCTGCTTTGTCGGAATGCTGTAAAAAAAACAGTTTTTGTTTGGGTTTTGATAGCTCTAACTCACTGTCTATAAATAATTTATCAATTGATATTTTAATTTGCAGGAATCTTGGTGCTTTTTTGTTCGAAGAATCAAAGAAATATAGAACTTCAATGACCATTTTGGGATAAATCGGTAAGGATTAGGGATAAATAAGTTTGGAATAGGGCTAAGAAAATATCAATTATCAAAAGTGACAGTGATACAATAGTGTAATGAGCGAAATTAGAACCCAAGTCCAATTCGTCGACATTGACGAAGATATGGCTGGTCAGCGTATTGATAACTTCTTACGCAACCAATTAAAAAACATCCCGAAAAGCATGATTTACAGAATCGTGCGTAAAGGCGAAGTCCGCGTAAACAAAAAGCGCATCAAGGCTGAGTACAAACTAAAAGCTGGCGATTTAGTTCGTATCCCTCCGGTCACTATCGAAGAGAAAACAGAAGAGAACGTACCAAGCACGAAACTCAACAAGGTTTCAGAATTAGAACAATGCATCATTTATGAAGATGATCACATGCTGATTTTGAACAAACCGTCGGGCACTGCGGTTCATGGTGGTAGTGGGCTGAAGTTTGGCGCAATCGAAGCATTGCGTGCTCTTCGACCTGATGCTCGTTTTCTAGAGTTAGTGCACCGTATCGATAGAGATACGTCAGGCATTTTGCTTGTTGCTAAGAAGCGCTCGGCGCTAAGACACCTTCAAGCACAGTTCCGTGAAAAAACGGTTCAAAAATACTACTTTGCTTTAGTCATGGGCGAATGGAAGAACAGCTGTAAAGTCGTCAACGCGCCTTTGTTAAAAAATGAAGTGAATAGCATTGTACGAGTTAACCCAAATGGTAAAGCCTCTGAAACCCGCTTTAAGGTTTTGGAGAAATTCCAAGAGGCGACGTTGATTCAAGCTAGCCCAATTACAGGTCGTACACACCAAATTCGTGTGCATGCTCAATACACTGGCCACCCAATTGCTTGGGATGACCGCTACGGTGATCGTCGTTTCGATGCTTATACGGGTAAAGTAGGACTGAATCGTCTGTTCTTACATGCAGCCAATATCAAGTTTACCCATCCGGGTAGTGAAGAGAAGATGGATATCTCGGCGCCAATGGAAAAAAGGCTAGAGAGAGCACTCACAGGTTTGCGTAAGCTTTAATTTCTAAAGATACGAGATACGAAAAGAAAGAAGGCTTTCTGAATTAGTTATCAAGTATCTACAAATAAGAAAGGTTGACGAATATCGTCAACCTTTTTTGTTGGGTGGCTATTCCTGTATTCCCTAGACTGACGAAGGAAGGAGTAGGGAGTAGGGAGTCTCTGTCAATGTGGTAAGCGCTAGTTAAAGCACGCTCATCCCTTGGGTATCTAACATATCGACCAAGTCGATCAGTGGTAAACCGATTAAGGTGTTCGGATCTTTGCCTTCCATCTGCTTAAATAACGCAATACCTAACCCTTCACACATAAAACTGCCCGCGCAGTAATAAGGCTGTTCTTTCTCAACATAAGAGATGATCTGCTGTTCGGTTAAATCACGGAAATGCACAACAAAGGTGTCGAGACGCGTGTCAGCTTTATTGGTTTCGCTGTTCCAAACCGAAAGGCCAGTATAAAAAGTAATGCTCTTGCCGCTTTGACGAGATAATTGTTCGATCGCTTTTTCTCGAGTATGAGGCTTACCAATGCTCTCTCCGTCAATGACACAAACCTGATCAGAACCAATGACTAAGCTAGGTTGCTCGACAGCACAAGACTTAGCTTTGGTTTCAGCAAGGCGCATCACCAACTGTTGCGGTGTCTCCTCTGGAAGCGGCGTTTCATCGCAGTCTGGCTTGGCTGTAATGAAGCTTAACTGTAGTTTTTTGAGGATCTCTTGCCTAAATGGTGATGTAGAGGCTAAAACTAGTTGGTAATTTCTCATTTTAATTTACAATTCAAGGAAGCATTTATCTCAGGATAACGTAACTTGTCCTGCTATTCATAATGCTCTGAATAGGAAAGGCAGGAAAGTACATTTTTTTTGCCATTTCCTTTGACTAAACACGATTTGGAAGATAAGATTCGCGCCCTATGCAAAAGGAAAAAATACCGCGTACAGTTGATCCGGCAAGAACGGCTCAAAAACGACTCGATATGAATGGCATCATTCAGGTCAGTCTTTTAAAGCGTTTAACCGAAGCAACTGAAGGCGTAAAACGTGACGCGCAAGTCTCAATGTCATTTGGGCTTGATGAACAACGATTAGTCGTTATCTCTGGTAAAGCTAACGTCGAAGTCGATTTAGAGTGTCAACGTTGTAATGAGGTTTTCGCACATGAGTGCGATGTCCAATTTACTTATACTCCTGTTTACAGCGAGAAAAGTGAAGAGGAAGCACCGGAAGAGTACGATTTGGTAGATCTGAACGAGTACGGTGAGTTAGACCTGATTCAATTAGTTGAAGACGAGTTCATCCTTGGATTGCCTCAAATAGCAATGCACGACGATGCGAAATGTAGCGTTAACTCAAATAACTTGGTGTTTGGTGAACTTCCTGAAGAAATTGAGGAAGACAAAAAGCCGAATCCATTTGATGTTTTAAAAAGCTTAAAGAAGTAATTGCTTCTTTAAGAATTTACATAGGAGTAGGGTCAATGGCCGTACAAAAGAGCAAGAAATCACGTTCAATGCGTGGCATGCGTCGTTCACACGATGCGCTAACTACAGCTGCACTTTCTGTAGACGCAACTTCAGGTGAAACTCACCTACGTCACAACGTGACTGCCGAAGGTTTCTACCGCGGCAAAAAGGTTATCAACAAGTAAGGTTGACCTTTGCAAAATCTAACCGTTGCGCTTGATGCAATGGGCGGGGACTTCGGTCCTCGTGTAACAGTGCCTGCCGCCGTGCAGGCACTGTCGTATTTCCCAGAGCTAAAAGTCATTCTCATAGGTGATCGAAACGCGATCACATCTCAATTATCTTCATTAGGTCGAATGCCTGATTCTCGTTTGAGTATCCAGCATTGTGATCGAGTCATTTCCAATTCTGAAAAACCTTCACTAGCCTTACGTAATAGTCAGGGTAGCTCTATGCGTGCCGCTATCGATCTGGTTGCCGAATCACAGGCTGATGCTTGTGTGAGTGGTGGTAACACTGGCGCACTGATGGCTTTATCCCGTTTCAGACTCAAGCTTCTTCCCGGTATTGATAGGCCTGCATTAGTTTCAGCCTTGCCTACTGCATCCGGAAATCGCACATGGATGCTTGATTTAGGGGCGAACGTTTCTAGTGACGCAGATTCACTCTTTCAGTTTGCTGTCATGGGCAGTGCATTAGCCGAACAACATTTAGGTCGCGCACCACGTGTCGCTATCTTGAATATCGGCGCAGAAGAAATTAAAGGTAATGACCTGGTAAAACGATGCGCTGAAATGTTGTCTAATACTCAGTCTGTGAACTTCATAGGCTATATTGAAGGTAATCAATTACTTCAAGATGCTGCTGATGTCGTCGTATGTGATGGTTTTGTGGGCAATGTCTGCTTAAAAACGTGCGAAGGTACAGCTCAGCTCTTTATTGATAAGCTAAAAACGCGCATGATGGCTTCAACAATAAAGGGTTGGATAGCCAGAATGCTGTTTTCTGAGCTATTTACTGAATTAAAAACCTTGAACCCCGACCAGTATAACGGCGCAAGTTTGTTAGGATTGCGCGGCATTGTCATTAAAAGTCATGGAAGTGCTGATGTGTCTGCAGTCGTCAACGCGATTGGTGAAGCAGTACACGAGGTCAAACGACAAGTCCCCAGCCGCATTAGCGATCGTTTGGAAGCGGTTTTACTCGAGAGGCATTATTAGTCTTCATGTATAGCAAAATTTTAGGTACTGGCAGCTACTTGCCATCTCAGGTGCGTACTAACGCAGACTTAGAGAAAATGGTAGAGACTAGCGACGAGTGGATCGTTGCTAGAACTGGTATTAAAGAGCGTCGTATTTCAGCGGAAAATGAAACCGTTGCGGATATGGCGTTTTACGCTGCTGAAAATGCCATTGAAATGGCAGGTATCGACAAAGAAGAGATTGATTTAATCATCGTTGCGACAACCAGCAGTAGTCACACATTCCCGTCTTCGGCATGTCAGGTACAAGGCAAGCTTGGTATCAAAGGCTGTCCTGCGTTTGATTTGGCTGCAGCGTGTTCTGGTTTTGTCTACGCACTGTCTGTTGCTGATCAACACATCAAGACTGGCATGTGTAAGAACGTTTTGGTAATTGGTGCTGATGCACTGTCAAAAACCTGTGATCCGACTGACCGCTCTACTATCATTCTATTTGGTGATGCAGCAGGCGCGGTGGTTGTAGGCGCAAGCGAAGAGCCAGGTATTTTGTCTACTCATATTTACTCTGACGGTAAGTATGGTGAGCTTCTAAGCCTAGAAGTACCAGAGCGTGGTGGTGATGCAGACAAATGGCTGCACATGGCGGGCAACGAAGTATTTAAAGTGGCGGTAACTCAGCTTTCTAAGCTAGTTAAAGACACATTAGCTGCGAACAATATGGATAAGTCAGAGCTGGATTGGTTAGTTCCACACCAAGCGAACTACCGTATTATCTCGGCAACGGCTAAAAAGCTGACAATGTCGCTTGATCAAGTAGTGATTACTCTTGATAAGCACGGCAACACTTCAGCAGCTACCGTACCAACGGCCCTAGATGAGGCTGTTCGCGACGGGCGAATTAAACGTGGTCAAACGCTTCTACTTGAAGCATTTGGCGGCGGCTTCACTTGGGGTTCTGCATTAGTTAAATTCTAACCCCAAGCGATAATCAATAAACAAGGCACATACTTATGTGCCTTATTCAATTTTTTGCTTTGCTTAAAGGAAAATTACAATGAGCAAGTTTGCTATCGTATTCCCAGGCCAAGGCTCTCAAGCTATCGGTATGCTTGCTGACCTAGGCGAACAGTATGATGTTGTTAAACAAACATTTGCTGAAGCTTCAGAAGCACTTGGTTACGATCTATGGGCATTGGTTCAAGATGGTCCAGTAGAAAATCTAAATGAAACTTTCCGCACTCAACCGGCTCTATTAACAGCGTCTGTTGCAATTTGGCGTGTATGGCAAGAGCTTGGTCTAGAGCAACCTGCAAACTTAGCAGGCCACAGCCTAGGCGAATACTCTGCACTCGTATGTGCGGGCGTTATCGATTTTAAAGAAGCGATCAAGCTGGTTGAACTACGTGGTCAAGTGATGCAAGAAGCAGTACCAGCGGGTGTTGGTGCAATGTACGCAATCATCGGTCTAGATGATGAAGCGATTGCTAAAGCGTGTGAAGAAGCGGCGCAAGACGAAGTTGTGTCTCCAGTTAACTTTAACTCTCCAGGCCAAGTTGTTATCGCAGGTAACAAAGCGGCAGTTGAGCGTGCTGGTGCACTATGTAAAGAAGCGGGCGCTAAGCGTGCACTTCCTTTACCTGTTTCTGTGCCATCGCACTGTGCACTGATGAAACCTGCAGCAGACAAGCTAGCGGTTGCTCTAGAAGCTTTAGAGTTCAACACGCCAGCATTGCCTGTTATCAATAACGTTGATGTTATTGCTGAAACAGACCCTGCAAAAATTAAAAACGCACTTGTTCGTCAGCTATACAGCCCAGTTCGTTGGACTGAGGGTGTACAAGCGATGAATGAGCAAGGCGTTGAGAAGCTACTTGAATTAGGCCCTGGTAAGGTTCTTACTGGTCTAACAAAACGAATCGTAAAAACTATGACAGCTGCTGCAGTTAATGACACTGCATCACTAGAAGCTGCTAAGTAAATAACCACTTAATAGAGAAGTTATGATGAATTTAGAAGGCAAAGTTGCACTCGTTACAGGCGCAAGCCGTGGCATAGGTCGTGCAATCGCTGAACTTTTAGTTGAGCGTGGTGCTAAAGTTATCGGTACTGCTACATCTGAAGGCGGCGCAGCTGCAATCAGCGAGTACCTAGGTGAGAACGGTAAAGGTCTTGCTCTTAATGTAACTGATACTGACTCAATTGCTGCTACACTGAAAACCATCAACGATGAATTCGGTGCGATTGACATTCTAGTTAACAACGCCGGTATCACTCGTGATAACCTACTTATGCGTATGAAAGACGACGAATGGAATGACATCATCGATACTAACCTAACGCCTATCTTCCGCATGTCTAAAGCTGTATTGCGTGGCATGATGAAGAAGCGTCAAGGTCGTATCGTAAACGTTGGTTCTGTAGTAGGTACTATGGGTAACGCTGGTCAAGCTAACTACGCAGCTGCAAAAGCAGGCGTAATTGGTTTTACTAAATCAATGGCACGCGAAGTTGCGTCTCGTGGCATTACAGTCAACACTGTAGCGCCTGGTTTCATCGAAACTGACATGACTAAAGCGCTAAATGATGACCAACGTTCAGCAACTTTGGCGAATGTACCAGCAGGTCGACTAGGTGACCCTCGCGAAATCGCTGAAGCTGTGGTATTTTTGGCGTCACCTGCGGCAGCTTATATCACAGGTGAAACACTTCACGTCAATGGCGGTATGTACATGGTGTAAATTATGTGCAACATTTGTGCATGATTTAAGTCAAGATCATACGTAATTTCGGTTAAAATCGTGAAAATTGTGGTTTGACCAGAAAAGTTGACCTTGCAACTTTCAATAGATTGAATAAACTACGGAAAACATCGCATAAAGCGAACTCTGTAAAGGAAAAGAAAAAATGAGCAACCTCGAAGAACGCGTAAAGAAAATCATTGTTGAACAGCTAGGTGTAGACGAAGCTGAAGTTAAAAACGAAGCTTCTTTCGTTGATGACCTAGGTGCAGATTCTCTAGACACAGTTGAGCTAGTAATGGCTCTAGAAGAAGAATTCGACACTGAAATCCCAGATGAAGAAGCTGAGAAAATTACTACTGTTCAAGCAGCTATCGATTACGTAACTAGCGCTCAGTAATAATCTCTCCCAGGCGGTCACCTCGACCGCCTGTGTTTTATCTAACTCATCTATCCTCATCTTAAATCACCTCAATCCCCGGAGTGTAATATCGTGTCCAAGCGTCGTGTAGTTGTCACTGGCATGGGTATGTTGTCGCCGGTAGGCAACACTGTAGAATCTTCTTGGAAAGCCCTGCTAGCTGGTCAAAGTGGTATCGTTAATATCGATCATTTTGATGCAACCAATTTCTCAACTCGTTTTGCAGGTCTAGTTAAAGACTTTAACTGCGAAGAGTATATGACTAAAAAAGATGCTCGTAAGATGGACTTGTTCATCCAGTACGGCGTCGCAGCAGGTATTCAAGCTTTAGATGATTCAGCCCTAACTATTACTGAAGAAAACGCTCCACGTGTGGGTGTTGCTATCGGTTCTGGTATTGGTGGTCTTGGTTTGATCGAAGCCGGTCACCAAGCTCTAACTGAAAAAGGCCCTCGTAAGATCAGCCCGTTCTTCGTACCGTCGACGATCGTGAATATGATTGCTGGTCACATGTCTATCATGCGCGGCCTACGTGGTCCAAACATCGCGATTTCTACTGCATGTACGACTGGCCTACATAACATTGGTCACGCGGCTCGTATGATTGCATACGGCGATGCTGATGCAATGCTAGCGGGTGGTGCTGAAAAAGCATCAACGCCACTAGGTATGGGCGGTTTTGGTGCGGCTAAAGCACTGTCTACTCGTAACGATGAGCCTCAAAAAGCTTCTCGTCCATGGGACAAAGGCCGTGATGGCTTCGTTCTTGGTGACGGTGCAGGCATGATGGTTCTTGAAGAGTACGAACATGCGAAAGCTCGTGGTGCTAAGATTTACTGTGAGCTAGTTGGCTTTGGTATGTCGGGTGACGCTTATCACATGACATCTCCAAGTGAAGATGGCTCAGGTGGCGCACTAGCAATGGAAGCGGCTATGCGTGATGCTGGCATTACTGGTGAACAAATCGGTTATGTAAACGCACACGGTACGTCGACTCCTGCAGGTGACGTAGCGGAAGTTAAGGGCATCAAGCGTGCTCTTGGCGAAGCAGGCAGCAAGCAAGTATTGGTTTCTTCTACGAAATCAATGACAGGCCACCTTCTAGGTGCTGCTGGTTCTGCTGAAGCTATCATCACGGCTATGTCTCTGGTTGACCAAATTGTTCCACCAACAATCAACCTAGATGATCCTGAAGAAGGCTTAGATATTGACTTAGTACCTCACACTGCGCGTGAAGTTAGCAACATGGAATATGCTGCATGTAACTCATTCGGTTTCGGTGGTACAAACGGCTGTTTGATCTTCAAAAAGATTTAATCATCTTATTAAAGACGTAAACACTCGTAGATAGTCACAATTAGACTTGTTTTTAAACGGCTTGATGCTTTAGCATTGAGCCGTTTCTTTTTATGGGGAAAAACATGTTTTGGGTTGATGGAGAAAGCCAGCAAACTATCGATATTTTGGATCGCTCGTTTCAGTACGGAGACGGCTGTTTTACGACAATGCTCGTGAGTGATGGGGAGATACAACATTTTCACGATCATCAGCGTCGTGTCGATGATTGCCTTAAAGCGTTACGCATTTCCGCACTTGATTGGGATGTGGTTAACCTTTGGCTCGATAGTGCGCTTCAACATATCCAAGATAACGATCTTCATAATGAAAAATCAGGGATCAAACTGCACGTTAGCCGTGGGGCAGGCGGGCGTGGCTACAGTACGAAGAATATCGCCAAGCCGACAATCACCATCAGTACCTTTGATTACCCAAGTCATTATTCAGCGTGGCAAGACTACGGTGTTGAACTCGGTATCTGTCATCAAGCGCTAGGTTTGAGCCCACTACTTGCTGGCCATAAGCACAATAATCGTCTTGAGCAGATTTTGATGAAAGATGAAATGGATCAAGTTAATGAAGTTGATGGTGTGGTTCTTGATATTTCAGGTAATGTGATTGAAACCACCATGGCCAATCTGTTTTGGCGAAAAGGGCAGACGATTCACACTCCTCAACTGACGCAAAGTGGCGTTGCTGGGGTTATGCGTAAGCAAGTGTTAACCGCGCTGAATCAAGCTGAACTTTCCGTTACTATTAGTGACTACTGCTTATCTCAACTCATGCAAGCTGATGAGGTTTTCATGACCAACTCCATCTTAGGGGTTGCCCCAGTTACCCGTATAAGTGATACCCAATTTAACATTGGAAACGTTACTCGTAGCCTTCAAGGACAACTAAACTCGTGATCAAAAAGTTATTTATTTTTATTATCTTGTGCCTAATTGCAGCCGGTGCTGCTGGTTTCTACATTTATAACCAAGCGCAAGGTAACCTGAAACAAGTTATTCAATTAGAAAAACCACAAGTTGTGACTGTTGCTTCAGGCAGCAGCTTTAATCGTGTTCTGGCACAGTTGATAAATGAGGGGCTATTTGAGGCTTCTCCTTACGAGAAATTAATCCGTAAGTTACATCCTGAGCTTGTAGACGTAAAAGCGGGTACATTCCTGCTTGAGCCTGGTTTAACCCTCGAGCAAGCGCTACAAGTGCTGGTCGAAGGGAAAGAGCATCAATTCACGATTACTTTCGTAGAAGGCAGTCGCTTTGATGAGTGGCTTGTTCAGCTTAAAGACAACGAATTCATTCAACAGACGTTGGACGGTGTGTCTGAAACAGAGATCGCTGAAAAGTTGGGTATTGAAAATGAAAAGCTTGAAGGTCTTTTCTTAGCAGAAACGTATCACTACACCTATGGCACAACGGATTTAGATCTGTTGAAGCGCGCCCACCGAGATCTAATGAACGTGGTGAATGCCGAGTGGGAAAACAGAGCGGATAAGCTTCCTCTTAAATCGCCATACGAAGCGTTAATTCTTGCGTCTATTATTGAGAAAGAGACCGCCGTTGCGTCAGAACGTGAGCGTGTTTCTTCTGTGTTCGTTAACCGCTTGAACAAGCGTATGCGTCTGCAAACTGATCCAACGGTTATCTACGGCATGGGTGACAGCTACGATGGCAATATCCGTAAAAAAGACTTACGCACGCCAACGCCGTACAACACCTATACAATGAGTGGCTTGCCACCGACCCCTATCGCTATGGCAGGCAAAGCGTCTATCAACGCGGCGTTGAATCCAGAGAAGAGCAACTACTTGTATTTCGTTGCGAGTGGGACAGGTGGTCACGTATTTTCAAAGAGTTTGACTGAGCATAACCGTGCAGTGCGAGCTTACTTAAAGCAATTAAGAAAAAACAGATAAAGAAATAATTATGAATCAGTCGAAATTTATCGTGGTTGAAGGCCTTGAAGGCGCTGGTAAAAGCACAGCAATCAATGCCATCGTTGAGACATTAAAAGCATCGGGTGTTGAGGATATTGTTAATACTCGTGAGCCGGGTGGTACAGTCTTAGCTGAAAAGATGCGCTCATTGGTTAAAGAAGAGCACGAAGGCGAGAAGCTTCAAGACATGACTGAATTGCTGCTGATGTACGCAGCGCGTGTTCAATTAGTAGAAAACGTCATTAAGCCTGCACTAGACAGTGGCAAATGGGTGTTGGGTGATCGTCATGATATGTCATCTCAAGCTTATCAAGGTGGTGGCCGTCAGATCGCACGCACTACGATGGAATCACTGAAAGAAACTACGCTAGGCGGTTTTAAACCCGATCTCACGCTATATTTGGACCTAGACCCTAGAGTAGGGCTAGAGCGTGCTAGAGGCCGTGGTGAGCTTGATAGAATTGAAAAGATGGACATCTCATTCTTTGATCGTACGCGTGAGCGCTATCTAGAAATTGCAAAACAAGATGATTCTGTACTTGTGATTAACGCGCAGCAAGAAATTGAGCAAGTAGCCGCTGATATTAAAGTCGCGCTAACTGCTTGGCTCGACAAACAGTAGGTAACCATGGCGGAAGTGTATTCTTGGCTCACACCGGTATGGAGTGAGTGGAAAAAAAGTCTCGATGCGGAGCGTTTTCCTAACTCTGTGATTGTTAATGCACCGGAAGGGCTAGGCGTTGATGCGTTGATTAGCCAACTTACCGACGCTTTGATATGCACGAATTATGAAAGCGAGTCGTGCGGGTTTTGCCACAGCTGCGAATTAATGAAGTCGGGGAGTCATCCGGATTTCCATGTGATTGAACCTGAGAAAGAAGGTAAGTCGATTACCGTTGACCAGGTGCGTGCGAGTAACCGCTGGGCTCAACAATCTTCCCAGTTAGGAGGCTTGCGCGTTATCTTGCTTAACCCCGCTGAAGCGATGAACGAATCGGCGTCCAATGCATTACTGAAAACTCTGGAAGAGCCATCAAGCAAGTGCATTTTCATTCTGTCTACTCGTAACAGTAACCGCTTGATGCCAACTATCATTAGCCGTTGCCAACAATTTAATGTGGTAAGCCCACAGTTAGAGGCAGGATCGGCTTGGTTAGATGGTGAAGTTGGTAAGGCTGTTCCACAATATATTTTAGCGCTGAATGACAACGCGCCTTTAAAAGCAAAGGCGATGTTCGAGCAGGGTGGAGTTGAAGCTTCGACCAAAGCGCTCGATGGCTTTGTTAATGTCATTAAGGGCACTCAACCTGACATGCTAAAATTCTCGACAGAGCTTAGCAAAGATCCTTTGATTCAATTGAGTTGGCTATGGCACTTGTTGTCTGACGTACAGAAGCTGCATTTTGACTTGGCGACTCAGGCTATGACTCCTAGCGCGAAAGCACTGGTCGAAGTGATGTCTTATCAAAATGCTTACGCAGCATCGAATAAGCTGCTGATATTGATTGAGCAGTTAAAGCAACACCCTGGGCTCAATACGGAGCTACTCATAATGAATTGGCTAATAGCCACTTGCGAGGAAACATGTTCGTAGATTCCCACTGTCATTTAGACAAATTGGATTATCAAGATTTACACACCAGCGTAGAAGATGTGGTGAACAAGGCGAAGGCAGCGAATGTAGACCAGCTGCTTTCTGTCGGTGTGACACTAGATTCGTTTGAAAACATGCTCGAGATGATCTCGCCGTTTGATAACGTTAAAGCCTCTTGTGGCGTCCACCCTCTCGATGTTGAAAGTGATTTCAGCCTAGAGACAATGCGTGAATACGCGAGCAACCCTAAGGTTGTGGCGATTGGTGAGACAGGTTTAGATTATCACTACCAACCAGAGACGGCAGAGCTACAACAGCTACGATTTAAGCAGCATGTTGAGTTGGCTGTTGAGCTGAATAAACCTTTGATCATTCACACTCGTAACGCACGTGAAGACACATTAGCTATTTTACGTGATGGCGGAGCTGATAAGTGTGGTGGTGTGATTCACTGCTTTACCGAAGATCAAGCGTTCGCTGAAGCAGCAATGGAACTAGGTTTCTATATCTCAATTTCGGGTATTGTGACCTTTAAGCAGGCTAAAGAACTTAAAGAAGTTGTTAAAAACCTACCGCTAGACAGGTTACTGATCGAGACGGATTCTCCATACTTGGCACCCATCCCATATCGTGGAAAGCAGAATCAGCCTGCATATGTCGTCGAAGTGGCGGCCTACATTGCGCAATTAAAAGGTGTGTCGATGAAAGAGGTTGCCGAACAAACGACCAAAAATTACCAAAAACTTTTTTTGCGATAAAAATCTAAGTAAACAAATAAAAGGGAGCAAAAGCTCCCTTTTTGTGTTTTTGATCACCAAAAATGCGTTTTTTTTTAATGTTTACGAATTATGTTGAACTTGAGAGCGCTAATTATAACATTTGTAATTTTGTTACTAAAAATAACATTCGAACCTATTTTATTTACCCAGTAAAATAATAAGCCTCTTAAAAAATACTTATATATTTCAATTAATTAAATGCTTGTAAAGCATTGCATTTCTAGATTTGACATGTGATCCAAGACGTGTTTTGAAACTAAATTTCGTAAGTGACTAGAAAGTTAGTTCCCCATCAATATATATTTAGCGGCAGAAAATATAATGCAATACATGGTTACATTTTCGCAGGGTGCTAACATATAGGCTACGGGGGTGTGCCGTTAGAACCCAATATAATTATTTTATCTTTATCAGGAGCATAAACATGTTTAAGAACCTTTTTGCTAGCCTGCAGAAAGTTGGTAAGTCTCTGATGCTTCCAGTATCAGTTTTACCAGTTGCGGGTATTTTGCTAGGTGTCGGTGCAGCAGATCTTCCTTTCATTCCAGAAATCGTTTCAAACTTAATGGAACAAGCTGGTGGTTCAGTATTCGGTCAAATGGCACTACTGTTCGCAGTAGGTGTTGCACTTGGCTTTACTAACAACGATGGTGTAGCGGGTCTAGCTGCTATCGTTGGTTACGGCATCATGACTGCTACACTTGGCGTAATGGCTGGTGTAATGGGCGTTGATAAAATCGATACTGGTGTACTAGGTGGTATCCTAGTCGGTGGTGTTGCTGCTTGGGCATTCAACCGTTTCTTCCGTATTCAACTACCAGAGTACCTTGGCTTCTTCGCTGGTAAGCGTGCTGTGCCAATCATCACAGGTTTCTCTGCGATTGGTCTAGCAATCCTACTATCTGTAGTATGGCCACCAGTTGGCGGCGCTATCTCTGCGTTCTCTGATTGGGCTGCTCACCAAAACCCACAAGTGGCGTTTGGTATCTACGGTATCGTTGAGCGTTCTCTAATTCCATTTGGTCTTCACCACGTTTGGAACGTACCTTTCTTCTTTGAAGCTGGTACTTGTGTAAACGCTGCTGGCGAAACTCAAAACGGTGTTCTTACTTGTTACCTAGTTGCTGATGACGCATCTCGTGCAGCGGGCAATGGCTTCGGTCAGCTAGCTGGTGGTTACATGTTCAAGATGTTCGGTCTTCCTGCTGCTGCAATCGCGATTGCACACTCAGCTAAGCCTGAAAACCGCGCTAAAGTAATGGGCATCATGGCTTCTGCTGCGTTGACTTCATTCCTAACGGGTATCACTGAACCAATCGAATTCTCTTTCCTATTCGTTGCTCCAGTACTGTACGCAATCCACGCTCTACTAGCTGGTTCTGCATACGTTCTTGCGAACACTCTAGGTTTTGTACACGGTACATCTTTCTCACACGGTCTAATCGACTTCCTAGTTCTATCTGGCAACGCGTCTAAGATGGGCCTAATGGTTGTATGTGGTATTGCTTACGCTGCAATTTACTACATCGTATTCCGCACTGTGATTAAAGCACTTGACCTTAAAACTCCAGGTCGCGAAGACGAGTCAGAAGACGAAATCGTTGCAACTGGTACAGAGCTTGCTGGTGAGCTAGTTGCTGCATTCGGTGGCAAAGCGAACATCACTGGTCTTGACGCTTGTATTACTCGTCTACGTGTAGCAGTTGCTGATACAGCAGTTGTTGACCAAGACAAACTGAAGAAACTAGGTGCTGCAGGTGTTGTTGTAGTTGCTGGTGGCGTACAAGCTATCTTCGGTACTAAGTCTGACAACCTTAAAACAGACATGGATGAGTGGATCCGTAACAACGGTTAATTCACTGATTCAATAAATTGAAAGGAGGCCGACAGGCCTCCTTTTTTGTTTTCTGCTCTATGAAACACCTTCTGCGTCTAATCCCTATTAAGTCAAATAGTTACCATTAAGCTCGATCAGGTGATGGTCGTTCTCAGGTTTTTCGTGTCTTTTATCTTTTACCTAGCGATGACACCTTTCGTTGAGATTCCAGTAGACTCCCGTTTTTTAAATACAGTCTGAGAATATTATGAAACATCGTTACTTGATCGGCCTTATGTGCTACAGCGGAGCCTCGTTTGCTCAAGCTTCTGAAGCTCCAGCTTTGGAAGTTGGACTCGCCATTGACCAAGACCTGAGTGTCGTTGTGGAATTTGACCAGAAATACCGTGCTACGATTGGCAATGACGGCGCTGCATTTGATTACATTTTTAAGCGTGGTCAGTTCGAAACTGAAGCTCCGTTGAGCTGGTACGTCGGTGCTGGTGCTTGGGCTGAATGGAATGACGACTTTGGCTTACGCTTGCCATTAGGCGTGAAAGTGAATTTCTACGAAGGTTGGAATGCTTACGCTCAAGTTCACCCTGAACTCGATATGTATAAAGGTGTTGAGTTGCAAGTGGGCGGCGCTTTAGGTGTTACCTATAAGTTCTAACCTGAACTAAAACCACTTTAATAATGAAATAAAACCAGCATTTAGCTGGTTTTTTCATTTGGGCCGATCTTATATTTTTTGCTTCATTGAGCCGATTAGAAAGTAAAACTCAGTCCGACATTGGCTTGGAATTGGTTCATCCAGTCGGTATCAAAACGAATGATGCACTCTTGGCCGTTACTTGGGATGTTACAAACGCCGGAGGTATCGTTATCGACAACTGTACCCAGCCAACGTACTTGTGTGTTCAACGCTAATCGGTCACTAAATTTGTATTCTAAGCCACCAAAGATAGAAGTTGAGAATCCATACTTATCTTTTGCCCAATCTACATCGACGTAAGAAGCACCAAGGCCTAGCCCTAGATAACCCGATAATACAGGCGAAGCAGGGTAGTAGATGCTACTTTGAAAGTGCAGGTATTGGATGGAGGAGCTTAGGTTGAGTGTTTCTAATTCAGAACTCTGATTGGAATAGAAGAAACCGATACGTCCTTTGTCAACTGGTGTTTCGATTGCAAAGGTGTAGTTTTCAGAGCCTTTCATGTCATAGGTTTTACCATCCTGGTCTTCGACACTGCCACCGCCGGTGTAACCCACCATCGGTGTAATGATGATCTCCGGCGAAGCATACGCGTTTGAAGCGGAGAGAAGCGTAATAAGTGCCATCATATTTGCTTTGTTATTCATGAGTATATCCTTATCCATACACATACTAATTGTGATGGTTACATCAATATTGTGCGACTAATTTCGACGATTCTTGAAGATACTTCACACACCTGATAGTACTTAAATAGAGACTCGACAAATTAATAATAAGCCAGAGGTGTCTATGGACCATAATCTGAAAAATGCCCTACAAATAACAGTGTTTATCTACACAATCATTCTTTCATTTGGCTTTATTGCGATTGGTAGTTAATACCATCGATTGCGAGGCTGAGTTTTTATACTCAGGGAATAATGAATAGTGGGATTATAACCAATATTGATACAGCGATAGACTTGGATTATTACGCTAAGTTTATTGCTGGAAAAACAGCACTGGTCGCTCAAGGTGGCGGACAGAGAAGTATTTTTACTTCTGGAGTGCTGGATGCCTTTCTTCTCTCTAATTTTGACCCCTTCGACGAATTTTTTGGTACCTCAGCAGGCGCTCTTAATTTATGTGCTTATCTATGCCGCGATAAAGGCCTTGGCCGTTCTTTTGTTCTCGACCTCACAACTTCACCAGAGTTCTTCAATCTCTTTTCGTATATACGACACAGAAAGAACTTAGGATTAGAATGGGCGCTAGAACAAATTATGGCTTACCCATATAAGCTCGACTTGGATTTAGGGCGACAAACGCTAGGTGATCGCCATTTCTATGCGGCTGTAACGGATTCTAAAGACTTACGAGACCACTACTTTCCGCTACTGGGCGAAGATTGGTACAAGGTGATGATCGCGACCTGCGCCATTCCTCGTTTGTACAATGATGAAATTTATATTGGTGACAGTGCTTATGTGGACGGTGGTGTATCAGCGTGTATACCGGTTCAAGAAGCGTGGCGAAGACAAGCTCGCTCTATTGTGGTGATTCGCACTGAACCTGTGGTTGAGGAAGGCAATGGCCATTTGGTTGAAGGACCAGTCAATGGGTCTTCAGTCAAAGCGCCTAAACCGATATCTGCCGAAGAACTGGAATGGTTCCGTGAATCTTTCGACAGTGTTCAAGGTCATTGGCAGCAAAAGGTGGAACAGTGGAAAACCGACTGGACCTCTTTTTTCCAACAACAAATCATGCGCTCAAAAGAGCAGAAACGTGACCGTGGGCATTTGGACCTGCTGAATGGTGGTCGCTGGCTGTTTGGTGCGGATGATATTTATCGCTTAAGCCATTTAATCGGAGATAAATTTGATTCAGGGTTAGCTGACATGTTGATGGTGCATTACCAAACATACTCTTTAACCCAAGACTTTTTAAACTCTCCGCCGGATGATGCGTTTGTGGTGCAGATTGCGCCGAGTCAACCGCTCAAGTCGAGTTCATTAATGAGTGATAAAGAAGACTTGTTGTATGATTACGACCTGGGTTTAGAAGCCGGTTACCGATTTATAGAAACCTATACCTCAACGGAAAACGCTCGCAACTCGCATATATCACAGTTAGCCACTATTGCTGCTGACAAGTAATCCTCGAAGTTGATGAGTTAGCATGCTGTGAGTTCATCATGCTGTTTAACCAGATCGTTAGTGAGTCGTGTTCTAAAATGAAAAAGGGTTATTGAACTTGGTTCGATAACCCTTTTTTGCCTTTGAGATTAGGCAAATCGTTTCGCCTGATAGCCAAACATTAGGTGACAGGCAAGATTCTCATACAGTTGGTTGACCCTGCCACATCCATAATGTCGCCTTGAGTGACAATCACTAAGTCACCAAACTTTAGGTGTCCCGCTTCTTTCAGACAAGCAAGAGTCGATAGTGCAATATCGAAGCTGTCCTCGGCTTCTGTCTCGAAGTAGATCGGTGTCACACCTCGGTACAAGGTACAGCGATTAAGTGTTCCTTCGTTACGAGATAATGCATAGATAGGCATATCAGCACTTAAGCGAGACATCATCAGTGCAGTGCGACCCGATTCGGTTAGAGTCACCACCCCCTTGATACCTTCCATATGGTTTGCAGAGTAGATGGTCGCCATCGACACGGTTTCTTCGGCGGTGACAAAGGTGCGGTCAATACGGTAATTGGATTGGTTATTAATGCCTGCCATTTTTTCGGCACCAATACAGACTTCTGCCATTGATTTTACGGTTTCTACAGGGTAATCACCGGCAGCGGTTTCACCAGAAAGCATCACAGCATCTGTTCCATCGAGTACGGCGTTGGCAACGTCCATGACTTCAGCACGGGTTGGCATTGGCGCAGAAATCATTGATTCCATCATCTGAGTTGCGGTGATCACTGTTCGGTTAAGCGCTCTGGCACGGCGTATAAGCTGTTTTTGTACTCCGACCAATTCAGGGTCGCCAATTTCCACTCCGAGGTCACCACGAGCCACCATGACCACATCTGAGGCCATTATGATGTCATCCATGTTCTCAACAGTGGCTACTGTCTCTGCTCGCTCCACTTTTGCGACGAGGTGAGCTTCTAAGCCGGCTTCTCGCGCAAGCTGACGAGCATAGTGCATGTCTTCGCCATTACGAGGGAAAGACACCGCTAGGTAATCCACTTTGATTTGTGCGGCGGTGACGATGTCGCGCTTGTCTTTTTCTGTTAGTGCTTCAGCGGAAAGGCCTCCACCTTTTTTGTTGATGCCTTTGTTATTTGAGAGTGGGCCGCCAATGATGACTTCGGTATGAACGCGACAGCCTTCTACTTTGGTTACTTTGAGTTGAACACGACCATCGTCAAGCAACAGGATATCGCCGGCGGACACATCGTTAGGCAGTTCTTTGTAATCAAGGCCAACGGCTTCTTGATTGCCTTCACCTAAACCTAGGCTGCTGTCGAGAGTGAACAGGTCGCCTACGGCAAGTTGAATTTTGCCATCTTTGAATGTCGACACACGAATCTTGGGACCTTGTAAGTCTCCGAGAATGGCGATTTGAGTACCGTGTCTTTTTGCTATTGCTCTGACTTTTTCTGCGCGTTGAATATGGTCGTCGCTGGTGCCGTGAGAGAAGTTCATACGGACGATATTGGCACCTGCTTTGATGATCTCTTCAAGCACGTTACCTTTATCAGTAGAAGGGCCTAGCGTTGTGACGATTTTCGTTTTTCTTAATTCGGTTGTCATGAATACTCCTAGAGTGAGGCCAAGTAATCTTTTGAAAGACTGAATTAAGTATATGCATTAATTGATAATTTATTGGGAGCTAGGAGGATATTTCTTGATTTGCCTTTAATTATTGAATTCAGGGCTCAAACGCGATGTTTTATTCTGAAAATTAAGTCGCAAATTATCGATGTGGGTGTTAATTTTCCTCGAACTATTTGACTCGATACACAAAGATTCATGTATATACGTGATACTGGTCACGGCGATATACCAAGTGACTTCACAATTACTTCGCAAAGTAAAAAAATTACCTCGTTGATGATTTCTGGAGCGTAAAATGTACATGGCTCAACCGGGCCATATTGATCATATCAAACAGGTCAATGCTGGTCGTGTATATAAACTAATTGACCTTAAAGGTCCTATTTCTCGTATCGATCTGTCCAAGCAAAGTGAGTTGGCTCCGGCGAGTATTACTAAAATTACCCGTGAACTCATTGAAGCTCACCTTATTCACGAAACGACGGTTCAAGAAGCCACGACTCGTGGGCGTCCTGCTGTCGGTCTACAAACCAATAACGAAGGTTGGCAATTTTTGTCGATGCGTCTTGGTCGTGGATACTTGACGATCGCGCTCCATGAATTGGGCGGTGACGTGCTTATCGATACCAAGATTGATATCCATGAACGAGATCAAGATGATGTGCTTGCGCGTCTTCTCCATGAAATCGATGAGTTCTTCCAAACCTATGCCGAGCAACTCGACAGGGTGACGAGTATCGCAATCACACTGCCTGGTCTGGTGAATTCAGAGCAAGGTATTGTGTTGCAGATGCCGCACTACAACGTTGAAAACTTAGCGTTGGGGCCGGAGATCTACAAAGAAACGGGCCTGCCAGTTTTTATTGCCAATGATACCCGAGCGTGGGCATTAGCAGAGAAGCTGTTTGGTAACTCACAAGACAACGACAACTCTGTTCTTATTTCGATTCACCACGGTTTAGGCGCCGGGATCATTCTTGATGGTCGCGTTCTGCAAGGGCGTCACGGTAACATCGGTGAGTTGGGGCACATCCAGATCGATAAGGAAGGCAAACTTTGCCACTGTGGTAATCGAGGCTGTTTAGAAACGGTGGCGAGTTCTCAGGCAATCCGTGAGCAAGTCAAAGCGCGTTTGGCCAATGGTGAAGAATCAACGCTAACGGTGTTTGAAGACGTCACTATTGAACAGATCTGCGCTGCCGCTGCTGATGGTGATCCGTTAGCTGTCGAAGTGATTGAACAGTTAGGTCGTTACCTAGGTTCTGCGATTGCGATTGTGATTAACCTGTTCAACCCAGAGAAAATCTTGGTGGGTGGGGTTATCAATCAGGCGAAGAGCGTGTTATATCCAGCGATTCAAAAGTGTATCGAAGAGCAGAGCCTATCGGTTTACCATAAAGACTTAGAGCTGGTGGAATCTCGTTTTTATAAGCAGGCTACCATGCCAGGTGCTGCGCTCATCAAACAGGCCTTATACGATGGCCAACTGTTAATGAAAGTTATTGAAGGCTAACTCTTTTTCTCGTCTTGTAGCCTTACCCTGAACCTTTCCATGTACTTAAGCTTTGTATAACATCATTTGTTGTACTTAGTTTAAGCATTCTGTGCATTGGCGCTTTGCTTTAACCTATTGAATTAGGCTATTGTAGCCACAGTTATTATTTGTCACTAAGGTGTTGTATGTCTGGCGTTTTAAATTCGGTTGATCAGAGAACCAAGCTGGTCGGTGAAAACCGTCTGGAACTCTTGTTATTCAGCTTAAATAGTCGTCAACTATTTGCGATTAACGTATTTAAAGTGAAAGAAGTCCTCAAAGTGCCAGTACTCACTCGCTTACCGGGCTCTCATCATCATATTACGGGTGTTGCGTCTTTACGTGGTGAATCGGTGCCTGTTATTGATTTGCGTAGTGCTATTGGCTTTCCGCCATCTCGTGCGGAATCTCAAGAGAGCAACCTGATCATTACGGAATACAACCGAACCGTACAAGGCTTCTTGGTTGGGCAAGTGCGTAATATCGTTAATACAACATGGACTGAAATCCAGCCGCCGCCAAAGACCACGGGTCGTGCAAATTACCTAACCGCTATCACGCATATTCAAGAAGAAGAGCAACATAAGATCGTCGAGATCATCGATGTTGAGAAAGTGTTGGCTGAGATCATTGATTACGATGTCTCGATCTCTGAAGGTGTTTTGGACGAACAATTAGCTCAGGAGATGATAGGACGTAACGTGCTTATCGTTGATGACTCTTCAACAGCGCGTAACCAGATCAAAGGCACCTTGTCGCAGTTGGGTTTGAATATTATTGAGTGTTGTGATGGCTTAGAAGCACTGACCTTACTTAAGGGCTGGTGTGATGAAGGCAAAGACATCAATCAAGAAATATTGTTGATGATCACCGATGCTGAAATGCCTGAAATGGACGGCTACAAGCTGACACACGAAGTACGTACTGACCCAAGAATGCATGACCTATTCATCACGCTAAATACTTCCTTAAGTGGAAGTTTTAATGAAGCCATGGTGGAGAAAGTAGGGTGTAACCGCTTTATTTCTAAGTTCCAGCCAGACCTCTTGGTTGAAGTGACTCAAGAGCGAATGCGTCAGATTTTATAATTAATGCTGCTGTACGGTTTGTTTTGAGTGACCTTATAGAAAACGTTTGCTAATATTCACGCAGCATATTTCTCTTAACGAAATATGCTCAACTACTAGCGTAACTTTTCACACACAATCTAAGGTAGTTCCTCTTAATGATATGGTTAACGTCTAAAGTTGTCATGACTTTGAGCTTATTACTGTATAGGGAATTTAAGAAAAGACGTACGGAAGCTGAAGTTGAGTCATAACTCAACAATTGGAATTGAAGGGAAGCGGATGCTTCCCTTTTTCGTTTCTCTTTCTCTCGTTTCTTTAGCCAATGATCGATTGAGAACAGTTGGTACTTCGCTAATGAAAATCCCGAGATTTGGTTTTCAAGCCAACAATTTCGTCGGTAATATCGATAAGTTTCCCCGCGATAACGTGCACAACTTCTCCTTCTTTTTCTAATATCCCTTGTACCTTTAACGCCTTGGCTGTGAGATAAGCTTGTTGTTGAGCGCGCGCGGTTGCTCCCCAGACCACAACATTAATATTGCCAGTGCTATCCTCTAGTGTGACAAAGGTGACACCTGCCGCGGTTCCGGGAGATTGTTTTCCTGTGACTAATCCGACAACGGTGACCATAGATTTGTGCCTTTGTTGTATTAAGTCTTTCATGTGTGTGAATCGACCTAATCGCCCCGCTTCTTCGAGCAAAGTGATTGGGTGCTTGTTTAATGAAATTCCGACACTGGTGAAATCTTCGAGTAGATCTTGCATCTCGTTGGGCTTGTGCAGTGTGTGTTCGCCAGTCTCATCCTCGGTATCGTCATAGATCTGGCTAAACAGAGGTAAATCAGAAGCGGAGTCCATGATCGCCCAGCGAGTCTGGAAGCGGTCTCCAGAAACGTTATGTAGCGCATTGGCCGATGCCAGTAGCTCGATATCTTTCTTATTCATCGATAACTGTTTCACCTGGCTAGGGTGGCGATAACCGAATTGTGGACGATTGGCGAGCACGCTTTGTATTCCATGCTCGCTGAATCCTTTGATTTGTCGTAGCCCTAATCGAATTGCTAGACCATTCTGATGAGAGACAACCGTGTGATCGTTTTGAGAAGCGTTCACACATACCGGAAGTATTACCACATTATGTCGCTGCGCATCTTGTACCAACTGTGATGGGCTATAGAATCCCATAGGTTGGCTATTTAGCAAAGACGCGTAAAAACACTCTGGGTAGTAACATTTCAACCAAGCGGAACAATACGCTAATACTGCAAATGAAGCCGAGTGGCTTTCTGGAAAACCGTATTCACCAAAACCGCATATCTGTTTAAAGATCTGTTCAGCAAACTCGGTTTCATAGCCGCGTTTTTGCATGCCTTCGATGAGTTTGTTTTTAAACTTAAAGACGTTGCCATTTTTCTTCCAAGCCGCCATGGCGCGTCTGAGTTGATCCGCTTCACCACCTGTGAACCCTGCGGCAACCATGGCGAGTTTAATCACTTGCTCTTGGAAGATTGGAACACCTAAGGTGCGCGACAGTACCGACTCCACATCTTTAGATGGGTAGCTGATTGGCTCAATACCATCTCGGCGCTTTAAGAACGGGTGAACCATATCGCCTTGAATAGGCCCAGGACGTACGATAGCAATTTGGATCACCAAGTCGTAATAAGTCTTTGGTTTAAGCCTTGGTAGCATGCTCATTTGCGCGCGTGATTCAATTTGGAAGATACCGACCGTGTCTGCTCGTTGAATCATGCCGTAAACCAGAGGGTCGTCCTTGAGACGAGTGATCTCTGCGATGGTGAGTGATCGCCCATGAATGCGTTTGATCAGGTCGAAGCACTTACGAATAGCAGAAAGCATACCAAGCGCGAGTACATCGACTTTAAGTAGCCCTAAGGTTTCAAGATCATCTTTATCCCATTGAATGATGGTTCGATCGTGCATAGCCGCATTCTCGACGGGAACCAGTTCGTACAAAGGCCCGGAAGAGATCACAAAGCCACCAACATGCTGAGATAGATGACGTGGAAAGCCGATGATTTCATTAACCAAATGGATAAACTGCTGACCCTTCAAAGAGTCAGGTTGTAGTCCTAATTGAGTTAACTGAGCCTGCCAACCTAAGTTTTTGTCTCTGCGGTTGGTGTTCTTAATAAAGTAATCAAGCTGGGTTTCCTGTAACCCTAAAGCTTTGCCTACATCCCTTACCGCACTTTTGAAGCGATATGAAATGACAGTCGCGGCAAGCGCAGCGCGTTCTCTACCGTATTTTTTGTAGATGTATTGGATGACTTCTTCACGGCGCTCATGCTCAAAATCGACATCAATATCCGGCGGCTCATCACGTTCTTTACTGATGAAGCGTTCAAATAATACTGAGATCTGTCTTGGGTCGACAGAGGTGATTTCTAAGCAGTAACAGACCACGGAATTGGCCGCTGAACCTCGACCTTGGTAAAGAATCCCTTGGCTTTTGGCAAACATCACGATGTCGTGAATGGTGAGAAAGAAGAAAGGGTAGTTGAGCTCATCAATCAGCCCCAATTCTTTATCTATGATTTGTTGGATGTCATTAGGTACACCTTGTGGGAAGCGAGCCTGTTTTCCTTTCTCGACTAACATGCGCAGATAACTCATGGGTGTCTCACCTTGAGGAATCAGCTCGCTCGGGTATTCGTAGCGCAAGCTGTCTAAATCAAATTCGCACAGATCAGAGATTCGGTTGCTCTCTTCTAGCCATTCAGCTTTGAAGATATGAGAGAGCTTATTGATGCTGCGTAAACAGCGCTCGGCATTGGCGAGTAAGTGACTGCCCACTTCAGTAATGGGACGTTGATACTTGATCGCAGTGAGTGAATGCTGCAAGGGTAAGCGATTAGCGTTGTGCATCAGCACGCCACCACAGGCAGTAATAGGAAGATGGTGATGTTGGGACAGCTCAACACAGTAATCCGTGTACTGCTGGTCAGTTTGCTTTAAGTGTCGTTGTAAGCCGATCCACAATCGACCTGAATGATGTTGAGAAAGCCATTGCCCCCAGTGCGCGTCTTCATTTTTCTGTTGAGGAAGCCAAAGAATAAAGCAGTGCTTAGCCGACATGATATCCCACTCAGAGAGCTGATAATGTCCCTTACTGCTACGACGTCTCGCGTTGGTAATAATACGGCACAGCTCGGCATAGGCTTGTCTGTTTGGGCATAGCAAAACCACTTGGCACTCGTCATTTAGCCAAAACATGCTCCCGACAATTTGCTTGAGCGACAGTTTATGTTGCTTGATTGCAGAGTGAACCTTGACGATGCCCGCGACCGAGCACTCGTCGGTGACCGCAAGGGCTTTGTAACGTAAGAAGTCGGCCTGTAAAACAAGCTCCTCTGCGTGTGAGGCTCCCTCAAGGAAGGAGTAATTACTTTGACAGAAGAGCTCTGAATATTGCTGAGACATAACGTAATCTCACTTAACCATTGCGAGTGAACATGATTGAAAAGGGACGTTTAAATGGAACAAGTGGTAAGAACGACTTACCAAACAGCCTTACGGCTAGCTAAATAAACCGTGCAAAAACCATTGTTTATCTGGCGTTCTAAATATCCATAATCTGCGGCCGTTTTCACTGTGAGCAATAAAGTAGTCACGAATGACTTTCTCTCCGTCCCACCAGCCAGACACAATGCGCTCAGGGCCTTGAGATAAGGTGACGCTTTCGGTTAAGGCTTCGGGCTCTGGCAGTAAAATACTGGGCCTGAGTCGTTGTTGGTTGATGTTGAAAGCAGTGGCTTGTTGCTCGAACCCTGTGGGCGTTTGCCTCTTTGCTACAAACTTACTCAGTGTGGGGATCGAATACTGATTGGCCTTTTCTGGCCTTGGATCGTACTGTATTTTCGGTGTTTGAATGCAGGCTTGCCCAAGCTTTGCTTGCAGTAGTGAGAGCAAATCTAACGCGGCAAGTGTTCCGGTATTACCATCGAAAAGATCATGGTAGTCCATTTGAGGCTCACCATGACGAGTTAACGAGAGAGTGAGCCCTTGAACGGGGGCTGTGATCTTCAGTGACTCTAAGGTGAGATGCGTTAGGTTCGCCCATTTGCGAGCAAGATAATCGCCCTGCGCCGAATAGAAAGATATAGGGTGATCGTCTTTATCCCTAAGGTGCAGAGTTAGTGTTAACTCAAAAGCTACTCGGTCACGTAGCTTCAAAAAGCATTCCAGTTGGTTCAACAATTTCAGTAGTGGCTTTTCGATAAATAGAATGTTTTCAATATCAAACAGCAGCTCCAAATATTGTTGGAAACTCTCTGGTGGATGATAGAAATCAATAGGGTGCTTGAACTGCCCATTAAGACGACCCACATAGTTCACCAAGTCGATATCAAAGCGGCGCGCGACATCTTGCAAAGGCAGCTTTAATAGGTCTTCTACGACATTAATACCAACACGATTTAGGCGTTCAACTTGCTTAGTTGGTAGCTCGCTTGAACTCAGCGTCTGCTTACTTACCCAAGCTTTCATCTGCTCAACATTGTTCGTCGCTTGGTTGATGGCTTGCTTGCCCAAAAGGATTGCAGAAAGCGGCGAATAACCTGTGGCAAAGCTGAACTGGATATTGAGCGTTTCTAAGTGCCTTTTGAGCTCATGCCAGTAGTTATCTAGCCCATCGTAAAGTGACAGCATGTTAGAGGCTTTAATCAGCAAACCATTAGGTGGCAATAACGCCATGTCGGAAGTGATTAGATACGCCCATTGAGCGATCTCTTTGAGCTTACTTTTCTCCAGTTCAATACTGTAAGGGTGGACGTGTAAGTGATGGCAAAGCGCCGCCGCAGACCCTAAGCCCATATCAAGCGAAATTCCCGATTGCAGCGCAGCTGGGTTAGCTTGCAGTACACGGTGATCTTTTTCATCTACGATGATAATAGGTTGCTTGCGTGAGTCTTCGTTCGAACCCAATTCATTAGAGTCAAACAAGGTATCCAACTGCAGAGACGGAAAGTGCAGATAAAGCCACAACATACGTTAGCCTTGCTTCGCAATAGGAAAAGCCAGCACAGTGTTACCGGACAAAGCCCGGTCTAAATTGTCTTCATAAACAACTTTCTCTGTGAGTAACGGCCAGTTGTGTGTCATGTCTAGAATAAAGCTGCCATACGACCAACTGCCTTTTCTTTTTGTTACCTCTACCTTCAACCCTTGGGCGTGAGAAGACAGTTTCATGCTTAAGGATACGGGCAGGGATAGTTGATTATGGCTGGTGGCTTTAAAATGAAATTGCAGGCACTTACCGGTTTCACTTGCTGCTTGTAGGCGTTTGGTTTGGTGGATTTCGAGATCGGCTCCCCATAACAATACAGAATGACAAGCACCACTCTTGAGACACTGTTCGGCAGCCCATAATGCATCGAGGTCGCGTTGAGGCTCGATCACCAAGATGTTATCGAGTTCAATCCCTTGGCTGCTAAAAAACTCGGCACAGATCTTCCCTGGCGGGTTAATGAATATGGCCAACTTCTGTGAGTTTTGCTGAGCTAAATAGGGGGTAAGCAGACGAAGTTCGCCGATCCCTTGTTGTGATTCAACTTCAATAACGCCGTGTGTAGGAAAGCCACCATCAAGCTGTTTATCCAATTGCGGATAGCCTGTCGAAGTGGTACTTCCTTGCGTTGTTACTTGTAGCCCTCTCCAGATTAACTGGCGGTCTTGTAAGTTTTTTATGAGTTCATGCATAATTAAATACCTGTATATTTATACAGTATATTTAACAATGAAAAAGATGCAAAGCAAAATGACGAAAATTAGCGGAAGTAAGTGTTAGTTGATTGATTTAGATACAAAAAAAGCCGCTATTAAAGCGACTTCTTGTTATTGCTCATAATATCAGCTATTTAGGTTGAGCGTCGATACATTGGCCATTAATGTCTGACACACTTGGGTTCATTAAGTGTAGATACAGCGGGATGATGTCGAGTGGTGTTTTTAGCTTGTTCGCATCTTCACCTGGGTACGCTTTTGCACGCATGCGTGTTTGAGTTCCGCCTGGGTTGATCGCGTTAACACGGATGTTTGTGCCTTCAAGCTCATCGGCTAAGATTTGCATCATACCTTCAGTCGCAAACTTAGAAATCGCGTAAGTGCCCCAGAATGCACGGCCAGAGTGACCAACGGTTGAAGAGGTGAATACGATACGACCTGCTTCTGCTTTCTTAATGATTGGCAGTAATGCTTGAGTCATTAGAAATTCAGCTTTAACGTTGATTTGCATGACGCCATCAAACGTTTCTTCATCGATTTGATCAAACGGACTTAACGTACCAAGCACACCTGCGTTATGCAGTAGACCATCTAAGCGACCGAATTGAGATTCAATGGTTTCAGCCATGTCGATGTAGTTCTGTTTCGTCGCGCCTTTTAAATCCAATGGGATAATCGCAGGTTGCGGGTAACCAGAACTTTCGATTTCATCGTAAATGAATTCTAGGTTTTTGACATTGCGGCCTAACAGAATGACAGTAGCGCCATGTTGAGCGAAGCTTAGTGCAGCTTGGCGACCAATGCCAGCACCGGCACCTGTAACCAAAATTACTTTATCTTTGAGGGCATCTGTAGAGATTGGGTAATCCACTGTGCTTATCCTTCTTTCTTTTATTATGTTCGTCATTCCATTGATGTTTAATCACACAGATAACCACCGGAATGATGAGAAATTCTTGGTAATCGTGACAAGATGGTTACAATACACTAATTCATACAATAGGGGATATGACATTGGAATTTTTGTTGGACTACGGCTTGTTTTTAGCCAAGATTGCGACCGTTGTAATCGCCATCATTGCAATTTTAGTGATAGCTAAATCTGTGGGTGGAAAATCAAGCGCAATTAAAGGTGAGCTGGAAATCACGAACCTATCTGAGCACCACAAACAAACGATTGAACAACTAGAGCACCATTTGCATGATGATGCTTTCATCAAAGCACGTGATAAAGCAGAAAAGAAAGCGGAAAAAGAGAAAGTAAAATCACGTGGCAAAGAAGTGAAGAAAGCAGCGAAAGAGGGTGAGCTTGATAGCAAGCGTGAACCACACCTATTTGTTCTCGATTTTAATGGCAGCATTGATGCTAAAGAAGTGGCTTCTTTACGTGAAGAGGTAACGGCGGTTCTAGCTGTTGCTCGCGAAGGTGACGAAGTATTGCTTAAGCTGGAATCTGGCGGTGGTATGGTTCACGGCTATGGTTTGGCGTCTTCTCAACTTGATCGTATCAAAGCGGCAGGTCTACCTCTGACTATCTCAGTAGACAAAGTAGCAGCCAGTGGCGGTTATATGATGGCATGTATCGCAGACAAAATCGTATCTGCACCTTTTGCTATTGTTGGTTCTATTGGTGTTATCGCTCAACTGCCAAACTTCAACAAGCTGCTTAAAAAGCACGACATTGAGTTTGAACAGTTAACGGCAGGTGAGTACAAACGCACGCTTACTATGTTTGGTGAGAACAGTGATAAAGCACGCGAGAAGTTTAAAGAAGAGCTAGAGGAAACTCATGGTTTGTTTAAAGACTTCATACGTGACCATCGTCCTGCGTTAGATCTTGAAAAAGTAGCAACCGGTGAGCACTGGTTTGGTACACAAGCACATGAACTTGGGCTTGTGGATGAGATCAGCACTTCTGATGATTTAGTCGTAGCAGCATGTAAAGACAAAACGGTTCTAGCGATTCACTACGTACAGAAGAAAAAGCTTTCAGACAAACTAGCGGGCGTGGCAGGTAAATCTGCAGACAGTGTGCTGATGAAGCTGATTGAACGCGGCCAAAAGCCGATTGTTTAAGCTTGTTCCATTTTAGCACTAGTATCTAGTTCTAGTTCTAGTTCTAGTTCTAGTTTTCGTGCTTTGCGTTCATTTACAGACGTTTGAGCCTTAAAAAGAAAGCGCATAAGTCATCAGACTTATGCGCTTTTTTATTGCTCCACTTCCGAGCGGGTTGACCACTATGTTGTAGGGGGAGCGGAGTTTTATACCCATCATCTACTCACTGTGATGGGTCTTAAATCTTGGCTCCGTAATCATTACGTTTTGGACAAGTGGTTAGAATTTCTCTATGACCCGTGTCTTTTACCTCTTCCAAAATTACATCGAAGCCCCATAAACGGTAGAGATGCTTCATTACTTCATCGTAGCCCTTATCAAGTGGGATGCGGTCATGAGGTACATACTGCAGCGTCATTGAGCGATCACCACGAACATCGACGTTAAACACCTGAATATTCGGTTCAAGGTTACTTAGGTTGTATTGCGCTGCAAGCTTCTCACGAATTAGGCGGTAGCCCGGGTCATCGTGAATAGCACTTATCTCAATGGTGTTTTTACGGTCATCATCAAGTACAGAGAATAGCTTAAAGTCTCGAATGATTTTTGGAGAAAGGTATTGGCTGATGAAGCTTTCATCTTTGAAGTTGTGCATAGCAAAATGCACCGCTTCTAACCAATCACTTCCTGCTAATTCAGGGAACCACTCTCTGTCTTCATCAGTTGGCTCTTCACAGATGCGTCGGATGTCTCTAAACATCGCAAAGCCAAGTGCATAAGGGTTTATCCCACTGAAATAAGGGCTGTTGTAGGCGGGTTGAGCAACCACACTGGTGTGACTGTGTAGAAACTCTAAGATGAACTTATCACTCACCAAGCCTTCGTCGTAAAGATGGTTAAGAATGGTGTAATGCCAGAAGGTTGCCCAGCCTTCGTTCATCACTTGAGTTTGTTTCTGAGGGTAGAAGTATTGGCTTACCTTGCGAACAATACGAACACACTCGCGCTGCCAAGGTTCAAGTAGTGGTGCGTTCTTCTCGATAAAGTAGAGAATATTTTCTTGAGGCTCGCTAGGGAAACGGATCTTGGTCTCTTCTTCCTTACTTTTATTCTGAGGAACGGTTCGCCAAAGCTCATTCACTTGAGATTGCAGATAAGCTTCGCGTTCTTCTTGTCTTGCTGTCTCTTCTGCAATGGAAATCTTCTCAGGGCGTTTGTATCGGTCTACGCCGTAATTCATCAATGCATGGCAAGAATCAAGGAGCTGCTCGACCTCTGCGACACCATATTTCTCTTCACAGCCACTAATGTACTTCTTAGCGAACAACAAGTAATCGATGATAGAACTGGCATCGGTCCATGTTTGGAACAGGTAGTTACCTTTAAAGAAAGAGTTGTGACCATAGCAAGCGTGAGCCATTACCAACGCCTGCATCGTGACCGTGTTCTCTTCCATCAGATAAGCGATACAAGGATCGGAGTTGATTACGATTTCGTACGCCAATCCCATTTGGCCATGCTTGTAGTTTTGTTCAGTTTGAATGAATTTTTTACCAAATGACCAGTGGTTGTAATTGATTGGCATACCAATGCTTGAGTATGCATCCATCATCTGCTCTGAAGTAATTACTTCGATTTGGTTTGGGTAAGTATCTAAACGGTAATGCTGCGCCACGCGCTTAATTTCTACGTGGTATTTCTCCAAGAGGTTGAACGTCCAATCTGGACCGTCAGGCAGCATCTTGTCGTTTTTTTTCTGTGCAGCTTTATCTTTCTCTGCAACGTTTGATTTCGCTGTCATGGCAAACTCCCTTACGCTGTCTCTTTCTGGAACAGTTCTCTAAACACAGGAAAAATATCATCCACCGTTTTAATGTTTTTCATGGCGAAGTTGTCAAAGCTGCTCTCGAGTTTTTCGTATTCGTGCCAAAGTGTTTGATGAGAGCGGCGTGTTATTTCGATGTAAGAGTAATATTGGCAAGTTGGCAGAAGCGTATTGACCAATAGCTCTTTACAACGAGGAGAGTCATCAGCCCAGTTATCGCCATCAGAGGCTTGTGCAGCATAGATGTTCCACTCATTAGCAGGGTAGCGGTCTGCGACAATTTCCTTCATCAGTTTCAATGCACTCGAAACAATGGTGCCACCGGTTTCTTGTGAGTAGAAAAACTCATGTTCGTCGACTTCTTTAGCCTGAGTATGGTGGCGAATAAACACAACATCGACGTTTTCGTAGGTGCGGTTTAGGAACAGATACAGAAGGACATAAAAGCGCTTCGCAATATCTTTTGTGGCCTGATCCATTGACCCAGACACATCCATTAGACAGAACATGACCGCTTGGCTAGATGGAATAGGGCGCTTCTCGTAGTTTTTAAAACGTAAGTCGAAGGTGTCAATGAACGGCACACTTTCAATTTTTTTACGTAACTCGGCAATTTCTTCTTTGAGGCGACCTTCTTCAAAAGGTTGTGCCGGCTCTGTCATTTTAACTTGGTCAAGCTGCTCCATCAGTAGGTTAAGCTCGCGCTTTTTACCTGCTGTCATCGCAGTTCTACGAGCCAGAGATTGCTGCAGTGAACGAACAATAGCGATGTTGGACGGAATCCCCGCACTTTGGTAACCAGATCGGTGAGTTTTCCATTCGGTGATTTTGTTGACCTGATTCTTCTCTAGATTAGGCAGAGCTAAATCTTCAAAGAGAATATCAAGATACTCATCTTTTGAAATTTGGAAGGTAAATTCATCTTGGCCTTCGCCATCAGGGCTTGCGTCACCCTGGCCTGAGCCACCACCTTGACCGCCACCTTTAGGACGTTCAATTTTATCGCCCGTGATGAACTGGTCATTACCTGGGTGAACGCGTTCTCTTACGCCGCCTTGACCTTGGTGAAAGCTTGGCTCTTTGATGTCTTTATGGGGAATAGTGACGTCTTCACCGGTTTCAGTATTGGTGATTGAGCGTCGGTTGACTGCATCGGCCACAGATTCTTTGATTTGCTCTTTATGGCGTCGTAAGAAACGCTGTCTATTCACAGCACTCTTATTTTTGCCATTGAGCCTCCGATCGATAAATTGTGCCATAAGAACTCCCTCTCAGCTGATGTCGCGATCCTATTTTTTATTATGTACGAGCTGCTCACTTGAACAGCTCAGTACAGTTTGGTTATGAGGATTTACGAACTCTTAGGTACCACTCGGATAGCAGTCTAACTTGTTTCTCGGTGTAGCCTTTTTCCATCATACGAGCAACGAAGTCGTCGTGTTTTTTCTGATCATCCGTTGAGGTCTTAGCATTGAACGAAATAACAGGAAGTAGCTCTTCTGTGTTGGAGAACATTTTCTTTTCAATCACAGTGCGCAGTTTCTCGTAGCTCGTCCAAACTGGGTTTTGACCGTTATTGTTGGCTTTGGCACGAAGCACAAAGTTCACAATCTCATTTCGGAAGTCTTTAGGGTTACTGATACCGGCGGTTTTCTCGATTTTCTCTAGTTCACCATTCAGAGAAGCACGGTCAAATAGCTGGCCTGTTTCTGGATCGCGGTACTCTTGGTCTTGAATCCAGAAGTCTGCGTAGGTGACATAGCGGTCGAAGATATTCTGACCGTACTCAGAGTAAGACTCTAGGTAAGCGGTTTGAATTTCTTTACCGATGAACTCTACGTAGCGCGGCACTAGGTATCCTTTCAAGAATTCTAGGTACTTCTCGGCGGTCTCTTGAGGGAACTGCTCACGTTCGATTTGTTGTTCAATAACGTAGAACAAGTGCACTGGGTTCGCGGCCACTTCGGCTTGGTCGAAGTTAAACACGCGAGACAGAATCTTAAAGGCGAAACGCGTTGATAGCCCAGACATGCCTTCGTCAACGCCAGCATAATCTCGGTACTCTTGGTAGCTCTTCGCTTTTGGATCTGTGTCTTTTAGAGTTTCGCCATCGTAAACGCGCATTTTTGAGAACAGAGAAGAGTTTTCAGGCTCTTTCAGTCTCGAAAGGATGCTGAATTGCGATAGCAGATCGAGTGTGCTTGGTGAACAAGGTGCTTTGGACAGCTCACTGTGTTCCAGTAGTTTTTTGTAGATCTTAACTTCTTCAGAGACGCGCAGACAGTAAGGGACTTTTACAATGTACACACGGTCGAGGAAGGCTTCATTGTTTTTGTTGTTACGGAAGGTCTGCCACTCGGATTCGTTCGAGTGAGCGAGAATCATGCCGTCAAATGGCAGTGCAGAAAGCCCTTCGGTACCGTTGAAGTTACCTTCTTGTGTTGCTGTTAGTAGAGGGTGTAATACCTTAATTGGTGCCTTAAACATCTCCACGAATTCCATCACACCTTGGTTGGCTTTACATAACGCACCAGAGTAGCTGTAGGCATCAGGATCATCTTGAGAGAAGTGCTCAAGTTTGCGAATATCGACTTTACCAACCAGAGACGAAATATCTTGGTTGTTTTCATCACCAGGCTCTGTCTTCGCGATCGCAACTTGATCGAGAATAGAAGGGCGCAGTTTGATGACTTTGAATTTGGAAATATCACCGCCAAAATCGTGCAGACGTTTCGCTGCCCACGGAGACATAATCGAGCGAAGGTAGCGTTTCTCAATGCCGTATTCGTTCTTCAATAAGTCGCCGTCTTCGTTAACATCGAATAGACAGAATGGGTGATCGTTTACTGGGCTTCGTTCACCGTCAGCAGACAATACATAGATTGGTAGTTTCTGCATCAAGGCTTTAAGTTTTTCTGCGAGAGAAGATTTACCGCCGCCCACAGGGCCAAGTAAGTAAAGGATTTGTTTACGTTCTTCTAAACCTTGCGCAGCGTGTTTTAAGTAAGAAACAATCTGTTCAATCGCATCTTCCATGCCGTAGAAATCTTTAAATTCGCTGTATCGTGAGATGACACGGTTCGAGAAAATACGACTCAGTTGAGGGTCTTGAGCTGTGTCAATGACCTCCGGTTCGCCAATGGCTAGTAATAAGCGCTCGGCAGCATTAGCGTAAGCACTTTTATCGTCTTTACACAGCCCTAAGAACTCTTGCAATGTCAGCTCTTCTTCCTTGGCTGCTTCATAACGTGATTGATAGTGGTCAAAAATACTCATAGTCACATTCCCCTTGTTAACCAGTCAAAACTGACGAGCGATTGAAAAATAGGCTCTCCCTACATTTTAAGGTTAGACCCGCTTCCACAATTTTGCTTAACAATTATGTATTTATTTACAATTTTGCGTGTGAAAAACGTGGTGAGCGCAATAGGCAACTTGAGGTGCGTAGAATCAAATTATTTTACATTCGAGGGGATCTGGCCGTTTGTTTTGCGATTTTAGATCGCTTAACAATACCCATGCTGGATTTATGTGTGTTAGATGTATAGCTGGGCTCAATTGATTTGTCGGAATTAAGTACCATATAGTGCGCGGCGTGATTGAAAATTGCTCAATAAATCGGTAGATGTAGTGAAGAACCATGGGTCAAAAATAGTGGCTATCAGTGCTGCGTTACTGGCATCAACCTGGCCGAGAACGTTGGTGTGGCTTACGTTTTCTAGTTGCTTTGTTTTTCTCTTTGGTACGAACATTAAAAAAGGGTTACTCATGATGAGTAACCCTTTTTCTTGAAACTTTTTAAAAAGTTATCGCTGATCTATTAACGTATTAAGCGCTAAAGATTTGAGATAGCTCTGTCGCACATAGGTGGTACTGACGAGGGCAGTTGCGCCATGTTGTTAGCATGCGACGGTATTTCTCTAGCATTGGCATTTGGCTATTGAAGTGGTGATCGGCTTTGTCGAATTGAGGGTAAAGACCTTCAGAATCCACAAGGAAACGTACGTAGTGTACGGCCTGTGCTTCAGAAGCGATATCAAAACCTAAGAACTGCAGGCGACGTTGGTCAACTTCAGCACGTTCTTGTTCTGCAAGCATTTTGTTCGACTCTTGCATTGCATGGTACATCTCCATGATGTCGATAATTTCGCGACATTCTGCTTCAGTCAAACAACCAAATTCTTTGTTAAGCTCACGCATTTGGAGTTCGTAACCACGTTCTACAATCGTTTGTAGACGTTGGTATTTAGCTGAGTTCTCAGGATTCATTTGAGACATTAGGTAGTATTGATTTGATAGAATTAGACGCTGAGCATTGGTCATTTCCATGGGAGGAGCCTCACTAAAAAACTAAATGTTGTATTCTTTTGTTGCAGTAAGAGTAACAGCATTCCTACGAGTGGAAACATGATCTCAACACGGATTTAATATGATTTTTTGAATTGATAAACAAAAGTTGTAAAGAAAAGTGAAAGGATATTCCAACAAGAAAAGAAAACGCCCCAATTGAAATTGAGGCGTTTGAAAACATTATGAACGTAAATCTATATTAGTATTTTACGTTTGAATGGTACTGGCTTAGAACAGCAACAATCTCGTCCATTTTCTCTTTGCTTGGCGGATTTGTACCTTCAAGAGGGTAGTCAAAACCAAGCGCTTCCCACTTATGTGCACCAAGTTTATGGTATGGAAGCAGTTCTACTTTCTCGATGTTATCCATGTCTTTAATGAATTCACCTAGCAGATGAGCATCTTCAGGTGTATCTGTGTAGCCAGGGACAATCACATAACGAATCCACGTCTTCTTACCGATTTTGTGTAGGTAGCGTGCAAAATCCAGAGTACGTCTGTTTGATACACCAATGAAATCGTGGTGAATCTCATCTCGCATGTGCTTAAGATCGAGCATCACTAGGTCAGAGGCTTCGAGTACTTCATCAACCACTTCAGTGTGCTTACGAATGTAGCCATTAGTATCAAGACAAGTGTGGATGCCTTCAGCTTGAGCCGCGCGGAAAAAGTCACGAACAAACTCAGGTTGTAGCATCGCTTCGCCACCAGAACAGGTGATACCACCACCAGAGGCTTTCATGAAATGACGGTATGATTTTGCTTCGCTGATGATCTCTTCGACCGTAACTTCCTTTCCGTCATGAAGATCCCATGTATCGCGGTTATGACAGTACATACAACGCATTAAGCAGCCTTGAAGAAACACAATAAAGCGGATACCAGGGCCATCGACAGTACCACAAGATTCGAATGAGTGAATGCGACCAGTTGTAGACATGAGCTATTCTCGTAGAGGAATTTATACCGTTTATTTTATTACAAAAACGGCACATAAAATAGGGTCAAATGGTAACGAGACCTTTAAAAATAAAGGCAATCACCTGTGAAGATGATTGCCTTTATTAAACTTGAAAAGTAAAGGACGAAAGCCCTTATTGGTGGCTAGAAGAAAGCGAACATTGTGATACCACCAGTGGTGTACATTGACTCTTTTGCTTCTTCGTAATCTGGCGTTTTTGCGGTTAGCGCGAAAGAGGCACCAATGTATCGGTTATACCAAGCCACACCTAGCACTGCCGTTGCTTGAACATTCTCTAAAGTCACATCGTAGATAGCAGGGTCATCTCCTACTTTATTAGCGTATTCGTCCACACCTGAACGATCACCTTCGATAGTCAAGTCATTGAATCGGTAACGACCTTCAAGGCCAGCATAGGTAAACCAACCTGAGTTGGATGCGCCAATCATGCCAGCTTTAAATGGGTTTTCAGTGCTGATGTTAGCCGCACCAAAGTTACCACCTAGGTCGGTACCCCAACGGAACATGAAGCCCGTTTGGATATCACTTCTAAAGTTACCCACATTAATTTCTGAGATATTTGATATTTCGAAGTCGGTGTTCGCTAGAGCTTGATTACGCATTAGGTTGAAATGGCTTAGGTAACCAACGCTCCCCGCCCACTCATCATCAATTTGATATTCCCAACCCATAGGCTCATCCGATTTTGTGATCGAGTGAACCAACTTTTGAGCATCTTCAGACAATGCACGTTCGCCTGTTGTACCAAACGTGATGTTAAAACGTTGAGCTTGTTGTGGGTTCAAGCTGATGTAGTTGAATTCTGTATGCAGGTAGCCAGCGTATGGGCGATCATTGGCAAGGGGTTCTTCTGCTTCAATATCGGAAGGCGTATACATCTTGTGGCCAATGGTTATTTCCCACTTATCTAAAGAGCTTGCGCCCCAATAGGAAAGACTCAATGGTTTCACCCAATTGTATGGCGTAATACTTGACGATGTGTAACCCAGAAATAAGCCGTTGGTATAGTCTTGGTCGACACCAAAAATACCATCATTATCTAAAGCAAAAGTTAGCGTAGAACGCTCAGAGGCTAGAGATGAGAAAGAGAGAAGAATCAGGGGTAAACAACGCAGGTATTTCATGGAGCAGTTACTCTTAAATTATGAACCAAGATAGTACCGTAATTAGAGTTTAGGTGTGAAAAAAAAGTGAATAGATGACGGTTTTTTTGCTCAATCTGACGTTTCGTATAAGTGAAAGCGAAATAATGAATTTATGAGTGATATAAAAAAGCCCCGCACATTGGCGAGGCTAATATTATTTACTGGTCGATTAAGCGGTGAGCTTATAGAGACTCAGTAAATGTACGTGCGATTACGTCAGCTTGTTGCTCTGCAGTTAGAGAGTTAAAGCGAACAGCGTAACCAGATACACGGATTGTTAGCTGAGGGTATTTCTCAGGGTGCTTAACTGCGTCTTCAAGAGTTTCGCGGTTAAGAACGTTAACGTTAAGGTGTTGACCACCTTCAATGCCAGCTTCGTGGTGGAAGTAACCATCCATTAGGCCTGCAAGGTTAGCACGTTGGCTGTCTTGTTCTTTACCTAGTGCGTTTGGCACGATAGAGAACGTGTAAGAGATACCATCTTGTGCGTCAGCAAACGGTAGTTTACCTACAGACGTTAGTGAAGCTACAGCGCCTTTCTCATCACGACCGTGCATTGGGTTTGCACCAGGAGCGAAAGGAGCGCCAGCACGACGACCGTCTGGAGTGTTACCTGTTTTCTTACCGTAAACCACGTTAGACGTGATAGTAAGAACTGACTGTGTAGGGATAGAGTTACGGTAAGTTTTAAGCTTACGGATCTTGTTCATGAACGTAGAAACTAGTTCACAAGCAATGTCATCTACACGAGAGTCGTTGTTACCGTATTTAGGGTAATCGCCTTCGATTTCGAAGTCAGTTGCGATGCCATCTTCGTCGCGGATTGGTTTAACAGTCGCGAACTTGATTGCAGACAATGAGTCAGCTGCAACAGATAGACCAGCAATACCACAAGCCATAGTACGACGAACGTCACGGTCATGAAGAGCCATTAGAGACGCTTCGTAGCTGTACTTGTCGTGCATGTAGTGAATGCTGTTTAGTGCAGTCACGTATTGCTTAGCTAGCCAGTCCATGAAGTGATCTAGACGGTCCATTACTTTATCGTAATCAAGAACAGCGTCAGTCATTGGAGCTTCTTTAGGACCAACTTGCATCTTAAGTTTTTCGTCCACACCGCCGTTGATTGCGTAAAGCATTGTTTTCGCAAGGTTAGCACGAGCACCGAAGAACTGCATTTGCTTACCAACGATCATTGGAGATACACAACAAGCGATAGCGTAATCATCAGACTCAAGGTCAGGACGCATTAGGTCATCATTTTCGTACTGGATAGAAGAAGTATCGATAGATACCTTCGCACAGAAACGTTTGAAGCCGTCAGGTAGCTGCTCAGACCAAAGAACCGTGATGTTTGGCTCTGGAGAAGGACCCATTGTGTATAGAGAGTTAAGGAAACGGAAGTTCGAACGCGTTACTAGCGTACGACCGTCGATGCCCATACCACCCATAGACTCTGTTGCCCAGATTGGGTCGCCAGAGAATAGCTCATCGTACTCAGGAGTACGTAGGAAACGAACCATACGCAGCTTCATTACGAAGTGGTCGATCATTTCTTGAGCTTGGTCTTCTGTAATTTTACCAGCAGCGATATCACGCTCTAGGTAGATGTCTAGGAAAGTCGAAGTACGACCTAGAGACATTGCAGCACCATTTTGAGATTTAACAGCAGCTAGGTAGCCGAAGTAAGTCCACTGAATAGCTTCTTGAGCAGATTGAGCTGGCTCAGAGATATCGAAGCCATAAGACGCTGCCATCTGCTTGATTTGACCTAGAGCACGGTGTTGCTCAGAGATCTCTTCACGCAGTTGCATTGTAGCTGCAAGATCTTCGCCGTTCTCGAAACGCTCTTGTAGAGAAGCGAATTGAGCTGCTTTGTCTTTCATTAGGAAATCAATACCGTAAAGTGCTACGCGACGGTAATCACCAATGATACGACCACGGCCGTATGCATCTGGAAGACCAGTCAGAACACCAGACTTACGACATTTCAGAATATCAGGCGTGTAGATATCGAAAACACCAGCGTTGTGTGTTTTACGGTATTCTGAATAGATTTTTGAAACCATCGGGTCAAGAGTTTCACCGTATGCTTTACAAGAACCTTCAACCATACGTACACCACCGTTAGGGATGATTGCACGTTTTAGTGGTTTTTCAGTTTGTAGACCAACAATTGTTTCAAGGTCTTTTTGGATGTAGCCCGCATCATGAGAAGTGATGGTAGAGATAACAGAAGTATCGAAATCTACAGGTGCTTTAGTTGCGTTTTCCTGTTTGATACCTTCCATTACCGAAGCCCAAAGCGTATTAGTCGCTTCAGTACCTTCAGAAACTAGGAAAGACTCGTCGCCTTCATATGGCGTGTAGTTCTTTTGAATGAAATCACGAACGTTTACTTCGCTTTGCCACTCACCTGCAGCAAAATCTTCCCAAGCTTTAGCAAATTGCTCTGCCATGACATACCTACCTTTTTAGTAGAAAAAATTCGTACTTAACACTGTTGAGCCAGCGCCCCTCGTAAGGGTAGTACACTCTTATTAATAACAATATATATGAGCATATAAGCGTCATATGGTTATATATATTGTCACTACTTTTTATATGTTGTCTTTACTCTATGAATTCAAGACTACGCTAAAAAATTCCTGCAAACCTTAAACTAAATCAATAAATACCAAAAAAAGTTGAAAAAATTTGAGTGGCAGGGGTTGCCACCCAAACTTTTTTTTAGTCTCAATACTACTTTTGTGTAGTTAAGACTATTATAGCCAAGCTTTTAGGCCATATTGACTTTCTAGCATACCAACTGCAAGCATTGCTACTAGACAGATAACTAAAACGCCAACCGGGATAACAATTTTGTCTACAAATGATAGACGCTTCGCACGTTCTTTATCACCAATAAAGCCATTGTTATCAAGAAGCATAGTTAGTGCCCATGCTAATACAGGGTTAACAACTGCTGAACCGAAGATACAGATACCAGCCGCTTGAGAATCTTTTGAATCCTTAACCATTTGCATACCCGCTTCAAGTAGAGGTAGAGATACACCTACAAGTAGAGCAACACGCATTACTGGTGGCCAAACCGCAACATCCATTGGGAAACCAAGGATTGCAACAATAATACATAGAGAACCAAGCAAGATTGCGCCGCCAGGAATTGGGCGTTTCGCGATTGCTGCTGGGATCATGTAAGTACCCCAAGAAGATGTGATGTTACCACCACCCACAGCAGTACCCACCATTTGACGAACTGAACACATAGTCATAGTGTCATCCACATCCATCAGAACTTTTTCAGAACGTCTAGGGTAGTTAAGTTCTTGGAAGATACGGTGACCTAAGAAATCAGGAGACCACATTGCTACAGCAAGGATTGCAAATGGTAGAGATGCAATGAAGTGTTCAACATTTGGCAAGCCAAGCATCCAACCTTCAGAAGTAGAACCCCACCAGTAAACTGGGTTTAGGTTTGGAATACCCATTTTGGTTTCGAATACGATATCGAAACCAGCACCTAGTGCTAAAGCAATCGCAAGGCCTGTGAATGCACAAACTGGGATAGCTAACCAGCGCTTGTTCACTTTTGCTAGAAAAGCGTAGATAGCAATAGTAATAGCAAGAACGATTAAACCAACGTAACCCATGCTACCCGCTTCAACAGTAGAAGATTGAAGACCAACAGCCCATTCTTGAATTGAGTTGATTTGGCTCATTGTACCCGTTAGGCCTAAGAAAATGAGCAAGCCACCAGCGGTACCTTCCGAAGTAAGGTTAACCAACTTGGAGCCGCCTTTTAGGAAACTTAGGATTAGACCGAAGACACCGATAAGGATTGCCAATGCAAGAGGGTGAGCACCAGCGAGAGCGATGGTACCAATAAGAGGGATCATTGGGCCGTGGTTACCGGCAAGGTTTGCTTTAGGGTTAAAGAAACCAGAAGCAAGGATACAAAACAGTAGTGCAGGAATAAGCATTTCTACACGAGCAACTTCAATTGCGAAGTCTTTACCTAGGTTTACGTGATCCCAAGCTTGAGTTAGGCCATCAGCCCAAGACATCATTACTGCAGAGTACATCGCAATGATACCAATGGTACCAGCAAGTGCAGGAACAAGATCTTCAAGTTCAAAGCGGAAGTCACGGCCTGGAAGGTTTAAACCGAAGCGGCGAGGCTTCATGATTTGAAGTTCGTGATCTAGATAATCTGAGCGGCTCTCAAATTCAGAAGCAGGGCGGTGTAGCTCTTTGTAGCTTTTCTCTTCTACTTCAGAGTTCGCATTGTTCACAACGTCTGACATAGATTCCTCATATTTTTATGTTAGTAATTCTAAAATTGAATTCTATAAGTTCGCGTAATTGCGTAATTGCGTTATTTCTTAGTTATAACTCATTAACATTATGTTGCACGATTTTGATGTGCTTTATGTAGCTAAGTTAAAAGAAATGTTTGGCATTTTTAATGCCTTATTCTTTGCTGAGGAGTCTAACAAGCTTACCCTTTAGGGTGATTGATCTTGATCACTTTATGAGTTTATGTGAAAGAAAGCTACAAAACGCAGCGATTCATTAACTTATCATTGATGAATTATGTAATTAGTTTTCACAAACTGTCGTTTTCATCGTCTTGTCACAGTTCTTATCCTATATAAATTCCATTTTTAATGATTGGCTTACTTTTTGCTTAATCGCTAATAGATATTTAATTTTGGCGAGCTGTTGCCACAAACAGGACGAGAATAGATGAAAAAGACATTAATGTTGCCACTAGCGGCAATGGTTTCAGGGTTACTAGTTGGTTGTGGCGGTGGAAGCAGCGGCGGCGGTGGTGGCGGTGGTCCTGTCAAAACAAGCATTCAACTTGAATTTGTTAAAGTAGATAAAGTAGATGCTTCAACGGCTGGAAGTTGCCAATATTATGATAGAGAAAGAACGGTAACTAATAATAGCGGTACTGAGAATGTAACCACAGAAGTATTGGTAGCAAAGCCAATTGAAGATGCTTTGGATAGTTTACTTTCTATTGTTTACCTTGATGACGACGGTGAGGTTGTCGCTGAATCAGAAGAAACAGTAAGCAACGGTAAAGTTAAGATTATTGTTGACGATATTCCAAAAAATGGTTTCGTTAGTATCAAAGAACAAGTCGGATTCGACTTGTACGTCACATCTTTCTCTCAGAAACTTCTAGAAGCTAATGCGTCTAATATGTCGACAATGCTCATCACCGTTGTCACTCCAATTCCTTCGTTATCTTGCATTACTGGTACAAATTTGTCTGAAGTAACGCAAGACAATATCCGTTACATAAACACCGGTGATGATACGTCAGGAGACTCAGCTGTTTTCCCTTATGTTTTCACTTCTAGTATTGATCAAGAGACGTCAAACAATCCTGAAATAGATACGAGTACTGGATTCCAAGCATTAAGCAATGACATTACTCTAGCGACTCAGTATCGTGCAGACGGTAGTTTATTCCAATATGGGTTTGATGACTGGTCTAGCAGCAGTATTGAGCTGTCATACACGGGGAACCAAAAATCTATCATGCGCGGTTCTACTGTTTCGTATGGGGATCTAGATATAGGTGTTGCATATAAGAATACCAATAAGATTCTGGTGACTCAGGCAAATACTGTCCGCGAATATTACCATACGGATATGCTGCGTAATGGTGAGCAATGGTTTGCTAGAACAACTGGCACTCCTATTACTAATTGGAGCGCAGAGCTGAATATCCCATTAGATGACACATGGGATTTGGACGTAAACGAAGATGACGTATTTAACGTTACGACATTAGCTGACTTGGACCCTGCGATATCCAACAGAAGCAATAACCCCGCTAACGCTCTGATAGTTGATCTTTCTAATAGTATTTCTATTGATACGACAGAGAAAGGTATTCAGCGTGTAAGCTTAAAGCCTAACTTAGGAAGCGCCGCAACTCAGCTTCACACCGTATATGGATTTACTAATGAACAAGTAATTATTCCTAACATTGAATCTATCGACTCATCAGATTTAGGTAGCTTTGATTTACAACAAAACTACTGGTTTTCGGAAAATGATGAAGATATTGACTTCCGATATGTACAAAACGGTTTCTACAGCACTGCACTCACAGATGCTAAATATGATGCTCACGGATTAGTCTTGAAAGAAAGTACTCGTATTGAATTAGAAGCAATGAGTAAAAGTACTAAATTCTTATCATTAGAACGATAAATAATAGGCTTGCTTAACATAATTTAAACAAATAAGCTCCGTTGAACGGGGCTTTTTTATAAGCGATATTCATATCATTGAGGCGAAAACGCTACCTTTTGCATAATAAGTCAGAGTGAATCGCTATTTATTCCAGTTTATTAGGTTAATAATTTGTTGCATGTTGTTTCGTGTGGTGCTAGTTTGTATCGCATGAAAAGGTCGGAGTACCTTGCATTTTCACAAACTTGGGAGAGAAAGCGCATGAAAGATGTACCAGCGCTGGACATAAAGGATCTACACAAAACGTTTGGTCAAAATGAAGTTTTAAAGGGAATTTCACTTTCTGCGCATAAAGGCGATGTAGTATCGATTATCGGATCTTCAGGGTCGGGTAAAAGTACTTTCCTTAGATGTATCAACCTTTTAGAGACACCAACCGCAGGCGAGATTTGGGTTAATGGCGAATTAATTCAAATGAAAAACAACCGCCAAGGTGTATCTGTTCCTGCCAATGAAAAACAAGTACAGCGAATCCGTTCTCGCTTAGCGATGGTTTTTCAGGGTTTCAATCTGTGGTCTCACCTGACCGTTCTCGAAAATGTTATCGAAGCGCCTGTTCACGTCTTAGGTGTACCTAAAGCACAAGCGATTGAAAATGCAGAGTTACTACTGAAGAAAGTAGGCCTGTATGAGCGCAAAGATTACTACCCAGGTCATTTATCAGGTGGACAACAACAACGTGCTGCGATTGCGCGAGCGCTAGCGGTTGACCCTGAAGTGATGCTGTTTGATGAACCCACATCGGCACTAGACCCTGAGTTAGTAGGCGAAGTGCTTGGTGTAATGCGCGATCTAGCAGAAGAAGGAAGAACCATGCTTGTGGTAACACATGAAATGGCTTTCGCTCGTGACGTATCAAACCATGTGATGTTCTTGCATCAAGGCTTAGTGGAAGAGCAGGGCGATCCAGCTAAACTGTTTACGGAACCTGAATCTGAGCGTTTACAACAATTTATCTCATCGATTTACTAATCAGAATTGAAATGCCGTTGCCAAGGTAAACAGCGACGGTGTGAACAATAAAACACAACAAGTAACAACAAACACAATATTAAAACTAGCAAAACATAAAAACCTAAATCACAGGAGTAGGGATATGAAAAAGTGGTTATTAGTCGCGGCACTTGCTGCAACTGCTGCAACGGGCGTAGCTCAAGCAAAAGAATGGAAAACAGTACGTTTCGGTATTGAAGGTGCTTACCCTCCGTTTAGCTGGACAGAAGCTGACGGTTCACTGAAAGGCTTCGATGTCGATATGGCTAACGCGCTTTGTACTGAAATGCAGGTGCAGTGTAAGATCGTTGCACAAGATTGGGATGGTATTATTCCTTCTCTACTTGCTCGCAAATATGATGCAATCATCGCGGCAATGTCTATCACGGAAGAGCGTAAGAAAAAGATCGACTTCACTGGTAAATACGCACTTATCCCAAACAATTTCATCGCTAAGAAAGGTGCAGACCTTAACTTTGATGATCTAAGTGGTAAAAAGATTGCCGTTCAACGTGCAACAACTCACGATAAGTACCTAACAGACAACTACGGTGACACAGTAGAAATCGTTCGTTACGGTTCATTCGATGAAGCTTACCTTGACCTAGCTAACGGTCGTGTTGCTGCTGTACTGGGTGATGCATCAGCTCTAGAAGAAGGCGTACTAAACAAAGCTGGTGGTGAAGACTACGAGTTTGTTGGTCCATCACTAACAGATCCTAAGTGGTTCGGTGAAGGTTTTGGTATTGCTCTACGTAAGCAAGACAAAGATCTGACTAAGCAATTAGATGCGGCAATCCTTTCACTACGTGAAAAAGGCATCTACCAAGATATCGCTGCTAAATACTTCAACTACGACGTATACGGTGAGTAATCTCTAGCATCACTTCTTAAGGGAGAGGTTCTCCTCTCCCTGTCTTACCAACTTTTTCGCAGTTCTGTTGGAATTCATTATGTTTGATTTACAAGGATATGAAGCGTCGATCCTGAAAGGGGCGGTGCTTACAATCGAAGTTGCCTTACTGTCGCTAATTTTAGCTATGGTTCTTGGTATGCTAGGTGCCTTAGCAAAGCTAGCGCCTTATCGCTGGGCTCGTGCTATTGCAACCCTCTACACAACCGTTATTCGCGGCATTCCTGATCTCGTCTTGATGATGCTGATTTTCTTTGGTGGGCAAATCCTTTTAAACAACAGTTTGTATTCCATCAATGAGTGGCTCAACGAGTGGTTCACATCAAGTGATCCTAACCACGAATGGACCTCTTACTTACCTGATTATATTGATGTCAGCCCATTTATTGCTGGTGTCTTAACCATTGGCTTCATCTTTGGCGCTTACATGGCCGAAACTTTCCGTGGTGCAATCATGGCGGTTGACAGCGGTGAAATGGAAGCAGCAAAGGCCTATGGCATGGGCCCCGTTTTAGCGTTCCGCCGTATTCTATTACCGCAAATGATTCGTCACGCACTACCGGGTTTTGGTAACAACTGGCTGGTTTTACTTAAAACTACCGCGCTGGTTTCGATTATTGGCCTAGAAGACATGGTACGTGTTAGCGCATTAGCGGCAGGTTCAACCAAAATGCCATTTACCTTCTATATGACAGTAGCGATTATCTTCTTATTCTTCACCAGCGTTTCGACGGGCTTACTTAAGTTGGTTGAACGTAAATTCAGTATCCACGCGAGGTAGTTATGGACTTTTCATTGATAATTGAAAGCCTGCCGATTTACCTTGATGGTTTATGGACAACGGCTTGGATGGTTTGTGTCGCTTTGATTATTGGCTTATTTGTAGCCATACCATTAGCGATCGCTCGTAACAGCCCAAACATGCTGATTAACGCTCCGGCTTGGTCGTTCATTTATTTCTTCCGTGGTACGCCGCTACTGGTGCAGTTGTACCTGATTTACTACGGTATGGACCAGTTCTTTCCAGTAAAAGACACACTATGGGAAAACGCATGGTTCTGTGCATTGGTTGCGTTTATTCTGAATACGTCGGCTTATACCGCTGAAATCATCCGTGGTGCAATTAACGGATTACCGAAAGGTGAAGTTGAAGCAGCAAAAGCATATGGCATGAGTACACCGAAGACATACCGCCGTATCATTCTGCCAAGTGCTCTTCGTCGAGCATTACCGGCTTACAGTAATGAAGTTATCTTCATGCTTCACGGCTCTGCGGTAGCTGGTATCGTAACCATTATGGACTTAACAGGTGCAGCGCGTTTGGTTAACTCTCGTTACTACGCCCCATTCGAGTCTTTCCTAACGGCAGGTCTGTTCTACATGGCACTAACGTTCATCATCATCGCGATTTTCAAATTCGCAGAGAAACGTTTCCTAGCGTATATGAGGCCGTTAGATTCTTAATTGCTATAATTATTCACTGAAGTCAGAGTGAAAGAATATGGCGACTAAGGTTAAAACACAGTAAAAGAGCGCCAATTTGGCGCTCTTTTTAATCAATTGTTACTTTAGACTTCTGATAGAGTGATGTAATCATCCCAACAAACGTCAGTGTATACTTGAACTGCTTCGTTATCCTCATTGGTAAATGTATAGCAGTAGAGTTCCCCCTCAACCCCCTCTAAACCTAGGTTAGCTCGGACCGTTGGATCCAATGCTGAGTAATCAACTTCTGATTTCATGGCGTCGGTGTAGCCATTCTCTCTTAGCTCAAGGTTTTCGACGCCAAGTGCATAGAATGCGTTACCATCATTACCATCTACATCTTGGGTTTGACGAGCAACTTTGTTTAAGTTGAGTTGCAACGTATCATCTCCACTGGTACCGATGACAGCTTCCATCCCTTTAATGGTCGTTTTACCCATTAAGTCAAAGGTGACACCGGTCTCTCCTTCTGGGACATCTTTATCATTAGCGACCAGTACATCGAACCCTTTACCACCATGGATTAAGGTATCTTCTGCATCAAAGGCTATTGTATCGTTACCTTTACCCCCACGGATTTCGTCTGCACCCCCACCACCAATGATGATGTCATCACCTTTACCGCCCTTGATATGGTCGATTCCGTCACCTCCATCAAGCCAATCATCGCCTTTACCACCGAACAGTTGCTCTGGTTGGTCGTCTATTTCAACTGTGGTTACCACATCATCGAAGTCCCCATCACCACCAGGGTTGTCATTCCAGAACTGATTTCCGAGTTCTGTACCCGGGTTGAAGTTGTCAATACCGCTAACATCTAAGGTAAGGTTGCCGTTACTACCGACTAAATCTTGTACACCTAGCAAGAAGGGGTGGTCACTGTTATTGGAGCTTGTCGCTTGTTGAGTGTTTAAGTCAATCTCAATACTTTCCCCTGAGACGAAACCATCATTCCCACCATCTGGGATAATGAAGAACCCGAGTGTATCAACGCAATCATCACATTGTCCTAAATCGAGACTAAAGCTGTTGCCAGCTTCAGAGTCTGGAAGGTGATCCTTCACATTACCCCAAATGACTTCGGCGTTTACATTGCCTTCAGTGTCTTTTGTGAAGTAACCAAACGAGTTTTCGAAGCCCGCTTCGGTGCCTTCCATTGTGACATCAATAGTCCCTCTGAAGTTACTTACATCGTAGTAACCCGTATCAGGATCGAGTTCAGGTACGCCACCCTTCGCGTTGTCGCCACCAAGAATGACATCGTCCCCACGACCACCGCGCAATATATCGGTGCCGTCACCCGTTAGACCATCGGTGGTAACAGAAGTGACGTAGTAGTCACTAGAGTCGGCGTTAGCGTTTCCGTTTTTGTCAAATGCAGGACCAACGGCAGTAAACTGAAGCTCATCAAAGGCTTTAAAACCCGTGTCTTCAGGACCGATGTTTAGATAACCACTGTTGTTATTGCCATCCGCTAAATCGCTCGCAATGAAATCACCTTCAGCGACCAGAATACCCTCTCGATATGCTGCCCAATGGCCAGCCTCATCTACGCCATTGTCGCCTTCATTTAAGTAGAGGTTGGAAATGCCGATTTTAGCAATCATCGTATGTTCGTCTAAGCAGACAGAAAACATCTCTGATGCACCTTCACCGGTACCGCCGTCGTAGCTAAAGCCGATTTGAGCCAATACACCACTTTCGCTAGCGCCTTCTACGCCATAACCTGTACCGCCAGAACTCGCATTACCTGTATCTACGCTACCGACAGAGCCGTCAGCATTGTAGGCAGTTGAATTTGCTGATAGGTCGACGGATGTCGTTGGCTCTGCTAATTCGAACTCGCCGGTTCCTTCGTTAAACGACAGCGCTTCAAAGTTATCGCCGATAATTACGTCATTCCCTTTACCGCCTCGAATCAAGTCATTCCCAGCAGCACCTTCATTTGCAGCGTCTGGCCCGTTATCACCAATGAGCACATCGTTATGCAGTACCTGCTTCAATGACACGTTATCAATCAGGGCCCCAAAGGTGTCTTCTGCACCGTCGGCAATAAAATTGAGTGAGTAATTTCCTGAAGAGAGATCGACATCTTCGCTAAACAGATCCCAATCATCATCTATGCCGTCAATGTCTTGGAAAGACTTTTCGAATACAACGTCGGTGCCTGCCATTATTTGAACTGTGAAAGGGGCAGTGGTGCTATCGCCTCCTTTATTACGGAAAGCATAGGAAAAATCGAGTTGATATATACCGTCGTCATCGACCGTAAATGTTTGGGAGACGGTTGAATTTGAATTCGCGCCATGCGAGTCTAATTCTAGGAAGTGACCACTGGCGATATCAGTCCCGTAACCATCAGCTGGGACACCGCCATGCAGTTGTTCTTGAATTTCGATACTGCCAACCTCGGCGCTCCATGCACCGGCGCTTGGCGCTGTTCCCCACGTATTGCCAAGGTCAAAAGCTTCAAAATCACCATCGCTGATTAGGTTTTCGCCAAATTCTGCACCAGCGCCTCTGTCACCATAAATAATGTCATTGTTCGCACCGCCTTCAACGTAATCATCACCGGCACCTGCAACCACAATGTCGTCAACACACTCTTCTCCTAGCGCTTCTAAATCTTTATCGCGTGCCGCGCTTAAGTCGCGGTTAACGCCGGCTTCATCACCAGCATTGAGCGAATGATTCCAAGCTTCAACCACATCGTTTCCGGCACCTGCTTTAATTGTGTCTGATCCACGTCCAGCTGCGATAAAGTCATCGCCGCTGCCGGCATGCACAATGTCGTCGCCTTTACCGGCTCGTACTTCGAGGTTATCGCCGCTGAGGTTAGAAAGGTCATTGTTGACATCTCTAGATTCTGGGGTGGGGAGGTTAGGACCATCAACTAGTATATTGGTATCATTGCTACCATTACTTTTCAGTCCTGCTGCTGTATTGGTTACTTCTGCCATCGTTTTTTCCTCACATATCATTCGATACATAGAGGCAGCCCAGCCATCTCGGCTTCATCCCTGAGATCTGGAGCTTTCCGTCCTCACCTCACGATGAGTTTGGCTTTATCTTCTTTGTGCGCTTGGTTAAATTTCTCTCATTGCCTTATAGGCGCTCACAGAGAGTGGGTTGAGTAGATACTCGAGCGGTGTTTGTTGCTCAAGTAATATCATCACTTCTGCGGGCATGCCCGGATACAATGAGATGTTTTCTAATGCTTCTAGCTCAGACTTATCTAACGATACTCTCGCTAAGTAAGCAGAAGATCCTGTGGCTTGATCGCTAATGCGGTCAGCCGAAATATGGACTAATTTTCCACGAATCGGTGGCGTTTTACGGAAGCTGTATGCGGTAAGCCTTACTTGGGTATCTAAGCCAATTCTCAAGGCTTCGATGTCTTCTGGTTTCACTAATGCTTCAACAATTAGCTCATCATCTTGAGGAACCAATTCCATTAAGGTTTCACCCGGAGGAACAATGGCATTTTCAGACACAATATTAAGTCCAACCACCACACCACTCTGAGGTGCTCTAATTTCAACTCGGGTGAGTATATCTTGGGCGTTGACCATAGCTTCTCTGGTTTCATTCAGCTTTCGTTCTAAGTCTTGAATCTCTTCGCCGAGCGTTTTGGCGTAAGTATAATCCGCGTTGATAAGCTCTAATTTTGCTTCTGCAATGGTACGTTTTGCGTGTCCAATCCTAGCTTTGAGGTCTGCAACATCACCTTGTAATTGAGAGCGTTCTCGCTGTAAATCCAATAAGCGAGATTTAGATGTGTTACCGGAAACAAGTAAGTCTTGGTGCATTTGTACCTGTTCTTCTAGATACTTTAGGCTTCGATTTCCGGCTAAGAATCGTTGTTGGAACCCTTGAAGATCCAGTTTTGATTGCTCCACTTTTTGCTGTAACACATCGGATTCACCGGATTTTAACGATTGTCTTTTGCTGAAAAGTTTACTCTGCGTATCAAGTAAGCTTGATACGTTTGGGTCACTCATAAGGGAGAGTAATCTCATATCAAATTGAATCTCTTGATGGCTCGCTAACTCAGATTGCAAGCGGTTCAGCCGCGCTAAATCACTTTGCCACTGAGCTCTTAGCCTTAGAAGCGATGCTTGAGCTTGTGTGTGACTTAACGTGATGAGTAGTTCGCCTTTTTGGACATGGTCGCCGTCAGAAACATGGACGATTTCTACAATCCCACCTTCTAAATGTTGAATGGGTTTCCGTTTTGATTCTACGATAATCACACCAGGAGCAATGGCGGCTGAAGATAGGGGAGCAAAGTAAGCCCAAGCTCCAAAGCCACCAAGAGTGGTCACAAGGACTAACCAGATAAACATCTGTATTTTGAAGGTAGAAAAGATCAGTTTTCTACCATCGTCGAAGTGAATACCTTTGTCGTCATGATGAATATTAGCCATTCGAAACCTCCGAAGAGGCGACATTGAAGAGCGACCGGACAACTTTACTTGCTTCGCCTGCTTGCGTTATCTGTCCGTTTTTCAATTCAACAACCCAATCGACATGTCTGAGTAAGCTTGGGTTATGCGTTACCATTACGACAGAAATGGATTTCTCTTTCGCCAATTGTAATAGCGAAACAAGAAACTCTTCGCCTTCTCTGTCGAGGTGTGAATCTGGCTCATCAAGCACAAGTAGTTTAGGTGAGAAAACCAATGCTCTTGCAATGGCTAGTTTCTGTGCTTGTCCACCAGATAACTGATGACCAAAAGAACCTATAATCGTTTCATATCCATTCGGTAAGGCGACAACAGCGTCATGCACACCGGCTTGAATAGCGGATCTGACTATTTGGCTATCCGTAACGTTGGAATCAAATCTGGCGATATTTTGTTTGACAGTGCCATGCAAAAAGTCGATGTGCTGAGGGACATAACCGACGGTGTGTTTGAACTGATTCTGATTCCACAACTCGACATTGAGTCCATCAATAGAAATACCACCTTTCGAAGGCGATATGCCGTTAGTGATCATTTTACATATGGAAGACTTACCTGATCCGCTAGGGCCTATCAATGCGACTCGATTTCCAGATTCCAGTCTTAGCTTTAAACCATTAAGCGTTGGCTTGTTAAGGCAGTCAGAGGCGAACCATGTGACGTTGTCGATGACTAAATCACCTTTAATGGTTTCTAACTCGGTTCGCTCGGTATGTTTAGTATGAGATGCAAATTCCTTAGCTAAGCGTTTGTTTGCATCCAAACCAGTTTTCCATGCTTGAATACCGCTAGAGAGCATCTCAATTGGCTGGAGTGCTCTCGCCATTAAGATAGAACCCGCGATCATACCACCGGCAGACATGGCATTTTGAATAACAAGACTCGCTCCGACAGCCATGATGATAAGTTGAAGCACCATGCGTATGTAACGAGAAAATGCACTCAGTGAACAGGTGGCTTGATCTAAATGGCTGCGAGACCAGCTTTTTTCCGCCAATATTTCTTGGTAGGTTTGACTTAACCCTTGTTGCTGATGTTGACTAAAGATCGTGGCGTGTTTTTGAAAGCACTCGTCGTTTTTTCTTTGTGTTGCGAGCTGGCTTAAGTACGTGGTTTTAAAGTGCTTAGATTTAACCCAATGAGAAAGCAATGTTGTCATGAGAATAAAAACAACGGCACACACACCGACTAATCCGATATATGGATGAATCGCAAACATAATAATAAGAAACAGGGGAGTGAATGGCAGATCAAACATGACAAAGTAGGCAGGCGAAGAGAGCAGGCTTTTTACCTCGCTGATATCGTTGAACAGATGCTTTTCTTTTGATTTCGATGAGAAGGAGGTTTGTTCAAAGAGCTGCTGAGACGCGACAAATTCAAATTTTATCGCTTTCTTTTGCGCATACTTGGCTCTAGATGCGTCAAGGAACGCTTGGGCTGTAAGCAGGAAAACTGCAATGAAGGCCAAAAATAGAAGCGTATCTAAACTTTGACTTGAGAGGACTCTATCGAACACTTGAAGGCTGAATAAGGGGACGACTAACATCAACAAGCTGATCGCTCCGCTGACCACCATCATCGGAAGTAAACTACGCAGATTAATTGGATTTATACCAGCCCAAGGCTTTGCATCCATACAAAACTCTCTCCATTGATTGTCCAAATAGTATAGATGGACAATGGCGAGAATGTGAACTATCTCCAGTTTTTTGAGTGGATTTGAGTTAGGTAAAAAAAATGCACAAGCTAAACAAAAACTTGTGCATTTTCGATTTAAAATTTAATTTGGATTTTATTTAAACGTCGACCAAATCGGAGCGTGATCTGACGGTTTCTCGATGCCACGCAGTTCGTAATCGATGCCTGCTTCAGTACATTTATCAGCAAGCTTCTGAGTCGCAAGTACTACATCAATACGCAGTCCGCGGTTGTCCACGAAACCTTTCGAGCGGTAATCAAACCACGAGTACTGGTCGTTTACTTCAGGGTGCAGTAAACGGAAGCTATCCACAAAACCCCAATCCATCAATGTTTTCAACCATTCACGCTCTTCTGGTTGGAAAGAACATTTACCTGTTTTTAACCAACGTTTCGCATTAGGTTCACCAATACCGATATCAATATCGGTAGGGCTGATATTAATGTCGCCCATCACAATGACTTGTTCGTCTTTGTTGTGGTAGTCATTTAGGTAAGTCATCAAGTCTTTGTAGAACTGGCGTTTGTACGGGTATTTGGTCTCGTGCTTGATGTTGTCCCCTTGAGGGAAGTAGCCATTTAGCACGGTAACCTTTTCACCGTTTTCATCTTCAAACGTCGCCATAATCATACGCTTTTGATGGTCTTCATTGTCAGTAGGAAACCCCTTCTGTACAGATATAGGTTCTTGCTTACACAGCATAGCCACACCGTAGTGCGCTTTTTGGCCATGGAAGTAAACCTTGTAGCCCATTGCTTCAACATCAGCAATTGGGAAGGCTTCGTCGTGTACTTTTATCTCTTGCAGACCAATCACGTCGGGTTGGTGTTTGTCGATAATAGCTTGCAGTTGGTGAAGGCGGGCTCTAAGGCCGTTGATGTTGAAGCTAATTACTTTCATTTGTTTTTATACCTCTCGTAAACCTTTGTCACTGCTTGTCTTTAAAGGTTTTTGATTTGGTGGATTTCATGGTTCATCGTATTTAACCATGCTTAATAATTTATGTCGCCACTTTGTAGAGACAAAGTGGCGACATTAAATGATGTGAATACTTACAGTTACGCAGAATCTATTGAGTCTTTAGTAAATCTAAAAAGAAAGCGTATTCAAGTGCGTATTCTTTCAATCGCTTAAATCGACCAGAAGCGCCACCGTGACCGGCTTCCATATCGGTTTTGAATAGCAACACGTTGTTGTCTGTTTTCATTTCACGCAGTTTCGCCACCCACTTCATTGGTTCAAAGTACTGTACCTGTGAGTCATGGAGGCCTGTCGTTACCAACATGTTCGGGTAGCTTTGCACTTTTATATTGTCGTATGGTGAGTAACCCAACATGTAATCGTAGTAGGTTTTATCGTTTGGGTTGCCCCATTCATCATACTCGTTGGTGGTTAGCGGAATCGATTCATCAAGCATGGTTGTCACAATGTCTACAAACGGAACATGTGCACCAATACCACGGTACAGTTCTGGTGCTTGGTTGATGATTGCTCCCATCAATAGACCGCCAGCAGAACCACCAACAGCGAACACTTTATCTTTTGCGCCGTAGCCTTCTTCAATAAGCCCTTTGGTTACATCAATAAAGTCGTTGAACGTGTTTTGTTTGGTCAGTTTTTTGCCATCTTCATACCAAGGGCGACCAAGCATTTCTGAACCGCGGATATGTGCGATTGCATAAACAAAACCTCTATCCAGTAGGCTTAGGCGAGTTGAGCTGAAGGTCGGTTCAATAGTAGATCCGTAAGATCCGTAACCATATTGGTAGATTGGATTAGTGCCGTCTTTCTTGAACAAGTCTTTGCGATAAACCAAAGAGACAGGTACTTGCTTACCATCGCGAGCCGTAACCATGATTCGCTCTGATTGATAGTTATCTGCTTCGAAATCACCTAATACGGGTGTTTGCTTCTTGATTTCAGACTCACCCGTACTTAGGTCGAAATCATAATAAGTACCTGGTGTGGTTAAGCTGCTGTAATAGATACGAACTTTTGAGTTATCTAATTCATAGTTATTCGTTAGGTAAGCGGCAAATGCGGTGTCGTTGAATTCAAGTGGGAACTCGTTGCCTGTTGAGAGTTGGCGAACTTTCACTGTCGATAAGCCACCCGCACGTTGCTCGTAAACAAGATGGTCATCAAACAACTCGAAATCAACAAGCTGAGTATTATCGTTTGCTGGGATAACATCGACCCATTTTGAGCGGTCATGCATGTCTTCGGTTGTGACTTTCATTAAACGGAAGTTGACCGCTTGGTAGTTGGTGTAGATGTAATACCAATCACCTAGCTTAGCGATGCTGTACTCTATGCCGGTCTCTTTTGGGTAGAAAGCCTCAGCCGTAGCCTTTGGATCGTTGGCATCTATGACTGAAACACCGCTGGTTTCTGTGCTCGAGTGCCAAATGTAGACCTGTTCACCATCTTTGCTTTTACTCAAAGAGGTGTAGTAAGCGCTATCGGTTTCTTCGTAGATTAACTCATCGCTTGCCTGATCTGTGCCTAAAACGTGGCGGTAAACTTGATAACCGAGCAATGTTTGTGGATCTTTTTTTATGTAATAGAAGGCTTGGTTGTCGTTTTGCCACGCGATCGCACTCGAAGCGCCTTCAATTTCATCATTTAGGTATTCACCTGTCGTGAGGTCTTTGATCTTGATGGTATAAATGCGGCGGCTCAGCGTATCTTCGCCATAGGCCAACAAGTTTTCGTCTGGGCTGATTGTTAAGCCGCCAATACTGAAGAATTCATGGCCTTTTGATAGTTCATTAACGTCTAAGATGACTTGCTTGTCTGTGCCTAAAAAATCTTTTTCACGCAAGTGAACTGGGTATTCGTTGTCACCAGTGACTTTATTTGAGTAGTAGTAACTGCCTTTGCGAACTGGTACCGAATTGTCGTCTTTCGCGATTCGGCCTTTGATCTCTTCAAACAACTGTTTTTGTGACGCTTCTGTATGTTTGAGCACGGTATCTGCGTACTGGTTCTCTTGTTCAAGATGCTGCAAGATCTCTGGATCTTGGCGTTCATCATCGCGCATCCAGTAGTAATTATCGATTCGGGTATCACCATGAATCGTCATTGTATGAGGGACTTTCTTAGCAACAGGAGCTTGTTTTTGCTGAGCGACGAGTTGCGATGGAGAGTAGTGGTTCATGGTTGTAATTCCTTGTTACTGCATCCGGCTGCAAGCGCGACCGATACGGCTAATGTAGTTAAAGCGATACGCATCTATATATCCTTAGTGTGCACCTTACTCGTTTTAATGCCAGCATCCTTATTAGGTACTTTGGTGTTCGTCCAGTGATTGTTATTTATAATTGGATTCTGGATATGCACTTTCATCGTAAGTGTCTGTTATTGTTTTCAAAAAATCAAAGCAATGTTAAATGAAATTACTGATACGTGAGAGTGGAAGAAATGTACAACAAAAAGGGACACACTTTTCAGTATGTCCCTTTCCTTTGTTTGGTCGGATTCGAGTTTTACGTTAAATAGCCAATGGCATTTCGTTTGAGTGGTCAGGCTTACGATTAACCCAACGTAAACCCAGCATAGCGATGAACGACATTGCAATCATCAGGCAACCGAGTGGCAGTTGGTCTTGAGCTGGGAAGAACGATGCTAATAGGGTTGCGATGCCAGCACCTAGGTTTTGCATGCCACCTAAGATCGCGCCTCCAGTACCAGCGTGGTATGGGAATGGCGAAAGTGCCCCTGTCGTTGCTGCTGGGAATAAGATACCAGCGCCCAAGAAGTAAATGGTTGCGCCGCCAATCAAGGTTAATGCTGTTGTTTGACCAAATAAACCCGGTATTAACACCACTGTTGAGCCTACCAAGATAGCAACCAGACCAACATTCAGTGCGCGGCGCTCACTGCGATGTTGTGCGATGTAACTAGATAAGCCAGCACCCACTAAATAACCTGGAATGGGCAAGACAAACAACAAGCTTACTGTCGTTGCAGGTAAGCCAAGTACGCCGCCAAGCAACACACCTGCCGCTGCTTCAAATACGGCTACACCCGCAAAGGTTGCGACTAATACTAATAAGTAACCTTGGAAGCGTTTGTCAGACAGAACGAATTTATAGCTGTTTACAACCGATTCGTTTTTGCGTCGCTCTTTCGGTAGTGTTTCCATCATGCTCGTCATCATAGTGATCACAACGGCGATACCAAACAGCGCAAGGAACAAGTAGCTAGAACGCCAGCCGAAAGCTTCTGTTAGGTAACCACCTAGAACAGGAGCCATCAGTGGTGAGAAAATCACACACATGCTGATTAAACTGTTTGCACGGTGCAGCTCTGCGCCTTCAAAGCAGTCGCGAGTCAATGTACGAGACATCGCACCGCCACAACCGATGCCCAAACCTTGGATAAAGCTACCCGCTAAGAACCATTCATATTCGTGAGCGAACAATGCCACCAGAGTGCCCATGATGTAGATGATCAAACCAATAACGATGATCGGTTTACGACCTAAGCGATCAGAAAGTGGGCCGTAGATAAATTGCGACAGACCGTAAGGGATCAAGTAACACGCCATCACCGCTTGCAGTGAAGAGGCCGAAACTAAGAACTCACCCGCCATATGACCGATAGAAGGTACGTACATCGTTTGGGTCATTTGACCTACGGCAGTCAGAATAGCGATTAAAAAGGTAAGTTTCGCTAATGGAAATGAGGCGGACATTTGCGTATCTCTCCAAAAATTAAAGACGTAAAAAGCCTTAGCGCTCCATTGAGGAAAGCCAAATAAATAAAAGTATTCAGGGAATCTAGGCGCGAGATATTAGAGCTTGGATGGCGACTTAGCAATCAAAAAGTGTGAAGTTGATCAAGATAAAAATCTATAGTTTGGATTATAAAAACTAATCCGAAATTGCTACATTTTAAAGAGGGAGAGGGTGGGGTGGACTTCCTTTAAATATCGATGTTTTGGTTATGCTCAAAGCGTTAGAATCAAAGCAACATAGCCAATGATTATATGAGTACATTATTTGAAATCACAAAAAACAGGAAGAAAATACGCTCTATTAACATTTGTATAAACTTTCGTTTTATATGTAAGCAATTTGTGCTGTAATTATCCGCTAAGCTATTCGTCTAACTTATTACATTTTGTACAGCAATTCGTTGTCGATGTGATAGTTATGGTTATGGAAGTCTTTTGGCTTAAATAAGGATATTAAATGCGCTCTCTATCGGTACAGTGGAAAATAACCCTCTTAGCAGGTTGTTGTCTAATCATCACGTCACTGTCTCTTATTGGTTTCTCGATCTACAACGCGACGAGTAATCAACAAGTTATCAAATCTCAAAGTTCAGAATCGGTTATCAATAAAACTCAGCAGTTGCTGGCGTCTGTTTCTCAGCTCAATGCTCAAGAAACTCAACGCTATGTAGACGAAGCTATTTACCGCGCAGAGATGCTTGCGGCCAGTGCTCAGTTTCTCAAGAACAATGCGGACGAAAACTTTACGCCAAGTGAAGAGCTTCGTACCGCCTTGGATGAAATGGTTCGTCGCTCGGTTTTAAACTTCGACTCAATCCAAGGTGCCTATCTAGTTTTCAAGCCTGATTTGCTTGATAGCGAAGATGCGAATTATGTCGATGCGGGCTATGTTGGCTCTAACGAAAAAGGTCGTTTTGCTCCTTACTGGAAGGTGGCGGATAACGGTGAAAATGTTCTAGCAAACGTTCTTTCAGAATCTATCCTGAATGATGACAGCAATAGCGAACGTTTTTACTGTCCTTTGTCTTCAGGGCAAACGTGTATTAGTACGCCGAGAATCGTGAACAGCGGTGGTACCGCACTTCTGACTTCTTCAATATCAGTCCCTATTTTGGTTGACGACGTTGCTATTGGTTTTCTTGGTATTGATTTAAGACTCGATGGTTTAACGAGTGTGGTCTCGCAATCTGACCAAAGCTTATTTGATGGAGCTGGCGCGGTTTATGTCGTTAGCCTAGATGGCTCGGTTATCGCTTCGGATGATTCAAGTATTGCAGTCGGTTCGACCTTCCAAAGCGACAACACTAACAGCGATTTGATGACCGACTTTATATTTGGCGGCGAAGTGACAACGCAATGGAGCGAAAACGGTGAGTGGTTACTTGCCTTTGCGCCTGTTGTTGCGGCTAACCAAACTTGGGGTGTGTTGTTTGAGATCCCAAAAGAGAGCGTTGTCGCCGATGCCAACAAATTGGATTCCATCATTAGCACTAAATTAAGTGAAGGCATTAAGACGGAAGTGATTGCAGGTACTGTATTCATTTTGTTCGGTTTAGCCATTATCGCATTTGCTTCACTTTCAATTGTTAAGCCTATTCGACAAGTGGTCGAGCGACTGAACGATATTGCTTCTGGTGAAGGTGATTTGACGCAGCGTTTAGAGGTTAAATCTCAAGACGAAATTGGCCAGTTATCTAAAGGGTTCAACTTATTCTTAGACAAGCTACAACACACGATAAAAGAAGTCATTCACACCACTGAGCAAGTGGCGAGTACGACGAGTCAGGCTAAAGCGTCCGCATCAAGCACTCGAGAAAGCAGTGAATCTCAATTTAAAGAAGTCGATCTTGTGGCAACAGCGGCAGAAGAGATGACTCAAACCTCAGGTTTAGTAGTACAAAATGCAGAAGTGGCCGTTGATGCTGCGTGCGAAGCGAATCGTTCAGCTCAACAAGGGCAGCAAGTTATCGAACTTTCAGCCGGTGAAATGAGAAAGTTGGTGGAGCGTATGTCGAGTGCTGTTCCTATCGTTGAAGAATTGGCAAAAAATAACGGTAATATCACCGAGATCTTAAGTGTTATTGAAGGGATCTCTGAGCAAACTAACTTGCTAGCCTTGAATGCTGCTATTGAGGCGGCTCGTGCTGGCGAACAAGGTCGAGGCTTTGCTGTTGTTGCGGATGAGGTAAGAAACCTCGCAAGTCGCACACAGTCATCGGTTGGTGAGATCAGAGCGGTGATCGACAAGGTTCATGCTGGAACACAAGATGTTGTCGAAGCGATACAAGAAGGCAACATACTTGCAAATGACACAGCACTACACGTTCAGAAAGCGGTTGAAGATCTAGGTTCGATCTTTACTTCTATTGAGGCGATCAGTGATATGAACAGTCAGATCGTTCGAGCCGCTGAAGAGCAGCAATCCGTTTCCGGTGAAGTGAATCAAAGTGTGGTTAACATTCGCGACTTAAGTGCGAAAATTTTGGAACAAGCTGCAGCTTCTGAGCAAGTGGGCAGCGAAATCGAGCAACTATCTCAACAGCAACAGAAATTGGTGAATCAATTCAAGGTCTAGTAGTTTAAGGTTTAGCGGTTTAAGACTTAGCAGTATAAGGCTAGCTAACGGTTGAATAGAAAAAGGGACAAATGAAGATTTCATGTGTCCCTTTTGTTTTTCTTCGGTTCTAAGGCTTTAGATCATCGATGATATCCACCGAAACCGATTAACGAAGTTAGTCTTCGATAAACCAATAGCCTTTGTTTACCAATTCCGTCACGACTGTTACCCCTGAAGGAGATAGGGCAGTAGCCGAGGTAATCACGGTCTCATCGCAAAGTATGTTGAGTAGTGGTGAATCCGCCTGTTCAACTTTAACCACTTCACCATTGATGTAAGCCGTGTTGCTTTCATTTTCGTGGTAGAGCGCTTTTAAGCCTGATACTCGGTGAATCTCACCTTCAGACTCTAAGTGTTGAGCGATCTCTTCTGCTGTCCATAATGGCTCTGGAGCAACGATATCAAGCTGGTGGCGTGATTGGCTTAGCAGACAACCCATAAATTCACTGATGGTTTCAGGTTGCTCTAGTGCAGATTTCAACATGTCAGTGAGATTACTTAAATCTGACGAACGAATCTTGCCGTAGCCTTCTTGCGTTTTGAATTCTGGATCATGCAGGTGTACGTCACCCATATCATGAGCAAGCACAAAGTCGGCAAAGTTGCTGATCAGCTCTTGTTCTTTAGGGGAGCGGTAGCCAATAGAATAGCTCATTGACGGCTCTAACGTATTCCCTTCATGTGGGAAGCCTGGTGGGATATAAAGGATATCGCCCGGCTCTAAAGTTTCATCAATGATCGGGTCAAAACCTTCAATTTGACGAAGTGCAGAAGCTTGAACTGTCTCTTTGTATTGGCCAACATCTTTCGCGCCAACCTTCCATTGACGTTTACCTTGACCTTGAATGATAAAAACATCGTATTGATCAATATGAGGGCCAACACCGCCTTCTGGTGCTGAGTAGCAGATCATCAGATCGTCGAATAACCAGTTTGGTAACGCTTGGAACGCCTCAGTCAGCTGATTTGCGCCTTGGTGCCAGTGGTTCGCTGCTTGAACGATTAACTGCCAATGAGTTTCAGTCAACTCGCCAAATTTTTCTTCAGAGAATGGACCGTGTTCTGCAGTCCACTGATTGTCGAGGTTAGAGACAAAGCGAGAATCCACTTCTTCTTCCATCGATAAACCAGCAAGTTCTTCCGGCGAAATTGGGTCGACGAAGTTTTGGAAGCCACCCTTTAAGATGGTTGGTTTTTTATGCCAGTAGTTTTCAAGAAACTCGGGCATAGAAAAGCTAAGTTGGTACATGTGAATCCTGTATATTTTTATGCTAGATGCTAGATGCTAGATGCTAGATGCTAGATGCTAGATGCTAGATGCTAGTTTGGCTTGTAAATCTTGCTGAACAATTTTGATTGCTTCTAACGCGACTTTTGGATTGATTTCGTTGCTTTCGAGCAGATAGATCAGGTCGACAGCTAACTTAACTTCTTCTGGTGCGTTATCCAGTGGTGATGGTGTGTTATCAGTGTTCATTTCGCTTAGGGTTCTCTAAGTTAATCAGTCTCTCAATATTTTTCATTGAGTCTTCACAGCGTTCTAATCGTTCTTTGGCTAACTGCCAAGCCTCTTCCGCTTTTTTCTTACTGTGGCGAGGCGCAGAATCAAACGCTAACTTTCGTACTCGTACTAAATCGACCAATCGCTTTTGCCAATCTTGGTGCTGAGCGAGTTCGTTGTATAGGTCGTTAAGGTTTTTCCCTGACTTACTTTTTCGATCTAAACGTAAATCATGGTTGGCTAACTCTCTTTGGATTGCTGCAATCTGATTTGTCAGCTTTTCCGTCAGGTAGTTGGCTCTGGACGCGGTCAGTTGGTTTGTGGTTTGTTCACGTACAATGGTCCGGTACGTTGCTTGAGTTTCAAGTGCATAGGGAAGCAAAACAGAGGCGCCACATTTAAATAAGGCTCGGTCAAACAAGGCTTGATGATAAGCAGCTCGAGATTTGTCAACCTGTGAGCAATGGCCAATTAGGGTGTCAATGACACTTTTGAGTTTTGAAAATTGATTCATCTTACTTCCCGTTTGTTGCTGTCTATAAGTTCACAAACCAAGCTTCGTATGCAAGTTTAATCGCAAGTACGCTTACTACAGTAACAAACACAGGTCGTATAAATGTAGCACCGAAACGAATAGCGGAGTGAGCGCCAACAAATGCACCTGCCATTAAACAAAGACCCATGGTTAAGCCGAGAACCCAATCAATATGACCAAGAATTGCGAAGGTAACCAAAGACGTAAAGTTACTGGTAAAGTTCATGGCTTTGGATAGGCCAGAGGCAAGCAAGATATTTAAGCGGTAAAGCGCCATAGAGCTTACCGTCCAAAACGCTCCAGTTCCTGGGCCAGCAACCCCATCATAAAAGCCAAGAATGAATCCTTGGTACTTTTGTTTTCTCTTAAGCACAGGGCAAGGCTTAGGAGACACGTTATGGCTCACATCTGGAGTCTTATGAAAAATGGTATAGACCGCTGCGGCAAGAATGACTAACGGCAATACCTTCTCTAACCACTCGGTGCTAATGGCATCAACAGTGAGTGTGCCGATTGTCGCACCTATTAAAGTAGATATGAATGCATTGACCCAACACTCAGGCTTGAACAGCTTTTTACGGTAGTAAGTGAATGCTGCTGTAGATGAAGCGAAGGTTGCCGCAAGCTTGTTAGTACCCAATGCGATGTGTGGCGGTAGACCAAGCGACAGCAAAGCGGGGACGGTTAACATCCCTCCGCCACCTGCGACAGCATCAATAAAGCCTGCTGCAAATGCAACCAGAGCAAGTATGACCAACATGGTTGGCTCAATCATTTCCATAAATAGCTAGTGTTCTCGTTGTCGGCTGATAGGGCAGCCACATGACAAATCGATGGATTCGTCATGTTGGGTTGTGAATGCAAGGGCCTAGCGATGAAGGCCCATAACTACCTCAAGGGCAGGGGATATTAGTATTTTATTGTTCTTTTAAAAGGCGGTAGTGAATCGAGTAGGGACTTTCCGTATCGCTTCGTTACTATGCGTCTATCAAGGATCGTGACTTTACCAGAATCTCGTTCCTTACGCAGTAGTCTACCCACAGATTGAATAAGCTTTTTACTCGCTTCTGGAACAGTAATCTGCATAAAAGGGTTACCACCGCGTGATTCAATATATTCTGAATGTGCTTGCTCTACAGGAGAGGTAGGAACACCAAAAGGAATCTTGGTAATAACGAGGTTTTCAAGAAGCTCACCCGGTAGGTCAAGACCTTCAGAAAAGCTGCCAGTTCCAAAAAGAACGCTGGTTTTACCTTGGTCTATTAGCTTTTTATGTTTTTTTAGGATTTCAGTTCGTGAAGTATCACCTTGAACCTGCAATGCCCACGACTTTTTAACGAAATCTGTTGCTAAAGCCTCTGCAACTTTGTTCATTTGCCAGTAAGAAGAGAATAGAACGAGATTGGCTTTTTTGTCTTCTATTACCTTAGGCAAAATTTCAATAAGATATTCGGTAAACTGAGGTGCTTGTGGTTCGTACTTCATTGCCGGAACGATCAGTTCCGCTTGATTCTGGTAATCAAACGGTGATGCTAAAGCCAAAAATTGTACGCCATCTTCTGCTTTTTGACTGATACCTGCTTGATGACAGAAAAAGCTGAAAGAGTTGAGTGCTCTCATGGTCGCAGATACTAATACGGCGCCCACACAGCGGCTCCAGATTTGCTGATCCAGTTGCCACCCAACCTCGAGTGGCGAAACATTCACAACGAAATCGCCTTCACTCTCTTTATTCAGTTCGAGCCAACGAGCCAAAGGAGCACCTTTTTCTCTCTTAGGTTCAGCCATTAAGCGCCAAACTTGAGCAAGGTTCTCTGTTCTTTGTATATAGAAGCCAATTTCTGCCAGCGCAGGCTCTGCAAGCTTTGCTGAAAGCTCTCCGTCTTTAACTCGTTCTGCAATTAGGTCTGCAATCTTCGCAACGGCTTGGCTTGCCTTTTGTGTGAGTTGCTTGAGATCTTTTGATTCATTCTCTAGCCACTCCGGTAAGTCGCCATGTTCGAAGCGATACAAGCCGTCTTCAAAGTGGCTAGCATCAAACTGTTTGCTCATTTGAGTAAGGGTCGGGATTAGCTGCTGTACAGAATCTTGCAATTCATTTCTGAATCGACCCACTCGTTTTTCATCCGCCAAACCCGAAAGCTTAGTGATTGATTGATTCAAACGCTCTAACCATGAAGCGGCACCTTTTAAGCTCGCAGCTGCAGAAGAGTGATCTCTCGCTACATGCGGTAAATGGTGAGCTTCATCGAATATATAGATGCTGTTTTCTGGTTCAGGCAGTATTACGCCGCCGCCTAAGTCAGCATCAGCCATTACTAAACTGTGATTAGCGATAATCACGTCTGCTTTATCTAGCTCTGAACGTGCTTTTTGGAAAGGGCAATCTCTATGCGTAGGCATACTGTTGTTACAGCTGTGCTTATCACTGACAATCATCTGCCAAATCATGTTGTCGATTGGTTTCGGCCATGAATCACGGTCACCATCCCATTTACCTTGAGTCAAACTGCGGTACATGGTTTGTAATTGTTCGATGTCCTTTTGCTTTGGCTTGGATTCGAACATAGCCATCTGACCACCATCAACCCCACAAGCAGCAGCTAGCTTTTCGGAGCAACAATAACGTTGTCTGCCCTTCGCTAATATGAAAGAAAACTCTCTATCAGTCAGTCTTCTATATAGTGGGAGATCTTTATTGACGAGCTGTTCTTGTAGCGCAACCGTCGCCGTTGAAATGACGATTTTTCGATTATTGAGCACAGATACAGGAATAGTAGCCATTAAATAAGCCAGTGATTTCCCGATCCCTGTCCCCGCTTCTGCAACAATCATGCGATTACTTTTGTGGTATTGACCACAAAGTGTCTTCGCTATTTCTGCAACAAGGTAATTTTGAGCACGTCGAGGTACAAAGTTGTCCAACTGATCTTGGAGGTTTTGATAGCTGGTGCGAATAGATTTTTGAATTTTAGTAGTTAGCATACTGTGACCTACGTAACGGAGCGAGGATAGTAGCACATATCACTAGTCGGTACATTTACGGTGAAATAGCTTGCTTTTGAATCAAAGGTAGATCTGGTTCACAAAAAAAAACTGAACCATCAGGAACTTAACTATTTTATTTATGTTGCGAAATATAAATATCAAAAAAGACTGGCTCGTAGGTGTTAAATTCTGATTATTGATTTGTTTGTGTCTATATTTTGGGTTTAAATTCTGTTTGTTACGTTTTTTGGATTATTATATTTCCTGATAAAACTAAGGATAAGTTGCTCGTAAAATGATGACAAAAAATGTAAGTTATTGATTTTGAATGTTTTGTGTTTTTTTTAGGTTTGTTTTTAGTTTATTTGACACGCAGGATAATCTTTTGCAATCTAGACCTCGAAATTTAGTGACGGTGATTAACCAACAAAGAGTGGTAATGACCAGTCATAAAAATAAAAGGGAACCGGGCAAGGATCTCCCATTCTTAGAAAAGGCAGTGGATTTATTATGAAAAAGACTCTATTAGCACTAGCAGTTATGACAGCAGCTGGTTCAGTAAGCGCAGCAGAAATTTTTAAAACGGATGAAGGTTCAGTAGACTTTTACGGTCAACTACGTACTGAGCTGAAAATTTCTGATGACACAAAAGAATATGCTTATGACCAAGGTACTGACATGTTCGTTGGTACAGTTCAGGAAGGTAAAACAACTATTGGTGCTGGTTCTTCACGTGCAGGTGTTGATGCAAAATATGCACTTAATGACTCTCTAGACATTATTGGTAAAGTTGAATTTTCTGTTAAAGAAGATGAAATGAAAATCCGCCAACATATACTAGGCTTCGCTGGTGATTTTGGTTCAATTAAAATCGGTCAGCAATGGACTATTGCCGATGATATCTACGGTGCTGATTACTCTTACTTCTACGGTGGTTCTGCTCTAGGTTATTCTCAGCTTAATGGTGCAGCTCACGACTCAATGATCAAATACAACTACGATGCTGATAACTTTTTTGTTGCTGCTAACTACGGTCTAGATGAAAATGATAGCAATCAAGAGCTTGCTGAAATTTTTGTCGGTGGTTCTGCTGGTGATCTAAGTGGTCACGTTGGTTTCGGTCAAACGACAGATGAAACTGGTGCTGATAAAGTAGAAGATACTTACTACCAAGCAACTGTTGAGTACTCATTTGGTAAAGCTGGTATTGGTTTCACATACTACAATACAGAAATCAAGAACTCAGAGCATAAAGTAACTATCGATGGTATCTCATTGGCAGGTACATATGCATGGGCTGACAACGCAACAGCTTACGCGGGTTACGAATACACAGATCAAGATACTGGTAACATCAGCGTAGTTGGTGAGTTTGGTGAAGAAGACACTTCTACAGTTATTTATGTAGGTACTGATTACCACTTTAACAGCTGGTCTCGTATTTATGTTGAAGCTGCTTACCTAGACGGTCGTACTCTAGGTTTCACAAACAAAGAATCTGATTCTTTTGTTAATGAGCCAACTATCGCAGACGGTGCTCTAGCATTCGCAACTGGCGTACGTGTTTACTGGTAATATATTAGACTAATAACATATTAGTTTGACTAAATTATAGAGCCCAGCGTAAGCTGGGCTTTTTTGTACTTGATGGATTATTATGAAAATACAAGCAATTACATTAATGTCTGCCATGTTAGTTAGTATGCCTGGAATCTCGGCATCTCTAACTGTTAAAGATACAGTAGACCTTTTAGCTGTTAATATGAAAAAGCCTGAAACCTCAGGTCAGGCCTTCAAAGCATCTACTGTTGTTACTTTAAATACAGGTCAGAACCAAGTTGTATTTCAATACGAACCTGTAATAGAAAAATCAGGTGATCGTAAAAAAGTTTATGGCAAAAACCAGATTGTTACGTTCAATATAAATGCTGATCAAGATGTTGAATTTTTAATGCCTACTTATCGTTCAGTTCGCTCTGCTGAGAAAGGTTTAAAAAATCTGGAGTTTAAGATTGTTGATCAACATGGTGTTGAGGTAGATAAGGTTGTTGATGAGCTTAAATCAAATGGAGTTCAATTAGGCCGAAACTATATTGAAGAGATTCGAGAGTATAATATTAATGGTGGGGTGGCGGCTGTCGCTGTTTCTTATGTTGCCATTGATAATCAAGCAGTAGCACAGCCTGACAAAATAGTTGAGACTTTAGCTCTTCCTGTTGAGAGTATGGATAAGGTTCAATCAGAAGAGCTAGAACAGCTTAAAGCTTGGTACCTGAAGACTTCAAAAGAAGATCGTAAAGAATTCCGCAAGTGGATGATCGATCAAGATTAATGAAGTTGAACAAAATTGATGAGAAAAGCGAGCGTCTGTTTTAGAAGACCTCGCTTTTTTACTTTTTAATTTCAGAGTTTGATTCCGGCAGAATCAGATCTCTTTCCACTCACCAGGTTGCAGTTGCCCCACATTCATATTGCCCATTGAATAGCGGATAAGACGTAGGGTAGGGAAGCCGATATTGGCTGTCATTCGTCTTACCTGACGGTTACGTCCTTCAATGATTGTAATAGCCAACCATGTTGTTGGTATCGCGGCTCTGAAACGCACTGGAGGATTTCTATCCCACACTTCAGGTTCTTGCATCAATTCCACGTTTGCAGGTAGTGTCATGCCGTCTTTTAGTTTGACGCCTTTTCTCAATTTATCTAAATCTTCCTCAGAAGGAGCGCCTTCAACCTGTACCCAGTAGGTCTTTGGAGATTTTGAGTTTGGTTGAGTTAGCTTAGCTTGAAAAATACCATCGTTGGTCAAGACCATTAACCCTTCGCTGTCGCGGTCCAGGCGACCTGCAGCATAAACGTCTTTCACTGGAATAAAATCCGCTAGCGTTTTTCTTCCTTCGCCATCTGTAAATTGGCTTAGAGTATCGAAAGGCTTGTTGAACAAAATTACTTTGCGATCTTCGAGTGCAACCTTAGGTTTTGCATTGATAGGCTTGCCTTTATATCGGTGCTTACTGGAGTGAGATTTGTTGTGCGAATTGCCAGTGTTATTCTTATCACTGCTTCGACTTTGTCTATTACCGCTTTGTTTTAATGTTGCACCAGAACGAGCCGGTTTGTCTGAACGAGATGCGCTGCGTGAGCGAGTAGACATGTTAACTACCTTGCAAAAATGTAAACGAAGTGTGCTGAAAAGTTTTCACTGAAACGGAATTGAGCTATCATTTGCGCGCCTAAAAGACACAAAATAGAACAAGTTGATGGACTCTTAAGCCTGATTTGTTTAATTATACCTTCGTGTTTTATTATAACAACGCACTCACGGATTTGGTTCATGCTGTTATCAAGATTGCATGAAAAATAAGATAGAGTACGTATCGAGTAAGCAGTTTTCACTCTTAGAGTCGCTTACTGGTCAATTTATAACATGCTCACTACTTTAAATGAGCTTGTAAGAACTATAGGGAAATTTCATGCCTACTGAAAAACCAACGATCATCTATACCATTACAGACGAAGCTCCGGCGCTAGCAACTTACTCTCTGCTGCCTATCATTCAATCTTTTACAGCTTCTTCTGGTATTAACGTTGATACTCGCGACATTTCACTTGCAGGGCGCATTATTGCCAACTTCCCTGACTATTTGAACGAAGAGCAACGTATTGGTGATGCATTAGCAGAACTAGGTGAATTGGCTAAGACACCAGAAGCGAACATTATCAAGCTTCCAAACATCTCTGCATCAGTACCTCAGCTTCAAACAACAATCAAAGAGCTACAATCAAAAGGTTACGCGCTTCCTAATTATCCAGAAGAAGCAAACACAGACGAAGAGAAAGCCGTTAAAGCGACTTACGACAAAATCAAAGGCAGTGCAGTAAACCCTGTATTGCGTGAAGGTAATTCTGACCGCCGCGCTCCACTTTCTGTTAAAAACTACGCGAAGAAGAACCCACACTCGATGGGTGCTTGGTCAGCAGATTCTAAGTCTCACGTTTCAAGTATGGACGACAAAGACTTCTTTGGTAGCGAAAAGTCAGTAACGATTGAAGGTGCTACAGAAGTTAGCATTGAATTCGTTGGTAAAGATGGCGCGAAGAAAACATTGAAGCCAGCTTTTGCACTGCAAGATAAAGAGATCATTGATGCGTCAGTGATGAACAAGGCCGCTTTGGTTGCATTCTTCGAAAAAGAAATCGCATCGGCTAAAGAGCAAGGTGTACTGCTTTCTCTTCACATGAAAGCGACGATGATGAAAGTATCTGACCCAGTGATCTTTGGTCATGCAGTTAAAGTTTACTACAAAGACGTATTTGCTAAACACGGTCAGCTGTTCGACGAGCTAGGTGTTGATGTTAACAACGGCATTGGTGATGTATACGCAAAAATTTCTGCGCTTCCTCAAGAGCAGAAAGAAGCAATCGAAGCTGATCTACAAGCGGTATACGAGACTCAGCCACCACTAGCGATGGTTGATTCGGACCGTGGTATCACTAACCTACACGTACCAAGCGATATCATTGTGGATGCATCTATGCCTGCAATGCTGCGTTCTTCTGGTCAAATGTGGGATCCAGAAGGTAAGCAAAAAGATACCAAAGCAATGATCCCAGATCGTAGCTACGCGAGCATTTATCAAGCTGTTATTGATTTCTGTAAAGAGAACGGTGCGTTCGATCCAACAACGATGGGTAGCGTACCAAACGTTGGCTTGATGGCTCAAAAAGCAGAAGAATACGGTTCTCACGATAAGACTTTCATCCTAGAAGCTGCTGGTCAGGTTCAAGTGGTTGATGCTTCTGGCGCAGTACTTCTTGAGCAAGACGTAGAGGAAGGCGATATCTTCCGTATGTGTCAGGTTAAAGATGCGCCAATCCAAGACTGGGTTAAGCTTGCGGTAACTCGTGCTCGTGCATCGGGTGTTCCAGCTGTATTTTGGCTAGATGCGTCACGTGCGCATGATGCTCAGCTTATCAAGAAAGTTGAAGCGTACCTTCCTGAATACGATACCGATGGTCTTGAAATTAAGGTCCTTGCTCCACTTGAAGCGACTCAATACTCACTGGTTCGTATCAAAGAAGGCCTAGATACTATTTCGGTTACAGGTAACGTATTACGTGATTATCTAACAGACTTGTTCCCGATTCTAGAACTTGGTACATCAGCTAAGATGCTATCGATTGTTCCACTAATGAACGGTGGTGGTTTGTTTGAAACAGGTGCTGGCGGCTCTGCTCCTAAGCACGTTCAACAAGTAGAGAAAGAAAACCACCTACGTTGGGATTCCCTAGGCGAATTCTTGGCATTGGCTGCATCTCTAGAGCACCTGAGCGTAGTAACAGGTAACGCTAAAGCACAAGTTCTAGCGGACGCGCTTGATAAAGCGACGGGTGAGTTCCTTGATAACAACAAGTCTCCTTCACGTAGAGTCGGTGAGCTTGATAACCGTGGTAGCCACTACTACCTAGCAGCTTACTGGGCTAAGGCGCTTGCTGAGCAAACAGTTGACGCTGATCTTGCTGCTGAGTTCGCAGGTGTGGCAAGTCAACTGGCTGAAAGTGAAAAAGCGATCGTTGCAGAGCTGAACAATGCTCAAGGTGTTGCTGGCGATTTAGGTGGTTACTACTTACTTGATGACGCACTGGTTTCAGCATTAATGCGTCCAAGCTCAACACTAAACGCATTTATTGATGCATAGTGCTCGGACTCATCGTTAGTAAGTCATGAACGTGATTTGCTAACGAGTTGCTTAGTCTGACAACTAAGTCACAGGTAAAGACAAAACAAAAGACGCTTTAACGATAACGTTAAAGCGTCTTTTTTTGTGTTTTTGTAATCCCCCTAAGACCTAGCTTAATAGGAACACATGCTCGAACTCATTGTTAAGTGAGCAATCTTCGAGCTCCAAAAAAGAAAAAACCGCTCACGTAATCCTGTATTAGAGGTATTAAATGAGCGGTTTCAATATTCTGTTTACCTGCCAGCCTTCATTTACAACTGATGAAGGTTAACATGAGTTGGCATTCGCTTATTTTGCGGCGCTGCCTTCTACAGGAACAACGGAGCTAGCATGCGAGCCTTTGGGTCCACTTTCTACTTCATAGTCGACCTGCTGACCAGCCTTCAAGGTTCGGTAACCTTCCATTTGTATTGTGGAGTAGTGCGCGAAAATATCGCCGTCTTCACCTTCTGGACAAATAAAGCCAAACCCTTTGGCATTGTTAAACCATTTTACTGTACCTGTAGCCATGCTATACATCCCTCATGCATTTTGTTACTAACGTTGTTATATCAATTGTTGTAAGTGCGATTGATATCATTCCTACTAGCTAAAGAATTTCAGCTAATAGCTTGAATCTCGTACATTGCTTACGGAAATTAACGCTACCCTGCGTAATTATTCCTTATTGTTAATTTTTGAAGCGTGTTACTGATTTTAAATCATGTTGCAAAAATGTATTGAAAAACCTTTTAGCTCCAATGTAGCTAATGATTGAGCACAGTCAATAGCAAATTGGTATAAAAGTGATCAATTTTAATAACAAATCACATTCGAGATTAACCGCAAACTATTAACTAAATAGTAACTTAGTGGTGATCTTATCGTTAATATCAATAGTTGTGGCGTCTTTTTAATCAATCACATATGTTAATCCTGTTAATCGAGATCTTTTATTTGCAGCGATGGAAATGGTGGATTAGGCTCAGTATAGAGGAATATTTTTTGGTACTGTTTCTCGGTGCAGTTTCCTAGTACACCGTAAAGCGTGAATGTGGTAAATTTGAGTTAGGTAAACACTCACGACTTCCGAAAAATAACCCTTAGCAAAGCGATATGAGCAGAAACTTTGAATGGGCATCTCCAGGCTCAGATTTACTGGAGAAAGAAGCAACAAAAGTAAAGCCACCGGCTATGTATAACGTTGTGTTAAATAACGATGACTACACGCCCATGGACTTTGTAATCGAGATCCTAGAGCGATTCTTCTCACTAGATATCGAAAAAGCAACGGAAGTGATGCTCAAGGTTCATTATGAAGGTAAAGCTATATGCGGCACATACAGTGCTGAGATAGCGGAAACAAAGGTAGCGCAGGTCACGATGTACTCAAAGGAAAATGAGCATCCGCTACTATGTACAATGGAGCAAGTATAAATTGCTCGAACAACACTGTTGTTCCCTTAGGAGGTACTTATGCTAAATAAAGAATTAGAGACGAGTTTAAATGGCGCATTTGCTCGTGCGCGTGACAAGCGACATGAATTTATGACTGTCGAACACCTCCTACTAGCATTATTAGAAAATGATGCGGCCAAGGAAGCGCTCCAAGCTTGTCAGGCTGATCTCGATGCTCTTCGCAATGAGCTCGATATTTTTATCGATCAAACGACCCCACTTATCCCTGAAAGCGACGAAACTCGTGAAACTCAGCCTACGTTGAGCTTTCAACGAGTACTTCAACGCGCTGTTTTCCATGTTCAATCTTCAGGTCGCAGCGAAGTAACAGGTGCTAATGTACTTGTAGCTATTTTTAGTGAGCAAGAATCTCACGCGGCATATCTTCTTAAGAAAAACGACATTAGTCGCTTAGACATTGTTAACTTCATCTCACACGGTATTACCAAAGCCAGTAATGAAGGCGACAGTCCTTCGTCATCGGATTCATTTGGTGGTGCAGAAAATGCTGAAGAAGCTAATTCAGAAGATCGTTTAGAAAACTTTGCCACCAACCTTAACGAAGTAGCGAAGCAGGGCAACATTGACCCATTAATCGGTCGTGACAAAGAGCTAGAACGTACTATCCAAGTTCTGTGTCGTCGTCGCAAGAACAACCCTCTGTTAGTGGGTGAAGCGGGTGTAGGTAAAACTGCCATTGCGGAAGGTCTTGCATGGCGTATCGTTGAAGGGCAAGTGCCTGAAATCATTCAGAGTAGCGTAATTTATTCTCTAGATATCGGTTCACTGCTTGCGGGAACGAAATATCGTGGTGACTTTGAGAAACGTTTTAAAGCGATTCTTAAGCAACTAGAAAAAGAAGAAGACGCGATTCTGTTCATCGATGAAATCCACACCATTATTGGTGCGGGTGCAGCCTCTGGTGGTCAGGTTGATGCGGCAAACTTAATTAAACCGTTACTAAGCAGCGGCAAATTACGTTGCATCGGTTCAACAACCTACCAAGAGTACAGCAGTATTTTTGAGAAGGAGCGTGCTTTAGCTCGTCGCTTCCAGAAAATCGACATTATTGAACCATCTCTAGACGATACTACCAAGATTCTGATTGGCTTGAAGCCAAAATACGAAGCTCACCACGAAGTGCGCTACACCAACAAAGCGTTGCGTGCCGCTGTGGAGCTGTCTGCTAAATACATTAATGAACGTCACCTTCCAGATAAGGCAATTGACGTAATCGATGAAGCGGGCGCTCGTAGCCGTTTGGCTCCTGCAAGCCGTCGTAAGAAAACGGTAAGCGTGGCTGATATTGAGTCAATGGTTGCGAAAATGGCTCGTATTCCTGAGAAGTCAGTATCGTCTTCAGACAAAGATACGCTGCAGAAACTGGATGACCGCATGAAAATGTTGGTATTCGGACAAGACCCTGCAATCGATGTATTGAGTGAAGCGATTAAGCTAACCCGTGCTGGATTGGGTGCAGACAATAAACCTGTTGGTTCATTCTTGTTTGCAGGTCCTACTGGTGTCGGTAAAACAGAGGTGACTGTTCAACTGTCTAAATTGATGGGTATTGAACTACTGCGCTTTGATATGTCTGAGTACGGTGAGCGTCACTCTGTGAGCCGCTTGATTGGTGCGCCTCCTGGTTATGTTGGTTACGATCAAGGTGGTCTGCTAACAGATGCCGTAATTAAGAACCCGCACTCCGTAGTGTTACTGGATGAAATCGAAAAAGCTCACCCAGATATCTTTAACTTGCTACTGCAGGTAATGGATAACGGCACGCTAACTGACAACAATGGTCGCAAAGCGGACTTCCGCAATGTGATTTTAGTGATGACGACCAACGCAGGTGTGGCTGAAACCGAGAAGAAATCGATCGGCCTGATCCAACAAGATCATGCACCAGATGCGATGGGTGAAATCAAGAAGGTCTTTACTCCGGAGTTCCGTAACCGTCTCGATAATATCATTTGGTTCAACAGCCTTGATCCAAGTGTGATTAGCCAAGTTGTTGATAAGTTCATTGTCGAGCTTCAGGTTCAACTGGACGCACGTGGCGTGTCTTTAGAGGTTTCTGAGGATGCTCGTCACTGGTTAGCTGATAAAGGCTATGACAAGACCATGGGTGCTCGTCCAATGGGGCGTGTGATTCAAGAGAAGCTTAAGAAACCACTTGCGAATGAATTACTGTTCGGTAGCTTGGTTGATGGCGGTACGGTGAAAGTATCTCTGAAGAAAGACGAACTTGACTTCATCTACGTTGGTGCGAAAGAAGAGGTTATGCACTAACTAACTGATGGATAGTTCAAAAGCTTAACTATAAAACGCATGACTTAGGTTGTGCGTTTTTTTATGCTTGCGAGATGCGAGATGCGAGATGCGAGATGCGAGATGCGAGATGCGAGATGCGAGATGCGAGATGCGAGATGCGAGATGTGATATGGCCCCTAAAAAGTAGACACAGGGGTTTAGTTGATTAGTTCAAAGTCCATGGGACTCACTCCACCTAGAGTCCCATGTCTTCTTACTGGATTATAATAGGTATCGATATAAATGCGACTCTGCATCGTCATTTCTTGTCGTGAAAGCTGATCTAAGTTATTCACCCACTCTTTCTTATATTGCGCAAAGAAGCTTTCGGAACAAGCGTTATCCCAACAGTTTCCTTTTCTCGACATACTGACTTTAATCTTTCGTTTACGGTGCCAACGGATCGTCTCCAACGCTCGATACTGTATACCTTGATCGGAGTGAAACAAAAGCTTGTGACCTAAGGGCTGCCTTTGTTCCCAAGCCTTATCCAGGCTTCTTAGCACTAACTTTGCGTTATTAATGCGACTTGTTGACCAACCAATCACTTTGCGTGAAAACAAATCTAAGACGACGCACAGGTATTGCCAGCCATCCGTACAGCGCACCTGAGTTATATCAGACACCCAAACTCGATCGGGTTTATCCACCTTAAATTGACGGGCAAGAATGTTATAGGCTGGTATAAGAGCATTTTGTCTTGGCGCTCGTCCATATCGCCTCTTACTCGCGCAAGAGCGATAGCCCATATTCTGTAGAAGCCTCTGTACTCGCTTCTTATTGCAAATAAAGCCGTTAGCGACTGCTGCTTCCCAAAGCTTTCGATAGCCTGGAATACAATACTGAGCTTTGCTTTCTCTCCTCAAGTAGTGACTTAAAGACTCATTGTCTGTCTCTCGCTTCGATGGTTTCCTTGTTAGCCACTTGTAATAACCCGCTTTAGAAACGCCTAACCATTTGCATAGTCGAATGACAGGAAACTTCACACTGGCCTTCTTAAGGATATACTCGAACCTTATTCTTTTTGGCTGTCGAAGAAAGCCTTCGCTTCCTTTAAGAAATCATTCTCCAGCTCTGCCATCTCAAGCTTCTTTTTCAATTGACGGATCTCTTTCTCCAGTTGTGCAACGGATTTTTCGGGACCGTGGTTAGGTATTGGGAGGGAGTTATTAGTCTTCTTCGACGTCATTTGGCATCTCCATTTAGAAAGTAGCACCGGCGATATTCCTAAGGATAGTGCTACTGACTTAACGGTGTCAGAAGAATCGAGAGATCGCTGAACAGCTTCTCGTTTAAATTCGTCTGTATATTGCCTTTGTGATTTTACTTTCATGACACTCAATGCTCTGTATTAAGTGTCTACTTTTAGGGGGTCACATCAGATGCGAGATGTGAGATTGATGTGCTTGTGAAGTAAAAAGTTCAGGCAATAAAAAACGGAGCATTAAGCTCCGTCTCTTATTGTATTCGCTAATAAAAAATTAACGAGCACGGAAGACGATGCGGCCTTTAGAAAGGTCGTATGGAGTCATCTCAACAGTTACTTTATCACCAGTAAGAATACGGATGTAGTTCTTACGCATTTTACCAGAGATGTGTGCTGTCACTACGTGACCGTTTTCAAGCTCAACACGGAACATTGTGTTTGGTAGAGTATCAAGGACAGTGCCTTGCATCTCGATTACGTCTTCTTTAGCCATCTAATCCTCTTTCGAAATTTGGCGGTTTTCAACGGCTTGATTGTGCCGTTAAAATCAAAATATGTAAAGTTGTCGCGTATTCTACCCTTGCCACCGCTGATTTACTAGCCTTTGATGACGTTGAAATCGTACTTTATAGTTCATCGCAGGGCATTCATCGATCTGATAACCTAAATATAACCACTGTTTTTGTTCTTTCTGGGCATGCTGAATCTGAAACAGAACACCGAGTGTTCCCATAGAGATGTCGATATCAGGATCGAAGAAGGTATAAAATGCGCTGGTGCAGTTTGACATCACATCAGTGACGGCGATGCCGACCAATTGGTTGCTATCATAGATGTGCATGAACTTTGTAGCAAGCCATTCATTTTTTGAGAATTGTAGGAATTCATCTTTTTTGGGTGGATACATGGTTCCCGAACGATGACGGGCGGTGATGTAACGGCTATATAAATCAAACCAGTTGTCGTCCATCGCGTCTTTTAATTCCCAGCGAAAGGTTCTAGCCTTGTTGAGGGTTCGACGTTGGCTTTTGGAAAACTTAACCTCGGGAATCGAAAGGCGAATCGCTTGGCACGCAGAGCAACTGTCGCAATGTGGCTTATAAATTGTCGCTCCACTGCGACGAAATCCGTTTGCTAGCAGAACTTCATAATTGTCGGAAGTATGCATGTGCTCATCAAGCGTGACTGCCACTCTTTCTTCAAGGTGTGGTAAATAACTGCAAGCGTGATTGTCTGTTAATCCAATTCTGATTTGTTGTAAATCTGGATTCATTAAGGCATTTCCTTTAGCCATTGGGTTTGAAAGCATGCATCGTTAACGGAAAATTCTTTGAGTAATTGCAGAGTACCTAGGAATTCATTCCTATCAACCTCGATAGCGCCTAAGGATTCCAAGTGAGGGTTCATGACTTGGCAATCAATCAGTTGTCCGCCGAATTGTGTAAAGTGTTCACAAAAGTACCACAGCGCAATTTTAGAGGCATTGGTCTTTAGGCTGAACATCGATTCACCACAAAAGACTTGGCCTCTTTGTAAGCCGTAAAGTCCGCCGATCAGTTCATCATCTTGCCAAACCTCAACCGAGTGGCAGAAACCTAATGAAGCGAGTTTTCGGTAGGCTGACTGCATATCGTTGTTTAGCCAGGTCTCTTCTTCGGGTCTAAGTGAAGAGCAATAACCAATTACTCGGTCTGTCGCTTGGTTGATGCTGACTTTATAATTGTGTTTTCTTTGAAACTTTTTAAGACTTTTTGACGGTTCGAATGTCTTAGGATTAAATACCGCTCGCGGTGCAGGGCTCCACCAAAGTATAGGCTCACCTGGGCCATACCATGGAAATATACCTTGGCTATAAGCGTTTAAAATTCGCATTGGTGATAAATCACCACCGAAGGCGAGCAGACCGTTGGGTTCATCAAGCGCGTCGAAGGGCGAAGGAAACTCTATACTAGTAGTATCAAGTTCAGTTAGGTATATAGTCATAAGTACCGCATTACAGATTAATCACTGACCAAGAGGTCTTTAGGAGTTTTACCATGAAGAAGTTGCTTTGGATTTTACTTGTTTTGCCCATGTTGGCAAATGCAGCTTACAACAGAAATCAAGCTCGACCTGTGAACGAGGTGGTTTATGGTGAGATTGATACGGTCAGATACATTACTCAACAAGAGATTGTTGAGTCGAAAGCGAATGGTTGGGAAACCTTATTAGGTGCGGCGATTGGTGGCTTGATTGGTAATCAGTTTGGCGGCGGCACCGGTAAAGAAGTGGCTACTGCTGTTGGAGCCGTAGCAGGGGCTGGAATCGCACGTAATCGAGGAAATACGCAGTATCGAGTGGAATATAAGCTAGTTGAACTGCTGGTCAAAACCAAAGACAACAAGTTAGTAAACATCATCCAAGACGTAGACAACTCCATGTTGTTTAACCGAGGTGATGATGTACGAATTCTGTATTTTTCTGATGGTGTTCGAGTTGATATCGCGTACTAGTGTTTGAATGCGATTGGTTGGCTAATTAATCACCGGTTTGAGCGGGATTAGCTCTGGAGTTCGTTGGAAAAGTTCGTTAGTCTGCAAGTACGAAGAATTATTCATCACCCGAAAATAAATACGTGCCAGTGACTTCGGGTGGTACAAGGACTAGAAGATTTAATGGAAAGCCTTACGTTACAACCAATTCAAAAAGTGAACGGGGAAGTTAACCTGCCTGGTTCAAAAAGTGTTTCCAACCGTGCACTTCTTTTGGCTGCACTTTCAACGGGAACCACTCGCCTAACAAACTTGCTAGACAGTGATGATATTCGTCATATGTTGAATGCATTGACGCAGTTAGGTGTTGATTACCAGTTGTCTGTAGACAAAACCGTTTGTGAAGTGACGGGTGTTGGTGGTGCATTCTCAAGTGACAAAGCTGCAGAGCTTTTCTTAGGTAACGCGGGTACGGCGATGCGTCCACTGGCGGCTGCACTATGTTTAGGTCGCGGAGAATACGTTCTTACCGGTGAGCCGCGCATGAAAGAGCGCCCAATTGGTCACTTAGTAACTGCATTGCGAGAAGCCGGTGCTGACGTTGAATACTTAGAAAATGAAAACTACCCACCACTGAAGATCACAGGTACAGGTCTGAAGAGTGGTACCGTTTCTATCGACGGTTCTATCTCTAGTCAATTCTTGACGGCATTTTTGATGGCTGCGCCCTTAGCTGAAGGTGAAGTTACCATTAAAATTGAAGGTGAATTAGTTTCTAAACCTTACATCGATATTACGCTGCACATCATGAAGCAATTTGGTGTGGACGTGATTAACAATGATTACCAAGAGTTTGTGATTCCTACGGGCCAATCTTACTCGGCACCGGGTGATTTCTTGGTTGAAGGAGATGCATCATCTGCGTCATATTTCCTTGCAGCTGCTGCAATCAAAGGTGGTGAGATTAAGGTCACTGGCATTGGCAAAAACAGTATCCAAGGTGATATCCAATTCGCTGATGCGCTTGAGAAAATGGGTGCGGAAATCGAATGGGGTGACGACTACGTTATCTCTCGTTGTGGCGAGCTGAAAGGCATTGATATGGACTATAACCATATCCCAGACGCTGCGATGACTATTGCGACAACCGCATTGTTTGCGAAAGGCACAACGGCTATCCGTAATGTCTACAACTGGCGTGTGAAAGAGACAGACCGCTTGGCTGCAATGGCAACAGAGCTACGCAAAGTCGGCGCTGAAGTGGAAGAGGGTGAAGATTACATCATTGTTAACCCTGTGGCTGAACTGACTCACGCGGCGATTGATACTTACGATGACCACCGTATGGCTATGTGTTTCTCGCTGGTTGCCTTGAGCGATACGCCTGTGACGATTAATGATCCAGGTTGTACGTCAAAGACATTCCCTGATTATTTCGACAAGCTGAAAATGCTAAGTCTATAGAAATGCTTAGTATGTAAAGGTTTAGGAACAAAAAAGCTTGCCTAAATGGCAAGCTTTTTAATTATTGCTGAATTGTAAATTCTTTCGAAAGGTGGTGCGCTAAGTATTTAAACATGTTAAATACCGCGGTTGTATTCTCGGTCGGCATTCCATTGCTGTCTAAGAAGTATTCACCTTTGAATATGAGTACATCGTCTTTTTCTACTACGCTGTTTGCGCGCATGCCTTCAATGTAGTCATCATGTGATTGGATAATTTGGTTTGCGATAAGCAGTAAATCAAATTCTGCTATTACTTTCTTTGTCATGAGTTTATCTCTGATAACTGAATATAACGTTGAGTGTATGGTGTCGAACTAGAAATTCAATGATTTCACAACCGATTAAGAGAGTCTTTTCGAACATCCACAATTTATTTTGTGATTTACGGCAAAAATAATTGAATGGGGCTCGCGTTAGATTCGTGGACAAGCTTAGTATGTGCCCGTTTAGACGTAATGCCTGATGGATAGGCTCTTGCAAGTATTCTTAGTGAGTACTTTATAGCTTCTTTATATTGTGACCCTTTATCTATGAGTCGTCGAATTGTCGAGCGATCAGATCCAATTTTGAAAAAAGCGGTTGATCTTCTAGTAATCTCGCACAATAGTAAAAAAAGAAGCAATGAATTTAGAATATCATGCGTAAAAGCCCACAAGTTAAATTGTTGGTGCTTAAGCATCGTGATTAAGGACGTTAGAGTCAATATGGGTAAATCGCTCGTTATAGTGGAGTCGCCAGCCAAGGCTAAAACTATCAATAAATATCTTGGCAAAGACTTTGTCGTTAAGTCGAGTGTAGGTCACGTACGTGATTTACCAACGGCGGGTCAAAGTACTGGTCAAAAGGCTGCTGCAGTTTCAACCAAGGGTATGAGCCCAGAAGACAAAGCTCGTATCAAGAAAGAAAAAGATCGCAAAGCTCTTATCAAAAAGATGGGTATCAACCCGTATAAAGAGTGGGAAGCGAACTACCAAATCCTACCTGGTAAAGAAAAAGTCGTTGCTGAATTGCAAAAACTGGCTGAGAACGCAGACCATGTTTATCTCGCAACCGATTTGGACCGCGAAGGAGAAGCTATCGCATGGCACCTTCGTGAGATCATCGGTGGCGATGAAACGCGATACAAGCGAGTGGTTTTTAACGAAATCACCAAGAATGCTATTCAACAAGCTTTCGAAACTCCAGGTGAGCTAAACATTGATGGCGTAAACGCACAACAAGCACGACGTTTTATGGACCGTGTTGTTGGGTTTATGGTGTCACCTCTGCTTTGGAAAAAAGTAGCACGAGGCCTGTCCGCTGGCCGTGTTCAATCAGTAGCGGTAAAACTACTGGTAGAGCGTGAGCGCGAGATCAACGCCTTTATCCCTGAAGAGTTCTGGGATGTGCATGCTGATACTAAAACAGCAGAAAAAACCGACTTTAGACTGCAAGTAGCGCAGAAAGACGGTGTTGCGTTTAAACCTGAAAATGAAGCGCAAACACAAGCTGCTGTTAGCGTTTTAGAAAAGGCGCAATACGAAGTATGTAAGCGTGAAGACCGCCCAACAAAAAGTAAGCCGTCTGCACCTTACATCACGTCGACGCTGCAACAAGCGGCGAGTACGCGTCTTGGCTACGGCGTAAAGAAAACCATGATGTTGGCTCAACGCCTGTATGAAGCGGGTTACATCACTTATATGCGTACTGACTCAACCAACTTGAGCTCAGAAGCTGTAGAAGCCGCTCGTGAATACATTGGTTCTGAGTACGGCGCGCAATACCTTCCACCTAAAGCACTTGTATACGGTAGCAAAGAGGGCGCTCAAGAGGCCCACGAAGCGATTCGTCCTTCTAGTGTGGATGTTAAGTCGGAAGACCTAAACGGCGTAGACGCAGACGCACACAAGCTTTACTCGCTAATTTGGAATCAATTCGTAGCATGTCAAATGACGCCAGCTCAATACGATTCAACGACAGTAAGCGTTAAAGCAGATGAGTACACTTTAAAAGCGAAAGGTCGTATTCTTAAATTTGATGGTTGGACTCGCGTCCAGCGTCCAATGGGCAAGAACGAAGATACGATCCTTCCTGCTGTTCAGATCGGCGATAAGCTTGATCTGATCGCGCTAGACCCTAAACAGCACTTCACTAAGCCACCGGCTCGTTTCACTGAAGCGGCGCTAGTTAAAGAGCTTGAGAAGCGTGGTATTGGTCGTCCTTCAACATACGCATCAATCATCTCGACGATTCAAGACCGTGGTTATGTGAAAGTTGAACAGCGTCGTTTCTATGCTGAGAAGATGGGTGAAATTGTTACTGACCGTCTAGACGGCAGCTTCAATGACCTGATGAACTACGACTTCACTGCTCGTATGGAGCAGAAGTTGGACCAAATCGCTGAAGGCGAAGCAAGTTGGAAAGGCGTGCTAGATAACTTCTTCGAAGACTTTACTGGCGATTTGGAAAAAGCAGATTTAGATGAAGACGCGGGTGGCATGAAGCCAAATCATATCGTGGAAACCGATATTGAGTGTCCGACTTGTAGCCGTAAAATGGGTATTCGAACTGCTTCGACAGGCGTATTCCTAGGCTGTTCTGGTTATGCACTTCCACCAAAAGAGCGTTGTAAGACAACAATCAACCTTGGTGATGAAGAAGGCATTATCAACGTACTTGAAGAAGACGTTGAAACCGCAGCCCTTCGAGCTAAAAAACGCTGTCCTATTTGTGAAACGGCAATGGATGCTTATCTAATCGATGATAAGCGTAAGATGCACGTATGTGGTAACAACCCGAACTGTGAAGGTTATGTGGTTGAGCACGGCGAATTTAAAGTGAAAGGCTACGATGGTCCACTTGTTGAGTGTGACAAATGTGGTTCTGACATGGTTCTGAAGAACGGTCGTTTTGGTAAATACATGGACTGTACGAGTGAAGATTGTAAGAACACTCGTAAGATCCTGAAAAATGGCGAAGTAGCGCCACCGAAAGAAGATCCGGTACATTTCCCTGAACTTCCGTGTGAAAATTCAGACGCGTACTTTGTTCTCCGTGACGGGGCTTCTGGCCTATTTATGGCAGCAAGCAACTTCCCTAAATCACGTGAAACACGTGCACCATTGGTGGAAGAGCTGGTTCGTTTTAAAGACCGTATCTCACCTAAGTTTCAGTACTTAGCATCAGCGCCAGTTGCTGACCCTGATGGTAAGCCGGCTGTGGTTCGTTTTAGTCGTAAGACCAAAGAAAACTACGTTCGTACTGAAGTAGATGGAAAACCGTCCGGTTGGACTGCGTTGTACATCGACGGTAAGTGGGAAGTTACGGACAAGCGTAAAAAGCCTAAAGATAAGTAACTGAACGTTATTGATGAAAAAGCAGCCTAATGGCTGCTTTTTTTTGATCTAAATATGACTAAGTATGCAACTTGTTGACATGGTGTTTCGTCTACAATTTTTGGTTAAATTCACACAGCGAAATAAATGGTGATAATTAATCAAATCGGATTATGCAACTTTAACGAGAATGTAACTTAATTAAAATATTGTAACTCAAAGATCAGCGTTTAGTTGTATACCTGATGTGTGTCGGGTGTTAATGTAATGTTTCGTCTGGACGGTGTAATGTGAGCTGCTTTAAGTCTTAGGAAAGCAATCAGCTTACGTACCACAGAATGGCGTATTAAAAATTGAATTCGGCCGAAAAGTCGATAACGTATATAAAACCAAGTGCAAAGAATAGTGCACACATAACAACGTTTGGCTTAGGATATTGTCACTGTATGTGAATGGATATTCGCTAAATACCGAAATAAGTGTTGGTGCTCATCCCCCAGAGGAAGATACCTCTACGAGTACTAACATCGACAAGCTATAGATATATGGAGAATAAAATGGCTGGTGTATTGGGAATGATTCTTGCTGGTGGTGAAGGCTCTCGCTTAAGACCTTTAACTGAATCTCGCAGCAAACCCTCGGTTCCTTTCGGTGGTAGTTACCGCTTAATTGATTTCGCTTTGAACAACTTCGTTAATGCTGATCTAATGAAGATCTACGTATTAACACAATTTAAGTCACAGTCACTGTTCCACCATATGAAAAAAGGCTGGAATATCAGTGGTATAACAGACCGTTTTATCGACCCGATCCCTGCGCAAATGCGTAAAGGAAAGCGTTGGTATGAAGGCACAGCAGATGCTATCTACCAAAACATGGGATTTATGGAGTTGGAAGAACCTGATCAAGTATGTATTTTTGGTTCAGACCATATCTATAAGATGGACATCAAACAGATGCTTGATTTCCATAAAGAGAAGAAAGCTGCTCTAACAGTATCAGCATTGCGCATGCCGCTTGCTGAAGCATCAGAATTCGGTGTTATTGAGGTTGATGCTGACGGCCGTATGATTGGCTTTGAAGAGAAACCTGCAAATCCGAAGTCGATTCCGGGCGATCCAGAATCAGCGCTCGTTTCAATGGGCAACTACGTGTTCGAAGCGAAAGAGCTTTTTGCGGAACTAACGGAAGATGCTGATAGAGAAGGTTCGACACACGATTTCGGCAAAGACATTATTCCAAACATGTTCCCACGTGGCGATGTCTTTGTTTATGATTTCAGCACCAACCGTATTACTGGTGAGAAAGAAGAAGTTTACTGGCGCGATGTAGGTACGATTGACGCGTACTGGCAAGCGCACATGGATCTTCTTAAGAAAGATGCGCCATTCTCGCTATACAACCGTAAATGGCCTCTACACACTTATTACCCGCCACTACCACCAGCAACGTTTACTGATTCGGCAAATGGTCGAATTCAGATCATTGATAGCCTTGTGTGTAGCGGTAGTTATGTACGTGGTTCGCGTATTGAAAAGAGTGTATTGGGCTTCCGCAGTAATATCGCATCAGCGTGTGATATTAGCGAAAGTATCTTACTCGGTGATGTAAAAGTGGGTGAGGGTTGTATCCTGCGCCGCGTTATCATTGATAAAGATGCAGACATCGCACCGGGTACACAGATTGGTGTAAATCTGACAGAAGACAAAAAACATTACCACGTATCTGACGATGGTGTCGTAGTGATTTCTAAAGGAGCACGAGTTGGTTACTAAGACTCTCTCGGTACTTTTTGTAGCGTCTGAAGTTGAAGGCTTGATTAAAAGTGGTGGCTTGGCTGATGTAGCCAAGGCACTGCCGAAAGCGTTGCAAACACTCGAACAGGACGTTCGAGTGACTATCCCCGCATATAGAAACATTCCAAACATTGATTCAGCAGAAGTTATTTTATCGACTGAACTCGATCATTGGCCTCATACGGCTTACCAAGTTAAAAAACTGAGCGTAGAAGGCGTTCCAGTTTTTGGTATTGAATGTGCCAAATATTTCGACCGCCAGGAAATGTACGCAGAAAACAATCAAGCTTATGCAGATAACGGAGAGCGCTTCTCGTTCTTCAGTGCAGCCTGTCTTGATATGCTTCCTAAGCTTGATTTTCAACCGGATATCATTCATGCAAATGACTGGCATACTGGTTTCGTTCCCTTCTTGCTTAAATCGCGTTATCAACAACACGATTTCTTTGAAAATACGCGCAGTGTTATCTCGATTCACAATGCGGTTTTCAAAGGTGTGTTCGCATACGATGAACTGCAATTTCTACCTGAAATGCATAGCTACAATGTACCTGAAGCTTCAGTGAGTGACACTCATGTCACTATGCTAAGAGCTGGCGTGATGTGCGCGGATAAAGTGAACGCAGTCAGTCCTACTTATGCAGAAGAGTTGAAAACGGAATTAGGTAGCCATGGTATGGCTGCAGAATTCCAACACAGATCGGCTGATCTGTTCGGCATTTTGAATGGGTGTGATTACGGGGCTTGGAATCCGGAAACGGATGCTTTCCTACCTCGTAAATACAAAGCGACGAAGCACAGCATGGCTCGCGGAAAATCGGCTTGTAAGCAAAAACTGCAACAAGACGTAGGTTTACCCGTTACCGATTGCGCGGTCTATGGCATGGTTTGTCGCCTGACGAATCAGAAAGGTGTTCATTACTTACTGCCTATTATCGAGCAATTCTTGAAGAATGACCTTCAGATCGTGATTGTCGGTACTGGCGATCCGGTTTTGGCGAGTCAATTGAAAGAGCTATCAGCGCTTCACTCAGACAAGTTCTCGTTCGTAGAAGCGTACAATAATGAACTTGCGCACTTAGTTGAAGCGGGCTCTGATTTCTTCTTGATGCCTTCGGAATTTGAACCGTGTGGTTTAAACCAAATCTACAGCATGGCTTACGGTACTTTACCGATTGTTCGTTCTGTCGGAGGTTTAAAAGACAGCGTGAATGATTACGATGAGGATCCTGAGGTCGCGACTGGTTTTGCTTTTGAAGAACCAACCCCGCAAGCGCTATTGGCTGTACTGCATCGTTCATTACTGCTTTATGCACAAAATCCATCTGAGATTAAGCGTGTTCAGCTTTATGCGATGCAGCAAGATTTCAGTTGGGAAGATGCGGCGAAAGAGTATCTTGCGATGTATCACTCTGCTTTTTAACGCTTTGTCTTAGCTGCTAAAGTTAGCTGATGTACAGCAATTGTCTTTAATGAAAGAGGCGCTCTAATAATAGGGTGCCTTTTTGTTTTCTGGTCAGTTCACATCACGTTTACGAAGACAAAGCTTGCAAACTCATTTTAGTCAGGTAGAAAAGGTGGGGTAGGTATTCACATGGCTAATGATATGTTTGACACTATTATCACTTAAAGTTCTTAATAGCGTGATATCCTTAGTCATCGCCTCGTGATGAGGCATAGCTCCATTCCAATAATTAAAGCGATAGGTATGTCTGATAGTTTACTATTTCATAAAACATTTACTCACCCTACGAGCGATGAGTGGGTTGTATTTGTGCATGGCGCAGGAGGCAGTTCTTCCATCTGGTTTAAGCAGATCAAAGCGTATAAACAGCATTTCAACTTGCTTCTCATTGATCTGAGAGGGCACGGTAAATCAGACAATATACTTAAAGGGCTGATTTCGAATCGTTATACGTTCAAATCGGTGACGCTTGACATTCTTAAAGTGTTAGACCATCTTAAAATCCGTTCTGCACATTTCGTTGGCATGTCATTGGGGACGATTATCGTGCGTAACGTTGCAGAACTGGCAGCAGGCCGTGTACGTTCAATGGTACTGGGTGGTGCCGTGACTAAACTTAACACTCGCTCTCAAGTGTTAATTAAGTTAGGTAACTTCAGCAAGCACATCATTCCTTATATGTGGTTATACAGCCTCTTTGCATATGTTGTGATGCCGCAAAAGAGTCAGAAAGAATCGCGTCACCTGTTTATCCGCGAAGCTAAAAAACTGTGCCAGAAAGAGTTTAAGCGCTGGTTTATCTTAACGGCAGATGTAAACCCCTTGATGAAATACTTTAAAGACAGAGAGTTACCAATACCGACTCTCTATTTGATGGGTGAACGTGACTACATGTTTATTAAGCCTGTAAAAGAAATGGTCGCAGCGCATGAGTCGAGCGAGCTAGTAGAAATCCCGAATTGTGGGCACGTATGTAACGTGGAAAACCCTGAAGAGTTTAATCAGCGTTCGATTGCGTTTATTCAAAAACAAATTCAGTGATTTTCTAAACGCGAAAACAAAGATGATGATTGAATCGAATTGAAATAAAAACGGGAAGCTAATTTTAGCTTCCCGTTTTTATTTGGAGGAGGTATTTGACCTAACTGTCTTATAAGGTCACTGAAACTCTGCTAATCGGGTGAAGCAGCGCCGCACTGCCAACAAGAGCCGAATTGCGCTTCGTTGACTTCATGACACTCACCACAACGCCACTCTTCATAGATGATCGAATCTTGCTGCTTTTGGTAGTCATTGACGAGCATGCGAGCTTTACTGGCCAATTCTGGCTCATATAACCATACGTAAGGGTCAGTTTCTTCAGTGAATGGGATTTCCCCTTTCAATCCGAACAACCCCTCACCACGGACTTCACAGGCAATATTCTCGCTTTCTAACAATCCACAGATGATATGAGCTTCTGTTGGATTCGATGCACTGAAGATTTTCATTGAAATAGAACCTTATTCGGCTAACTGTGTTATTTAGCTATTATAAATTATTCAGTTATATACGTTAGTCAGCCACAGGTGCTGAGCGAAACTTACTCATCAACCATTTAGCAACAATTGGGAATATCCCCAATAACGCAAATGACAATAGTACTGAAGGGGAGACGATGCCCGAAAGTGAATCAATTTCTGCGAGTTGAGTACCAGCATTCAAGAAAACAGCCGTACCAGGTAGCATGCCTATTTGGCTCGTAATGTAGTAACGAGAAACTGACATTGGGGTTAAACCCATCAGTAGATTGATAAGGAAAAACGGGAATACAGGAATTAGGCGAAGCGAGAATAAGTAAAATGCCCCGTCTTTTTCTACGCCCTTGTTAATCGTCGCTAACTTGTCACCAAATTTGGTTTGGATCCAGTCACGCAACAGGTAACGGCTACTTAAGAAGGCTAAAGTAGCACCGATGGCACTTGCGAAAGATACCAGTAGCAAACTGTTCCAGAAGCCAAATAGTGCGGCGCCTAATAGGGTCACAACAGCAGCACCAGGAATAGAGAAAGCCGTAATCATTACATATGCGACAAAATAGATAGCGGCAGCCGCAATAAAGTTACTGTCAATGTAGTCATTTAACACAGCTTGTTGGGCTTTAGCATTCTCAAGCGTTAAGTACTGGCCGAAATTGACGCCTAACAACACGATGGTCACGACCAACACAATACCCAATATCATTTTCTTACTCATTGATACTTCCTCTAAATTTTCAATGCATACCGATAGTATAGACAGGCAAAGCATAGATTAACTTTCAACAGATATAAAAAAAGCCGCAATAAATGCGGCTTAGTTATGTATATAGTTTGCACTGACAATGTTAATTGACGCGATTGATAAGCTCTTCTCGACGCTGCTGCGGTATAACAGACCAATGTGTACCATTGATCGCGCCTTCTAGCGCCCAAAGTAGTTCAATACTGACAGAAGACGCATGCGATTCTTTGATGGCGTTAAATGCGTTTACAGAGCCAGATTCATATAAACGTTCTACAGAATCGATCCCTGCCTTTTTCAACATACGCTCGGTAGCGAGTCGAAGGTTAGGCAGATCTTTGAGTCGGGTCGGCTTAGCAGAAGACTGCTCAGCTTTTTCTTCTTTAGCAAAACCTAAAGACGTGGTTGCAAGCTGCAAGATTTTCTCTTGGTCTTGCCATAGGCCTTCAGGTAGAGCGAAATATTTAGTAACGACAGGGAAACCACGTTTTTTGTAGACGTACGGTTGGAACCCTTGTTGTTCGAATTGTTTCGTTGTGCCTTTGTCTGCGCGTATGTGCAACTGGTCATTTACAACCAGAGCAAACATAGTGTCATCAGCAAAAAGACCGAAGCCACCAAACATTGAGCGTGATTTTATTTTTCCTAGGGACTCAAATAACTTCATCGAGTCCTTTAGTATCGGTTTATCCATGTTATTTATCTCGGTGTATTTGAACTACGCCACCAAATAAGCAGGTCCGAGAGATTAGCAAAATGTTGCAATTAAATTGTCAATAAGCCGTAAATTACTAAATTATTAGTAGTTACTGCATTTTGCCATCGGTAACCCCGCTACCATACCAACGAGTGGTTTAGGCCGGAAGCTTTGCGTCTCACTCTTTCGAGTGGTTTGCCCTGTGCGTGACTGATTAAATAGAATAAAGTTTTTGTTGAATGAAGCTCACACTTGATATTTCAAAATGTGATATTGCTTCAATTAATGATCTTTCATTTATGCATGAAGGTTCATTATAGTTGCTGATAAAAAAAGCGCACCTAAAGGTGCGCTTGATAAGATTAAACTCGAATTTTCAATTAATTTAACGTTTTAACTGTACTTCGTTCAACAATCTCAGGGTGCATTTCGAAGACGCGTTTTTCGTGGTCTTTGTCTTTGATGCGCTCTAATAGAATTTCGAATGCATTTTTACCAACACGACGCTTTGGTTGGTGAACGGTCGTTAACGGCGGAGAAAAGTATTCAGCCAGTTCGATGTTGTCGTAACCGATCACTGAGATGTCTTCAGGAATGCGAATGCCTTTTTCTTGCAGGCGGCTCATTAGGCCAAGTGCCATTGTATCGTTAAAGCAGAATACCGCCGTTGGACGATCTTCCATCTCAACGATTTGTTCTGCAGCAAGAACAGCCGTATCGCACTCGAAGTTGCCTTCAATGATCATATTCTCATCGGCAGAAATCTTAGCTTCGTTAAGTGCGCGTTTGTAACCGGCAATACGTTCAACGCATGCTGCTTTGTCTAAGTGGCCACTTAAACATGCAATCTTAGAGTGACCGCGTTCAATAAGGTATTTGGTCGCTAGGTAGCCACCTTCTTCGGAGTTATCGATGATCTTATCAGCCTGAGAGCTCTCTGGGCCCCAGTCCATGATAACTTTAGGGATGTCAGCGTGACGGTCTAACATCTGTCTTAGTTCTTCGGTTAAGTCAGAACACATAACTAAGATGCCATCTACACGTTTCTCTGCAAGCATTCGAATGTAGTCACGTTGCTTTTCATAGATACCACCCGTATTACACAGGATCAAAGTATAACCCTGACGGTAGCAGTAGCTCTCAACACCATCGATAACTTCAGAGAAGAATAGATTAGTTGATTGAGTCACTAGCATGCCGATAGTGCGTGTTGTATTACATTTCAAGCTACGAGCAACAGCACTTGGTGCATAGTTCAGTTCATCTACGGCTTTGTTTACTTTTTCTTGAGTTGCTTCTGCAACAAAGCGAGTTTTATTGATTACGTGAGAAACGGTGGTTGTTGATACGCCGGCTAAGCGAGCGACATCTTTTATAGTGGCCATGGTTTTATCCTATTAGAAGCTACTTTCCCAAAGTACGGAATAAAGTAGCCGTTAAGCTACTTAACTAAGAGCTTAAATTTGTAGGGCTCTTTGGGTACTAAAGTGCTAAAAAACAAAAAACCGCTATTGAGCGGCTTGTCTTAACACCGAAATGCTCTGAACTTAAAGTAAGCATAGCATTTCGTGAATGTTTCATATTTTATCGTTTGCGGTCACAATTTTAGACTGACTAGAAATTACTCGCAATATAATTCACCCAGAAATCCGGGTGAATTGTCACATTCTACTGAATTTATTTACCTAGTCGTTGGGCGAACTTATTCACCAGATAAATATTGAGTGTCTAAATTGCAAAATGCGAGTAGCAAAGACGAGACCGAAGCGTAGAAACCAAACTGGTCAACGTCATGACATTTCGCATTAAACTTAGGCAACCAAGTAAGTAGTTGCTGCTCGATAAACTGCTGTTGAATGACGAACGATTTCTCTAATTCTTCTTCAAGCTCAGTTTCATTTGAACGGATGATTAGGTTACCAAGGAAATCGAGTTCGATAGCAATGTGATCTGCAGGTTCTTTTAAGTCTTGGTTCACGATTAAGTTGTGCTTAGCCATGATGTCTTCCATGTCTTTAGCTGGCTTATCGTTCAATAGACCTGTTTCGCCGATGTACATTGAAGCGTAAGGTAAAGCACCATGTTTGTCTGTCTTCAAGAAAAGATCGCAGAAGTCAGCGGACAGTTCCAGTTGAGCATCTTCACGTGTTTGTAGACGGTTCAATGCGTCAACAAGCTTATCAATCGAAGGCTTTAGAGCTTCATTCGAACCTAAACCAGAAAGGAAAGAACGAATTTCAACAGAGTGGTAGTGATCGAGTTCTTCTTGAGAGAGCTCTTTGGCGAATAAGCTTGATAACCACCAGTAAATTTCTGCTCTTTGCTCGTTGAACGCTTTCGTATCTTTCATTTGTTAGATCCTGACTTAGTCTTGTGATGTTACTTATATGCATCTTGAAGCTACTTGGGCATAAGCACACCAAGGCTGAATAACAAGGTTATTTGCGAAACGCAAAGTCACTCGTTAGTCGTAATGCCTATATTGAATTGCGATGGACGATAAATAGCAAGGTTTAAGATTGTCTTGTATCAAAAAAAATCCATGTTTCTGGCTTTTATCTTCTGTACCACTAGAATTGTTACTAGTTATGAATAGAATAGTCACTGAAACTATTAAATAAGAAAAGTGGTGTAGATGAGCTATCACGTATTAGTCGTAGAAGATGATGTGGTAACCCGCAGTAAACTGGTTGGATACTTCCAGAACGAGGGTTACACAGTGAGCGAAGCAGAAAGCGGCGCTCAAATGAGAAACGTGTTAGAAGAAAACAACGTTGACCTCATTATGCTGGACATCAACTTACCAGGCGAAGATGGATTGATGCTAACTCGCGAATTACGCAGTCAATCAGACATTGGAATTATTTTAGTTACTGGACGCACGGATAGCATCGACAAAATCGTTGGCCTTGAAATGGGCGCTGACGATTACGTTACTAAACCCTTCGAACTTCGCGAGTTATTAGTTCGAGTTAAGAACCTACTTTGGCGTATCTCTGCTGCTCGTAAAACAGCAGCGGGCGCAGTAGAAGAAACATCAGATGAGTCTGTAGTTCGTTTTGGTGAGTGGACGTTTGATATCCCTCGTCGCGCGTTAAGCAAAAACGGCGAACCGGTGAAACTGACTAAAGCAGAATACGAACTGCTAGTGGCTTTGTCTTCTTACCCTAACCAAGTATTAAGCCGTGAACGTATTCTCAATATGATCAGCCATCGAGTGGACGCGCCTAATGACCGTACTATCGACGTACTGATTCGTCGTATGCGTGCAAAAATGGAGTTCGATCCTAAGAATCCACAAATCTTTGTGACGGTTCACGGTGAAGGATACATGTTCGCTGGTGATTGATTCCTTTAGGGGGTAATTAATCAACAACGACATTTAAACGTAAAAAAGCCGAGACATCATTGATGTCTCGGCTTTTTTATTACTCAGCGTTTATTGTTAACGAACAGAGAATCTACAAATACTTGGCGAATCTGTCTGCTCAACATGGGTTTAAATATTAGATGGGTTACTGAGGCTGGGCCGCAGAAACTTCACCTTCATCTTCAACTAAGCTGGAAGCCTCTGGAATCACCAGCTCTTCAACAACGTCATCGCTTGTATCAAGCCAATCACGCAAATCTTGCCAAACTAATCCCATGGTTTCGTGCCAGTACCGCTCAGTCTGTTCAAGGTAAAGCGCTTTTGGCATGTACTTATTCCATGGCTCAACAACACCTTCTTGTGCAAGGTAGTTGGTTGGGGCTGGTAATGGTTTCATGCCAGCAGCGTGGAATTCATTCAATGCACGAGTCATGTGGCTAGCCGATGTCACCAACACCATCTTTTTGTTTTTAACAAACGCGGCAGCTTGGCGAGCTTCTTCCCACGTGTCTTTTGCTGTTTCAAGTAAAATGATGTCTGGTTTTGCAACACCAAGGGCTAGGGCAACCTTGGCCATCATTCTTGCGTTACTCACTTCAGTGCCAGCGCCATAGCCAGACAAAATAAGTTTGGCGCCAGGGTAAAGACGTAGAATACGAATCCCTTCACTCAAACGCATCAAACCTGTGCGGCTGAGCTCTGATGTTGGTGGGATCTGGTCGTCAACGACATGACCACTTCCAAGCACCATCACGTAATCGACAGTATCGTCGACTGGTAAAAAAGCGGTGTGTTGCCTTTCCATTGGCATTAAAAGTTGGCTAGAAACTGGCTGGAAAGCGATTAGGAAAATACCACAGAGGGCTGAAAGGGTAATTAGGCAACCAGTCTTCCTTTTGGTAGTAAACATCACTAGGGCTAAACCCAGAAAAGCGAGAATTAACATTGCTGGCAGTGGCATCAATAGCGAAGACACTACTTTTTTCAGCTCAAACATATCCGAATAGTCCGAAAAAACATCACTTAGTAGTAAAAAGAGACATCGCCTCTTTATTCCTGAAATTCCTGTGACAGAATAGCAGGCACGATAGGACATAATAACTCAAGTAGCCGTGACTGAAGACCGTAATTTCGACGATATTGCCCACAAATTTGCAAAAAATATTTACGGCTCTGACAAAGGAGAGATCCGTCAGATCATCGTATGGGAAGATTTAGAACAAGCTTTGAGCAAATTTGAACAATCAGCTTCACCTTTGCATGTTCTTGATGCCGGAGGAGGTCTTGCACAGATGTCGCAAAAAATTGCGACGTTAGGGCATAACGTTTCTCTGTGTGATCTCTCTTCTGAAATGCTGAAACTAGCAGAAGAAAGTATCAGCGAAGCAGGTTTGCGAGAGCGGTATCGTTTTATCCATTCTCCTGTTCAGAATGTGGCAGAACATCTCGATGAGAAAGTCGATGTTGTGATGTTTCATGCTGTGATGGAGTGGTTAGCGAACCCGAAAGAAGCGCTTGATTTATTACTGGAACAAGTAAAGCCGGGTGGTGTTGCTTCGATAATGTTTTACAACCACCACGGATTAGTCCTGAAAAATGTGATTTGTGGCAACATTCCTCATGTATTGAATGGGATGCCACATCGAAAACGGTTTAAGCTGCAACCACAAAAAGGCTTGAAGCCGGAAGAGGTTTATCAATGGATAGAAGACGCTGGTCTAGAAATCTGTGGTAAATCAGGCATTCGCTCTTTCAGTGACTACATAGGTAATATGGAGTACATGGGCGATTACCAATTTGAAGATGTATTGGAACTGGAAAAACAGCTATGCCGCCAAGAGCCATATCTGTCACTAGGCCGTTATATTCACGTTTGGGCTCAAAAACCTGCGCAATAGCAGCGGTGAATGTGGTAAAAGAAGCCACAACATGCGCTATGCAATCGTAAGAAGCCCGCGTCATAAAGAAATAGGCGTAATATCTAACATGTTCGATATTACGAAAAACAGTAACAGGAACCACAATGAGTGAAATGACTCAAACTGCCGAAGAGCAGCCAATTGATGAGTTGGTGGGCTGGGTCAAGCAGCATGATTTTTCATTAAACTTGCCACCAGAGCGCTTAGCATTTTTGATTGCTATCGCAGTATTAAGCAATGAAAGGTTCGATGAAGAGTTGGGCGAGGGTGAATTGCACGATGCATTTACTATTGTCACTCGACTGTTTGAAGATACTGGCGAAGCGTCTGCGTTTCGTGCCAACAACGCCATCAATGAGTTGGTTAAACAGAAGCTGATTAGCCGCTTTACTAGCGAAATCACCGATGGTGCGAGCATTTACCGTTTGTCGCCATTAGCGATTGGTATCTCAGATTATTACTTACGTCACCGTCAGTTCTCTAAATTAAAATTGTCTATCCAGCTTTCTATGGTTGCGGACGAGATGGCTAAAGCTATTGAAGCTGCGCAGAAAGGCGGAACTCCAGGACATTGGAGAAAGAACGTTTACGGCGTGCTCAAGTATTCTGTTGGTGAAATTTTCGATCAGATCGATCTTAACCAACGTGTTATGGATGAGCAGCAGCAAACCGTTAAGCAGCAAATTGCCGACCTTTTAAACAAAGATTGGCGAGAGGCGATTAACAACTGTGAAACTTTGCTTTCAGAAACCTCGTCCACGCTAAAAGAATTGCAAGACACCTTGCAAGCGGCGGGTGATGAGCTGCAAACACAGATCCTCGATATTCAAGAAATTGTTTACGGTGACGATGAACTCGAGTTCGTTGGCGAAACCCTGTTCGGCTTGCAGATGAAGCTTGACCGAATCACTAGTTGGGGTCAGCAAGCGATCGATTTGTGGATCGGCTACGACCGCCACGTTCACAAGTTTATCCGTACCGCGATTGATATGGATAAAAACCGTGCCTTTAGCCAACGCTTGCGTCAGTCGGTTACCGATTACTTCGATGCGCCATGGTTATTGACCTACGCCGATGCTGATAAGCTGACCGATCTTCGTGATGAAGCGCTTGTGCTTCGTGATGACGAAGTGATGGGACAAGCGCCGATCGACGTAGAGTACGAAGAATTTGAGCAAGTGAATGATCTGCTTTCAGAACGAATTGCAGAGATGTTAAAAGCTCACAAACAGCAAGGCGCGCCAATTGACCTTGGCCTTGTGTTACGCGATTACCTCGCAGCACACCCTCGCACACACCATTTTGATTTAGCCAGAATTGTTGTCGACCAAGCCGTGCGCTTAGGTTACTCAGAGTCTGACTATCAGGCTATTCAGCCAGATTGGCAGGCAATCAACGATTTCGGTGCAAAGGTACAAGCAAATGTCATTAACAAGTACTGATGATTACATGCCAGAGAAACTGGTAAAAGCGATAGCGAACCCACTGTTCCCTGCGCTAGACAGCATGCTGCGTTCAGGCAAGCATGTTTCAACCGAAGACCTAGATAACCACGCGTTGCTGTCTGATTTTGAAGTTGAGCTTCAGCATTTCTATCAACGCTACAATACGGAACTGGTAAAAGCACCGGAAGGTTTCTTTTACTTGCGTCCGCGTTCAACGTCTCTGATTGGTCGTAGTGTATTGTCTGAGCTAGACATGTTGGTTGGTAAAGTGTTGTGTTTCTTATACCTAAGCCCAGAACGCCTTGCTCATGAAGGTATCTTCACCAACCAAGAGCTGTTTGATGAGTTGATGTCGTTAGCGGATGAGAAAAAACTCATGAAGCTCGCAACAAACCGTGCGTCTGGTTCTGACTTAGATAAAGAAAAGCTGTTTGAAAAAGTACGTACTTCTCTGCGTCGCTTACGTCGTATCGGCATGTTGATTGCGATTGGCGAGACGGGCAAGTTCCGTATCAGCGAAGCGGTATTCCGTTTTGGCGCTGACGTACGTGTTGGCGATGACATGAAAGAAGCTCAACTGCGTCTTATCCGTGATGGTGAAGCAGTGGTGCATACGCAAGAGCCTAACCAAGGCAGCTTGTTGAATGAAGAGCAAGCAGAAGCTGTATCAGAAGTCGATGCAGGTGTAGATGAAAACGGTCAACAAGACATTTTTAACGATCAAGCTGACTTTGACCTTGAGTCAAACGACGGCGAACAAACAAAAGTAGAAGGTGAAGCATGATTGAAAGAGGTAAGTATCAATCATTAACCATGGTCAACTGGAACGGCTTCTTCGCACGTACTTTTGATATTGATGGATTGGTTACAACGCTTTCTGGCGGTAACGGTGCAGGTAAGTCGACCACAATGGCGGCATTCATCACAGCATTGATCCCAGACCAAAGCCTTCTGCATTTCCGTAACACAACGGAAGCGGGTAGCTCACAGTCATCTCGTGATAAAGGCCTTTACGGTAAGCTTCAACCTGGCGCATGTTATGCGGCGCTAGATGTTGTGAACTCTCGTAATCAACGCCTGTTGTTTGCAGTAAAACTGCAGCAAGTTGCGGGTCGTGACAAGAAAGTAGACATCAAGCCGTTCGTTATCCAAGGCCTTCCTAGCCATGTGAAACCAACGGATGTACTGATTCAGAACGTTTCCGACAGCCACGCTCGCGTATGTCAGTTGAATGATGTGAAAGCCGCAGTTGCACAATACGAAGGGGCACACTTCAAAGCATTCTCTTCGATTGTTGATTATCACTCACAGATGTTTGAGTACGGTGTCGTCCCGAAGAAACTGCGTAACAGCAGCGACCGTTCTAAGTTCTACCGTCTAATTGAAGCATCACTTTACGGTGGTATCTCAAGTGCGATTACGCGTTCTCTGCGTGACTACCTTCTGCCGCAAAATGGTGGTGTGAAGAAAGCATTCCAAGATATGGAATCGGCACTGCGTGAGAACCGCATGACGCTAGAAGCGATCAAGACAACTCAGTCGGATCGTGATTTGTTCAAACACTTGATCACTGAATCTACGAACTACGTGGCTGCGGACTACATGCGCCATGCTAACGATCGTCGTAACAAGTTAGATCAAACCATGAAGTTCCGTGGTGAACTGTTTGGTTCTCGCGAAACCTTACTTGATCAAAACAACCTGTTGAATCGTGTTCAAGAAGAACTCGAACTGCTGGTGGATCAAGAATCAGCGCTAGAGCAAGATTACCAAGCGGCTTCGGATCACCTTCAATTGGTTCAAACTGCACTTCGTCAGCAAGAGAAAATTGCTCGCTACAGCGAAGATCTAGAAGAGCTTAATGAGCGTCTAGAAGAGCAGATGATGGTGGTTGAAGAAGCCCAAGAACGCGTACTTCTTGCTGAAGAGCAGGCAACCATTACTGAAGAAGAAGTGGATAGCCTGAAAACTCAGCTTGCTGATTACCAACAAGCGTTGGATGTTCAGCAGACTCGTGCGCTTCAATACCAGCAAGCGGTTCAAGCATTAGAGAAAACTAAGCAGCTACTGGGTGATGAGTCTATTACCGCAGAAAGCGCATTAACTCTGGTTTCTGAGCTAAAAGCACAAGAAGAATCAAGCACGCAGACGTTACTGTCTACTAAGCACAAGCTCGACATGTCTTCTGCAGCTTCTGCACAGTTCGACAAAGCACTGTCTTTGGTTAAGAGCATTGTCGGTAACGTTGAACGTAAAGAAGCGTCTCATAGCGCTAAGCAAGCTCTAGAAAAAGGTCGTAACGCAAAACACGTTGTTGAGAACGAACAGCAATGGCGTGCTCAGCACCGCGACATGGCTCGCGATGTAGCGCAGCAGCGTCAAGCAAAAGAGCTTGCGACTGAATACCAAAAGCAACACAACATTTCACTGACTGACGAAGCGGTTTTCGACGAAGAACGCGAACGTCATGCCATGCAAATTGAAACGCTTGAGTATGCTCAAGAAGAGTTACGTGAAGCGAAAAGTGAACAACGTCGTGTGCAACAAAACCACGATCAAGAGATTCAAAAGCTTGAGTCTATTGCTCCTGCTTGGATCACGGCAAACGATGCCCTTGAAGCATTGAGAGATCAAACCGAAGCTGAGCTAGAAGATAGCCAAGCGGTAATGACTCAAATGCAGCAAGTACTTGAAGACGAAAAGTCTCAAGCGGTTGCTAAAGATCAACTGGCAACCCGCCGAGCTGAACTTGAGCAAGAGATCGAGCGTCTAGCATCTCCTGGTGGTTCTAACGATCCTCGCCTGAAAGGCCTAGCTGACACTCTTGGTGGCGTACTGCTTTCTGAGATCTACGACGACATCACCATTGGCGATGCACCTTACTTCAGTGCGATGTACGGCCCAGCTCGTCATGCGATTGTGGTTTCTGATTTGGATGGCATTAAAGAGAAGCTGGTGGATCTTGATGATTGTCCAGAAGACCTTTACATCCTTGAAGGCGATGTAGACGCGTTTGATGACAGCTCATTCAATGCCGACGAGCTTGAAGGTGCGGTCTGTGTTCAGTTGAACGATCGTCAAATGCGTTATTCTCGTTTCCCTGAGATTCCATTGTTTGGTCGTGCGGCTCGTGAACAGCGCCTAGAGATATTGCGTGAAGAGCGTGATGTTGTTGTGGAAAATCACGCCAAAGCCGCGTTCGATTCTCAGAAACTGAATCGCCTATACCAAGCATTCAACAGTTTTGTTGCTAAGCACCTGCATGTTGCGTTTAACGCAGACCCAGAACAAGCACTTGCTGTGATTCGTGATAAGCGTAATCAAATTGTTCGTTCTCTGGCTGAGCTTAACTCTAAAGAGCAGCAGCAACGTAGCCAACTTCTACAAAGCAAGCAGGCACTAGGTGCATTAGACAAACTCGCGCCAATGGTTCGTATTCTTGAAGACGAAACATTAGCTGAGCGCTTAGCTGAATTAGAAGCACAACTTGAGCGTTTAAGCGAAGCTAAGTCTTACTTGAACACTCACGGTAAAGCGCTTACTTCACTAGAGCAAATTGTATCTGCACTTGACGCTGACCCAGAACAATTCGAAACTTTGGAAGCAGAATATCGTCAAGCAGATAACGCGCTACAAAGCCTAAAAGGCAGAGTGTTCGCGCTGTCTGATTTGATTGAGCGTCGTCACTATTTTGCTTACGCAGACTCTGTTGATTTGCTCAACAAGAGCAGCGAACTGAGCGAGCAATTAAAAGCGAAATTGGTGCAAGCTGAACAAGCTCGAGCTAAAGGCCGTGATGGCTTAAAGCAAGCTCGTGAACAGATGAACCAATACAACCAAGTATTGGCAGCACTGAAGAGCTCGCACCAAGCGAAGCAAGAGACTGTTCAAGAGTTCAAGCAAGAGCTTCAAGAGTTCGGTGTTAACGCTGATGAAGGTGCTGAAGAGCGCGCTGTACGTCGTCGTGACGAGCTTCAAGAGCGTCTGCACACTTCTCGTAGCCGCAAGAGCGAATACGAGCGTACTATTACTTCAACTGAACTTGAGATGAAAGCGTTAGCTAAGCGTCTTAAGAAAGTACAGAAAGAGTACACCGAGCTTCGTACCTTCGTGGTTGCAGCAAAAGCAGGTTGGTGTTCAGTCCTACGTTTAGCTCGTGAGAATGACGTTGAACGTCGTCTACATAAGCGCGAACTGGCTTATCTAACGGCTGGCGAACTTCGCTCAATGTCGGATAAATCACTGGGTGCACTGCGTTTAGCAGTGGCTGACAATGACGACTTACGTGATTCGCTGCGTCTATCGGAAGACAACGCACATCCAGAGCGTAAGGTTCTGTTCTACATTGCGGTTTACCAGCACCTTCGTGAGCGTATTCGCCAAGACATCATTCATACGGATGATCCGGTTGAAGCAATCGAAGAGATGGAAGTTGAACTAGCTCGACTAACTGAAGAGCTGACCCAGCGTGAAAACCGCCTCGCGATCAGCTCTGAGTCGGTAGCAAGCATCATTAAGAAGACGATTCAACGTGAGCAGAACCGTATTCGAATGCTGAACCAAGGCTTGTCGAACATTTACTTTGGTCAGGTTAAGGGCGTACGTCTGAACGTTAAGATCCGTGAAAGCCACGAGATCTTGCTATCAGGGTTAGCGACTCAACAAGAACAACATAAAGACTTGTTTGAATCAACGCGCTTTACCTTCTCAGAAGCGATGGCGAAGTTGTTCCAACGTGTGAACCCACATATCGATATGGGTCAACGTTCTCCGCAAGTTTTGGGTGAAGAGCTACTCGATTACCGTAACTACCTAGAGCTAAGTGTTGAAGTTAACCGTGGTTCAGATGGTTGGTTACAAGCGGAATCGGGCGCACTGTCTACCGGTGAAGCGATCGGTACCGGTCAATCTATCCTACTGATGGTTGTTCAGAGCTGGGAAGAAGAGTCTCGTCGACTTCGTAGCAAAGACATTGTTCCATGTCGTTTGTTGTTCCTCGATGAAGCAGCCCGTCTGGATGCGAAATCTATCTCTACTTTGTTCGAGCTGTGTGACCGTTTAGGTATGCAACTTCTGATTGCAGCACCAGAGAACATCAGCCCTGAGAAAGGTACAACGTATAAACTGGTTCGTAAGGTCTTCAAAGATCACGAGCACGTACATGTTGTTGGCTTGCGCGGTTTTGCTCAAAACAGACCGGTATCTCCAGTTCAAGAGCTTATTGAAGAAGCTGAGTAATAAGCTTGATAGCTGAGCAATAACTTTGATAGCTGAGCTATAACCTTGATAGCGCAGCTATAAGCTCGAAAGTGATTCAATGATATTTGTTCAAAGCCCCTAATCAATAGGGGCTTTTTTGTACCTTGAATCTAACATCTACAACAGAACAACTCCCTCTTAATCCTCTCGTTGATAGTGATAAGACCACTCATACCTTATGGTTATTATCAATGGAACTTGTTTGAGGTCACACGCACAAAACCACAAATAATGTATGGTAATGACATAGATTTAATAATATTAATAATATTGTATTACTTAAATTTTAATTATTGATAACTCGCGTGTGCGAAAGGTAAAGGTAGGGCCTAGGTATGATTCAAATCGTTATTGATGGGAAATATCGAATCGTCGAGCAAGGACAAACCGTTCTTGAAGCGGCAAAAACATGTGGTTTGGAGATCCCATCTTTATGTGGTTTGAACAAAACAGCGGATAAAGTACCGTGTGATTTGTGTGTCGTTGAAGTTGATGGCGTTGGTGTTACTCGCTCTTGTGAGCTTGAAGTGTCTAATGGGTTGAATATTACCACTCAGTCAAAACAGCTAACGAATCATCGACAAGAAGCGTTGAATCGCATCATGACCGATCACTACGCTGACTGTGAGGCGCCATGCCAAACTGCCTGTCCTGCTGGGGTCGATATCCAATCTTACCTGCACCATATTGCTCAAAATGATCACATCAAAGCGATTGAAGTGATCAAAAAGACATTGCCAATGCCGCTTTCAATTGGTCGTGTGTGTCCTGCTTTCTGTGAAACCGAATGTCGTCGTAACTTAGTCGATGAATCCATCGCGATTCGCCAACTCAAACGTCACGCTGCCGATGCGGACTTAGCCGCTCAAGAAAGCTATATGCCTACGAAGAAGCCAAACAAAGGCAAGAGCATTGCAATTGTCGGTAGTGGCCCTGGTGGCCTTACCGCAGGCTATTACTTGTCGAATGAGGGTTACGATGTCAGTGTATATGAATCGATGCCTAAGGCTGGTGGTTGGTTGCGTTATGGTATCCCTGAATACCGTTTACCTAAGTCGATTCTAGACAAAGAAATCGAGCTGATGTGTCGTAACGGGATGTCTGTAGAGTGTGACAAAAAGTTGGGCGTTGATTTTACATTGTCTGATTTAAGCAACGACTTCGATGCGGTTTGTTTAGCGGTTGGTGCATCACAAGCCGTTGAGATGAATTACGCCGGAAGTGATTTAGCAGGTTGTTACCTTGGCGTCGATTATTTAAAGGACTATGTCACCGATAAACAATACATCACGGGTAAAAAGGTCGCTGTCATTGGCGGTGGTAATACCGCGATTGATTGCGCTCGAACCGCAGTTCGTGATGGTGCTGATACCACGCTAATTTATCGACGAACACGAGATGAGATGCCGGCGGAAGATTACGAAATCGAAGAGGCTGAACATGAAGGCGTCAAATTCCATTTCTTGACCAACCCTGCTGAAAATATTGCTGATGAGAATGGTCATGTATCTGAAATCCGCTTAGAACGCATGGCGCTTGGCCCCGCGGATGCTTCTGGTCGTCGTAGCCCAAAACCGACGGGTGAGTTTTTTGTTGAGGATTTCGATACCGTGATTGCTGCCGTGTCGCAAAAGCCTGATCTGAGCTTTATGGACAATGAAGAGATTGAGATTCCTCTTACTCGTTGGAATACCGCTGATGCCGATCCGCAAACCATGCACACGGGAACAGGCAATATCTTCAGTATTGGCGACTTCCGACGTGGCCCAGCAACCGCTGTCGAAGCCGTGGGGGATGGCCGAGTTGCTGCGCAAGCGATCGACCGCTTTTTCCATGGTGATATGGAAAACATTCCGGCTAAACCGTTTAATTCAAGAAAGCACAAGCAGCTAAAAGCGGTGGATCCTGAGCAATACCAGTCCATACAACGTATGGCGCGTAAAATCATGCCAGAGCTCACCCCAGAACAACGTGAGCAAAGCTTCGATGAAGTAGAAACAGGATTTGATAATGCTGATGCAATTGCGGAAGCAGCAAGATGCCTAGAATGTGGCTGCCAAGCCAATACCGATTGCTACCTACGAGACTATTCGACTGAATACGAGGCAACGCAAACGCATCCAGAATACAAAATCGATGTGGCTTCTAACGACAGTTGGCAAGCGATTCGCGCGGAAGAAACTAAGGTCGGTTTAACAAGACAAAAATTCGCGGTTGATGACAGCTCTGAATTCATCATTTTTGATGCCAATCGCTGCATCAGTTGCGGTCAGTGTATTCAAGCGTGTCGTGAACAGAATGTTCATGGCGTTTTAAGCTTCATGAACCAATCAGATGGTAAACCTGCGTCAAGGCCTGAGTGTCGTCCTAACTTCGGAGCCGATAAGACCTTAATGGGCGATTCTAACTGTGTTCAATGTGGTTCATGCGTTCAGGCATGCCCAACCGGCGCGATGGTGGATGCTCGTGATAGAAAGCAGGGAGACACAGACCTACTCAAGAAAGTCGATACCATCTGCACCTATTGTGGTGTGGGTTGCAAGCTCACCATGCATGTTGATGAAGCAAAGAACAAAATCCGTTATATCGATGGCGGGGACTCTCCGGTCAATGAGGGGATGTTGTGTGTGAAAGGGCGGTTTGGTTTCGATTTTGTGGGCAGCGATGCGCGTTTAACCACACCATTAATCCGCAAAGATGGCTGGCTACAACCCGCAAGTTGGGATGAAGCGATTAAATTGATCGCTGATAAATTTACTGCGATTAAACAAGGCTTTGGCAGCAACGCTCTAGCGGGTTTCTCATCGGCTAAAACCACCAACGAAGACAACTATGCTTTCCAAAAATTCATCCGCCGTGAGCTTGGAACCAACAACGTCGACCACTGCGCTCGTCTTTGCCACGCTTCAACCGTAACTGGGCTTGAAGCTTCTCTGGGCAGTGGAGCGATGACCAATGATATTCCGAGTATTAAGCACTCAGATGTGATCTTCATTATTGGATCAGACACCACTTCGGCGCACCCCATTATTGGTTCGCATATCAAGCAAGCGGTGAGGCATGGTGGTGCTCGTCTTATTGTCGCCGATCCAAAAAGGATCGATATTGCCGATCATGCTGAACTTTACTTAGCGCATCGACCGGGTACTGACGTAATGTTGATCAACGGTGTGATGCAGCAAATCATCAAGCACGGTTGGTATGATCAAGATTATATCGAAGATCGAGTTGATGGCTTTGATACCTTGTTGCAAGAGGTGATGTCACCGAGCTATTCCTTGGATAAGGTCGAACTGGTTACTGGGGTGAAAGCGGAAGATATCTTCGCGATGGCGCGTTTGATTGGTACTGCGGAACGCACTGCGGTGTATTACTCAATGGGCATTACGCAACACACCACAGGGCACGACAACGTTCGCTCAATTGCTAACCTGCAACTCTTATGCGGCAACATTGGTATTGAAGGTGGTGGTATCAACCCATTACGTGGTCAATCTAACGTGCAAGGTGCATGTGATATGGGCGCGTTGCCAAACAATCTGCCGGGTTATCAGAAAGTGTATAACCCAATGGTTCGTCAAAAGTTTGCGATGGAGTGGGGCGTTGCTGATTTGCCTGCTGAAACGGGTTTAACGCTCACAGAGATTATTGATGCGGCGTGTCACCGTGATGTACGTGGTTTATACGTGATGGGCGAAAATCCAGTGCTCAGTGATCCAAACCAAGCGCACGTGATTGAAGGAATTGAAGCGTTGGATTTCCTTGTCGTTCAAGACATCTTCTTAACCGAAACGGCACAGTATGCCAATGTGGTTTTACCGTCTTGCTCGTTCGCCGAGAAGTCTGGTCACTTTACCAATACCGAGCGACGTGTTCAGCGTATTAACCCTGCGGTATTGCCACCAGGTGACGCGAAAGAGGATTGGGTGATTATCCAATTGCTGGCTAATGCAATGGGCGGCGGTTGGAGCTACGATTCAGTTGCCGACATTACCAATGAGATTGCTCGCGTCACACCGCAATATGGTGGTTTACGTTGGGAGAACATTACGGTCAACGGCGTGCAATGGCCAAGTAATAAGAACAACCCAGATGGCACACGTATCATGCACCAGACCCAATTTACGCGTGGGCGTGGTCAAATGGAGGCGATTCCGTTTAGATACGCTGCAGAACTTCCAGACGCAGAATATCCATTAGTACTGACAACTGGTCGTATTTTAGAGCAATTCCATACCGGTACCATGACACGTAAAACTAAAGGACTGGATAACTTAGCAGGGCCGGGTGCTATGGTGAGTGTTCATGATGCTGAGGCGTTAGGTATCTCGAATGGTCAGATGCTTAAAGTATCAACACGTCGTGGTGAAATAGAAATCGCGGCGTTTGTCACTAAGCGAATGCAAAAAGGCGTGGTATTTATTCCATTCCATTTCGTGGAGTCTCCAGTGAACCGTTTGACTACGACAGCGACGGATCCGCATGCCAAGATCCCTGAGTTTAAGGTGGCGGCTGTGCGTATTGATCCCATTCGTGAGCCAGAGAGTGAAGTAACAGAGGCTTAACCTAATCCGCTAAGTTAAATTGCAGGCATTAAAAAACCGCGTAACTCTTAGAGCTATGCGGTTTTTTATCGAGCTATATTCAGTATGAACTTACTCAGTCGTTTCGCTTTTTATTTAGATTAGCTTGGGACAATTTCGCTACCGTGAACACCAAATTGCTTAGCAGCGTAGGCAACGCGCTCTGCTGGTTTTGGGTATTCAGCGGGCATGCCTAGATTTTCAATGTGATGCAAGCGAGGTAATAAACCTGCGCCGTTGGCAATCTGTATTGCTAATCCAGGACGAGCATTAAGCTCCAGCACCATAGGGCCTTCTTCTTGGTCTAAAACCATGTCCGTACCCATATAGCCAAGCCCCGTCATTTCCCAAGCGCTAGATGCAAGAGTCAGTAGTTTTTCCCAATGCGGCACTTGAAGTAGCGCCAACTCTTTACCCGTATCTGGGTGGTGAGTCACTGGGTGGTCAAACTGAACTGCACGAACGGCCTTGCCGGTTGCGATACAAATACCTACACCCACAGCGCCCTGGTGCAAGTTAGCCTTGCCGTCTGAAGCCGAAGTAGATAAACGCATCATCGCCATCACAGGGTAGCCCTTGAATACGATGATTCGTACATCTGGCACACCTTCGTAACTGAAGCCATCGAAACACTCATCAAACTTGATGAGGTTTTCAACTACTGCAACATCGTTCTTACCACCAAGTGAGAAAAGACCTGCTAGAGCGTTACTGATGTGACGCTCTACGTCTTCTTCATTGATAGTTGAACCCGATGGTTTGGTGTAAACGCCGTCCTTGTGAGAAGTTACAACAAGGATACCTTTACCGCCACTGCCTTGAGCTGGCTTGATTACGAACCCCGGCCATTCTTTTACCATCTTGTGGATTGTTTTTACTTCAGCTTGATGACCAATCACGCCAATCAGTTTTGGTACAGTAGCACCAGCCTGTTCAGCAATGATCTTAGTCTTAAGCTTGTCATCAACCAGTGGATACTTGGAACGATCATTGTAGCGACCAATATAACTATGGTTACGCTTGTTCATCCCCATTATGCCTTTGTCTTTCAACTTAAACGGTGAAGTAAATTGATCAAACATAACTTAGTCCTCCGCTAGCGGTTTAAAGCGACGAAGCTCGGTTAGACGGTATCCTGTGTAGTTACCTAGTAGCAAGATGGTCGCTAGAATAACAAGTTGTAAACCAATAAAGTTAAACGTTAAGTGCTGAATGAACGGGTTAGTCATACCTAAGTAAACAAGTACCGCGGTAAATAGTGAGCCGCCACCTTGAAGTACAACTTCTTTCGCGCCTTCTTCTTCCCAAAGGATAGACATACGTTCGATAGTCCAAGACAAAATAATCATTGGGAAGAACGTAATAGATAGGCCTTCTGTGAGTCCGATTTTAAATGCGACCACAGTAAATATCGAGATAATCATAATTACCGTAATAATTACGGCGGATATCCTGGCCACGAGCAAGAGGTTGAGTTTGGATAAGTAACTTCGAATTACAAGACCAGTACCAACAATCAGTAGGAAGCCAACAATACCTGTCACCAACTGCGTTTGAACGAATGCCACGGCAATCAGAACGGGCATGAACGTACCAGAAGTCTTAAGACCGATGATAACTCGCAGGAACACAACGATAAGCGCACCAATTGGAATCAGCATGATGGTTTTAAACATCGCTTGCTCTTCTAGCGGTAGGCTGTGAATTGAAAGGTTTAACAGTTGATCAGCAGAGACTTTACTATTAGTTGCTTCCGTTGGTGAAACCTCTTGAGCAATCATAGAGAAGTGAACTTTACTGTTCTGACCGCCAACAACATCTAGTAGAGAAACGTTTGATTCATCCCAAATCAGCAGGTTTGGTTGAACTTGTTGTTCGCTTGATTCTGGAGAGAATAGAACCCACTCATCGTTATCCCAAATTTGGTTCATTTGCTGGATAGATTGACGGCGACGTCCATCTTCTAGCTCGATAACGCCAACCACTTTATTGTGAATGTTTGCTGCTGAAAGTAGCTTGTGTGTCGCTTCCACTTTGCTCATGTTATTCAGAATCAGCGCTGAGTTTTGACTGTCTGGATCGTTAAGCGTTTTGATTAACTCACGAGTAAAGGTAATGTTGTCTGCTGAGCGCTGGGTTGCTCTGTCAATCAAAGCAAGAGCTGCAGCTTCTTCAGGACCGTCAAAGCTTGGTTGCGAGACTTCACCTTCTGGTGGAATAGCATCAACTTTCGCTTGGTTATCGACTAGGAATTGTGTTTTGTAGTAGATAGTTTGCGGACCATCTGCATGACGAATTGACCATTCAGCTCGGCGACCTGAATCTGTATTTAAGTATGAAATGCCGTAGCCTGGTGATGAAGCTGATTCGCCGATAAGTGTGTAGTTAGACTGAGTATGAGGAGCCGCTAAAGAAACTTTTGCTTCTTTGCCTACTGCGTTGAACTCGATGCGAGCTTCAACGTCCCAAACCTGCCTGGTTTCCCCTGGAGTCCAAGGTACACCGTAGGTCGTATGTCTGAACATACTTAGTGTTATACCTGCCACGATCAGCAGGAATATAGAGATATAAAATGGAATTCTTGACGTCATAGCTTACCCTACTATTGTTATTTAACTTCCGTTTGTACGTACTTTTTACTTACATCTACTAGCGCTATGTCTTTGATAAATTCGCGCCCTAGTAATACAGGGTGACTCATTTGAGAGCGATCCGCCAATGTAAATTGCGCTTTTTCATGGATTTTTCCAACTTTCACCCATAATTCGATCACAGCTCGACGTTCTGCTTGATCATTGGTTGATTGACGGATTTTTACATAACGTACAACAGGCGCTTCAATCCATTTCTGGTCTTCTTCAGCTTGGGCTTTGTCGTCTAGGTGAAATTTAACCCAGTTCTTGCCATTACGTTCGAATTCTTTGATATCGACAGCATTTAAGGAAGAGGTGGTTGCGCCAGTATCAACACGAGCATCAAAGCTTTGTTTGATTGAGTCGATAGTCACTTTTTCGATGCCACCAAGGATAGTCGGTTGTGATGTAGTAGCGATAGGAGCAACGGCAACAGCGACAGGTTCTTCTTCCTCTAGCTCTTCAATGACTTTGTGTTCCATGCTTGTTAGATGAACATCTAACTGATTTGCAAGGGTGATGATTTCGTCTTCTAAGCTTTCAATGTAATCACTTTGATTACTAACTTGCAGTTCAAGATTTTGAACCTTATTTGCGATGTTTGTCTCTGAGCGGGCAATAGCATCGAGAGTTTCTTGGTGGTAGGCAGCACCGTTAGTAAGGGTACAACCAGAGAGCAAACCAACCGCCATAATAGGCGATAATCGCTTAAACATAAAAAAACCTTTGGAAATTTGAGAATAGTTCAGACTATTTAGAAGTTTAGCCCACAAAAAAGGATGCGTGAAGCATCCTATTGTAAGAGTCTGGTCATATTGAATCGCAATGTGAGCGCTACGCCAATTATTGCTATTTGGAATAGCTCACTTATTAAACATAAGTCAATTTTTGTTCAATTCGTGAGCTCAGGAAGCAAAGTTCACCGCGAAATTAACGGTGACTTTTTGACCATGCAAGCAATTGTTTTGTTGCCTTGATAGGCTTGTGTTTTATCTTATCAATATGTCACTGCTTTGTGGGCAGTAAATTTATGGCTTTGTTGCTACCAAAATTGCACGTCTCGGCGCTGGGTGACCTTCAACTGTTTTACTTGGATCATTCGGGTCTAAGTAATCTGGAAGAGAGTTATGTGTCATCCATTCTGTTGTGCGTTGTTCGCCAACCGTCGTAACATTTTCGTCAACGATGCGTACGTTTTCAAAACCAACTTGTTCTAGCCAGCGTTTCAGTGCGCGAGCTGAAGGGAAGAAGTAGACGTTTCTCATTTGCGCGTAACGGTCTACCGGAACCAGTACCGCGTTTTCGTCGCCTTCGATAACCAAGGTTTCAAGAACCAGTTCACCGCCAGACACCAATTGGTCTTTTAGTTGAATCAAATGGTCCAGTGGTGAACGGCGGTGGTAAAGCACACCCATGCTGAATACAGTGTCGTACGCTTCCAGTTTTGGTAGCTGTTCAATACCTAGAGGTAACAGGTGCGCGCGTTGGTCATCGCCCATTAACTTACGGATCGCTTCAAACTGAACCAAGAAAAGGTGCGACGGGTCGATACCCACGGTTAGACGAGCGCCTTCGCCAAGCATACGCCACATGTGGTAGCCATTACCGCAACCTACATCGAGTACAGAGCGGTTTTTAAGTGGTGAGATATGCGGAAGTACACGATCCCATTTCCAGTCGCTGCGCCATTCTGTATCGATATGAATATCATGAACGGTATAAGGACCTTTACGCCAAGGGTGGAACGTCTTTAATAAGCTCTCTAGTTTTTTAAGTTCACCCGTTTGAAATGGTGTGCTGCTGCCGATAGTCACAGAGTTCTTTAAATCAACTTGATCAGGCACGCCTTGCGGGATCTTATTCAGTGCACGTAACCAACGGTCAAAGTCACCGTGCTCTGCATTTTGCCAATCCGTCAGCTGTTGAGGAAGAACATTGAGCCACGGCTGTAGGCGAGTGTCTTGGGCAATGAGTTGATAAAAGTTAGCAAAATTAAACATGAATAATATTAACCGTTGTGGAATTCATAATGTGTACAGCCTTATCGCCATAACACAGGAAATTAAGGGCTAAAGTATGAGAGCTTCAGACTTTAGCCAATTGTGGTTCAGCGCTATTTAATCGCGAACATCGAACCGAAGTTGAAGCATTGGAACCACACTTCGCTGCTTGAGAAGCCAATCTTTTCAAAACGCTGCTTATGAACTGGAATTGAATCTGGACGCATCACATTTTCGATAGCACTGCGTTTTTGGCTGACTTCAAGCTCGCTGTATCCGTTTGCACGCTTGAAATCATGGTGCAGATCGATAAGCAGTTCATTTGAACTTTCATCTTCAAACACAAACTTTTCTGACAGAATCAAAATACCGCCCGGACGTAATCCAGCATGGATCTTTTCAAGCAGAGCGTATCGGTCGTCCGGAGACAGAAATTGCAGCGTGAAGTTCAGCACCACAACAGAGGCGTCTTTAATTTCGATTTCACGAATATCCGCTTCAATCACTTCGACAGGTGTATCGCTGCGGTAAGCATTAACGTGCAATTTACAGCGCTCAACCATCGCTTCTGAATTATCAACAGCAAAAATCGTACAGCCTTCTTGCTGGATGTGGCGGCGCATCGACAATGTAGCGGCGCCAAGAGAACAACCCAAGTCGTAGATGTTTGAGTGCGGTTTTACGAAGCGTTCAGCCAACATGCCAATAGCGGAGATGATGTTGCTATAGCCAGGCACCGAGCGTTGAATCATATCTGGAAATACTTCAGCAACCCTTGCATCAAAGGTGAAATCACCAATTTTATCAATGGGAGCGGAAAAGATATTGTCTTTGTTGCTCATTGCATTCTCTCTCGACAGTCAGCGTAATCGGCACAGAATTCGTACCAAATAAAAGGGGACGTATTTTACGTAAAAAAATCGCTTGTGTCACGAAAACTGAGATTGATGAAAGTGAACGTGTGTTAGTGGTTGTTTACTATCAAAACATCGAGATTTGATGATTGCCTTTCTGTGCCGGAAACTGAGCGAGATCGGGTAATAATAATGACGTATTTTCAGACACTTGCTTTTGTAACCGCTTATAAATAGCTATCGCAAGTTCAGGTGCGTGATTATTGTCTGGGGTGTGGATCATTAAATAGGGTTCTTTGCCCTCATTAAGCCAGCTTGGAATTTTGGCAAACCAAGGCTTAAAAAATTCAATATTAGGTTCTTGGTCTGGGTGGCCAATAAATCGAATCATCGGGTTATTGGCCGTCGCAATCGCATGAACGGGAACACGCGGCTTTTTCTGATGCGCATCGATCACCGCTTCCGTGGTTGGTGGCGCTGAGAACACAGGGCGACTGTCCATAATGATGCGATTGATGCCTTCCTCAACTAGCCACTGATTGAAGCGCTTCTCTGCATCACCCTTATCAAAGAAACCCAAGTGTCGAACTTCAACGCCAAGCTGCATGTCTTTTGGAAATAACGTACAAAACTTTTGTAGGGCAGGCAGCATGCTGGGTTCAAAACTGTGTGGCAGTTGAATTGTCCATTGACCAATGCGGTCGTGGAGTGGCGACATAGTCATCAAGAACTCTTTGAGCTCTGCTTGGCAGTGTCTGAGTTGTTGCTGGTGGGTGATGAATTTGGGTAACTTGAAGGTGAACCTGAAATCATCGTGACTGGCGGCTTTCCAATTATGAACGGTAGACATACTTGGCGTAGCGTAAAAGGTCGTGTTGCCCTCGACGGTATGAAAAACTTGCGTGTACTTTTCTAAGCGTTCAGCAGGCTTGGTTCCCTTGCCATAGAACTGACTTTGCCACTCAGAGTGAGACCACATGGTTAATCCAAGTCTTAGAGGTAGAGTTTCTGTTGTTATTACACGATCATCCATCTATTACACCGTTATCCATCATGCCATTAGTCATCAAAAAAAGTTTTTAAGTTGAAACGAAAAACTACTGTACGAGACTTTTGCCGATTAAGGTACTTTCGAGATATAATTAGCGCAATTTTTTCGGTTTTGATGAATCTTTGCGCACTTGATGGGCTAAAAAGCAGCAAAGCCAGATAAAACACAATAAATTCGAATGTGGAAGGTCGATTTTAAGCGAGTTTCCGCGTATAAATGTTCCTTTGCTCTGTTGTGTGGAATGACCACTGACAGCTTGGAAATTAGTAAATAATTAAGAGATTGGGAAATTCATTATGCGTACCCATTACTGTGGTAACCTGAACAAGTCCCTGGCGGGACAAACTGTAGAATTGTGCGGCTGGGTAAACCGTCGCCGTGATTTAGGCGGTCTTATCTTTATCGATATGCGAGATCGTGAAGGCGTCGTTCAGGTTGTTGTCGATCCAGATATGAAAGATATCTTCCCGATCGCTAACCAACTGCGTAATGAATTCTGTATCAAATTTACTGGTGAAGTACGTGTTCGTCCTGACAGCCAAGTAAATAAAGATATGGCGACGGGTGAAGTTGAACTTTACGCAACTGGCCTTGAGATCATCAACCGTTCAGAAGCGCTTCCACTGGATTTCAACCAAACGAACTCTGAAGAACAGCGTCTTAAGTACCGTTACATCGATCTTCGTCGTCCAGAAATGAGCGATCGTATTAAGCTTCGTGCACGTGCTTCTAGCTTCGTTCGTCGTTTCCTAGACGAGAACCTATTCCTAGATATCGAAACACCAGTACTAACTAAAGCGACACCTGAAGGCGCTCGTGACTACCTAGTACCAAGCCGTGTTCATAAAGGTAGCTTCTACGCACTTCCTCAATCTCCTCAGCTGTTCAAGCAACTGCTGATGATGTCTGGTTTTGACCGTTACTACCAAATCGTTAAATGTTTCCGTGATGAAGATTTACGTGCTGACCGTCAGCCTGAATTTACTCAGATCGATATCGAAACATCATTCCTGTCTTCTCAAGAAGTACGTAACATCACTGAAAAGCTCGTTCACGATATGTGGAAAGAGCTTCTAGATGTTGAACTGGGTCAATTCCCAGTAATGCCATTCTCTGAAGCGATTCGTCGTTTCGGTTCTGATAAGCCAGATCTACGTAACCCACTAGAACTAGTAGACGTTGCTGACTTACTGAAAGATGTTGAGTTCAAAGTATTCTCTGGCCCTGCGAACGACGAAAAAGGTCGCGTAGCAGTAATCCGTGTACCGGGTGGCGCTAAGCTGACTCGTAAGCAAATCGACGGTTACGCAGAGCACGTAGGTATCTACGGCGCGAAAGGTCTAGCTTGGATGAAGGTTAACGACCGTGCTGCTGGCATGGAAGGTATCCAATCTCCAGTTGCTAAGTTCCTAAACGAAGACGTAATTAACGGTCTTCTTGAGCGTACTCAAGCTGAATCTGGCGACATCATTCTATTTGGTGCAGATAAAGCGAACATCGTTGCTGAAGCAATGGGCGCACTTCGTATCAAGCTAGGTGATGACTTAGAGCTAACAGACAAGAAAGCGTGGGCTCCACTTTGGGTTATTGATTTCCCAATGTTCGAAGAAGATGGCGAAGGCAACCTTCACGCAATGCACCACCCATTCACATCACCACTTGGTGTGAGCGCGGAAGAGCTAAAAGCAAACCCAGCAGCAGCTAACTCTGATGCATACGACATGGTAATCAACGGCTACGAAGTAGGCGGCGGTTCTGTACGTATCCACAGCGCAGAAATGCAAACGGCTGTATTCGGTATCCTAGGTATCGAAGCTAAAGAACAGCAAGAGAAGTTCGGTTTCCTACTTGAAGCGCTTAAGTACGGTACGCCACCGCACGCAGGTCTAGCATTCGGTCTTGACCGTTTAGCAATGCTTCTTTGTGGTACAGAGAACATCCGTGACGTTATCGCATTCCCGAAAACAACAGCTGCAGCATGTCTATTAACAGACGCGCCAAGCCTAGCAAACCCAGCATCACTGGAAGAGCTAGCAATCGCTGTTAACTTAGCGAAGAAAGAAGACTAATCAAACGATTAGCCTAACTTTCTAAAGAGCTTAGTTTTTTAGAGCTTAGTTTTGCAGTAGAACAATAAAATGCCCGTTAATTTGACGGGCATTTTTTTTTGCGTTCGATATACTAAGCTCATAAAGCATGTATAAATAATCAGTATTTGAAGTTATGTCTATTATCTTAGGGATTGACCCTGGTTCTCGCATTACCGGCTATGGCGTGATTCGTCAAAATGGTCGCCATCTATATTACTTAGGTAGTGGTTGTATTCGTACTTCCGAAAAAGAACTGCCAGGTCGCTTAAAGCAAATCTATGCAGGCGTGAGTGAGATCATTACTCAGTTTCAGCCTGACGTATTCGCGATCGAACAAGTGTTCATGGCGAAGAATGCCGATTCAGCGCTTAAACTTGGCCAAGCTCGTGGTAGTGCGATTGTAGCAGCAGTGAATGCTGATTTGCCTGTTCATGAATACGCGGCTCGTTTGATCAAACAAGCGGTGACAGGTAATGGTGGTGCTGATAAGTCTATGGTTCAGAATATGGTGATGAGCATGCTCAAACTACCTGCTAAGCCACAAGCTGATGCAGCCGATGCTCTAGGCGTAGCGATCACTCACGCTAACACCAATAAAACCTTGGTCGCACTTGCGGGTAAAGCAACAGGAGCAAGAAAAGGGCGTTACCGTTAAATCTCATTCTATTGTTAGCTCCTAACATTCTGCCTTTTAAAACTATTCTATTGATGAGCCTCACGCCCTGTTTGGCTCATATCAAAACAATACGCCTCTAAATCCTTGATGAAATGAGATCTTTCGAACATAACCCAGATAATAACATTGCGTATCATTTAACATGTTATTAACATTGGTCGGAGGTCTTACAAGTTAATCAAGGATGATCACTGATGAACCCAATCAAGTTGTGGCGCGCGCTGTTTCTACCCAAAAGTAATGGGTGGAGTAACAACGAAGTCAGACAAGCCGATATCTTATTACTCTTTACCTTTATCGCCTTCTTTGTGGGTGTCTACAGCTTAATCAAATGGACAAAGCACGAAGAGCAACTTCTGATCGCCACATCTGTATTCCTTATCGTGTTTGAACTGATCTCCGCACTGCTCTTGCGTGTTACCAGTAAACCCAGCCTTGCACTCAATTTTGGGTTTGTGGGGATGGCGGTGCACGCGCTGAATATTATCTACCAAAGTGGTGGTGTGGTGGCATCGACTCAGGCTTATTGGGTTCCTTTGTTAGTGGTCGCTTTTTTCTTGTCAGGAACACGTATTGTCGCCTTGGTATGGAGTGGGTTAGTGATTGGCGTTTCATTGGTGATGACGTCGGCTCACCTTAACGGATTTGAATTTCCACAGTTAGTACTTACTCCGGAAGCCGTGGTGGTTGAAACTTGGTCTGGTGTGATCATGCCTTTGGTGGTGATTTGCATCGCTCAAGCGTTTACGGCCAAACAAAAAGAGGTCGCGATTGAGATGGCGGAAGAAGCGATTTCAGAAAGCCAACACGTTGCCAACCAAGCAACGCAAAGCGAAGGTCGACTCTCTATCGTGCTCGACCAAGCCAATTCGAATTCAGAGAGCCTACAAGGTGTTTCGGTTCATTTGGATCAGCAGTCACAAGACTTGCATGCTCAAGTCGAAGTGTTGAATATCAATTGCGAATCTCAAGCGAGCGCCGCAGAAGAGATGAGCCAACAACTTCACCAAATGACCCAAGGCATCGAAGAATCCAATTCATTTGTTGGTGAACTGAAAGAGCGCAGCGAAGCGGTTGGTACCAAAGCGCAAAAGAGTTCAGAGTCATTAGAAGCTTCAACCGATGCGATCAGCCAGATCATTCAAAGTAATCAAGAAATCATGAAGGTCGCTGATTTAATCACTTCGGTTGCTGAGCAAACCAATCTATTAGCACTCAACGCGGCAATCGAAGCTGCGCGTGCAGGTGAACAGGGACGAGGCTTTGCTGTGGTAGCTGATCAGGTAAGAGAGCTATCGGCGAAAAGCAGTCATTCGGCGATAGAGATTCGAACTCTGTTAGACCGTAGTAAAGAAGAAGTTGAACACGGTAGATCAATCATCGAAACCACGGCGAGCGAGATGAACGGTATTATCTCAGAGGTGCAAACCATCTCAACCGATGTTAATCAGCTCACCAATATTATGGCGATGCAGATGAATTCGTTAAAAGAGCTCGATCTCGCGAGTTCAGAAGTGGCGCAAAGTGTGGCGGAAACTAAATCGGTGTCAGGCTTAGTCGCGAATTATGGTTCTGAGCTAACAGGTCATGTGACTTCGGTTAAAAAATTGGTCGCGAGCTTGAACAGCGTGGTCTCGCAAGCCAAACAAGCCTAAATAATTCACTTCAAAAACACAAAGAACTGGATAAGTATCCAGTTCTTTTATATTCTGTCCTTCAAATTAAATTCCATCAAGAGAGTGAATTGTGATCGGACGTCTCCGCGGTACATTAATAGAAAAACAGCCACCAGAATTACTAATCGAAGTGAGTGGCGTTGGCTATGAAGTTCAAATGCCAATGAGCTGTTTTTATGAATTACCAAACGTGGGCGAAGAGGCAATCATCTACACGCACTTTGTTGTACGTGAAGATGCGCAGCTACTTTATGGTTTTAACACGGTTAAAGAGCGTGCTTTGTTCCGTGAAGTAATTAAAGCGAATGGTGTCGGTCCTAAACTTGGTCTTGGTATCCTTTCTGGAATGACGGCAAGCCAATTCGTTCAAAGCGTTGAACGTGAAGATATCTCAACACTGGTTAAATTGCCGGGTGTTGGTAAGAAAACGGCAGAGCGTCTGGTTGTTGAAATGAAAGACCGCCTAAAAGGGTGGGGCGCGGGCGACCTGTTTACGCCTGCAACGGATGCAGCGCCAATGGACTCGATGCCAGCGGTTCACGATGCTGAAGAAGAAGCAGTAAGCGCACTACTTGCGTTGGGTTATAAACCGACTCAAGCCTCTAAAGTTGTTGCTCAAGTGGCTAAAGATGGCATGACCAGCGAACAATTGATTCGCGAAGCACTGAAGTCGATGGTTTAATACCTCATATACTTGTTCTACAAAATAGACTCATTCACTTTGCCTTTACACAGAACTAAGAAGCGCAGGGTCAGCAATAGCAGAGTTAGGAATAACAGAATTTATGATTGAAGCCGATCGCCTGATTGCACCGGATAATCCGGTCTTTAAAGATGAAGATGTCATTGATCGTGCAATACGCCCGAAAGCACTTGCCGACTATCAAGGTCAGGATCACGTTCGTGGCCAGATGGAGATTTTCATCAAAGCGGCACAACTGCGCAACGAAGCACTCGACCATCTGTTGATATTTGGTCCTCCCGGCTTGGGTAAAACCACGCTTGCGAACATTGTTGCCAATGAAATGGATGTGAGCATCCGTACGACTTCTGGTCCGGTTCTAGAAAAAGCGGGCGACTTAGCCGCGCTATTAACCAACCTCGAAGAAAACGATGTGCTTTTCATTGATGAGATCCACCGTTTAAGCCCTGTGGTTGAAGAGGTGTTGTATCCAGCAATGGAAGATTACCAACTGGATATCATGATTGGTGAAGGCCCAGCGGCTCGCTCTATCAAGATTGACCTTCCTCCTTTTACTTTGATTGGTGCAACCACTCGTGCTGGTTCATTGACTTCGCCATTACGTGACCGTTTTGGTATTACTCAACGTCTTGAGTACTATAAGGTTGAAGACCTTCAAAACATCGTTCAGCGCAGCGCAGATTGCCTTGGACTTTCATTGGAGTCGGATGGGGCATTAGAAATTGCTCGTCGTGCTCGTGGTACACCGCGTATCGCAAACCGTTTATTACGCCGTGTACGAGATTACGCGGAAGTGAAAGCCGACGGACATATTTGCCCAGACGTGGCGGATAAGGCACTCAACATGTTGGATGTCGATGCTAAAGGTTTCGACTACATGGATAGAAAGCTTCTACTTGCGATTATGGAGAAGTTTGGTGGTGGCCCGGTCGGTATCGACAACATGGCAGCCGCGATTGGTGAAGAGAGAGACACCATTGAAGATGTGTTAGAGCCTTACTTGATACAACAAGGTTATCTGCAAAGAACACCAAGAGGGCGAATTGCTACCGACAGAGCGTATTTACACTTCGGAATAGATAAGCCGTCTAATCGTTAAAGTATTCATTTTTAAAGATCCCAGTTGCATAAGCGCTGGGATTTTTTGCTTTTTACTGAATAACAACTCTTTGAGCGAGTCGATAAAAAGACTGAATAGCGGCCATCAAAAATGAAAACTTTGATTGCAGGTTTGATTTGGCTAACAAAAAATGAAATAAGTTGTCATATTTTTTGTTAATACTTTATGGGTAGTTGTAATTCGTATGTTGAGGCGGTGCTGAGCTTTTGTCACAGATATCATGTGCTGTTATTAACTGAGGCTAAATTGGTGTGATTTTAATCATGATTGTTCAAAAATAACTCTAATTTGCTCGAATAAAATTGATACAAATCAACGCAAGGTTCTCCTATAAACCTTTTGAAACATACTGATTTTACCAGTAATATTAGCGCCAGCTATATTAGCTCATGCTTAACAATAATCTAACTATAACGGTACGTTTTTGCTACAAATTTCAATTTGTAATAACAATTGCACAAATTGTTTTAACATGGATTTTTGCGGTGAATAATCACACAAGTGTCATTCAGCCGACACAAAGGAGTTACCATGATTGATGTTGTTGATCTGTCGCGATTGCAATTTGCATTTACAGCGATGTATCACTTCCTATTTGTTCCACTGACACTAGGTATGGCATTTCTACTTGCCATTATGGAGTCAGTTTATGTAATGACTGGCAAGCAAATTTACAAGGACATGACCAAGTTCTGGGGTAAATTGTTTGGTATTAACTTTGCTCTTGGTGTAGCGACAGGCTTAACCATGGAGTTCCAGTTCGGTACTAACTGGTCTTACTATTCTCACTATGTTGGCGACATCTTTGGTGCTCCGCTGGCTATCGAAGCGCTTGTTGCATTCTTCCTAGAGTCTACTTTTGTTGGTCTTTTCTTCTTCGGTTGGGACAGATTGTCGAAGCGTCAACACTTAGCGGTAACGTGGTTAGTAGCACTAGGCTCTAACTTCTCAGCGCTATGGATCTTGGTAGCAAACGGCTGGATGCAAAACCCAGTGGGTGCAGAATTTAACTTTGAAACCATGCGTATGGAAATGGTGAGCTTCGCTGAAGTTGTACTAAACCCTGTAGCACAAGTTAAATTTGTACACACAGTGGCGTCTGGTTACACAACGGGTGCAATGTTCATCCTTGGTATCAGCTCATACTACATTCTTAAAGGTCGTGACCTTGCCTTTGCTCGTCGCTCTTTCGCGATTGCTGCATCTTTCGGCATGGCGGCGATCCTGTCAGTAATCGTGCTAGGTGATGAATCTGGTTACGAGCTTGGTGAAGTTCAAAAAGTGAAGCTCGCTGCGGTAGAAGCAGAGTGGCACACTGAAGAAGCTCCAGCCGCATTTACTGTTTTTGGTATTCCAAACCAAGAAACAATGAATACTGACTACGCAATTAAAATCCCTTACGTAATGGGTATCATCGCAACGCGTTCGCTTGATACTGAAGTAACGGGCCTACGTGACCTACGTGATGACCACGTTGATCGTATCCGTACGGGTATGTACGCATACGAGCTGCTTGAAAAGCTACGTGCAGGCGACAAGTCTGAAGAAAACATGGCTGCGTTCGACGAAGTGAAAGGTGACCTAGGTTACGGTCTACTTCTTAAGCGCTACACAGACGACGTTGTTGATGCAACAGAAGATCAAATCCAAATGGCTGCGGATGATTCTATCCCAACAGTTTGGCCTCTATTCTGGTCATTCCGTCTGATGGTTGCTTGTGGCTTCATCATGTTGTTTGTATTCGGTGCTGCGTTTGTTCAAACGTGTCGTCAGAAAATCGAACAGAAACCATGGGTACTTAAAGCTGCGCTATTCTCAATCCCTCTGCCTTGGATTGCGATTGAAGCAGGTTGGTTCGTTGCTGAGTTTGGTCGTCAACCATGGGCGGTTGGTGAAATCCTACCGGTTAACGTTGCTGCATCAGCACTGACTATTGAACAGCTTTGGACTTCTCTATTCGCTATCCTTGCACTGTACACAGTGTTCTTGATTGCTGAAGTTTACCTAATGCTGAAATTCGCACGTAAAGGTCCAAGTAGCTTGAAGACAGGCCGTTACCACTTCGAACAAAACGATAACTCTGTTGAAGACAAAGTTAGCCGTTCAGTTGAAGTATAAGTGAGGGAATATTATGTTTGATTACGAAAGCTTACGACTTATTTGGTGGGTATTGATCGGTGTTCTACTGGTTGGTTTCGCCGTAACTGATGGCTTCGATATGGGTGTTGCAGCTCTTTCACCTGTTATCGGTAAGAGCGACACTGAACGTCGTATTATGCTAAACACGATTGCCCCTCACTGGGATGGCAACCAAGTTTGGTTGATCACGGCTGGTGGTGCATTGTTTGCTGCATGGCCTTTGGTTTACGCGACGTCTTTCTCTGGTTTCTACTTCGCGATGTATGCGACGTTAGCTGCGCTTTGGTTACGACCACTTGCACTTGACTACCGCTCTAAGATTGAAGATCCAAAATGGCGTAAAACATGGGACTACGCACTTTGCTTTAGTGGCACAGTTCCGCCAATCATTTTCGGTGTGGCATTTGGTAACCTACTGCAAGGTGTTCCATTTGAACTGAACGAATTTATGATGTCTAAGTACCATGGTACGTTCTTCGCACTGCTTAACCCGTTTGCATTGCTTTGTGGTGTGTTGGCTCTGATGTTGTTCGTGATGCAAGGTGCAACATGGCTTCAAATGAAGACAACAGAAGATCTACACAGACGCGCTCGCAACGTTGCTCAGATCACGGGTGTCATTGCAATTGCTCTGTTTATTATTGGTGGCTTCTGGGTTCAATCTATCGAAGGCTATGTAATCACAAGCACTATCGATACGTTTGCTGACTCAAACCCACTAAACAAAGAAGTATCACTTCAAGTTGGTGCTTGGATGACAAACTTCGAAACTTATCCAGCAATGTGGGCTGCGCCGATTCTTGGTGTAGCAATGCCACTGCTTGCTGTGATTGCATCTCGCTTTGAGCGTGGTGGTTTCGCATTCCTGTTCTCAAGCCTATCGAACGCTGGTGTTATTTTAACGGCTGGTTTTGCAATGTTCCCATTCGTAATGCCATCAAGCCTGAACCCTAACCAAAGCTTGACTATGTGGGATTCAACAGCGAGTGAGCTAACGCTTGGTCTTATGACTGTCGTTGCGGCGGTAATGGTTCCTGTGATTCTTGGCTACACAACTTGGACATACTACAAAATGTTCGGTCGTCTAGATAAGAAACACATCGAAGATAACGACGTTTCAGCTTACTAAGCTAGAAGTTAAATAACTTAGGAGAAATTTTATGTGGTATTTCGCATGGATTTTGGGTGTACTTCTAGCATGTGCATTCGGCATCATCAATGCTTTATGGCTAGAGCATTCAGAAATGATGGACAAAGACAGTGAGTAATCTCGCAGAGCAAATCGCTAAACTGCATCAACCAATGGATAAGACTCTGCTTAGAGCCTTATCTCTAGTATTGGGTTTCATGCATGTGGGCTTAGTGATGTGGGATCCTGAAGCGTATGCGACAAGCATCGGTGGCTTTAACGCGATCATCGGGCCAATGTTTATTTGGGCAGTATGCTCAAGCATGGTTTACGGTATTGGATTTAAGCCAAGAGCTTGGATGTGGCAACTACTGTTCAGCCCATATATTTCACTCACAATTTTGCTCTACCTAACAGTGCTGCGCCTTCTATAAAAGGCAATGGACTTAGGTTCACAACAACGTGAACCTATATACTTGTTGGGTTTTTAGCCAAAAAGAGGTCATCTTATACAGATGGCCTTTTTTTTCGTCTCTTAAATCAAAAAATTCACAGCGATATACTATTAATGATAAGGAGTTAGGTTATAGTGAGATCTTTATCGTTTTGGATTGTGGTATCAAATTGCAAGGATTATCTAAGCCATTTTCGTGGCCAGTGACAGTGTATTACGAAGACACCGATGCGGGTGGCGTTGTATACCATTCAAACTATCTTAAGTTTTTCGAACGCGCTCGAACTGAGATGTTGCGCTCAATTGGCGTTTCTCAGCAAGTATTGTTAGAACAAAACATCGGTTTTGTAGTCCGACATATGGACATTGATTTTATTCAAGGCGCGCGTCTTGATGATTCTTTACAAGTCATTACAAATATTTACGAGTTGAAGCGAGCTAGCTTGGTCTTCTGTCAAGAGATCGTAAATCCTGATGGCAAGGCATTGTGTAAAGCAATGGTTAAGGTAGCATGTATCGATAATCAAAAAATGAAACCCAAAGCAATGCCAACATTTATTCTCACGGAGCTAACGAATAGTGACTGCTGAAATCTCAATCTTAGGCCTAATTTTAGAAGCTAGCTTACTAGTTAAGATGGTCATGCTGATTCTTATGGGCATGTCTGTTGTTTCTTGGGCGATGATCATAAAAAGAAGTAAAGTATTATCTCAAGCTTCTAAACAAACAGAATTGTTTGAAGACAAATTTTGGTCAGGCGTTGATCTCGCTAAATTGTATCAAGAGAGCAACAAGCGCAAAGACGAGCTTTCTGGTACTGAAGAAATTTTCTACGCAGGCTTTACTGAATTTGCTCGCCTTCGTAAATCGAATGCAACGTCACCTGACTTCATTATGGAAGGCACAGGCCGTGCGATGCGCGTTGCGGTTGCTCGTGAAGTCGATGAACTAGAAACTAACTTACCTTTCTTGGCGACCGTTGGCTCTATCAGCCCATACATCGGCCTATTTGGTACAGTTTGGGGCATCATGCATTCATTCATCGCATTAGGTGAAGTGAAGCAGGCGACACTCGCAATGGTTGCCCCTGGTATTGCAGAAGCTCTGATTGCAACAGCAATGGGTCTATTCGCTGCAATTCCAGCAGTAATGGCGTACAACCGCTTCAGTAGCCGAGTGGGCAAGCTAGAACATAACTACGCGACTTTCTCTGAAGAGTTCCACAGTATTCTTCACCGTCAAGCGATGGCTGGCAGGGAATAATAGATGGCTGGATACCAACCTAAAAAACGCAAAATGACAGCAGAGATTAACGTTGTACCTTACATCGACGTTATGCTTGTTTTGCTGATCATTTTTATGGTGACTTCGCCATTCGTTACTCAAGGCGTAGACGTTGAATTGCCTCAGGCTTCAACGGCCAAGTCGGCACAAGATCTATTGGGTGACGACAACGCGAGTTTCATCATCGTTGAAGTGAATAAAGACGGTGAACTTGGCTTGAGCGTTAATGACGAGGAAGTACAGCGTGGCTTATCTATGGAAGATATTATCGTCCGAGTGAAGGCCGAGTTGTCTTTGAAGCCAAATTCTCCCGTGGCAGTTGGTGGTGACGCCGCAACGCCATACGCTGAAGTGGTTTTATTACTTGATGAATTAAGCCGTGCAGGTGTGCCAAAGGTTGGCCTTTTAACGGATATAAGGGAATAGCTCCGTAGCATTCATGAAAGCGAATAATAAAAAATCCAATAATTTCAGAACACCGCTTCTTATTTCTCTTGGGCTGCACGTCATTTTATTCGTTGCGCTCATTTGGGGAGCGGATTTTACGATGTCAGAACCTAAGCCGACAGGGCAGATGGTTCAAGCTGTGGTGATTGACCCTCAGTTGGTTCGCCAGCAAGCTCAACAGATTCGTCAACAACGAGAAGCCGCGAGCAAGAAAGAGCAAGAACGTCTAGACAAGCTCAGACGTGAAAGTGAACGACTGGAAAAGAATCGTAAAGCTGAAGAAGAAAACATTCGCAAGCTGAAAGAACAGCAGGCGAAAGAAGCAAAAGCGACTCGTGAAGCTGAAAAACGTCGAGTTGAGAAAGAGAAACAACGTCAAGCTGAAGAAGCGCGTTTACAGCAAGAGCAAAAGAAAGCCGCTAAAGCAGAAGCTGATCGTAAGCTGAAAGAAGCTGCGTTAGTGAAAGCAGAAAACGAGCGTAAGGCCAAAGAAGCGGCAATCGCAAAAGCGGAACAAGAACGCGTGGCAAAAGAAAAAGCCGCGCAAGAAGCAGCAGACAAAGCTCGTAAAGAGAAAGAAGCTGCTGAGCGCGCCGAAAAGCAACGCATAGCGAAAGAAAAAGAAGCGGCAGCCGCAGCAGAAAAAGCCCGTAAGGCAAAAGAAGCTGCAGCAAAAGCAGAAAAAGAGCGTAAACAGCAGGAAGCAGCATTGAACGATATCTTTGCTGGGCTTGAAACTGAAGCGACTCAAAACTCTTCAGCAAGACAACAATTTATTAGTGATGAAGCGCAACGTTACGGTGCTATCTATACCCAACTGATTCAACAGAACCTGTTGTTGGAAGACAGCTATCGAGGACGCTCATGTCGAGTGAATCTTAAGCTTATTCCAACCGGATCTAACGCGATATTGGGTAGCTTGAGTATCTTAGATGGTGATAGCCGTTTATGTGCAGCAACCAAACGTGCGGTGGCACAAGTGCAATCTTATCCGTTGCCTAAAGACCCAGACATTGTGAACTCACTAAAAGACATTAACTTAACTGTATCACCAGAGTAAAAGGACGAACTTGTGTTAAAGAAACTATTACTGAGTTTTGTTTTCTTAATAGCTACAAGCAGCCAGTTTGCACATGCAGCACTGGAGCTGGTTATTACAGACGGTATTAACTCTGCAAGACCTATCGCTATTGTACCTTTCCGTTGGGAAGGCGCAGAGCCATTGCCACACGACGTATCAGCGGTTATTGCTTCTGACTTACAACGCAGTGGTAAATTCAGCCCAGTTGCGACAAGCAAAATGCCTCAAACTCCTTACAGTGAAGCTGAGGTGGACTTTGATGCTTGGACAAATCTAGGTGTTGATTCATTGCTTACCGGTAGTATCACTAAGAACGCCGAGGGGCAGTATGTGGTTAACTACCAATTGATCGACATTGTTCGTGGTCAGTTAACCAAAGGGCAAAGCCGCGCGCTGAGTGATGAAGGACAACTCGTACTTTCTAAAGACCACGTTCTATTTAATAAGAAAGCGACGGTTCCTGGTAAACGCTTGAGAGAGTATGCACACCGTATAGCTGACTTAGTTTATGAAGAGCTGACTGGCGAAAAAGGGGCGTTTTTAACCCGAATTTCTTATGTAGTAGTAAATGACAATGACCAATACCCATACCAACTTCGTGTGGCTGATTATGACGGTTTCAATGAGCGCTTAGTGCTTCGCTCTAAGCAACCTCTGATGTCACCAGCTTGGTCTCCAGACGGTAAGAAGCTTGCTTATGTGAGTTTTCAAAATGGTCAAGCTGAAATATTCATCATGAATATTTACACTGGTGAACGTGAAAAGGTGACGTCATACCCTCGTCATAATGGTGCCCCAAGATTCTCACCAGACGGCAAAACATTAGCATTGGTATTATCGAAGACAGGCAGCCTTCATGTATACACACTTGACCTTGCAAGTCGTAAGCTGACCCAGATTACACGCGGTCGTTCAAATAATACTGAACCGTTCTGGCACCCAGATGGCAAGTCTCTTATTTTTACCTCGGATCGTGGTGGTAAACCTCAGATTTATAATGTAAATTTGTCAAATAATTCGACTTCTCGTATTACTTGGCAAGGTAGCCAAAACCTAGGTGGTCAAATCACCCCTGATGGACGATTCATGATCATGGTCAATCGTAGCAATTCAGGTTTCAACTTGGCGAAACAGGATTTGGAAACGGGTGCGGTTCAGGTACTAACAAAAACATTGTTAGATGAATCTCCAAGTATTGCACCGAATGGAGGTATGGTTATCTATAGCTCTATTTACAATAAAACAAATGTACTATCGATGGTTTCTATCGATGGCCGTTTTAAAGCTAGATTACCGGCAACCAACGGACGCGTAAGAGCGCCGGCATGGTCACCGTTCCTCTAGGTAAAGTGATACATTCTATTAGCTATTGATAGTGTTAACTATTGTGGCATTTAACTATCTATAGCACTTAGTCGGCTGTAGAAACTAAGTTTGATAACGTAAGGAAAAAAAGATGCAACTTAACAAAGTTCTTAAAGGCTTGATGATTGCACTACCAGTGATGGCAGTAACGGCATGTAGCTCAACTGATGAAGCAACATCTGCAACATCTGGTACAGAAAGCAACCAAACAACTTCAGGTTCAGAAGGCAACGTAGACACAACTGTTGTAACGCCAATTGACGCTAACGGTCAACTGTCTGAGCAAGAGCTTAAAGAGCAAGCGCTACGTGAAACTCAAACAATCTACTTCGCATTCGATAACTCTACTATCGCTGGCGACTACGAAGAAATGCTAGCAGCTCACGCAGCTTACCTAGTTAAGAACGTTGACATGAACGTTACTATCGAAGGTCACGCTGATGAGCGCGGAACTCCTGAGTACAACATCGCACTTGGCGAGCGTCGTGCACAAGCTGTAGCGAAATACCTACAAGCTCTAGGTGTTCAAGCTGACCAGATCTCTATCGTAAGCTACGGTGAAGAGAAGCCACTTCTTCTAGGTCAATCTGAAGATGTGTACGCTAAAAACCGTCGCGCAGTACTAGTTTACTAATTTTAGTAGATTATATAATTGAGGAATTGCCTCATGTTCAGTAACACAAAGCGAGTCATTTTGCTTTCGTTACTGGCAAGTGCAGCGAACATTGCGTTCGCTGCACCAGCTCCAGTATCCGATCTCAATAGCACCGCAACCAATTCATCATCTTCCTCTCGAGCAGCATCTGCATCTAACGAATCAGATATTGAGCGTTTAGAACGCCTGCTTCAAAATCGCAACCTTGTTCAGCTTCAAATGCAACAGCAAATCGACGACATGGCACTGGAGATCAGTGAACTTCGTGGTGAGTTAGAACGAAATAGTTACGATATGAAGCAAATGCTAGAGCGTCAACGCGAACTGTTCATTGAACTAGACCGCGTAAGAGGTGAGGTGAAAACAGCAGGAACCGCAACGGTAGCAGTGGCAGCGAGCGAAGGCTCTAAAGATGCTTCTGGTACGTTCAGTACTGATGTAGATGAGCAAACCGCTTATCAAAACGCTGTAGATATGATTCTAAAGCAACGAGACTACACGGGTGCGATTGCCGCATTCCAAAAGTTTCAAAAAGACTTCCCAGATTCTACCTTCACACCTAACTCACACTACTGGTTAGGACAGCTTTATTTCGCTAAGAAGCAAGATAAAGAAGCAGTGAAGAGCTTTGCCGCTGTTGTGTCGTACAAAGACTCAAACAAGAGAGCAGATGCACTGGTTAAGCTTGGTGATATAGCTGCACGCAACAACAATGCGACGCAGGCTAAAAAATATTACCAACAAGTCGTTACCGAGCATCCAAACAGTGCTTCGGCTAAAGTGGCTAAAACCCACTTATAAAACAAAATAGAGGTGCTTATGCGCCTCTTTTTTATACTTGTTTTCTTCCGTTTAGTGTTTATTCATCTTGTTAGTGATGCCAACGTACCGCCTTGTTTATGCGTTTTAAGCATTAGCTAGTCACCGCTTGCAACCAATCCTTTTTGATCCCAATCGCTGTCCTGTGTAGAATACTCGGATTCTCGGAAGAAGTTGCGTAGAGCAAGAGCAATGAGTCATATACTAGATAAAATCGATACAGTTTACCCGTTTCCGCCGAAGCCAGTTCCATTGAGCGACGCTCAGAAACAGGCCCACATCGCGAACATCAAAAAACTACTTCAAGAAAAAGATGCAGTTCTAATTGCACACTACTACACGGATCCTGAAATTCAGGCTCTGGCTGAAGAAACTGGTGGTTTCGTTGGCGATTCTTTAGAAATGGCTAAGTTCGGTAACCGTCATTCAGCAAGCACTTTGATCATCGCTGGTGTTCGTTTTATGGGTGAGTCTGCGAAGATTCTGACGCCTGACAAACGCATTCTAATGCCAACGCTTGAAGCTGAATGTTCACTTGATCTTGGTTGTCCAGCTGACAAATTTACAGAATTTTGTGATGCGCACCCTGACCACACCGTGGTTGTATACGCGAACACCTCTGCAGCTGTTAAAGCTCGTGCAGACTGGGTAGTTACGTCGAGCATCGCTTTAGAAATTGTTGAAAGCCTAGACGCTGAAGGCAAACCCATTATTTGGGGTCCAGACCGTCACCTAGGTTCTTACATCGCAAATCAAACTGGCGCCGACATGTTGCTTTGGCAAGGCGAGTGTATCGTTCATGATGAGTTCTCAGCTGATGCTTTGAAGAAAATGAAATCGGTATACCCAGAAGCGGCTATCTTGGTTCACCCAGAATCACCAGCAAGCGTGGTTGAACTGGCTGATGCTGTAGGCTCAACAAGCCAACTGATCAAGAAAGCAAAAGAACTGCCTCATCCACAGATGATTGTTGCGACAGACAAAGGTATCTTCTTCAAGATGCAGCAATTGGTTCCTGAAAAAGAGCTGATTGAAGCGCCGACAGCGGGTGCTGGTGCAACGTGTCGTAGCTGCGCACACTGTCCTTGGATGGCAATGAACGGCCTTGAAGCGATTGAAAACGCGCTTGAGAATGGTGGTGAGCAACACGAAATTTTCGTTTCTGACGAATTACGCGTTAAGTCTCTTATTCCATTGAACCGCATGCTAGATTTTGCAGAGCAGTTAAACGTGCAGGTAAAAGGTAACGCGTAAGCCGTTCTTTTATCTAACCAATAAAAAGCCAGCCAATCGTGCTGGTTTTTTTGTACCTGAGTATAGGCCGCCAATATCAATCCTGTGGTTATGTATCTTTTTCTGATGATACATCTTGTTGATATCGCGTATTTTTTCTAGCATGTAAGTAAGAGGAAAAGATTAGAGGCTCGAATGATAATCTGGTTACAACTCAAACGCTGGATCAAAGCAAACATCTTTGTTTTGAATGGCAAAAACTTACTGTTCACTTTTCTTGGCTACATCGCTCTATCGTGGTCGATGCTGTATTTGGCGGGTGAAACAGATTTAACCAGTTCGGTTACTGTATTCGCTTACTACTTGGTGGTGACGGCTTCTACCGTTGGTTATGGTGATTTATCCCCAACCACGGTAGCGGGGCAATGGATCGTTATTCTATTTGTGATTCCAGGCGGGTTGAGCCTTTTCGCCGCGTTACTCGGTAAAGTGGCGACAGAAGGTGTTGAATATTGGCGAGCGGGCTTGCTAGGAAAAAGGAGAGTTAGAGTGGATAACCACATTTTGATGTTAGGGTGGAATGAACAAAGAACCATTCACCTCATACGCATGTTACAACACGAAGAAACGGGTAAGCGACCAATCGTGTTATGTACGCGTTCAGATATCGAGAACCCGTTACCCGGTGAAATCAACTTCGTTAAAGTAAACAGCTACACCGATGGCAAAGAGATGGAGAAAACGGGCATTGAGTCTGCAAGTTGCATCTTGATTGATAACCCAGAAGACGACATTACTCTGTCTGCTGCACTTTACTGTGCAAACCGAAACCCTAAGGCACACCTTCTTGTTTACTTTAAAGATGAAGCATTGAGCGACTTGCTGCACAAGCATTGCCCTAACTCAGAATGTATTCCAGCGGTGGGTGCAGAGATGCTAGCAAAGGCTGCAGTAGACCCCGGGTCAAGTGCGCTTCATCAAGAGCTATTGAGCTCAACACGGGGCATGACACAGTACTCAACCTATTACCCAGAGAATTCTGAGCCTGTTACGGTTGCGCCCATTTTCTCTGTGTTTAAAGAGAAGTATCAAGCAACGCTTATCGCGATTGATACGGGGAGTGGTATTGAACTCAACCCAGAACTTGATCAAGTTGTCAGCAGTGGGACTAAGTTGTTTTATATTGCCGATGAACGAATCGATCATTTTGATTGGAAAGGCTTCTAAAGCTTCTATTTTCATTTCGTCTAAAAACTGAAAAGGCCTCATAGCGAGGCCTTTTGGGTATGCATAAAACTAACTGTTATTGAGCTTCAGCCAGTGCAATACCACGCTGAGTTAGACCGCAAAGCATGACAGGCACAGCGTTAAAGATCTCTTCGAACTGCTCTAGACCTTCAATGCCTTGCTCAGCAAGCGTTGCGATTGAGGTTTCTGGATCGTAAAGCATACTCAATGAAAGCAGTACACCGCCAACCAGCGCATTGTCTTCGCTGTCTTCAGGCATCAGTGTTTCCCAATCATCACGGGCAACCTGCCAACCTTGAAGTAAGCCTTCACAAAAATCACGGGCAGCGGTGTTAACCACTTCTTCGTCGTCTAATTGACAAGCTTCTGGCCAAACCCAAGTGCCTTCAATCAGTTCAGGGCGGGTTTTATTCCAAAGCTCGATGATAACTTCAATGTAGCTTTCTAGCTGTTCTCCATCCGTAAAAGGCGCGACTTCTTCGCCGCCCCATAAGAACGGTAGCCACTCATGCGGGGTTAACACATTCGGTGCCGCTGCCATTGCAGTGACAAAGCCCATTGTTTTGTGTTCTGTTATTAGCTTTCCTTCCAACTCTGGAAGCGCAAGAATATCTTGTAAAGTCAAAGTAAGGTACCGTAAAAGGGAACATATTTGCGCTTATAGTACCAATGAACTTGTGCCAATCAAGCTTCAATCTAAAAAGGCTTGATGTCATGGATGATAAACACTAGGTTTAACAGAAAAGAAAACATTAAAAGAATTATGCAGATACGGTCGTCTCTTAAGAAGAAAAGCATGGTAGCGCTTGGATTATACCTTGCGATGTTTATTGCCATTGTCGGTAGTGTGACGTATTACGTCGTAGAATCCCCTGTGCGCGCCAAATTACAACAAAACCTCGACTTGCGTACGCAACTGTTATCCGCCTTGATTACAGAGCCACTCAGCAGCTCTCAAGGCTTTGTCGGTAGTTTAGTTGGTTTTGCTCAAGCACATCGTAAAGGTGAAGATGTTATCCCGCTATTTAAGTCGATGTTAGCCGCGAGCGATGACACGATCGTCAGTGCTGGTATTTGGCCTGAACCTTATGCGCTGGATTCTGACAAGCTCTTAAATAGCTATTTTTTCAACAAAGCTGACGATGGTACGATTGATCAGCTGTTCTCTTACAACAATCCTAAAAATGCCCCTTATCACGAAGAGTATTGGTATACCTCAGTTGTAGACAAGCCACAGGGAACCATCTCTTGGAGTGATGTCTATATCGACCCCTATACTCACGTTCGAATGATTACGGCTTCGTCACCTTATTACTACGACGGAACCTTTGCTGGTATTGCGACGGTGGATCTCTCGCTCGAAGAGCTGCTTGGCTTTATTAAGAACCACGCCGAAGAATACAACCTTGGCATTACTCTTAGAGATAAGCTCAATCAAGTGTTGGTTTCGCATAACTTTAACCTTGTTGAAGGCATCTACATAAGCAGTAATCAATTTGGTGATTTCGGCTGGCAAGTGGATGTGGTTAACTCCAAATCACGGGTGGCAGACGAAGTATTTCGTCAGGTCATGAGTATTGAGGGCGGTATTGTTCCGCTATTACTACTTTGTGTAATGGCGGGGTATTACTTATTGAACCGTTATTTGATTAGTCCAATCACAAAGATTGCCGCACAGGTTGATAGCTCGAAAGCCGGCGAAATCATTGATGTGGATTACTCGAGTGATGACGAAATCGGCCATTTGATTAAAACCTTCAACGAAAAGACCATTTATCTCGAAGCGGAAAAGGTTAAAGCTCAGGCATCCACCAATGCAAAAACGGCTTTCCTTGCGACCCTGTCACATGAAATTCGTACCCCTATGAATGGTGTGCTGGGTACAGCTCAGATCCTATTAAAAACGCCTCTAAATTCTGAACAAGAGAAGCATCTCAAGAGTTTGTATGAGTCCGGCGATCATATGATGACCTTACTCAACGAGATCTTAGATTTCTCGAAAATCGAGCAGGGCAGGTTGGATCTTGATGAAACGCGTTTCCCGCTTGATTCGATCATCGGCAGTATTAACAGCGTCTACTACACATTGTCTTCCGAGAAAGGGCTTCAATTCAAAGTGTACTCTGAGGTGCCTTCGGGGCGTTGGTACTTCTCAGATAAAGCTCGCCTTCGCCAAATTTTGTTTAACTTATTGAACAACGCGGTGAAGTTCACATCCAGAGGCTTTGTTGAGGTGTACTTGAAAGAAGTCGTAGAGGGAAGTGACACCTACCTGAGTATTCGAGTTCGTGACACCGGAATAGGTATCTCTAAAGAAGCTCAAAAGCGTATTTTTAAACCGTTTGAACAAGCGGAGTCTTCCACTACAAGGCGTTTTGGTGGTACTGGTCTTGGCTTAGCGATTGTCAAGAAAATTGCCCAGTTGATGGATGGCAGTATTACCGTTACCAGTGAAGAAGGGATAGGTACGAGCTTTGATGTTCGCCTGAAGATTCAGCCTTGTCAGCCAGGCGAAATCGAGAGTTTGCCACATAAAAAGTTGGACTACTCAGGCTTAAAGGTACTGATCGTCGAGGATAACCGAACGAATACTGTGATTATTGAAACCTTCATGAGCAGTAAAGGCTTTACTTGTAAGAGTGTTGAAAACGGTGAGCTTGCGATACAAGCCGTGGTTGCTGAGCGCTTTGATTTGGTGCTCATGGATAACCATATGCCTGTGATGGATGGTGTTGAATCAACTACTGCGATTCGCGCTTTGATAGGCGATGTGTCATCGGTATTGGTGTTTGGTTGTACGGCTGATGTCTTTAAAGAGACTCGTGAGCGTATGCTAGGAGCGGGTGTGGATTATATTATCGCTAAGCCGATTGATGAGCGTGAACTTGATGATGCGTTGTTTCGCTATTCAAATAAGCTTTACCAATACCATGAAGTTAAAGTGGATAATCTCGAAAGCCAAGAAGTAAAACAACGTGATTCGAAAAGCAAAAGCGAGTCATTACCTAAACCTGACCTACGAAACAAAGACAATACAGAAGAGTTGTTAGTGACACTTTATGTGGCACTTGAAGATAACAACCTAGAGTTAATTCAACTTGCATTAGAGAGCTTACGTGCTCATGTCAAACCTATGAACAATGCTGAACTGACTTACCAAGTGGATAAGGCTTTAGAGCAGGTTTCTCAGGGCGCTCCTCCTACTCAAGATGTTATTAATATCATTACTGTCAATCTGCCTATGGCCTAGTTGTTGTTTAATTACAGAAAGTAAACGACGAATTGCCCGTTATTTGACCTTGATGTGATTTGTTGGTGGAAGTGACTGCTTTTTAAGTGGTTTTTGGTTGTTAATTTACAACTTGATTTTTAATTTGGAATGTATGACTACTAATCTTGTGTTTTAATAGCGACATTATCTGGGCGGGTGCGAAAGTACCTTGTTTATATGTTACTAAATCACTAATTAAGCAGTGATATATTTTAGGTTTGTCGTCAATGAAGTCTCGTGGTCCATTTTGTATTCGAAACGCAGCTGCGGATACATTTGCTATGGTCGTTTTCTGTTTTATCTCTGGCATGATCGTAGAAGTGTTTATTTCTGGTATGACGTTTGAGCAATCTCTTGCTTCTCGAACGTTATCTATTCCGGTAAACATTGCTATCGCATGGCCTTATGGCGTTTTTCGTGATTGGTTCTTGCGCAATGGTGCAAAACTTTCACAAAGCTCATTGATGAAAAACTTGTCTGATTTGATGGCATACGTGTTATTCCAGTCTCCTGTGTATGCGGGAATTTTATTGGCAGTGGGTGCTTCAGGCGACCAAATCGTTACGGCTGTAACCAGTAATGCAGTTATCTCGTGCGGTATGGGCGTACTTTACGGCTACTTCCTAGATATGTGTCGTAAATGGTTTCGAGTTCCAGGCTACTATCAACAAGCATAAGAAAAGCAACAAGCGTAAGTGCAGCTAAAGAATGAAATTTGGTTTGTTTTTGATCTAATGAGTTAATTTGTAATCGAACAAACCGAAAAAGGCACTTTTTTTGAGAATGCCCCTTGACCAAAGCAAGCAGAATCAATAAAGTAGCGCCTCGTTGAGTGACATGCTCAACACACAATTTGTGGAAGGATGGCTGAGTGGCTTAAGGCGCTCGCCTGGAAAGCGAGTATACGTTTATAGCGTATCTGGGGTTCAAATCCCCATCCTTCCACCACTATTCAAAACCCTAGCAGAAATGCTGGGGTTTTCTCGTTTCAGAGCCCCTATATTCCACACTAACTTCATACTTCCCTAACATGACTTTCTTTAATCATTTCTTAGTAGTTATTTATTCTATTTATACTTACGTAAATTGATCTATATTAGCCGTTTTTGTCACCGATAAATGCTTGATTTTTTGGCGTGGATCTAGATTATTAATAGTACGCAATATTATCAATAATCTAACTATTAGGAATCCATTGCCCCATGACAGAAACCCTAGTTTCTCCAATGCTCTCTTTTACGATCGCGATTTCGTTACTGTTTATCGGTAAAGGTTTGATTGAGCGATCTGAAGTATTAAGAAAGTATTCCCTGCCAGAGCCTGTGATTGGTGGTTTTGTTTGTGCCGCGACCGTTGCGGCGCTTTACTATATTTTTGAAATCCAAATTACCTTTAGCCTCGATGTCAGAGACTTTTTGCTTCTCTACTTTTTTGCTGGTATCGGGCTCCAAGCGGATATTAAAACACTGATTAAAGGTGGGCGACCGTTGTTTATTCTACTGTGTCTTGCTGCCATTTTTATCGTGTTGCAAAACTTAGTCGGAATGGCAGTCGCGTCTGGCTTTGGAATGGATGCAAAAGCTGGTTTGCTATCCGGTTCTGTTAGTTTGATAGGCGGTGTAGGAACAACGTTAGCGTGGGCGCCAATGTTTGTGGAAGAATTTGGAATTGCTAACGCGCTAGAACTTGGTGTCGCTTCAAACACGGTTGGTTTGATTGCAGCGTGTGTGATTGGTGGCCCGATTGCCAATTACCTACTCAATAAACACAAAGTAAGCCCTTCTAATGAAGAAGAAGTGACGGTTGGTGCATACCAAGAGAGTGAAACAAAAACAGAACTAAGCCACTACGGCGTTCTGTGGGCGTGGTTAATCCTAAACTTAACTCTCATGCTTGGTTATAGCTTAAGTGAAGTTATTGACTCAATGGGTTTGAAACTGCCGTTATTCGTTAGCTGTTTAATCGCAGGTATCCTAATCGGCAATATTGGTCGTGCATTGTTCAAGAAACGTCGCACGCAAGAGAAAATTGCACAAGGCCGTAAAGGCTTAGCAATGATCTCTGACATCTGCTTGGGTATGTTTTTGACCATGGCATTGATGGGGCTGCGTATCTGGGATCTTGACGGGCTGTTTGGCTATATCTCTGTTGTCATGAGTATTCAGATCTTGCTTTCACTGCTGTTTACTGTGTTTGTCGTTTATTATTTGATGGGAAGAAACTACGACTCGGTGGTGATATGTTCAGGCTTTGGAGGTATCACTCTGGGGTCAACAGCCACAGCTATTGTTAACATGACTGCTGTGACTCATCGCTATGGTGCAAGCCCACAAGCATTTATCGTGGTGCCATTAGTGTGTGGCTTCTTTGTCGATTTAATTAACGCGTTGGTGATCAGCTTCTTCGTTGGGATGTAATCTTGTCCGATACCCACTATGCGTAAGCTTCAAAGCCTAGTGGTGATGCTAGGCTTTGTTGTATTTAGGCGTTTGCTTCGTTATCTTCTACTAAGTTTACATTGAGCTCCGAAGGTAACTGGCTTTTATTGGTGTATATACGATCAAACTGCTCCAGTGATGCCACTTTTAGCGCAGCAAAACGACCCCATTTACTTGCGTCGGCGACGAGCCAGCTTTCACGGCTGTTTTTGATAATTGATTTTGAAAGGTCGGCTTCAACCTGCTCATGTTCCATGGCGAAATGACTGTCTGTTACAGAGCCACAACCACAAATGCCAATGTCAGCTTCAAAGTCGGAAAAGAAGTGGACCACGCTACTACCCACCATGTCTTGGTGTTCTCGCCTGAACAAACCGCCAGCCAAATACACTTCAATTTGCTCATTTGCTTCGAGTATACGGGCTACTTGTAGGTTATTGGTGATCACTCGTAACGCTGGTTTAGCCAATAAATATTGAGCGATACGAGTGACGGTCGTACCAATGCCTATCATGACGGTTGAACCTTCAGGTATCGCGTCGGCAACCGCCATCGCAATACTGTCCTTTGTCTCTGATTCAACACCAGCACGGAATCGATAACTAGTATTAGTGAGAGTAGTAGGCAAGCTGACGCCTCCGTGTACTCTTCGCGCTAGGCCTTGCTCACACAAGTGGTTTACGTCACGACGAATGGTTTGAGTGGTGACAGAAAATAACTCGGCTAAGTGGTCGATCTGTATATCTTGATTAGCCTTAAGCGTTGCGAGTATTTCTTTCTGACGATGGTTCAGTTCCATAGAAGCTCACTAAAATTGGTTTGGTACGTCGGTGATGATGTTATCGACACCAAGGTTGAAATATTTAGCCGCCAATTGAGGATCGTTCAGTGTCCATATTTTAAGAACTGCGCCTGAATCTTTGATCGCTTTCGCCGTTTTCTCATCAAGAATTCGGTGGTCAATATGAATGCTGTAAAGATCGAGCGATTGAAGGGACTCCAAACTGAAATTGTTCCACACTTCGCAGATAAAACCACGTCTAACCTCTGGCATCATCTGTTGGCAAAGGCTTAGTGCGTCTTTTTTGAAGCTTGAGATGAGTAGCTTTTCAATAGGGAACTGCTTTTGTTCAATCAGTGCGGCAACTTTCTCAACTAAAGGTTGGATAGCCTTATCGTCGTAAATTTTGATCTCAAGGTTCAAAGTCACATCGAGTTCTAGGCACTTGTCGAGCGCTTCACTCAACGTCGGAATAGTTGTCCCCGCGAACTCGCTACCAAACCAACTGCCAGCATCTAACGCCTTGAGTGCGGTCAAACCTAAGTCTGCAATATTGCCCGTTCCGTTGGTGCAACGATTTACCGTCTTATCATGAAAAACCATAGGGGTGCCATCAGCGCTTAACTGGGTATCAATTTCAATCCATTTAGCACCAGCTTTCGCTGCTTGTTCAATACTCACTAACGTATTTTCTGGTGCTAAAGAAGCGGCACCGCGGTGGCCTGTGATCATAATTCAATCTCGATGTTCATTTGAAAATTCAGGAAACAGTAGCTCTACTTTATTACAGATATATTATCTATCCGCTATATCTACTTATTTTAAATGAGAGCTAGCTTAAATGTGTTGTACAGAGTTTATACAATAGTGAGACCTTATACTCACAATGTTCAAATAGGTAAGAATAATGTTCATATGAATGTAATAATTCACTTACATACTCTACGAAAACTTAATAACACCCTCTATATTTAGAAAACGATAGCCACGAAAAGGTGATAAAAAATGAAAAAGCTATTAGGTACAGTAATTATGGCGGCAACGCTGCTTGTTGGTTGTGGTGAAGCTGACAAGGCTGGAACGGACGCTAAAGACGAGCCGATCAATATCAACATGAGCCTTGTGTTCACTCAAAATGAACTGTTAACGCAAGAGCTCATTAAAGCGACCGACAAAATTAGAGAAAGAACCGATGGTTCGGTAAACATTAAAGTTTTCCCAGGCGGTCAATTACCTGTTTACAAAGATAACTTGGAACAAGTGGTTAACGGCGCAAACTGGATTGCTGTAGAAGATTTGACTTACCTAGGTGATTACGTACCGGACTTTGCAGCACTGGCTGGTCCAATGTTGTACAACACTTACGATGAATACTTAGCGATGATGGACACTGAATTTGTCGCTGGCCTAAAGGCTAAAGCCGAAGAGAAAGGCATCAAAGTATTGAATGCCGACTACATGTTTGGTTTCCGTCATATGATCACCAATAAAGAGATCGTGAACTCTGAAGACATGAAAGGGATGCGTATCCGTGTTCCACAAAGTCAGCTGTTTATTAGCACGCTTTCAGCAATGGGCGCGGCTCCAGCTTCTCTGCCATTCCCTGAAACCTATGCAGGTGTTCAGCAAGGTGTTGTTGATGGTCTTGAAGGTTCGATTTTGACTATGTACTCAACCAAAATCTATGAAGTAGCGAAGAATATGTCTTTGACTAAACACTTCCTAGGTACGGTTGGTATCTACATTTCACCGACTCTTTGGGACAAGTTTACGCCAGAGCAACAGCAAATCATCAATGAAGAGTTAGAAGCAGGCGCTGAATCTAATACTGCAGAACTGGTTAAGCTTGATGTTGAATACACGCAGAAACTTGAAGAGCTAGGCGTTACCTTCAATGAAGTGAACTCTGACGAGTTTAATGAGTTGACGGCTGATGTGTACAACCAGTTCCCAACATGGAGCGAAGGTATACACGCAACGATCATGAAAGAGTTGGAAACGATTCGAGCGGCACAGTAATTCTGCGAATGTAGATTAATTCGTTAATGAAGACGGCCTGATTTCCTTCAGGCCGTTTTATTCCTGAAGTAACCGACGTGATGTTGGGTATTTCATTGGAGAAGTCTTTTGTTTTTATTGAAAAATATTGAAGAAATCCTCGCATCTATCGCTATTTCGATCACCGTTTTGGTTGTTATCGTTAACGTCGTCTTGCGTTATGGATTTGGCTTTGTTGTCCCGTGGAGTGAAGAGCTGTCGGTTATTTGCTTTATCTGGGCTGTCTACTTAGGGATTAGCTCCTGTTACAAACACAAGCTTCACATGGGGGTGGATGTAGTGGTCGCCATGCTGCCAGAAAAAGCAAAAATACCATTTAGGTTATGTGTTTCCTTCTTCCTACTGACTCTGAACATCTTGATGGCTGTTCTGAGTTATCAATACCTGATGTTATCCAACAAAGTAACGCCAGTGATGGGCATGTCATATTTTGCTATCAATGGTGTGTTGTTACTTTGTTTTTCATTGATGGCAATCCACACGGTTCGATTCATCGTCAGCGATATCGCTTCTCTAAAGCGCTCTTTTAAGTAGGTACGATTAATGGAAAGCTATCTTCCAATCCTCATTCTTTTTGTTCTGTTTCTATTGAATATACCCATTGCGTTTTCATTGATCGCATCGGCAATGGTGTATTTTCTCTTTATTAATGACTCGATTCCCGTCAGCTTGGTAATGCAGCGCTTTATTAGCTCAACAGAGTCATTTCCATTGTTGGCTATTCCCTTTTTTATCATGGTTGGTTCGGTGATGAATTATGCGGGGATCAGTAAAAGCTTGTTGGCGTTTGCAGACTCAATGATTGGCCATAAAACGGGTGGTCTGGCGCAAGTAAATGTGGCGCTGAGTACCTTAATGGGCGGTATCTCTGGTTCTGCAAATGCGGATGCGGCGATGCAGTCGAAGATTCTTGCACCTGAAATGACCAAGCGTGGCTATGACTTGCCATTCACGGCGGCTGTGACGGCTGCGTCTTCAAGTATCAGCCCAGTGATTCCACCGGGTATTAACTTAATCATCTATGCGCTGCTAGCGAACGTTTCGGTTCATCAAATGTTTATTGCGGGTTACGTACCTGCATTTTTGATGGCGTTGTCGCTGATGGTGACGATTGCGTTCATCGCGCGTAAACGTCGTTATAAACCTTCTCGTTCTGAACCTGCGTCTGCCAAAGAGCGCTTTCATTATTTCCTGAAAGCGATCCCGGCACTGCTGATCCCGTTCGGTATTATTCTAGGCATGCGTTTTGGTTTGTTTACGCCGACAGAAGCGGGTGCTATTGCCGTATTGCTTTGCGCGATTATTGGTATCTTCGTTTATCGTCAACTGGGTTTGAAACACATCCCGTTCATCATGCGCGAAACGGTGCAGGGCACCAGTAGCGTTATGTTCATCATTATCGGTGCCATGGTCTTTGGTTACTACATGACGCTAGAGCAGATCCCACACAATGTTGCTTCTGCTTTGATTGAGCTTACCGACAACAAGTTAGTCTTACTGTTGTTGATTAACGTACTGTTGCTAGTGGTTGGCATGTTCATTGAAGGTGGCGCCGCGATGATCATCTTAACGCCATTACTGCTTCCAGCCGTGCTTAACTTGGGCGTAAACCCGGTTCACTTCGGCATTATCGTGATCGTTAATATTATGATTGGTGGTGTGACGCCACCGTTCGGTTCGATGATGTTTACTGTATGTTCCATCTTGAAGGTTCGTATGGTCGACTTTGTAAAAGAAGTAGTGCCTTTGCTACTCGCTTTATTGTCGGTGTTGATGTTGCTGACTTTCTCTGAAAGTTTAGTGATGTTTTTACCGAATTTACTTTAACACTAATAAGTTAGTTTATATTTGAGGGTGTAGAAATGAATTCGGTAACGAATGATTTAGACCAAAATTGGAAAAGCATTGATTGGGTTCTGACGGATGTCGATGATACCTTAACTTGGCAGGGACAGTTGCCACCAGAAACATTGGTGGCCTTGAAAGCGCTAAGAGATGCGGGAAAAAAGGTTGTGGCTGTAACGGGTGCCTGCGCTGGTTGGTGTGATCATATTGCTCAGCTGTGGCCTGTTGATGCAGTTCTTGGCGAGAATGGTGCGTTTATTATGGAAAAGAAAAATGGTTATCTGACATTGCGTTCTGATATCCCTTTGTCAGAAATTAGTGCCAATCAGAGTATGCTCAAAGAACAAGTATTAGCTATTTTGAGCGATTACCCAGAGCTCAGTTTAACGCTGGATCAGTCTTATCGCTTGTGTGAGGTTGCGATCGATATCGGTCAAAATCGTCCTAAAGTCGACGATGCCATTATTGAAGAGATTGTCTCTAAGATTCACGCGTTAGGCGCACATGCCACAGCAAGCTCTATTCACATTAATGCTTGGTATGGTGAGCACTCTAAGAAAGCGACATCGACCGCTTTTCTCAAGGAGAAGGGGCTATCTGACCAAGAGATTGTTGAGCGTAGTTGCTATGTCGGTGACTCGATGAACGACCAATACATGTTTGAAATTTTGCCCTTCAGTGTTGGTGTAGCAAATATTCAACACTACTGGGCGCGACTTGAGCATCATCCATCAGTGGTTATGAGCAAGTCGGGTGGGTACGGTTTCGCTGAGTTTGTCGGTAAGTTACTTGCGTTAAAATAAATCATCGAGATTGACTATCGACTTGATACTTTCCCTTATTGGACCTCATTGATGAGGTCCATTTTTTGTAATTAATAAGTGTTTTAAACATTTTCGAAAAATAGGTTCTTCCTCTTCTCCGAGGGGGGAGTTTTCCGTCCTATTCATTGCCTTTCTTAAGTCATCTAGTGATATATAAACCATTAATTCATTTATGTAATTCACTTTCGGTGTGTTTATTTTATAATTTCCATGATTGTATTTTGGTTGCTTATTAACCTGGTGTTTTAGGACTATAAATAAATTAATAACTATTTAAGTCAAAATAACCCTCTTGGTTTGGTTGATAATTGAGCGAAATTTTTATTTTTATTGAATCAACATCATAAAAACGATAAAAAACATGTGCATTTTTTAATCTCTAAAGAGGTTTTTTTAAGACTTATCTCACGTTTTATATTAAAAAAATAATTAATTTCTCTCTGTTTTATAAGTGAGACAAAACTCTTTATAAACAGTGTCTTGTATTATTAAAATTATTAAATTATCTATAATTGATCGAATAATGATCAAAAAGGCAATAAAAAACAAACACATTTCGATTAAAAAAAAGTCAAAGATATTAATTGAGGTATTTGAATGTTTCAGAATGTATATATAAGATTGCGCCAAATTATTTAGATATTGGTTGCAAATGTCTTTTAACAGAAATGTTTTTCACTTTCTTATCATCCTAATTTCGGTTTTGATAATTTCTGGTTGCCAGTCAACGAAACCAGAATGGTATTTAAAGCCTCAAGTTGATAACGATCAATATATTTATTCTGTTGCTCAAGCACGAACGTTGTCTCATGCTAAAAAAATCGCTGTAAACAACATTAACGAGAAACTATGGACTCAGGTCGAATCCAGTTTTTATATGCGCGATACCGTGCGAGAGACAAACGGTTCAGGGTTCTCGAACAGCTTAGTCGACAATAAAGTAAATACCAAAACAGAGTCACTGACTCTAAATGGTATTGAATACTTACAGATGGAAGAGAACGATCTCGGGGCATTTGTTGAAGTTAAAATAAAGAAGAGTCTAGTGACTCAGCAGTTATTACGTGAAATTGAAGATATTAACAGAAAAGCACAGAGAGAAATCGCAGCCCTAAAGCATGAAGATAAACTGCTTTGGTGGCTGGATAACCGCACCGCATATCAAATGCAGCATGACGCGTCAGTACGTATTGCTATGCTCGCGCCTTTAAAGCCTAACTATCAAGCTGACGTTAGTTCAATAGAGAAACTCATTGTTACGCACGAAACAGTAAGTAGCCAAATCAATATTCGCCTTTCATCTGATCGAGAATCGAGCAAGGCAGTCCAGTTATTAGGCAATCAGCTTTCTGAATTTAATATTGCCACATCGACATCTAAGAAAAAGAACCAAACACATATTCTGAAGGTGGATTCAGAACGCCGAAGAAATAAAGTAGGTGACGCATTTATTTCAACACTGGTTTCGAATATCAAAGTTGTCAACATGAATTCGAATACAGTATCTCGTAGTGAAATTATTTCTACGGGTAATTCTGTTACTAACTACACATATGCCGACGAAGGGGCTGCTCGCCATTTCGACGAGCAAGTAAAAGAAAAAGGGATTTGGACAGCGCTAGGTTTAATCAAATAGCAAACTTCAGATTCTAGAAAAATAAAATAAAATAAAACGAACATGTTCGGAGCGAATAAATGTTAAAGAAAACGTTAATGGCTAGCGCTGTACTTGCAACTTTGTCTGGTTGTGCGTCAGTGAGTGAAGTATGTACCCCTGATACACGTGTAGAAATTGAAGCGGCTGAGATTCAGCTTCCGTCTTCAGAGGATACCAAGGTGGTTGTTCTTCCAGTTGACCTTGAGTTCAAAAACTCAGCATCGACAAAGATGCAGGCTGCAATGCGAAATGCGTTAGAAACACAAATTGATGAAACTGGTGCAAACCTTGTTGATCGTAAAATTGCCAACAAAGTAAAAGGCGAAATCAAACTAGCAGAACAAAGTGGTCGACTAAGCAGTAAAGGCGTGCCAATCGCAGACTATGCAATTATCACAGAAATTACGCGTGCTGATTTGAGTACTTCATTCAGCGAGCGTCGTACATACGAGAACGATGAAGGCGAGACTAAGGTTGTTCCAGCTTCATGTAGCTATGACTTTGACGTAGAGGCGATTGCAAAAGTGGTTGCTCTGCCAAGCATGGAAGTGATGAAGCGTATCAAGCTTGAAGGCGATTACTATTCATCATCAGAAACCAACAATTCTCGTTGCCCGGTTAGCGAATCAGGTTACGGTTCGATGGCAGCAAAAGCTGCAGCAGAAGCGGTAGATCATTCTACTGATTTGAGCAAGATGTTGGCAGCAAGTGCACCGGTTCTAGAGATGCGCCAATGTGCAGCTGGTACTCAAGTACGTGTTGCGATGGGTAAACAACAAAAAATTAAACCGGGTACGGACATTTTGTTTTCGAACGCGATGAAATCGATGGAAGGCGAAACCGAAATTTACCCAATCGGTGAAGGTTACGTTGTAAACAACGAAATTAACGCTGTAACTGACAAGCATTCTTGGATCGTGATCGATGAAGAACTCTCACTAAAAGTGAAAAAGGGTACGATGGGTAAGGTAGATGCATCAAGCATTCAATGTGACTTTACCGATTTAGAATGTCACGAAAAAAACCTTATGAATAGCATCTAATTTATGAAAAAACTACTTATTGCTACATCGCTAGTAACAATTCTAACTGGCTGTCAGAGCAACAACGCGACCGTTAAAGAAACGCAAAACTTTGCGCCTTGTACTTTCCCTGATGCACCTACTGTATCAGCACCGGGCTGGATCTGCGATGTGATTCCTACTGATATCGCTACTGCTGCTAAGGGCTACGCAAAGAAAAGTGCAGCGGGTATGAGTGTGATGCGCAAAATCGCCGTTAATGATGCACGTGTAAACCTTGCGGCTGAATTTGAAACGGATGTGAGCAACTTGTTCCAAGCGGCGACAGAGGGCGTAACGTCAACTTCAGCTGCTGGGGGGGTAACTGTTGTAACTGAAGATGTTAAAGAGACATTCGAAAACATCACTAAGTCGGTTGTCAACAAAACACTAACCAACAGTCGTGTCATCGTGAGCCAAGCAAGCCCAACGGGTGGTCTGTATGTTCTAGTTGGTATGGACCAAGCAGCATACGATGCAAACATGAATAAAGTTATCGACGAAGTTGTTGGTGAAGATTCTGCACTGTGGGATCAATTCAACAACGAAAAAGCGGCTGCAGACCTTGCAACTGCGTTCGAAGCATTGAAAAAGTAACCGCTTAATTGCAGTGAGTAAAAGTGAAAAAGGCCGCCAATTGAGTGGCCTTTTGTTTCTCTACGCTCTTGGAGTGAACTATGCACAAAATGATCAATAAGACAGTATTGGCTGTAGTCATCTCAGCCGCAGTCAGTACTCAAGCTCTGGCGGTATCAGAAGACCAAAAGCAGCAATTAGACAACGCGATTGTTAAAGCCAGTCAGTCTCAAGAAGACAAAATCAAAGAGTTCCACGCTTACGTAAATGCTTACTTAGATGAGTACGAAGCATGGCGTGACGAATACACCAATAACCTTGATCAGCGTCGTAGCGATCTGATTAAGAATTGGGGTGAAGGTGAGGTTTCATCTCAAACCAAACAGGTCGAGTATTCGCAAGATGATCAAGTGAAGACTGCCGTCGACTATGAAAGTAATACTGCGACGGTATCTGTGTTGGTTGATGAAGGCAGTACACCTGAAGAGATCGAAGCGCTTGTAAAAGATATTCCTGTTGAAGTGGAAGGCCAACGTGTTGAACTGGCCGAATTGAAAGCTGAAGACCATGCTGTTCTATATTCGTTGGAAAAAGAGCAACAAGAAAAGGACTTTGTAATCGACCAGACGCAAAGTCAAATGAATGAGCTTGATGTTCAAGCTGAACGTCTTATTCAATCAAACACTGGTATTCCAGATTCATTCATTTATCAGCGTGCTCACAAAAAAAAACTGGCACTCATAAGCAAAGCACAACAGCGTATTGCAGCGCAGACTAAGCTGTACGACGAAATGCGTGCTAAATACGGAATTGAAGTGACAAGACCAGAGCCTCAGGTTGAACAGGTTGAAAAAGTAGAATCCCCTAAGGAAGTCGCTAAATTAGAGCCAGTCGCAGAACCAAAGCAGCCTTCGAAAGTGGTTGAAAAAACCATAGAGAACGCCGCTGAAAAAGTATCTGAAACTAACGCTGTGAAACTTGAGCCTGCCGTAAAACCTGTGCCTGCAGTGCAAGTGGCTGCTACGCCAGTGAAACCGAAAAAGGTGGTGACCTACAAAGTTAAACTTCCTGAAAACAGCTTAAAAGCGCGCGCAAGCAAGTACAGTGCTTTAGCTGAGAAAGAGAGTAAAAACTGGGAAATTGATGCGGCATTGATCATGGCGATCATGCACTCGGAATCGGCTTTCCGTCCTGATGCGAAATCGCATGTTCCAGCATTTGGCTTGATGCAAGTGGTACCAACCAGTGCAGGGCATGATGTGAACAAGCAAGTTCGCAATATTGATGCGCCGATGAAAGTGGCTGATTTGTATCAACCTGTGATTAACGTAGAAACCGGAACAGCTTATCTAGATATCTTGAATAGCAAATATCTACGTAAGATCAAGAATGACGAAAGTCGTTTGTACTGTGTGATTGCGGCGTATAACACGGGCGCGGGTAACGTGGCGAGAGCATTTAATAAAGATCGCTCTACCAGTATTGGTAAAGCTTCTAAGGTGATTAATGAACTCACGCCACAAGAAGTCTATGACCAACTGGTTGCTAACCTGCCATACGATGAAACCAAGAACTACTTAAAGAAAGTAAACAGTCGTATTGCATTGTATAAGTGATAATTAAGTCATAAATAAGATAAGTAGAGCAAAAATAAAGTACATGTTGTTGGCATGTACTTTTCTATTAGTGGAATAGTAGAGAGTAACTATGTTTAAAGTTTTCGCGTTAGCGTTTATCGGTATTGGTATTTACCTTGGTCTTAACTACAGCGATGAAATAGAAAGCATCATGGATACCGATGCGTTTGAGCGAGTGCAAGAAAAAGCCGAAGACGGCACAGATGCTTTAATGGATAAGATCGACGAGATTAAAGGTTAATAATGTCTCAAGAACAGAGCACAGATCTTCAAAAAGATATACAAGAAGAACTGCAAGAACTTCAGGATACGCAAGAGTCACTGTTAGAAGAGCAAAAGAAAGGCGGGATAGCGCGCACCATTGGTTTGGTCTCGGTTATCTCCATTGCTTTGGGCGGCTTTAATGACAGCTTCGATGCATTAGAAAAGATGTTTGATTTTGGTCTTTCTCAAATGACGGATATTCCATCACATAGAAAGCTGGATAAGATTTATATTCGTTCATCCGCTGAAACTTTGGATCAAACATTTGGTGCACCTGTCTATATTAAGCGCGCAACAACGAACGATGTGATCAAGTATTATCAAGACGACAACTTCATTCTTTCGGCTATCACGCGGGACAACGCCATTGTTGCTTATCTCGTATTCCCCAATGAAGGCTTTGCTCCAGAAACTCTAGAGCACGCAGGTGGTTCGGATTTCTTCTCTCACTCTTTTAGTGCTATTGAGAGTGTTAATGAGATCCGGGCATCGTTTGCGAGAACTGGCAACTATTACATTGAGGAAAATAATGGCGGTGAATTTGGCTATCTTTATTCGTCAATCAGTGGTGTCAGTGAATTTGTCTCGCCAATGACAAAGGAGAGTAAGGCGTTACTTGCTGAAGTTGTGGATTCATTGACCATGGATGAGAATGTCGCGGAAAACGTAGGAGCTTTACGTATGAGCACGATCCCGAACTTCTATGGTTACAGTACTCTAGGTGTAGGAGCTTTAGAAGAAGCTATTTTGTCTAACACAGAATATCGTTTAATTCATAAGAGTTAACCATTCACACATCAGTTCTAGCTTTTTGCGAAGCTAGAACTTTATTAACAGTTGGGTTATGGCAAATTTAAAGTTCGAAAGCTTTCTAGATCGGCTTAAAGGTGATAACAGAATCATTATTCAAGCTCATGACTTCCCTGATCATGATGCGATCTCTTCCGCATACGCACTGGCATACTTATTAAAAAAGAAAGGCCTGCACACATTTATTACGTTTCACGGTTATATAGATAGAGTGTCACTCAGGAATCTAATCGACTGGCTGGAGATTCCAGTTTGTGAGCCAAAAGAATTAAAACTACAACCTAATGATAAAATCATTGTGGTTGATGGCTGTATTGGAGAAAAGAATATTACTGATCTCCCAGGTTTAGAAGTCGGCGTAATTGACCACCACCAAGTGAAAACGCCTGACTTTGTATGGTATGCAGATGTTCGCCCTGACTATGGTTCGACTGCAACTATGATGGTTGAATATTACAGCTACTTCAGTCTACTTATGCCAAAGAGTGTTGCCACAGCTCTATTGGTCGGTTTGAGTTTTGATACCGCAAATTTTACGCGAGCAGTGGGAACTGCAGACCTCAAGGCATTATTGTATCTTCAAGCCAGAGCTGATAATGAGATGGTTAATAGGATTTGTCGAAACCAAGTTGAGTTTCATGAACTACAACTCTTCAACGCAATGCTTTCAGGTATGCGCCGTGAAAAAAATGCCGCGTTTGCAGCCCTTCCCGAAGGGTGCCCTAAAAATATGCTCGGTGTATTAGGTGATTTTCTATTAGGTGTCGATGAGCTTGATATCGTTGTTCTAACAGCTAGAAGTAGTGAAAAAACTTTTATTTCTCTTCGTTCCGAGTGCTCAAAAAATAATGTGGCGAAGATTATTCGAAAGGTACTGAACGACAAAGGAATTGGCTTTGGTGGCGGTCATCCTCATATGGCTGGTGGTATTATCAACCATCAGTTTCAAAAAAGTGATGAACTAGATTACCTTTATGATTTAATTCGACCGAACCTTGTGCTTGACGCCTAAGTCCACCCTTAAAGATATTTTCGGCCTAGAAGAAGCATCAACTCAACAGGCGATAACGAAAGTTGTCGCCTTTGTTTTATCTACAGCAAGCTAAAAAAATCTATATCAGCCTTTGATGTAATGCCTTGAAGTGACTCGGTGCACAAGTTAGTAAGTGCAAACACGATCTTGATAAATTGGAATATATGTTCGCAGCAAATTTGTGAGACGCTTGTTCTTAGTGTCAGTTGAATCACAAGGAAGTTGAATGCACCACTTTAATATCCGCGCGCTGGAATACCTTAATGCTTTATCGAAATACGGGTCGTTACGTAAGGCGTCGAAGATGTTGAATGTTGATCCTGCAGCAGTGAGTCGTATGTTGTCCCAACTTGAAGATCAGGTTGAGATGAAGGTGTGGGAGCGCAACAACCGCCAGTCCTATTTAACGGAAGCGGGAAACGAGTTGTTGAATCACTATCGCACCATTATAAGAGGTGAGGCTGCAGTATTAACTCAATTGACCAAGCTTAAAAATCTGACCGGTGGTAGCGTCAGTATTGCGATAGGTGAAGGGTTTATCACTAATCTAGTGTCTGAGCCGATGCAGACCTTTATGACCCGTTATCCGGACATCAACTTGTCGATAGAAATAGCCGGTGCTCTTGATGCAGTCAAAATGCTTGAAGATCAGCAGATCGATTTTGCCATCACTTACGCAGCAGCACCGCATCCAAAACTACGAACGCATGTGGAACGCAGTCACCCATTAGAACTTATCGCTCCGAAAGGTCACTTTCTAACAATGAAAGAGACACCTGTGACGCTGCAAGAAATCAAAGATGTGTCGCTGGCTTTGATTGACACTTCGACTGGCATGGGACGACTAGTGAAACACGCCGAGCAAATGTCGCATTTTAATCTCCAACCTAAATTACAAACTAACTCGGTGACTGCGCTGACTAACTTTGTCGTCGCGGGGCTTGGCGTCACTTTTATGCCTAAGTTAACGGTTCTGGAAGAGATAGAATCAGGCCGTATAGAAGTCGTGCCAACGGAGATTGAGGTGTTATCTAAAGCGACCGTTAAGGTGCAGTCTTTGAAAGGAAGAGAGTTGAGTATTCAAGCCGAAACCTTCCTTGATTTTTTAATGGAGAACACGTCTTTTTTACGTAGCGATGCCCACGCTATCGTTCTGTAATCCCGGGTATTTCTTTTAATTATTAAGTGATGACTTTTTATCAACGCTAACTGTATTGTTAAGTCAATGTTCGCTCAATAAAGTGTCCGAAAGTTACAAGAATGTTGCGTGACATAAAAGGCGGATGCAATGGAAGTTATCGTTATTGGTAGTGGTGTTATTGGGTTGACCAGCGCATGGTATTTGGCGAAAGAGGGTCACTCGGTGACGGTTATCGATCGTCAAGATAACAGTGGTAAAGAAACCAGCTTTGCGAATGCTGGGCAAATTTCTTACGGTTATTCTTCACCATGGGCTGCTCCTGGTATTCCGTTGAAAGCAATGAAGTGGCTCACCCAAGAGCATGCGCCACTAAAAGTGAAACCGTCACTTTCTCCCGAATTAGTTTCTTGGGCGACTAAGATGCTCGCCAACTGCAATCAAGCCAAGTACGCACAGAATAAATCGCGCATGTTGCGAGTCGCTAACTACAGCCGAGATTGTTTGACTCACCTAAGAACCAGTGAACAACTGGCTTATGAAGGTAGGCAGAAAGGGACGCTGCAAGTATTCAGAAGCGAGAAGCAACTGGACGCTATTCAGCAGGATATGAAGCTGCTAAAAGAGAGTGGAATCGAATACTCGCTGTTTGGTGTTGATCAGTGTCTGTCGGTGGAACCGGGATTAGTTGACGTGAAAGACAAGCTGGTGGGCGGCTTATACTTACCTCATGATGAAACGGGTGATTGCCACCAGTTCTGTTTAGCCTTAACTGAGAAAGCAAAGGCGCTTGGCGTTCAGTTCGTGTTTGATACTGAAGTGGTGAGTTTGAATCATCAGAACCAAACCATAAAGAGCATTACGACAACTCAAGGTGAATTCAAAGCGGACGCTTATGTGGTGGCTTCGGGAAGCTACTCTCGTGAATTGCTCAAGCAAGTGGACTTATCGATTCCTGTTTATCCAGTGAAGGGGTATTCGTTGACACTGCCGATTGTGAGTGCGGATAAGTCACCGACTTCAACGGTTATGGATGAGACTTATAAGGTAGCGATGACTCGTTTCGATGACCGAATTCGTATTGCAGGGACTGCAGAGCTTGCTGGTTTCAATTACCTGATTCCAGAAAAACGCAAAGCTACGATTGATATGGTGATTAAAGACCTTTTCCCACAAGCGGGAGACTTCTCTAAGGCAGAGTACTGGACAGGGTTAAGGCCGATGACGCCAGATGGCACGCCTATCATCGGCAAAACGCCAATTAAGAATCTGTTTACCAATACTGGTCACGGGACGTTGGGTTGGACGATGGCATGTGGTTCAGGAAAGCTGTTAGCGAGTGTGGTTAGTGGTTCTGATTGCGATATAAAAACAGACGACTTGAGTATTCATCGATACATGTAGTTCATCCAAATACTTGGTCATACGAATCAGCCCATGTTTATCATTAAGCATGGGCTGATTTGGTTTGAGTGTTGCTGCTTATCTGGTGGTGGTTTCTAACACATGAGTGAAGCGATCCCAGGATTTTTGGTCGGCTTCATTTTGATAGTTATTTGAGCCAAACACAGTAAACGCATGTGGAGCGCCACTGTAGGTGATCATTTCATGTGGAACCTTGGTCGTTTCAAGTTGAGCGGCGAGGTTGCCAAAATCTTCCATTGAGATCATGGCATCAGCTGTGCCGTGGAATACGACAACTGGGGCTTTAGTCTGAGAGTAGTCTTGGCCTTTTGGTGTTGACAAACCGCCATGGAAGGTGACGTAAGCCTTCGAAGGAATGCCCGCACGAGCGGCTTCCAATACAGCGGCTCCGCCGAAACAGTATCCCATCATTACGTTGTTATCTAAGTTGCCGCCAAGTCTTTTCGCTTCCATAGCACCAGCGTTGAGTAGCGCACGCATTTTCTCTCGGTCTTTATACAGTTCGCCTGTGTGTTGTTTTTTGTCTTTCACTTCCGTCGGGCGAATGCCTTTACCAAATAGGTCTATGGCGAACACGTTGTAACCCAGTTCGTTGAGCATCTCAGAACGCTTTTTTTCGTAATCGGTTAAGCCATCCCAATCGTGTATAAGCAGTACCAAAGGCGCTTGGTCACTGGCTTCACTCCAATAACCTTCGTAATCCATCCCATCGACTTGATAAGTGACGTTTTCTCCTGAAATCGCTGAGAAGGGCAGTAAAACTGAAAACAGGCCGAGCGTAGTGAGTTTTCGCATGCGTTATTCCTTTCGATGACAATTGACGTTCCAATCGAAAGTATAGATAACGCGATGATTCTCGCCAGATTTCTGTCTCTAATTTGAAGTGTAATAGTAGAGGGGAAAAATGAAGGTGAAATATGTTAAACAACCATCACTTATGAAGTGTGATGGCTGTTTGGCGATGTTTTCAGAACACGAGAATTTAAATTGCTTGAGTTAGAAGTAAGAAGAACAATTACCAGGAAGCGTTGGTCGTGCTGCTGCACATCTTTGGATATTTACGCTGATAGCGGGGCAACATCGACTCGTTGCCTAGGATGCCGCCTTGATGGATATAGATAATGGTTTTGGCTGGGTTGTCTTCTTGCCATTGTTCTAAGCATTGCCACATCAGTGGGTCGTAGAGCAGGTCGAATTCAATATCAGTTTGTTCTTGCAGATCTAACCAAGTTTGGTAATCCTGCTGATACAGCTTACCAAAGTGGTGCTTGGTTTTTAGCGGTAAGATCTGTGGGTGATCGGTTTCGCCAAGTTCATTGAACTGCTGTGTTAAGTACTCACTGCCACCAACACAAGCGCAGGTTAACACTGGGATATTGTGCATTTTTAAATGCTTATGCAGATACAGAGCCGTGCTTCCTGTGCCAGCTGGCAGTGCCACCACAAAATCGTGTTTGTTTTCAAAACGAGTCCAGCTGAGTATTTCCATCGCCAGTTGCTTCACGCCGTATTCAGAAAGCTGAGATCTTCCACCTTCTGGTAACAGGATGCATTGTGAATCTGGCTGTCTTAGTTGCTCAATATACTCTTGTGGATGAAGTTTCGAGCCCATCTCTTGGGTTGAAATAACCTTAGCCCCAAGATCAATCGCGCCGCGGTAATTTCCTATAGGGCGTTCTTGTAGCCACTGAGGAAGGTGGTCAACGTAAAACTCAAGCGTCCAACCTTTGATCTTTGCAAGTGCTGCGAGTGAAAACAGAGAGTTCGCCTGCGCGGAACCATAACTTATTAGAGTGGTGGTGTTTGGGTGCTCATCTTCCAGTAGCTTCATGAACTTTCTGGCTTTGTTACCGCAAAAGTGGGAGTGAAGCTGATCGTCACGCTTTAAGAAAAAGGTGTGGTCGTTAAATTGATGCTGAGTTACAGGGCTATTATTTAGTTTCATCGCACTTAGGAAAAATGCTGACTAAATAGCCAGCATTTTTAAATCAAATAGGGCCAACGAGTATCTAGTAGCGAGCGAGCGCTGTAAACCAACTAAATCAAGTTTTCGTTGGATATTGTACTTAGTACTACGAGTTTATTTACTCTGGTCTGGACAAGGGAGAATCGGTTTGAAAGTCGATTCTCGCGGTGCAGCCACCACAGCTGCGATTGACCAATTCAAAGCCCCATTGGAAGCGTTGACATAAGTCCTCGACAATCAATAAACCCAATCCATGCCCATTCGGGTTGTATTGTTCCTGCAGGCCTTCGCCTTGGTCTTCAATCACAAGACTGTCTTGGGAGAGGGTGATGGTTACAGTGCCGCTATTGGTTGCTGCAATGGCATTTCTCAACAAGTTTCCGACCAGCATATTCATTATCGCGCTGGTGGCTTGAATGGTGGGTTCTGATTGAACGTGCATTGAGATTTCGACATCTTTCTCATCCGCCTGTGCGGAGTTTTTGGAGACGATAGTCTCTAACTCTTGTTGGCTAAACAGTCGCGGTGGCGCATCGTCACTATTTCTTTCATAACGTACGAGGCCTAGTAGTGCATCGACCATCTCTGACATCTGAACAATGGCGTCATCGATACGCTCAACCTGGCGAGATTGAAATTCAGTTGTTTCACTGCGAAGGAGTAACTTATTTGCCCCGCGAGCAACAGTCAGCGGTGTTCTCAATTCATGGCTTGAATAGCGAGCAAAGGCTTGTTCACGCTTGAGTAGTGAATTGATTTCTCTTCGATATTGATTAAGCTGATCGGTCAGTTGGCGAAACTCTACCGCCGCATCATCACTCACACCAAACTCTTCGTTGAGGTTGAGTTTGTTAGACTCAAGTTGCTCAGATAAAGCGTTAAAGGGTTCAATCAGTCGTTTGGACAATCGATAAAGTAAAGCACCAAAGCTAAAAATTAGAATAGAGAGCAGAGTCAGTACAAAGGTGGTCGCATAAACCAGTTCGTAAATATCAAACTCGACGCGGTCGATCTCAGAAAGCAGGATGATTGGGTAGGTTTCACCTTCATCTGAATACTCACCTACATACACCATTCGTGATTCAGGTTCTTCACCAACCTCACCGATGAAGCTTCTTTTGCCTTTAATGTAGTTTAGGTATTTGGCAGGTATCAACGCTGGGTCATTGTAGGCGATTGTCAAATCATCAATTCTTAACTCACCGCTTTCGCCTGCTTGGAATAAACCAACCGCATGGTTACGGTCAATCAGGATGCGTCTTTCACCGACGCGATCTTCTGACATGTAGAGTGCAGCAACAAAAACTAAATAGACAAAGGCTGATACAATCACGGCCATTAGCCCAAAGAAAACCGCTAAGCGGCCGGTCAGGGTTTTAGTGCTCGTGAGGAAATTTAAAATCAATTCGATGACTCCAGACGGAATCCAACTTTAGGGACGGTAATCAACATCTGAGTGTCAAAAGGTTTGTCGAGTTGGTTTCGCAATTGATAGATGTGACTGCGCAACACATCATTGTTGGGTTCGTCTTCTTCCCAGAGTTTGTAGGAGATATCTTCGCGAGTAACCACTTCAGGTGCTTTTTGGCACAACATCTCAAGGATGGTGTAAGTGGTTGGGTTGAGTGCGAGCGGCTTATCTTGGCGGTAAGCTTTACGCGTTTTTTGGTCGATGGTGAGTTCGTCAAACTGCAATTTAGAAGACGCAACTTTTCCGCGGTAACGACGAACTAGTGCGTTCATTCTTGCTTCTAAAATATCCAAATCGAAAGGCTTGGTCAGGTAATCATCGGCACCGTGTTTAAACCCTTTTAACATGTCTTCACGGCTATCCAATGCGGTAAGCATCAGTATTGGAGCTGTATTGCCTTGATCTCTTAGCTTGTTACAAACCGTTAGGCCGTCCATTCTAGGAAGCATCAGATCTAATATGATGATATCAAAAGAGTTATCCATCGCGAGTTGCAAGCCAAGCTCACCGTTGTCCGCGTAATCGAGTTCCATGCCAATACACTCAAAATAATCAAACAATACGCCTGCAATTTCGCGGTTATCTTCGACTAATAGAACTCGTTTCATTTTGATTCTCATACAGAAATAGACGGTAACATTATCCTGAGTGAGCGTGAAAAATATGTCAATAACATAACTTTCACTTATGAGGGGGTAGATTGGCTTCAGATTAAAAAATAGAAGAACGTATTATGTCTGAACTTCATATTAGCCGCCCCAAGATATCTACATCGCAGATAAACCCTGCGGTCTCTCTGTCTATCATTGTGCCTTTCTACGATGAACAAGAGGTGTTGGAAGAGTTTCACTCGCGCCTCACTAAGGTTCTCGATAGCTTACCGATCACGAGTGAGATTGTTTATGTCGACGATGGCAGCAAAGACAACAGCTTGGACTTGGTGAGTTCATTCACTTCAATCAATAGCTCAATTTCTGTTATTGGTTTAAGCCGCAACTTTGGTAAAGAGTCAGCCATGAGTGCTGGCCTTGAGCATTGTCGCGGACAAGCTGTGATCCTGTTAGATGCCGATCTGCAAGATCCACCCGAGCTGATTCCTCAAATGGTTGCCAAGTGGCGCGAAGGTTATGACGTCGTCAATATGCAGCGCAGCCAACGTGACGGTGAAACCTGGTTTAAGAAGTTTTCAGCCGCGAGCTTTTACAAAGTCATGAACGTGGCGGCGAAGATCGATGTACCAGAAAATGTTGGTGATTTTCGACTATTAAGCCGAGAGGTTGTCGACCATATCAACCAACTTCCAGAACGTAACCGTTACATGAAAGGCATTTTTTCATGGCCGGGTTTCCGACAAGCGACACTCCAATTTAAGCGTGACGCTCGTTTCTGTGGTGAGACCAAGTGGAACTATCTCAAGCTCATCGGATTGGCGATGGATGGCATTACCTCGTTCTCGATTCGTCCGCTGCGCATCGCTACCGCACTGGGTGGCTTAGTCGCGCTGACTGCTTTTGTGTATGGCATGGTCATCGTTTTCAAAACCATGATGTTTGGTGAGCCCATCACTGGCTATCCGTCAATGATGGTCGTACAGCTTGCCCTTGGCGGCATCCAACTGTTGAGTATCGGTTTAATGGGAGAGTACATAGGTCGTATTTTCATTGAAACCAAGAGTCGTCCTTTGTATCTGATCCAATCGGTGGTCGATACACCGGCATTAAAAACACATTTTAAATTAGAGGAGTCAGCATGAGCCTGAACAGAACGCACCTATGGTATTTGTTGGCTTTTGCATTGATTCTAAGGCTTTTATCTCTGGCGACTTACCCGTTAATGGACACCACAGAAGCGCGTTATGGAGAAATGGCACGTCTGATGGTGGAAACAGGGAATTGGTTAACGCCTCAATTTGATTACGGCATTCCTTTTTGGGGCAAGCCACCATTGTTCACATGGATGAGCGCAGCTGGGATTGAGTTGTTTGGTTTGAGTGAATTTGCTGTGCGTGCGCCACACTGGCTAGCAGGTTTCGCGACGATTCTGTTGGTTGCATACATGGCCAAGCGCACAGGACAAAGTGCCTTGGTGGCGGCCGTGGTATTGGCGACATGTGGGATTTTCTCTATCGCTGCGGGTGCTGTGATGACCGACATGGCGTTAACGTTATCGATGACTATTGCCATGTTAGGTTTCTATCTATGTTGGTTAGGAGGAGAGGGTTCTAAGAGAGAAGGTAGTGCGAAGACTAATCGATCTTGGGGCTATGTCGGTTTCATTGGTTTAGCACTAGGCTTGCTTGCAAAAGGGCCTGTAGCGATTGTGATCATGGGTATCGCTATTTTCCCTTGGTTAGTATTACAACATGGCTTCTTTGGCGCTTTCAAAGTGCTATGGCAACGCTTTCCACTGCTATCTGGTTTAGGTGTCATGTTGGCGATTGCTTTGCCTTGGTACATCATGGCTGAAATGGCAACACCGGGTTTTATTGATTACTTTATTGTTGGCGAGCACTTTAAGCGTTTTGTTGTGAGTGGTTGGGAAGGGGATCTTTATGGTTCGGCCCATGATCAAACAAGAGGAATGATTTGGGTTTTCTGGATTCAAGCGGCTGCGCCGTGGTCGATTGTGTTGCCTATTTTGACTTTTGCCCGTCGTAAGAAAATCGCAGAAGTTAACGCTGAACATAGTGGGTTGTTTTCATTCCTTGTGTGTTGGTTAGTCTCTCCTCTAATCCTTTTCACTATGGCGGGTAATATTCTTCCTGCGTATGTATTACCGGGTATTCCAGCCCTTGGTTTGCTGGTGGCAATGCTTGTGGTAGAAAAAGATAAGAAGTGGTTCTCGAGTGTGGCTTTAGTTCTGCCTGTGCTGTTAATGATTGCGATGGTCTACCTTAACCTAGGCAAAGCGAACGAGAAAAGTGACCGTATTATCTTTGAACAGATTACGGATGAAGCACCGAGCTTTTACGTAGGTAAACGACCTTTCTCCGGGCAGTTTTACAGTCATGGACAAGCGAAAAAGTTACTCGATGTTGGACAGTTAGATGGTATCGACAAGTTTTATCTGATTGGTAAAAGAGCGGAAGTGGAAACCAAAATTAAGGACAACGCGTTAACCTGTATTTTAGAGCCGACGGTGAAAATAAAGCGCGCTTTGTTCAGTTGTCATAGCCAAAACATCAAACCAAATTTGTCGTTGAGCCATATTCGAAGTGAAAGTGATGTCCAGCGTTAACTCGGGGCTGCGAATGATCAATTACAAGCTTCAGACACAGAGCCAAAGGCTTCAGTCCCATCACAAGATAGTTCGGTTTGCTGTGGTTGGTGTTGGTGGGTTTGTTGTTGATTGTGCGGTATTTGTGTTGCTGCATTACATTGTTGGTTTGCCTTTAATGACAGCGCGAATTGGCTCCTTTATTGCTGCTGCAACGGCAACCTGGTTTGGTAATCGTGTGCTGACCTTTGGGTTCAAAGGGCAGGGTAGTCTGTCTGAAAAGCTGATTCAGTGGCAAAAGTTCATGTTCTCAGCGTCGATATCAGCAGTACCTAATCTATTGTGCTTTAAGTTCATGACTGAATTACTACCAGCGTTTACTGGCGCTGTGTTTATCGCGATGGCCGTGGGTATTTTGGTCGGCATGGTGACTAACTACTTGTTTAGTCAGTATTGGGTCTTTACCCGTTAGACAAGAAAGAGAAAGGCAAGTCATCCAATGACTTGCCTTTTTATTGAACATTGACTGTTTAGACGATTGGTAATTCTAACTCTGTTCTTTGCTTTCGTTCGCTTGTGTAGGTTGAGCCTGCTTTGCTTGAGTCTGCTGTGCTTTAGCCGCTTTTAACTGCCAGTTCTTTATTGCGTAGCAAATTAACCCTAAACATAACCCCCAAAATGCGCTGCCAACTCCCACAAAATTAATCCCAGAAGCAGTAAGTAAAAAGGTGAGGAGTGCAGCCTCTCTATGTGTGTCATCGGCAAGTGCCGTCGTGAGGCTGTTCGCAAGTGTTGGCAATAAGGCTAATCCCGCAATGGTTATAATGATGGCTTGCGGAACCGATGAGAACAAAGACACAAAGGTTGTGCCTAATATTCCTGCCAACAGATAGAAACTGCCCATCGCTAGTGCTGCCTTGTAACGACTTTTCGGATTGGGGTCGGCATTTGGGCTCATGCATATTGCCCCTGTTAGCGCTGCCAAGTTAAAGGCAAAGCCACCAAAGGGAGCGAGCAACAAACCGGTAACGCCTGTAGTGGTGATAATTCGTGATGCTGGTGGGTTATAACCATTGGCTTTCAATACGGCGAACCCAGGCAGGTTTTGAGATGCCATTGTCACCACAAATAACGGAATCCCAACACTCATCAGAGACGCCAAATCAAAATCGGGCGTGATGAACATAGGCTGAGTCAGCGTTAAGTTCACATCTGACAAATCGAGCTTTCCGGCAACGCCACTCATTATGACGGCAAGCAGTAAGATAAAAGGAATCAACAGATTACCAAACTTAGGCTTAGCAAAAATATACGCAGCTAACATGGTGCCGATGATAATAGCCTCTTGGGACAGAGAGGTGAAAATTCCAATTCCAAACATCCACAACACACCAGCCAGCATTGCAGAGGCAATCGATGTTGGTATTCGCTTGAGCAGCGTATCAAAGATGCCAGTTAGACCCGTAATGGTGATCAGCAGTGAGCTGAATAGGAAGATAGCCACGGCCTGCTCTACGGTGAGCCCATCCAATGAGGTGATAAGTAGCGCAGCACCCGGCGTAGACCACGCGGTCACGACTGGCTGTTTATATCGCCATGAAAGCAAAATTGTCGATACACCCATGCCAATTCCGAGCGCCCAAAACCATGAAGCGATCTGTTGCTGGCTTGCTCCTGCACTGGTTGCAGCTTGGAAGATGATCGCCGCCGCACTCGCATAACCGATAAATACTGCAATAAAACCAGTACTGATGTGAGAAAACTTAATCTGACCCATACTAACCACTCTCGTTGTGCGTTATAACATACATAGGACTCAACTTAACATCTGTGCGTTATAGCGCACAAGTGTTGTTTGTATAAAATTTGTTCGTCATGATTTTAGTCACGAGCAAACTTAAATAGGTAGATGAACGAAAACATGCCGAAGAACATGAATGTGGAAACTAGCTCTAATGTAAAAGAGAGTTTGAGTGACCAAAACGACGTGCAAGTCAGCCACAACCTAAAACGGATTCGTAAAGAGAAAGGGTGGAGCCTCGACGCGACTGCCAAAGCGACTGGTGTCAGCAAAGCGATGTTAGGGCAGATTGAACGTGGTGAATCGAGCCCAACCGTCGCGAAGCTGTGGCAAATCGCCACTGGCTTGAACGTTTCATTTTCGAGTTTGATTATGTCTTGCTCCAGTAATGAGCTGGTGAGTTTGTTCCGAGACGCGAATGAGCTGCGTGATGAAAGTCTGAATAAGGGCTTCTCCGTCAGTGTTGTTTTTCCTTTTGAACCATCGTTAGGCTTTGAAGTTTATGAGCTTGGGCTAGCAGAGAACTATGAGCACTTTTCTGAACCACACAGTACCGGAGTGATTGAACATATATTGTGTATCTCAGGTCGTATGGCGGTGTTCTTTGACGATATCTGGTATGAATTGAGCCCGGGACAAGCGGTGCGTTTTAATGCTGAACAGCCCCATGGCTATAAAAACATCGGCACAGAGAAAGCGGTTTTCCACGACATTATTCATTACCCCGACCAATGGCAGCGTTCATAGGTGATAGGTTGATAGGTTTATTGATTGAAACCATGTGGAAAATCTTCCAGACACAAAAAAGCGCAGCTAAATAGCTGCGCTTTGTATTTTTATGATAACCAAGTAAATGGGGTCGCTATATTAACGCTGTGTTGCGCGCTGGCGATTTTTTCCGTTACTTGCAGGTTTACCACCTTGACCATTGCCTGCTTTGCTGCGGTTTGGCTTGCCATTTCCGCCGCCGTTGCCTTGTGATTGCTGACTAGCAGGGGCTTTTTTGATGAAGCCAGTCGCTGGTTTATTACCATTACCGTTCTGCTTTCCGTTGCCCTGATTGCCGTTGCTTTGGCTACCTGTTGGCTTCTTACCACCCGGTTTAGGCTTATTGCCACCTGGCTTAGAATGGTTACGTGGGCTTTCGCCACCAAGACCCGGTTGAGCTTTACTGTGCTTAGTTGCGAAACGTTGTGAGCCGTGACGACCAGACTTACGACGTTGTGCTGGTGTCTGAGCTTCAAAATCTTCTTCTGGTACTAAGCAGTTCGCTTTGTCACCAATTAGGTGTTTTTTGCCCATGCTGATCAGTGCTTCACGGATGATTTTCCAGTTTTCTGGATCGTGGTAACGAAGTAATGCTTTATGCAGACGACGTTGACGATCACCTTTAGGCACAGGAACATCTTCACGCTTCTTATATTTCACGCGTTTCAAAGGGTTGGTCTCTGAGTAGTACATCGACGTAGCATTACACATTGGCGATGGGTAGAAGTTCTGTACTTGGTCACACTCGTAGTTGTGCTTTTTCAGCCACAACGCAAGGTTAAGCATGTCTTCATCTTCTGTGCCCGGGTGAGCAGAGATGAAGTAAGGAATTAGGTACTGTTTCTTACCGGCTTCAGCGCTGTACTTCTCGAACATCTCTTTGAAACGATCGTAAGTGCCCATGCCCGGCTTCATCATCAGATCCAGCGGGCCTTTTTCAGTATGCTCTGGAGCAATCTTCAAGTAACCACCAACGTGGTGAGTTACAAGCTCACGAACGTATTCTGGAGATTCAATCGCTAGGTCGTAACGTACACCAGAAGCGATCATGATCTTCTTAACGCCCGGTACTTTTCTCGCAGAGCGGTACAGGTCGATGGTGTGTTGATGGTCTGTGTTTAGCTTTTCACAGATTTTCGGGAACACACATGATGGGCGACGACAGTTAATTTCTGCTTTCGGATCTGAACAACCTAAACGGTACATGTTCGCCGTAGGGCCGCCCAAGTCAGAAATAGTACCCGTGAAGCCAGGTACTTTATCTTTAATGTCTTCGATCTCATCCAAGATAGATTCTTTCGAACGGTTTTGAATGATACGACCTTCATGCTCTGTGATTGAACAGAAAGAACAACCACCAAAACAACCACGCATGATGTTAACCGAGGTTTTGATCATGTCGTATGCAGGAATCTTCGCTTTGCCATACATAGGGTGTGGAACACGTTTGTACGAAAGACCAAACACGTAATCCATCTCTTCTGTGGTCAATGGAATTGGCGCTTGGTTAACCCAAAGTTCACGGTCACCGTGACGTTGAATCAGAGCTCGGCCCGAATACGGGTTTGTTTCAAGGTGCAGAATACGGCTAGCGTGAGCGTAAAGAATGCGGTCATTGTTTAGCTTTTCGTAGCCTGGGATACGAACCGCGGTTGTTTTTGCATCGTGACGAGAAGGGCGAATCGTAATCGGCTGCGCTTTAACTTCTTCTTTCTCATCTTTCTTAGTATCACATTGCGTTTCCACTTCGTACGGGTTTACCGGCACGTAAGCTTTGTTCGGCTTTTCGATACGAGAAGAGTCGATGATTTTGAAGCCTTCAGGCGCTGCAGCAAGGTTGATTGCTGTACCACGAATGTCTGTCAGCGTTGACATGTCTTCACCATCAGCAATGCGGTGTGCTACTTCAACCAGTGCACGCTCAGCGTTACCAAAAAGAAGAATGTCAGCTTTTGCATCAAACAATACAGAGCGGCGAACTTTATCTGACCAGTAGTCGTAGTGAGCCACACGACGCAAGCTCGCTTCAATACCACCAAGCACGATTGGCGTACCTTTGTAAGCTTCACGACAACGTTGAGAATAAACCAGAGTTGCACGGTCAGGACGCTTGCCACCTTCATTGTTCGGTGTGTAAGCATCATCGTGACGTAATTTGCGATCAGAGGTGTAGCGGTTGATCATGGAGTCCATGTTACCCGCTGTGATGCCGAAGAATAGGTTAGGTTTACCTAGCTTCATGAAGGCATCTTTATTGTCCCACTTTGGTTGAGCAATAATGCCCACGCGGAAACCTTGAGCTTCAAGTAGACGGCCAATGATAGCCATACCAAAGCTTGGGTGATCGACATACGCGTCACCAGTTACAATAATAATGTCACAGCTATCCCATCCAAGAGCATCCATCTCCTTTCTACTGGTAGGCAAAAAGGGTGCTGTTCCGTAGCACTCGGCCCAGTATTTTTTGTGTTCGTGAATAGGAGTGATATCGCTGTACATATTTCAACCTCTGATTTTTGAGGCGGGAATTATAGCGGCATGAGCCTAGACTAGCCAGTAGAACATGCCCCTGTTAGTTCTGGTGTCTTTCGTCTTTTTACGGTAAATGGCGACAAAAGAGCCATAGAACAGCATAGTTGAAGCCTTGAGTAACGTCGCTAATTTGTGATTTTGATTAGTGTTCGCAGCAGTTTTTGATATTATTCGCGAAAATAAGTCTGAAGAAGTAGATCCACAATGGTCGAAACGTTACTAGTACAATTTGCTCCGATGCTTTTAGGAGCTCAACTGATCTTAACCCTCATCTTGGTGAAAGGGGATATTTGCCCGGGGCAACGTGGTCGTATCCACAAGATGTTACCTGCGATTGGCGTGCTGTGGCTTGCCGTAGCTTCAGTAAAAATTGAAGCCTTTCTGGTCGTGTTTGCGATCTTTTATTTCTATTCTCAAGTTCAAACCAAGAAGACACGCGATTCTGGCCCCATTTGGGTGATGTACTTAGCTTGTGGTTTGGCATTGTCATACGTTGCTATTCAAGCAAGCGAACAGGTAAACCCAGTAGGTATTATCGCTACTGTGTTGTTGGTGGCTTTACTGGGTGCTTCTTTCGGACATTTACTGCTGACGATTGCAAGAACGCGTTTGCAAGCATTCCACCGTGTTCTTCCTGTGGTGGGTGTATTGACGGGCATGTTGGTGGTTTTAGCAACGGTCGTGAGTGTTTATTCTCTTTCTGAAGCTCAACTAGAGCCTGTGATTTCAACGCTACTATTCAGCTTTGCTTTGTTAATCTCAGCTATCGTGGTGTGGTGTTGGCATTTACTGTTCGTTAAAACCCCGGAAAAACTGCAACTGACGATTTCGTTGCTGATGTTATTGGCGGCGGCTGTGGGGTTAACGCCAGTTTGGGCGCTTTAATCGCGCACTTTCATTTATTACGTACGCTCATTAATCACGTATTCTTGTTAGAAGTGTGATCAGTTTTTTAGCATGGCGTTGGTAAGCGTTCTAAACTTAATTCTAGTCGGTGTGTTCGTTAGGAGTACGGGATGGATTTAAGCAACGTCAAAGGTTTCGATAGCATTATTTTGCTGGGAATCGTGAATGAAAAACTTCGCCTAGAATGCGATAGCTTTGAAGAGCTGATCAGTATGTATGAAATGGATATAGAAAGTGTCGTCGGTAAGCTTGATATGCTTGGCTATCAATACGACCCACTGACTAACCAGTTTAAATCTTACGCAAGATAGTCTATTTTTCGCGAATCAACAGATATCGAAAATCATCGGTACTGAAACTAAAAAGTCACAGATTATCTGTGACTTTTTTTGTTTCTGGCATTTGTCTCTTGTGGTTTGTATAAACAGAGTTCACTGACGACAACTATCGTTAAACGACCTCAATACCATCAAGGTGACTCTTACTTTGCTGCCTTGCCGTACTAAAGAAAGCTTGCAGGTAACGTTTATCTTTTTCTGAGTTTCTTACCGCTGCAAACAGTCTTCTTGAAAGCCCTTTACCTAACGGCTTGCTGGCTATCAAACCTTGTCTTGAGAATTCACTGATCGCCCAGTTTGGTAATGCAGCGACTCCTAAACCCGCCGATACCATTTGCACCAACATCAATGTGTTGTCTGCTTGTTTCCACTTTTTCGGTTCTACACCTGCAGGTTGCAAAAAGTGCTTCACGACGTCTAAACGCTGCTTTTGAACTGGGTAGGAGAGCATGGTGAGATCGCTAAGATCTTGCGGATCAATACTTGGCTTTTCAGCCAAAGGCGAGTTGATCGCGGTGATGAGGCGCATCTCAAAATCGAAAAGAGGTTCGTAGTGAACTTCAGAACGAGGTTGGATATCAGAAGTGATCACTAAGTCTAATTCACCTGCCATTAATGCAGGTAGAGGTTCAAAACCAAAGCCTGATGAGAAATCTAATGTCACGCTTGGCCAAGCAACTTGGTACTCCTTCAAAGCGGGCATTAGCCATTGAAAGCATGAGTGACATTCGATCGCCATGTGCAATCGACCATTCACATCCTCTTTAAGGCTTGCGAGTTCGTTCTCTGCTTTAGCGATTCTAGGTTGTATCTCATCGGCGAGCTTAAGCAAAATTTCACCTTCAGAGGTAAATTTAACTGGCCTAGTTTTACGAAGGAAAAGCTGACCGCCAATACGCGCCTCAAGGTCTTTCAATTGGTGAGAAAGCGCTGACTGCGTCAGATGAAGAGAGGTTGCAGTAGCTGTCAATGAGCCGCTGTCTCTCAAGGTGGTCAATGTTCGAAGGTGTTTAAGCTCTATCATGAGTATCCCTCATATTCCCTAAGCCAATTCAATATTTCTTAATAATCACCCTACGGGTTTTTTTATCATTTGTAAACGTCTAGATGTCCAGATGGATATAAGAACCTCATCTTTGGTTTATTGAATATGAATATTTTTAATAAACAAGATGAAAATTTGGACGTTGTTCATCGAACCGATTAGGTAGATAGTTTAGCCATCTAGACGCCTTTTTGTGAAAGTGAAAAACACGACAGGCAATCTGAACAGATACTAACAATTATTGAATAAGGAACAGGTTCATGACTACAACAACACATATTCTTGGCTACCCACGTATCGGCGAAAAACGCGAACTCAAATTCACACTAGAGAAGTACTGGCGTGGTGAGATTGGTCAATCTGAGCTCAAGCAACTCGGCAGTGAATTGAGAAATCGTAACTGGAATGTACAAGCCGACGCGAACCTAAGCTTTGCAACTGCGGGTGACTTCGCATGGTACGACCATGTTCTAACAACGACGTTACTTCTAGATCATGTGCCAAAACGTCATGCAGGTGGAGCAAATGATGAAAAAGTTTTCCTAGATCTGGATACCTTGTTCCGTGTAGGTCGCGGTCAGTCTCAAGTTCAGTCGACTTGCTGCGGTGGCACGCATACGTCGAATGATGGCACTAAAGACAGTGCAGCAGCATCAGATATGACGAAGTGGTTCAACACTAACTATCACTACATCGTTCCTGAGTTCAGTAAAGACGACACCTTTGAAGTGAGCTGGCCACAACTGTTTGATGAAGTGAATGAAGCCATTCAAGCTGGGCATAAGGTTAAGCCAGTCCTTCTTGGCCCATTATCTTACTTATATCTCGGCAAAGAAGTGGAAGAGGGCTTTGACCGTTTAACCTTGCTTCCACGTTTGCTTACCGCTTACCAAGCGATTCTGGCGAAACTTGCCAAGTTGGGTGTTGAGTGGGTGCAAATCGATGAGCCCATTCTATCTCTGGAACTTGAGACTAAGTGGGCAGATTCATTCAAATTGGCGTATCAAGTGATTCAAGGCGATGTGAAACTATTGCTTACCACTTACTTTGATTCGGTGACTGATACTTTAGATAAAATTGTAGAACTGCCCGTCAACGGCTTGCACATCGATTTGGCTGCCGCACCGCAGCAACTTGATGAAGTGGTGAATAAGCTACCTGAAGATTGGGTGCTTTCTGCAGGTGTAATTAATGGACGCAATGTTTGGCGATCTGACCTAGCCGCGCAGCTTGAGTTACTGCAACCAGTAAAAGATAAGTTAGGAGATAAGCTTTGGATCGCAAGTTCATGTTCATTGCTGCATAGCCCAGTCGACCTTGAGTTAGAAGACACGCTTAGCGAAGAAGTGAAGAGTTGGTTTGCCTTTGCAAAACAAAAAGTCACTGAGGTGAGCTTATTGGGGGCAGCGTTAGATGGCGACCAAAATGCTATTTTAGCGTGTGGTACTTACAGCCAACCGATTGTTGCACGCAAGAGCGCGACTCATGTGAACAAGCCGCAAGTTCAAGCTCGACTCAATACTATTACTAAAGCATTAGCAGAGCGCAGTGCACCTTACGCAGAACGTGCCGCGCACCAGTCTGAGGTTTTGGGTTTACCGTTATTGCCAACTACAACCATTGGTTCGTTCCCACAGACAGGCGAGATTCGCGTTCAACGTAGCGCCTACCGAACTGGTCAATTGAGTGAAGCTGAATACACAACCGCATTGAAAGGCCATATTGCGGATGCGGTCAAGCGACAAGAAGCTTTAGATTTGGATGTGCTTGTGCATGGTGAAGCGGAACGTAATGACATGGTGGAGTACTTTGCAGAAAACCTAGCAGGCTTTCAAACCACAAAGTTTGGTTGGGTACAAAGCTATGGTTCTCGCTGCGTGAAACCAGCGATTGTGGTCGCGGATATCGAACGTGAGAAACCGATGACGGTGGAATGGTCGACCTACGCTCAATCTCTGACTTCAAAGCAAATGAAAGGGATGCTGACAGGACCAGTCACTATTCTTTGTTGGACATTCCCACGTGAAGACATCTCACGCAAAGAGATCACCAATCAATTGGCGTTTGCGCTGCGTGATGAGGTGTCGGATTTGCAAGACGCGGGTATCAACATTATTCAAATCGATGAGCCTGCTATTCGTGAAGGCCTGCCGCTGAAAAAACGCGACCATGCCGAATACTTAGAGTGGGCGGTCGATGCTTTTAAGATTTCAGCAGCGAGTGCCAAGCCAGAGACTCAGATCCATACACACATGTGTTACAGCGAGTTCAACGAGATCATTGATTCAGTGGCTGCGCTAGATGCCGATGTGATTACCATTGAGACTTCGCGTTCGAACATGGAATTGCTGAAAGCGTTTGAAGAGTTCAATTACCCGAATGCGATTGGCCCCGGTGTTTACGATATTCACTCACCAAACATTCCATCAGAAGATTGGATTGTTGATTTGCTGAAAAAAGCGGCAGAGAAAATCCCGGCAGAACGTTTGTGGGCAAACCCAGATTGTGGGCTTAAGACGCGTAACTGGGCTGAGACAGAAGCCGCACTGACCAATCTTGTATCGGCGACTAAGACACTGCGTAAAGAGTGGGAATCGGTAGGAGTTTAAGCTTAGCTAACGCTAGGGTCTGGTTGCTCTCAAAAAAAACAAAGGCCTCGCAAATGCGAGGCCTTTCTGTTTAATGCTTGTTCGAATGTTGAATCTAGCTGCTGCTTTGGCAAGTCTCTTTGCTGATCAGCTTCTCAACGATCAGTTGTCCGCGAGTGTTGCGAATCTTGATGTTGTAAGCCAAGCCCATGTCGAGGTTTGCTCTTACTTCAGAGTTGGTGCAATAGCTATTCACACTCATGTCTACAACTTGGTTTAAAGGTTTAGCACCTTTCGCATCTTGGTTGTAGATCATCATGATTTCGATAACCGTGTTTTTTGCTAGCACGCGCATGACCGATAGCGGGCCATACTCAATCGGCAAGCCGGCGGATAAAACGCCAGCTCGGTGCTGCGCCATCATCTCTAGCTGTCTTTGTTCGTCTTGCTCACTTGAAGCACAGCCTGCAAGCAGAGCTAAAGCCAGTGAGCCAATAATCCATTTTTTCACGTTAAAATACTTTCTTGAATGGTTTTACAATCACATTTTTGTAAACGCCAGCATCAATGTACGGGTCAGCGTCTGCCCATGCTTGAGCGTCTTCCAAAGAGTTAAATTCGGCAATTACAGTTGAACCTGTGAAGCCCGCTTCGCCAGGGTTATCTGAGTCAATAGCTGGCATTGGGCCTGCTGTTAAGAGTCGGCCTTCATCGTGAAGTGTTTGTAGGCGTTCTAGATGTTGTGGGCGAACACTTAGGCGTTTTTCTAATGAATTTTCGACGTCTTGAGAAAAAATCACGTACCACATATTGAGATATCCTTATTTTACTTCACTAAGTTTGGGGCGTTTAAATTCGCTATCTTGCTAATTTACGCGAACTAATGGGTATTGGAAGGGCTAATGATAAGAAATTGTGAATTGGTGCGAGAGAGTTGTATGGTCGTTAGGGCGTGTTGACCTTTCGTGGTTAAATTTTGTTCGGGTGGGGACGCCTAGTCAAAAGCGTTTTAATCGCGGTGAGGGGGGAAATCGCCTAGTCATTCTAAGCAAATCTCCCTCAACAAAGAGTAAAACGCTTTTAGCCGAACCCTTCGGGCAGCGTTTGCTGGTCATTTCTACTACGTTATCGGCTTCTCATGTAGGCTAGCTACACATCGACGCCTCTGCCTTGTATAAATACCCAGCAACTCGCTGCAAAAATCAGCTCGAAAGATCAACACGCCCTAGTAATTTCATTTATAAAAACTAAAGACCATCGATGCAACACGCTTAATAAAAGGTGTTATTTGTTGATTGGACGAGGCTTACCACTTTCATCAACCGCAACGTAGTTGAATGTCGCGCCACATACCTTGTAGCGGTCGCCGATACCGTGATCAAGTACAGGTTTAACCCATACTTCTAGGTCGATATTCATCGAGCTGCGACCAATCTTAGTGCAGTCACCATAAACACACACAACATCACCCACTGAAACCGGCTGTTTGAACTCGATACTCGATACTGAAACCGTGACTATCTTGCCGTTAGAGATCTCTTTTGCCAGTATGCCGCCAGCAAGGTCAAGCTGAGACATTATCCAACCACCGAAAATCTGGCCTGCTGCATTTGTATCAGAAGGCATCGCTAATGTGCGAAGAAGTAAAGAACCAATCGGGTTCAAAGTTGATTGAATAGTCATTGTCGTACTCTTAATGGTATTGATTGTTTTATATAAAAATAGATGTGTTTACGAGACTCGCGTTGGTCGAATTTTTAACGTCTTCACCGAACACAAATAATCAGTGGCCAATGATCACGAGTATCATTGGCCAATCGCATATTGATAATAATTGTATCAAATAGAGTATGAGGACTCATCCCTAAGGATTATTTCTCGTCGGTATTTTTATCCGTTAACTCTTTCTGCTGGTCTTTTGGTAGATGCTTATAGATATAAACACCAGTGAGCAAGGTGAAGAGCAAGGTCGCGATGAGCAAACCAAACACTTTGAAGTTCACCCAAACATCCAACGGTAGGCTGAAAGCAACGTAAACGTTGAGAATGGCGCATAGGGTAAAGAACAGAGTCCAAGCCCAGTTGATCTTGCCCCATACCGCATCAGGCAGTGTGATCTCTTTACCCAACATGCCTTTAATTGCTGATTTGCCCATTAGGTGGCTGACTGTCAGGCCGATAGCGAACAGAGCGTAAACGATGGTGACTTTCCATTTAATGAAGTTGTCATCGTGTAAGAAGATGGTCATGCCACCAAATACGGCAACCATTAGAAAGGTGATGATCTGCATTTTTTCTACTTTCTTGTAGATGAAGTACGTCAAAATAATTTGAACTGCAGAGGCAACGATCAAAGCACCGGTCGCGGTATAGATGTCGTACATCTTATAAAGCGCAAAGAAAATAATGAGAGGAATGAAATCAAGAATTTGTTTCATGAGACACTGACTATCCAGTTAGTTGAGTTGCTGACAGTCTAACGAAAACTGTCTCGATGCTAAATAGCCCGAGACAATTGGGTGCCAATTAATTCAATCTAGCCACTCATCGTGTTTAAAGAGTTTAAGCAGATTATCGCATTGACGAGGTTTGGTAGCGCGGTATCAACTGCTTGATGTCTTCTAGATAACCTTCGCTTTTCAAGCTGTCTAAGGTGTTTTCGAGTTCTTGTTCGCTCATGGCAAAGCATGTCGATTTACCAGTTGTTAAGTCGAGATACTCGTGGTACTCACGCTCTGTGAAGTGGCCAATTCTGTCTATTAATAGGGTCTTAATTCCGTGGTGAATCAAGCCGTAATACGTATGTCTTTGTAAGGTCATAGCCTATCCTCCGTAACAAGCTGCATGATGAATAAAATGCAATCTGCTGTATATTGGTTGGGTTGTCTATGACAAAGCAATTCGAATGCCATTTTCTCTATGAGGTCAGATCTTTTAACCTAACGAAATGATTTGATTTGTATTTTCATTGAGCTAAAAGAAGGTTTCGCCTGTTCTCACCCAAACAATACGTTGTGAAAGAGGAATAGTTTTATTTTGAGAATCGATTTCCTACATCAATTTGGGAATCACTCTATTCTCATTCTGACGAGTGAGGGCTGCTTTCTGTTCTAAAGGCTTGTTACGTTGGGATTTTATTGGATTGTTGCTAATTAATTCTTAATCAACGAGCCAATCTACCAGAGTCGATAATGACGCATTTTGGCGATTCTTAGGTTGCAGTAAGAAGTAACCGTTGCCGGAGAACACACTGCCTTCACTCACTTTCACCAATCTACCCAAATCGATATCTTGCTTAGCAAGCGTGATATCGCCTATCGCTATTCCAAACCCTTGAATGGCCGCATTCATGGCCTGATCAAGCGTGGCGAATTGTTGGTTGTTCTTACTCGAAAGATCATGGCTTCCTATGTGCTCTAACCAAAGTCGCCAGTCACTTTGTTCATTGTTGGCGTGTAACCAAGTGTAATGAGCAAGCTTGTGTGGCTTGATGACGGTTGAAGTGCTGTCAATTAGGTGGCTTGGAGCAATACTCTGCGCTTGGCAGATGGGTGCGAGTTGTTCGTTGAACAGGAGTTGGCTAACAATTGAGTGTTGGCTTGGTTTCTTGCCATAGGTAATCACCGCATCGAAGGGATCAAAGCTTGGCTCAAAAACGTGCTTGATGGTCGACGTGAGCTCGACATCAATTTCAGGGTAGGCTTGTTGAAAAGACATCAACTTGGGTAGCAGCCAAGAGGTAATACAGCTGGGGGCGTTGAGTTTGATCTTAGAGGGAGAACTTGCCACTTGATTGAGAGCCGATTGCAGTTGATGAATCGTTCCTTGTATCAGGGGAACCAGTTCTTCTCCTTTCGGCGTTAAAGACAATCCGCGAGCATGGCGATAGAAGAGGTCACAGCCAAGGCTTTCTTCAAACGACAATACCTGACGACTCACTGCACCTTGCGTAACATTGAGCTCATGTGCCGCGCGAGTAAAGTTGAGATGCCTTGCCGTAGACAAAAATGTGAGCAAGGTTTTGGTTGAGGGAAGTGTGCGATTCATATCTTTACCTATGACTTTTTATCATGGCTATTATGTGATTATTTCGATTCATTTATCAATAGTGTTCTGTTTGAATGTAAATACTTACTCATCATTTTTGATTCAATATGTGTATAAGTCACATTTTTTGAATATAAAGGCAATGATGAAGACATTGTGATTTTGTGAAAGGGATAGCTTCTTGACATCTTTTATTGATAACTTAGTGCCTCAGGCTGTAAAAAAATTAATACCTTATCAATCAGCAAGAAGAATTGGTGGTGATGGACGTGTCTGGCTAAACGCCAATGAATTGGAAAGCTCTCTGTTTCAAGGGGAAGTCAGTCATAATCGTTACCCAGACTTTTTACCCCAAGACATTGCCAAGGCTTATCAAGCCTATTGTGGAACTGACGCTGCAACCGTTGCGATTCGGGGTGCAGATGAAGCGATTGATTTGCTGATCAGAACATTCTGTAAACCTGCGAGCGACAGCATACTTATCTGTTCTCCAACGTATGCGATGTATGAGTTTTGCGCCGATGCATTGGCGATTAATACTTTGAACTCTCCATTGCAGGAAGACTTCAGCCTGAACGTTGCTGATATCGTGAATAAAGCGGAATTGGTTAATATCGTCTTTCTTTGCTCACCAAACAACCCAACCGGTAACGTGATTCCTAAATCGGACTTGATTCAGGTACTGGAAGGCACGGTTGGAAAATCTCTAGTGGTAGTCGATGAAGCGTATATCGAGTTTGAACCACAAACGTCAGCGGTGAGCCTTATTGAGCGTTATCCGAATTTGGTTGTGATTCGCACTTTGTCGAAGGCGTTTGGATTAGCTGCGGTTCGTTGCGGCTTTATCTTAGCGAGTCAAAATGTGATGCAGTATGTCTCGAAGCTGATTCCACCTTATCCGATGCCAGATTGTTCATCTCAAATCGTGTTAGACGCTTTGTCTGATGAACGAGTCTCAGTGATGCAAGACGCCACGAAAACGTTGGTCGAACTACGTAACTGGTTTGCTTGTGAGTTAACGCAGTTTGATTTCATCGAATCTGTTTACCCTTCATCGACAAACTTCATTTTGCTGCGTCAAAAACCTGGGCATCAAGTGTTCAGTGTATTGGCGAAGGATGGCATTGTGACAAGGAATCAAAACCACGAACCTGCTTTACGTAACTGTGTTCGAATCAGTATTGGTAGCCAAGAGAGCATGCTAGAAGTGATAACGTCACTGACACGCTACCAAACAGAATTAGAAAAGAATCAACAAGGCAAACAAATTCAACAATCTCAACATAATGAAACTCAATCTCAACTCGATAAAGATCATATCTAGGATGGCAATGATGAAAAAGATAATACTAGGACTCGCTTGTGCGGCCGCTTTACTTGGTACAACGGTACAAGCGAAAGAAATCCGTTTGGCGTCGGACTTTACGTATCCGCCATTCAACTATAAAAACAGCGACGGTGTGCCTGTCGGGTTTGATATTGAGATAGCTGATGCCTTGTGTGAGCAAGCTAAACTCGATTGTACTTGGGTTTCTCAAAGCTGGGACTCACTAATTCCAAGTTTGTTGGCAAGAAAGTCAGATGTGATCATGGCGTCAATGCGTATCACCGAAGAGCGTAAGCGTAAGATTTTGTTTACTGATAAGTACTACCAAACACCAGCCGTATTTGTTGCTGCTAAAAGCGCAGAGTTCAGTGTCGATGAGGCAGGCCTAGTCGGCAAAACCATCGGTGTTCAACAAGGTACGATCCACGATCGCTACGTAACCGACAAGTTTGGCGATGTGGCAAATATTAAGCGTTATACCGGTCAAGATGAAGTGTATCTGGATCTGCAAAACGGTCGTCTAGATCTAACCTTCGGCAACTCAGATCAACTGTCATTGGCTTTCTTAGACAAGAAAGAAGGCGAGGGCTTTGAGTTCAAAGGTAAAGCAGTGACCGATAAAGCCTACATTGGCGAAGGCACGGCACTAGCGTTAAGAAAGCAGGATTCAAAACTGGCGAAACAATTCAATGCCGCGATTGAAGAGATCAGAGCCAACGGCACTTACGACAAGATTGCCGCTAAGTACTTTACGTTTGATATCTATGGCGCTGATTTGTAATTCGTCTCACGCCTAAAACTAGAACACCAGAAACAAAAATCCGAGGGCTGTGAAGTTCTCGGATTTTTGTTACAAATAATTCGCCCTATCAAGTTTCTCTCTATTGCCTTTGTCCATTCTTATCGTCTAAGTCCAGCCTAAAGCCTCGCCTTCACCACCTCACAAAGCACTGTTCACGACTCGCGTTTTCGAACGATGAGACCTTCTTGATCGTGCTCCATAATTGAACTTAATGTCTTAAAATAACATAAATATATCGGTGCTTTTTTGCTAAGAGATTGTTCTTAAAGCAGTTAAAAGTAATCGAAATTCCCAATAAATCCAAAGTAGGGCTGATTAATGGTCTAATTAGTCCCAAATATGATTGGTATCACAATCAATTCGGTTCTCAGGCCAATAGATAAACCTTAGCTCACAAAATATACACATATTATTGTAATACAAAAATCATAAGGGTAAGAATATTGTAATGAAGCGTTACAGTTATGAGCGATATGCAATTGAACGTTAGATTTCAAGCTCAGCTATAACGTGTCATATACAAACTGTACCTCTTACAAAAATGGATTCTGGAGAAGAACATGAAAAAACACCTACTGACGATTACAGCGGCATCAATTCTTATGGCATTTGGCGTTCAAGCAAAAACGTTGACTTTAGGGCATGCAATGTCATTAGAAAGCGCAGCTCACCAAGGGATGGTGATCATGGCTGATAAGGTTAAAGAAAAATCGAATGGTGACCTTACGATTAAGATTTTTCCAAACGGTCAACTAGGCTCTGAACGTGACCAAGCTGAGCAAGTTGTTACCGGTGCGATTGATATGGCTAAAATCAACGGTGGATTAGCAGAATCTTTTGAACCAACTTTTAAAGTTAATGCACTGCCTTTCTTATTCCGTGACGTTCCACATATGAGAACGTTCATGCGAAGTGAAGCTGCACAAGAGATGTTGCTTTCAAGTGAAGGTAAAGGCTTCATTGGTCTTACATTCTATGATTCAGGTACACGTAGCTTCTACGCTAAAAAAGCAATTAACTCACCGGCCGATCTTGCTGGTATGAAAGTTCGAGTCCCTGGTTCTCCAACCATGATGGAAATGGTCAACCTATTAGGTGGTAAAGCAACACCTGTCCCTTTCAATGAGGTTTACACAGCACTTCAGCAAGGTGTCATTGATGGTGCTGAAAATAATATTTCTAGCTTAGTTGAAATGAAGCACAGTGAAGTAGCTAAATTTTATTCTATGGATCAGCACATGATGACACCTGATGTGATCATTATTTCAGAATATAAATGGGGTTCATTAACGGCAGAAGAGCAGAAAATCTTAAAAGAAGCAGCAGCAGAGTCTCTTGAAGAGCAGATTAAAATCTGGGACGCAACAGATGACATGAACAAGGAGAAAGGAATGAAAGAAGGCGTAACGTTTGTTGAAGTTGATAAAGCCCCTTTCCGCGCTGCTGTTAAACCTATGATTGATGAAGCGAAAAAAGATCCAAAACTAGCTCCATTCATTGAAAAAATTGAAGCTCTTTAATCTGTATTAGTGAAAATATAATTTTGCCTTGGCTTTGCTAAGGCAAAATTTTTTGAGGTATCACACCATGTTAGCAACTTTCAGAAACCTACTTGATAGGTTGATTCTTTTTGTCTCTTCTTTTGCATTAATGTTACTTGTCGTTACTGTCACTTGGCAGGTTTTTAGTCGTTATGTTTTGAATGACCCAAGTAACTGGACTGATGAACTTGCTCGTTATGCGATGGTATGGCTTGGATTATTAGGAGCAAGCTACCTATTCGGTATCAAAGGACACTTAGCAATAACGTTATTGGATGGTTATCTTAAGGGTAAAGCACATATAGCATTACACGTACTTATCAATGTGATCTCTGGTTCATTTGTATTTTTAGCAATGCTTCAAGGTGGCATCGCTTTAATGGGAAGAACCACACAACAACTCTCTCCAGCATTGCAATTACCGATGTCGACGGTTTATTCAATATTGCCGATATCAGCCGTTATTATCCTCATCTATTTGGTCATGAATACGTTTGATCTTTTTTGTGAACCCAACAAAAAGTAAGTTTTAAAAGGACTCTATATTATGGATTTGTCCATTGGTGTTTGGCTGCTAGGCCTATTCTTATTCATGATCGCGATAAGCATGCCGATTGCGATTGCAATTGCCATGTCATCTTTAACGATCATGTATTTCATTTTACCGTTTGAAGTCGCGAGTATTACTGCGGGTCAAAAAATCATTACCGGTATTGATAGTTTCAGTTTATTAGCCATCCCTTTCTTTATTCTTGCTGGGAATATAATGAATGTGGGTGGCATCGCGAGTCGACTTATCAATCTTGCAAAGCTCTTGGTTGGTTGGATCCCAGGCTCACTTTTTCACGTGAACATCTTTGCAAATATGATGTTTGGCGCTGTATCAGGATCAGCTGTTGCCGCTGCAGCAGCAGTGGGTAAAACCTTAGGCCCTGAATTAGAAAAAGATGGTTATGATAAAAACTTAGCAACAGCAGTAAACGTTGCATCCTGCCCGGCAGGCTTACTAATACCACCAAGTAATTCACTGATCGTATTTTCAGTAGTGTCGGGTGGAACATCCGTGGCGGCGCTGTTTATCGCAGGTTATGTCCCAGGTATTTTAATGGGTTTAAGTTGTATGGTCGTAGCCTATTTCATTGCTAAAAAGAAAGGCTACAAAACAAGCGCGAATGACGGCTTCACAACGAAAGATGTGTTGAATATTGTTTGGCAAGCAACGCCAAGCTTAGGGCTTATTGTTGTTGTTATTGGCGGTATTATTGGTGGTATTTTCACCGCAACAGAAGGGGCATGTATAGCGGTTCTTTACTCTTTTATACTGTCACTTTGTTACCGAACCCTCAAATGGGCACACTTCCCGATAATTTGTAGAGAAACCGTTCAGGTCACTGGCATTATGCTGTTCTTGATTGGTGCTTCTACCATTATGTCATGGGCAATGGCGTTTACCGGTCTACCAACCATGATCAGCGATTGGATGCTCTCTATTTCTGATAATCCAATTATCATCTTTATTTTGATGAACCTGATTCTACTGATCGTGGGTATGTTTATGGACCTTACGCCAGCCGTATTGATCTTTACCCCAATCTTTATGCCGATTGCTGAGCATTTAGGCATGCATCCAATTCACTTCGCGATGATGATCATCTTCAACTTATGTATTGGTATTGCAACGCCACCCGTTGGCACGGCGCTATTTGTAGGTTGTAGTGTCAGTGGCTCTAAAATTGAGAATGTTATAAGAAGTATCATGCCGTTTTGTGCTGTATTGATCGTCACACTGTTGGCCATTACTTTTATTCCTGAAATTAGTTTGGCGCTGCCTCGTGCGTTTGGATTAATCAATTAGCCTTACAAGGGTAGATTTACCGACTCAATATTGATCATCATCTAATAAAAAACCGCCTACATGAAGGCGGTTTTATTTATCAATCAGAACTGAAGCTTAATATTACGCTTGCTGTTTTTGTAGCTCAGCTTCTTTCGCTTCGTCTTCGATTAGAGAATCAACGATGACTGCACATGCTGCATCACCAGTGATGTTTAGAGCAGTACGGATCATGTCGAAGATACGGTCTAGAGCGAACAACAGAGGTAGACCTTCGATAGGGATACCAGCCGCTAGAAGAACCGCAACCACTAGGAAAGAAGGCCCTGGAACGCCTGCTTGACCAACTGCGCCTAACGTAGACGTTACGATGATAGCAACGTAAGCACCCATAGACAGGTCGATGTTGAACAGCTGTGCAAAGAAGATAGCAACTAGGCCGTAGTATATTGCGTTACCAGACATGTTGATCGTCGCACCAAGAGGCAGAACGAATGAAGCCGTAGAGTTACGAACGCCAAGTTCTTTCTCTACCGTTTCCATTGTTACCGGCAGCGTCGCCATTGAAGAGGCTGTTGATAGTGCAACCGCTTGAGGCTTCTTCATTGCCACTAGGAATTTCTTCGCAGAAGTCTTAGTGAAGATTTGAATCATTAGTGGATAAGCAACAAAGCCGAAGATCAGAATCGCAGCGATGTATACGACGAACAGTTTGAACACAACCATTAGTGCGCCAAAACCGAATGTACCAACTGCTTCTGCCATTAGGCCGAATACGCCAAGTGGTGCAATGATCATAACCTTATTGATCATCCAAAAAATTTCACTGAAAAATGATGTATATTCAAAGTAAAGTTTAGCACTTAAAACTATAATAAAATCAATGTTATAGTGATTTTAACATGTGCTAAATGTAACTTTGGACTATGAGAGTTAATGGTGAGCAAAATGCATGAAAAATGTTATATCCCCGTTATGGGTAATGTCAAGGGTAGAAGGACAGTATACTTATTTGATTTCAAGTACTTTATCAGGTTCAAAGTTGCGACTAAAGTTTGGTATAAACCTGTGCAATATCGGGCTATCCCAACTAAAGCTCTTCTGCCAATGAGATTATTAACTTATGACAAGCGGGTGATATTTTTTGTTGACTATGAGAGGTTTTTACGGTGTAGGCATGATTGAAATTTTCACTCAGAAAGTGGTTTGAGATCTGAATGTCAGCACTGAATATGCCAGTTTCAACCAACGTTTTTTATTTTCAATGAATCATAAAAAAGCCTTGGGATGATTCAAGGCTTTCATTCCAGTTAGTGGACATTACTTACAAGTTGCTGCCGCACGAGCTTTCAATGAATCTTCCGTGATCTTCATTCGAAGAGTACCTGTCTCAGTTGCACGAGTAAGTGGTTGTTGATGACCAAATTCGTAGTGGCCATTAACAGGTTTACCACTTTCAAGCCACATAGACATGTCGTAAACGTTATCTTCAACTTTTACGAATTTAAACATCATGCCACCACGGTCATAACGAGTTTTAACGTAAGGCTTAGTGTAAAAAAAGAAGTTGCCTTTATCGTCAACAGTCGTGTCTATCATTGGGTAAACTTGACGACCTGCCACTGTAATACTGTTGTTGTGGTAAGGAGAAAAATCGACCATAGTAAATTTGGTTTTACCACTGCCTTCAGGAACAAGCGTTAGGCCAGTGAGCTCTGTTGTACCAAGTTTTTCGATCCATAGTTGCTCATCAGCACAAGTGATAGGGTGAAAATCGACAGCAGCTTGTGTAGCGAATGGCGAAAGAGTCATTGCAGCGATAAGAGTAGTTTTGAATATTGCTTTTTTCATGTATTAGTATTCTTTATGGTTGTGTGTATTTTGTATTAATGTAATGAATAATTATAAAGTTTCCAGACAACAATCTCAATTGTGCAATAAGCGTACAGATCGTGATGACCCCCACAAATATCAATTTTCGACCATGTTTTTGATAGATTTATCACTATTTAATTGGTTTGTTTAAAAATTAATGAGCATTAAATTACTTTTTAAAAGTTGAATTATAAAGAGGGGGACGTGGAGAGGTTTAATTAGTCTGTTAATTGATTTTTTAGGTAGTGGTATTTTTAATATTGTCTTTCATAATTGCAATTAAGAGCTAATAAACTAATTTTTCGTGTATTAAGTACAATCAGTTGTCTAAAGGGTCTATGATTTACATAAATACTAAGGCTACGTAAATGATTGTATATAGACTCTTGTCTCGAGTATAAGAATCTAATCTAATCTAATTAGATAGTAAGGCGTTTAAGTTACCTAGAAAGTTGGGGTTTTACTTTTCGATACATACTCAGTTGAGAACACTCCTTCTATACCTGAAAGGTCAATACCAATACCAATACCAATGCCATGTCTAAATATTTCACCTATTAATAGGGCAAGAGTGACAGCGAATGCAGAAGTTACTGCAAAAAATCCGAGAGTGTAACCACCGACTTTACCTGTATTAATGCTATTACCTAAACCAGCAGCGACGGAAATAATGGCTATGGCGACTCGTGGGATAACAAGCATGTTTATTAGTTTGATAAAAATTGCACCTAATGGAGCAAACATCGTTGGAGATTAACCCATCATTACGCAAAATGCAGTACCAATAATCATCGCAATTACGACTTGAATACCGAAATGCTAAACTTTGTACAAACTATCTTCAACGTCAAACGTTTATTTAAGGTCGATTATTTACACTAATCAAGTTAGTCAGAAACTCCAAAGTGTACCTATCATTGGCGATCAAGTTAGATTCAGAAATGAATAAAGAGCATCAACAATGTATCGCTTTACATCGTGATGTCATACTTAAAGGATAATGAATATGACAATAACAGAGATTTGCAACTTACGATTTTATCGGTGAACTGGCGTTCGCCCTTTACTCAAAGAAAATAACGATCAGTCCTGCTACGTGGCATAAAATTTTAGCTGATGAAGGCGCTGCATATTGGCAATGATAGGGGGTAGCATCTGCATATCGTCGTTGAGAACAAAAAAATACATTTATTTATCAATCTATTGCTTTCACCTATCAAAGATAAAAGCGGGAATCGCTTCAATAGTGTGATCAATCTATATATCTCATTTGCCCTAGTCTCGCTCTTTACCCCCCTTGTTGTGTCGGGGGGCAGTTCCCCGTGTCATATCGTATTTAAACCTTAAATTGGCAGTAATCACACAACAAACGAGTTCGATGCAAGAATCTTAGTTCTTGGTGAATCTCACTAAGGTTCACGAGAAGATGTGTATGAAGATTAAACAGTTAATGTTGTAAAAATGTGGGGACATGAAAACTGATTAGCCTTTGTTACAAAAATCGTTAAAACATTGCTCAACTTTGATAGTTCAGATTATCTAAATGAGCACGAGCGATGTGCGCTGTGGGAAAACGTAAGTTTCTACAATTATGTGCAAGCTATCGTGGTGAAGGGTTAAGAATTAGACCTTCTGGTGAAATGTGGAAGAAGTCAGAGATAGTATTTCAAGAAGTAATTGAAAGGCTTGAACCTCATATAATCGTAGTTCTTGGTAAGGAGGTAGTTGATAACCTACCAACAATCCCAGAAGGAATTCAAGTTTGCTTTCTGATTCACCCTCCTTATGGCAGTTATGGTCATGCGGTAAACGACATGTTGGTACAGAACGCAATTGAAATGGTTAAGAGTGATGATGATTTGATGCTTGTTAATTCCATCAAAGAGAATAAATGGAACAAGTCTTCTTCTGTAGCAAAGTTCAGAGCAATCTACTTTGGTTAAATTTGAGAGCTAAAAAGGTTTGCGCAAGGGCTGTAACAAGAGGTTTATTGTCTATCACAAAGATTGATGATGAGTTAGTGCATAAGGTTGTAGAGTAGATACTAAAAAGCCACACGGTTGTGTGACTTTCTAGTAGCTGAACATCGAAACTAATTAAACTTCTTGTTGTTTTATCTCGACTTCTGTTTCTTCTTTAGCAATTGCATCAATGATTACAGCACAAGCTGCATCACCAGTGATGTTTAGAGCAGTACGAATCATGTCAAAGATACGGTCAAGAGCGAATAGTAGTGGTAGACCTTCGATTGGAATACCAGCAGCAAGTAGAACTGCTACAACAAGGAAAGAAGGACCGGGAACACCTGCTTGACCGATAGCCCCAAGAGTAGAGGTTAGGATAATCGCTATGTAAGCGCCCATAGATAGGTCGATATTAAATAGCTGTGCAAAGAAGATAGCAACCAGACCGTAGTAAATTGCATTACCAGACATGTTGATAGTTGCACCTAACGGAAGAACAAAAGAAGCCGTTGAGTTCTTCACGCCAAGTTCGTGCTCTACCGTATCCATTGTTACAGGTAATGTAGCCATAGATGACGCAGTTGAAAGTGCAACAGCTTGTGGTTTTTTCATTGCAACAAGGAATTTCTTCGCTGAGGTTTTAGTGAAGATTTGTACCATTAGAGGGTATGCAACGAAACCAAAGATAAGAATAGCGGCTACGTAAACCACGAATAATTTAAACACAACCATTAGTGCGCCAAAACCAAACGTACCAACCGCTTCTGCCATTAGACCGAAAACACCGATTGGAGCAATAATCATTACACAATTGATCATGTAGACCATGCTATCAACGATAGTATTTACACCGTTGATTAGTGGTTCACGCCTTTCTTTTGGTTGTTTAGATAGAGCAATACCAAAGAATAGGCAGAACACAAGAATTTGTAGGATATTTGCTTCATTCAGAGATTGGAAAACGTTAGTTGGGATCATACCAGTGATGGTAGCCCAGAAAGATGGCAATTCACCTTTAGAAGCATATTCAGAAGAGAACATACCTTCCACGCCAGAAACATCAATACCACGACCCGGCTCGAAAACTTCACCCATTACTAATGCAAGAGCGACAGCAAGAGCAGAAGTAAGACCGAAAAATGCAAGAGTTGAAAGACCAACTTTACCTGCATTAGTGCTATTACCAAGACCAGCAGCACCAGAAATTAGTGCCACTGCTACCAGTGGTATTACAAGCATTTTGATTAGGTTGATAAAAATTGCACCAAGTGGAGCAAACATAGCAGCAGATTCGCCCATCATTGCGCCAACTGCAGTACCAACGATCATAGCAATTACGACTTGAAAGCCGATATTACCCATAAGTGACTTAGATTGAGACACGTCCTTACCTCATATTAAGTGGTGAATAAAAAAGATAGGTGTTTTAATAAACACAAAAAGAGAAGGATTTTTGAATAGAACCCTTTTGTTTTTATATTTATTACAAAGACTTATGCGAGAAGGGGAGTGGTGTGCTGTGTTTTTCTTTTTACTATGTTGATCATCCAAACCATAGCGTCAACAATCGCGTTTACGCCATTGATGATTGGGTCACGTTTCTCTTTTGCTTGTTTAGAAATCGCAATACCAAAGAATAAGCAGAAAACGAGAATTTGCAGAATGTTTGCTTCATTCAGTGATTGGAAAACGTTGGTCGGGATCATGCCCGTGATGGTTGCCCAGAACGTCGGAAGTTCACCTTTCGCAGCGTATTCAGAAGAGAACATGCCTTCAACGCCAGAAACATCGATACCACGACCTGGTTCGAATAGTTCACCCATTATTAGCGCTAGTGCTACAGCAAGTGCAGACGTTAGTGCAAAGTAACCCAGTGTAGTTACACCGACTTTGCCGGCCGATGAGCTGTTGCCTAGACCAGCAGCACCTGAAATTAGGGCAACTGCGACTAGAGGGATAACCAGCATCTTGATCAAGTTGATGAAGATAGCACCCAGTGGAGCGAACATTGTTGCGCTTTCACCCATCATCGCGCCGACTACGGTACCGATGATCATTGCAATAACGACTTGAACGCCGATGTTGCTTAGTAAACTCTTTTCTTTTAACACTTCCATAACCTCTGTGCTACTAAATATAAAAATCCCAGAACTACCTACCAATGTACGATATACCATTGGATAAATATTTCGCGAAGAGTTTTACACGTATCCTTTACATTTATCAATATGAGCGAATGTGAAAGGCTATCAAAAAGCAGCAATTTAATGTCAGTTGATGCTTTTTTAATCTAAAGCAAACGTTTGCTATTTGTTTTTCTATTTTTCTTATATGTTTTGGTGATGTTTCGAGGGGTTTTATAATGAGTGCTTTAGGTATTAATGAAGTGTTGTTTGTATCAGAAAATTAACAATCTAGAGGGCTTGGGCATGTGTAAGGAGAAAACTCCCATTAGTGTTAATCTTTATACTAATGGGAGTTTATAACTATTTTTGTGTTGCAGCTTTCATTGGCGTAACAAACTCAGCAAGTGCTTTAAGCATTGCTTCTGGCTGTTCAACGTTGTTTTCAATGATTTTGACAACGGCTGAACCAGAGATAGCTCCTGCAGCGCCAGCTTCGATTGCTTCTTTTACTTGCTCTGGTGCCGAGATACCGAAACCAAGCAATGCTGGTGGCGCGTCGAACTTGTTCAAGCGGTCAAGCAGCGCTGTTACTGGCATATTTGCCTTTGTTTCAGCCCCCGTTACGCCTGAGCGAGAAAGTAGGTAAGTGTAACCGCCACCTAGCTCAGAAACTGATTGAAGTGTTTCATCGCTTGCTGTTGGTGGGGCAATAAATATTGGGTGAACACCAAACTTCTTCGCAGCAGCAACAAATTCGCCGCTTTCATTGGTTGGTACATCAGCAATCAATACTGAATCGATACCTGCATTAGCACAACGCTCGTAGAAGTTCTCGATACCACGTGCGTAAACCAAGTTTGCGTACATCAGTAGGCCGATTGGTAGTTCTGGGTATTTAGCGCGAATTTGACCAATAAGATCAAAACATACATCTGGCGTTACTTTAGAATCTAAAGCACGAATGTTTGCGCCTTGGATTGTTGGGCCATCTGCAAGCGGATCTGAGAATGGGATACCAAGCTCAAGTGCGTCAGCACCCGCTTCAACTAGCGTTTCCATGATCTTAAGAGATTGCTCTGGGTTAGGATCGCCAACCGTTACGAATGGTACAAATGCGCCCTGATTTTTTTCAGCTAAGCGAGTGAAGAGTGATTGATAGCGATCCATTATAATGCTCCTTTCTCTTTAAGAATGTCGTGTACAGAGAAAATGTCTTTGTCACCACGACCAGATAAGTTAACGACTAATAGCTGTTCTTTCTCTGGGTCGTCGTGAGCCATTTTAACAGCATGAGCCAAAGCATGAGATGACTCTAGCGCTGCAATAATACCTTCTTTACGTGCAATCAATTGGAACGCTTCTAGCGCTTCATCATCGGTCACGTTGTCGTATTCAGCACGGCCAATCGCATTTAGGTGCGCGTGTTGAGGACCAACTGATGGGAAATCTAGACCCGCAGATACAGAGTAAGACTCTTCTACTTGGCCGTTCTCATCTTGCATCAGTGGGGCTTTCATACCGAAGAAAATACCGGTTTTACCGTGTTTAAGCGGCGCGCCGTGTTGGTCGGTATCAATACCTTTACCAGCAGGCTCTACACCGATTAGGCGAACAGACTCTTCTTCAATGAAATCAGCGAACATACCAATAGCGTTTGAACCACCGCCAACACAAGCGATAACGGCATCAGGAAGGCGACCTTCACGAGCTAGAATTTGGTTTTTCGTTTCTTCACCGATCATGCGTTGGAAATCACGAACAATCGTTGGGAATGGGTGAGGGCCAGCCGCAGTACCCAGAAGGTAGTGCGCGTCTTCATAAGTTGCAGACCAGTCACGTAGTGCTTCATTACATGCGTCTTTTAGCGTTGAAGAGCCAGAATGAACAGGGATAACCTCTGCGCCCATTAGCTTCATACGGAACACGTTCGGGCTTTGACGTTCAACGTCTTTTGCACCCATGTAAACACGACACTTAAGGCCCAATAGAGCACACGCTAGAGCAGTAGCTACGCCGTGTTGGCCCGCGCCAGTTTCAGCGATGATTTCTTGCTTACCCATACGTTTTGCTAGCAGCGCTTGACCAAGTACTTGGTTTGTCTTGTGAGCACCGCCGTGAAGTAGATCTTCACGCTTTAGGTACAGTTTAGTTTTTGTACCTTTAGTCAGGTTACGCGTTAGCGTTAGTGCCGTTGGACGACCTGCGTACTCTTGCAGAAGCGTCATGAATTCACTGCGGAACTCAGGATCGGCTTGTGCATCGATAAATGCTTGTTCTAGTTGGTCTAGTGCTGGCACTAGGATCTGCGGTACGTATTGACCACCGTATTCACCGAAGTAGGCATCGAGTTTAGCCATTGTGTTATTCCTTCAATTCTATTGATGTGTCTTCACACCAAGTCATTTAATCTTGCTTGAGCTTCGCAAAAGGCAAAGCCCACAAATATGTTTTTAGTTTCTGCTTTCTAATTTCTAGCGCCGAGTTTGGACTAGTAATTGCGAATCGCTGCAAAAGCACGCTGCAGCTTGTCTGCGTCTTTTTTACCTGGAGCGGATTCAACGCCAGAGTTGAGGTCTAATCCTAAACAGCCCAACTTAGCCGCTTGGTTAGCATTTTCTGGGTTTAGGCCACCCGCCAACATGATTGCGTTTTGGTTGTTGATTAGGCTCCAATCGAACACTTGGCCTGTGCCACCTGTTTGAGAACCCACTTTAGTATCTAGCAGATGACGAGTCACGTTGCTTTCCAGCAATTCTGGCAGCGAGCTTTTAGCACCGTTTTCATCACCAGAAGCCACACCGTAAGCTTTCCAAATCTCAACGCTTTCAGGTAATGATTGTTTTAGCTCATCGACATATGCTTGAGACTCATCACCGTGCAATTGCACAGCGAACAGGCCTAGCTCAGAAACCGTTTTCGCAACGTCAGTAACGCTATGATTTTGGAACACGCCCACGTAGTTCAAAGGTGCGCCGCTCATGGTTAAACGAGCTGCTTCGATATCAACATGACGCTTAGACGCTTCAACGAAAATCAAACCACCGAATACTGCACCCGCTTGATACGCTTTCGCCGCGTCATCTGAATGCGTTAGACCACAGACCTTGTTTTCACCCAGTGTTACTTTACGAACCGCTAATTCTAGGTTCTTTTCAGCCATTAGAGAGCTGCCGATTAGGAAGCCGTCTGCAAATGTTGAAAGGTCACGAACTTGTTGATGTGTGTAGATGCCAGACTCTGAAATCACGACTGCGTTTGGAGCCAGTTCGCGAATCAGCGGAGCCAAATCTTTAGTACGGTTCAGATCCGTCGAAAGGTCACGTAGGTTACGGTTATTAATGCCGATCACCTTAGCGTTTAGAGCCACAGCACGGTGAAGTTCTTCTTCGTTACTGACTTCAGTAAGCACACCCATGTTGAGTGAGTGAGCGACTTCAGCCAGCGCTTTGTACTCTTCGTCATCTAATACCGAAAGCATTAGCAAAATTGCGTCAGCTGAGTAGTGACGAGCTAAGTAGACTTGGTAGGTATCAACCATGAAGTCTTTACACAGGATAGGTTGCTTAGCAATGCTACGAACCTTAGGTAAAAACTCGAAGTCACCTTGGAAGTATTTCTCGTCTGTCAGCACTGAAATTGCGTTTGCGTGGTTGTTGTAAACCGATGCAATGTAGTCCAAATCAAACTCGTCACGGATTAAACCTTTTGACGGTGATGCCTTCTTACATTCAGTGATGAAAACAGTTTGCTCGCCGCTCAGAGCGTCATAAAAGCTGCGGTCTGTTGCAGTTAGTGACGCTTTAAACTCGTCCAATGGTTGAGTCTGCTTACGCGCTTCAACCCATAGGTATTTATCACGAACGATTTTTGCTAATACTTCCGCCATTTCAGCTTCTTTGACTGAAACGTGGGTCGACAATTTATCGGTAGTCTGTGTCATGTTCTTTGTCTCAACTCCGTCGTTCATTAGGCGTGTGCAGCAAGCTTTTGTACAAGCTCGTATGCTTTGCCAGAGTTCATTGCGTCAATCGCTTGCTGTGCATTAGCTTTTAGATCTTCGTGACCAAATAGGCGCATCAGTAGAGCAACGTTCACGGCTACTGCGCCAACTTGAGCTTCAGTGCCTTTACCCGTCAGGATATCTGTTGTGATGGCTTTGTTCTTTTCTGGCTCGCCGCCCTTGATAGCTTCAAGAGGGTGAGTGTTTAAACCAAAATCTGCCGGTGTCACTGTGTATTCGTGAATTGCACCATCTTTGATTTCAGCAATCATGGTTTCGCCGTGAATCGCTACTTCATCAAGTCCGCTACCGTGAACAACCGCCGCGCGCTTCATGCCCATTTGCAGCATGGTTTCCGCGATAGGGCGTACAAGCTCTTTGCTGTAAACACCCATTAGCTCGATGTTAGGGCGAGCAGGGTTAATCAGTGGGCCAAGGATGTTGAAGATAGTACGTGTTTTCATGGTTTGGCGAACAGGCATCGCGTGACGCACGCCACCGTGGTATTGCGGAGCAAATAGGAATGCGACGCCAAGTTCATCGACAGCCGTACGCGTGTCTTCCGCAGTCATTGCTAGGTTGATGCCAAACGAATCCAGTAGGTCAGAAGAGCCTGATTTGCTCGATACACTGCGGTTACCGTGCTTCGCGACTTTTAGGCCACAAGCGGCTGCAACGAATGCTGAAGTCGTCGAAATGTTAATGGTGTTATGACCGTCGCCACCTGTACCTACGATGTCTGCAAAATCGTAATCAGGGCGTGGGAACGGGTTTGCATTGGCAAGCAGTGCTTTCGCCGCGCCAGCAATTTCGTCTGGCGTCTCGCCTTTGATTTTAAGTGCAGTCAGTGCAGAAGCCATCAGGATTGGGTCTAGTTCGCCCTTGATGATGACATCAAATAATTGTTGGCTTTCTTCTTGAGTAAGAGACTGCTGTTCGTAAAGTTTATTAATCTGTTCCATGATCGTTTCCTATATCGTCTTTTTCTCAAGAGCCCATTCGATAGCGTTCGCAAGAAGCGTTGCACCGTAAGTTGTCATAATTGATTCAGGGTGGAATTGGAATCCACACACCTTGTCTTGTTCTTGAACCACAGACATCACCAAATCATCGACTTCAGCTGTCACCGTTAGGCTATCAGAGACATGCGTTGCTACTAAAGAGTGGTAGCGAGCAATAGCCAGTGGCGAAGGTAAGCCTTGGTAAGTCGCATGATTTTGGTGTTCCATCATCGACACCTTACCATGAATGATTTCGCCTGCGCCTGCAACGGTGCCACCATAGGCTTCAACAATCGCTTGGTGGCCTAAACAAATACCAATCATTGGCACTTTGCCTTTTAGTAGCTGAATCAGCTCAGGCATGCAGCCCGCATCAGCCGGAGCGCCAGGGCCTGGCGAAAGCAGTGCAACAGGGTTATCTAATTCGTTAATCGCCGCTTCAACTACCTTTGCAGAGATATTGTTACGGTAAATTTTTACGCTGTGACCTAATGAACGGAACTGGTCTACAAGGTTGTAAGTGAACGAGTCGAAGTTATCGATGAATACAATATCAGCCATGATTACGACTCCTTCTTGTTAGAAATGGTTTTAGTATGTGCAGCTTGAATCGCTGAGATGACCGCTTGTGCTTTGCCGCGAGTTTCATCCGCTTCTGCTTGTGGGTCCGAATCGAATACCACACCAGCGCCAGCTTGTACTTGTGCCACACCATCTTCAACGTAAGCAGAACGAATTACGATACACGTATCTAACGTGCCTTCACCGGTTAGGTAACCCACCGCACCGCCATAGCTACCACGACGAGTTTTTTCTACGTCACGGATAAGCTGCATTGCGCGGATTTTTGGTGCGCCCGTTAGCGTTCCCATGTTCATACAAGCTTGGTAAGCGTGCAGGGCATCTAAGTCTTCACGTAGTTGACCAACAACACGAGAAACTAAATGCATCACATGGCTGTAGCGGTCAACTTTTAGCAAGTCTGCCACGTGGCGAGTGCCTGCTTCCGCAATACGCGCTACATCGTTACGCGCTAGGTCAACAAGCATCATGTGTTCAGCGTTTTCTTTCTTGTCGGTACGCAGTTCAAGTTCGATACGGCTATCGAGGTCGAAATCTATTTGACCATCAGGACGCTTACCGCGACGACGAGTCCCCGCAATTGGGTAAATCTCAATTTGGTTGGTTTCGGTTTCGTATTTCAGCGCACTTTCTGGAGAAGCGCCGAACAGAGTAAACAGTTCATCTTGCATGTAGAACATGTAAGGGCTTGGGTTGCTTTGCTTAAGCTCTTTGTAAGCTGCCAGTGGAGCAGGGCAAGGCAGCGTAAAGCGGCGTGAAGGTACTACTTGGAATACATCGCCTTTTACTACGTACTCTTTTAGGTCACGAACCGTTTGGCAGAAGTCTTCATCTGAAACGCTTGGTACAGCGTCAACGTTGTTTAGTGGCGTAACTTCTGTAATGGCTTTCAATGACTGGCATTGTGTTTGAATGTCGGCTAAGCGCTCAGTTAGCTGTGCTTTGATGCTTTCGTCTTGAGCGAACAAGCTTGCGTGTAGCAGGCCTTCGTTCTCTTGGTGATCGAAACGTAACAGGGTTTCAGCCACGTAGAAAACAAAGTCAGGACAATTGTTGGTTGCTTCAGCATCGCCTAGCGGTTCAAAGTTCGCCACGATGTCGTAAGCGAATAGGCCTGCCATGAACAATGCATGCTTATTATCAGCGTCTTGCTCAAAACTGTGCTGAACCAAACGCAGTGCATCGAAAGAAGAAGCTTCTCTTAAGCGTGAGTCTTCGTCTAATTCGTTGCTCGGCTCAACAAAAGTCAGCGTCAGTAAGTTATCTGTCAGATCAGATTTAATCTCTGCTTTAACGTTTTGAGTCAGATGTTCGATAAGCGCTTGACCGTTTTGAGTCAACGCTTGAAAGGTTACTTCATGTCCGCGGCATACAATACGAACAGCAGAGTCGATAAGGAGTAGGCTTGTCAGGTTCTGTTTAGATTCAATCTCAGCAGATTCCAACAACAGACTGTCTGTTTTGTTTTCACACAAAGTATGAAAAACGCTGGTTGGATCTTGCGAGTAAGGAACTGAAGAATTGATGACCTCAATGGTTCCCAGCTTTTTGATTTCAATGGCCTTGTTCACAAGACCTCCTTTATGATTCTTTAAATTTCCTGCCGTACATAGTCGCATAAAGATACCTTTCACCCAATCTAGAATATGGTCAATTCGTTGATTTGTTAGTCAGTTGAATGTGAGATGTTCGACAAATTAAAAAGCCCGCTATTAAAGCGGGCTTAGTGATAACTTTTTTATAAACAAACTGTTTAACTAGAAGTACACGTTAGCCCACCAAGAACTTGTCCAAGTGCGCCACCAATTAAGCTCTGAACTTGCTTCTACTGAAGAAAGTTCTAAAACTTTATCTTTATGGTTTTGGTTAAATTCTTGTAACATGGTGAACCTATCAAATGTGATACTTCGTATTTGTGTACTAGTTAACTAGTTTTCTGCTTGCGGGTCAAGTGTGTTGACACAAATATAACGATAAAAATTGAAAACAATGAAAAAGAATATATGAGAATTGATCTACATAGTCATACAACAGCCTCAGATGGCCGACTTACTCCACCTGAGCTAATTGACCGAGCGCTTGGCTTTAACATCGAAGCGCTAGCGATTACAGATCATGACACGACTGATGGGCTTGCTGAAGCACGTAACTATATTGCTGATAACAACCTTCCTATTCAGCTGATCAACGGTATTGAGATTTCGACTGTTTGGCAAAACAAAGATATCCATATTGTTGGGTTAAACGTTGACCCTGAGTCACCAGAGCTTAAAGCGCTCATTGAGCAACAGAAGCAACACCGTATCGGACGTGCAGAAATGATTGCTCAACGTCTTGAGAAAGCGACTCGTGAAGGGGTGTTAGAAGAAGTTAAATTGATTGCGGGTGATGCGCCTATTACTCGCGCTCACTTTGCGAAGTGGTTAGTCGACAACGGCTACGCAAAAACCATGCAACAGGTGTTTAAAAAGTTTCTTACTCGCAATAATCCAGGTTATGTGCCGCCAACGTGGTGTTCAATGAGTGATGCTGTCACGGCTATTCATGCTGCTGGTGGACAAGCCGTACTTGCTCACCCTGGGCGATATGGCCTTACAGCCAAGTGGGTTAAGCGTCTGCTAGCTGCATTTGTTGAAGCGAAAGGGGATGCGATGGAAGTCGCTCAACCTCAGCAAGCGCAACAAGAAAGACGCACGCTCGCGGATTATGCTATACAATACAAACTATTAGCCTCCCAAGGCAGTGATTTCCATTACCCATCCCCATGGATGGAACTTGGACGTAATCTCTGGCTACCTTCTGGGGTCGAAGAAGTATGGAAAGATTGGGAGTTTCAAACGGTTTCACCATCTGAATAGTCTTTAGGTGAACCAGCTCCTTCTGATGATAGAGTCGAGAGATTCGATAACGAGGATCAACAATGAGCCAGTTTTTTTATGTACATCCAGATAACCCACAAGCACGCTTAATTACTCAAGCGGTTGCGATTATTCGCAATGGCGGCGTTGTGGTTTATCCAACAGATTCCGGTTATGCACTGGGTTGTCAGCTTGAGAATAAACAAGCACTCGAACGCATCTGTAAAATTCGTCGCATCGATGACAAGCACAATTTCACTTTGTTATGCCGTGACCTTTCTGAGTTGTCACTGTATGCACGAGTAGATAACGTGGCTTTCCGTCTGCTTAAGGCGCACACGCCAGGTGCTTACACGTTTATTTTCAAAGCAACAAAAGAAGTGCCAAAGCGTTTGATGAACGCTAAGCGTAAAACGATTGGTATTCGTGTCCCAGACAACAAGATTGCACTCGACCTGTTGGAAGCGATGGGCGAACCACTGATGTCGACGTCTCTGATCCTTCCGGGTAACGAGACTACAGAGTCAGATCCAGAAGAAATTCGTGACAGCCTAGAGCATGCGGTTGATGTTATTTTGAATGGTGGTTACTTAGGTGAACAACCGACGACGGTTATTGACTTTAGTGACGATGATGCCGTGGTTCTACGTCGTGGTGCCGGCGATCCTGCGCCGTTTGAATAATCGCTTTACTGATTAACAGTCTGTAACGATACAGCAAACCTGCCACAGTAAATAACAAGTGCTTTTTGGCAGGTTATTTGCGATAATACGCGACCGCGATTTGGTCGCGAAAAATTCATTCGACGTCTGTGAAGACGACAATTAGGTAGAAAAGAGTAAATGAGCGAAAAATTACAGAAGGTTTTAGCGCGAGCTGGTCACGGTTCTCGTCGTGAACTAGAAGGTTTAATCAAATCTGGTCGTGTAAGTGTTAACGGTCAAGTTGCGAAACTGGGCGAGCGTCTTGAAGACGAGAACTCAGTGATCCGTATCGATGGCCATACTGTTTCAGGCAAGGCTTCTGAAGAAGTGGTTTGTCGTGTACTTGCTTACTACAAACCTGAAGGTGAGCTTTGTACTCGTCACGATCCTGAAGGCCGCCGTACTGTTTTCGATCGTCTACCTAAGATCCGTGGTTCTCGTTGGATTTCAGTTGGTCGTCTTGACGCAAACACATCAGGCCTTTTGCTTTTCACTACTGATGGTGAGCTTGCAAACCGTCTAATGCACCCAAGCCGTCAGGTTGAGCGTGAGTACCTAGTACGTGTATTCGGTGAAGTGACTGAACAGAAAGTTAAAAACGTGACTCGTGGCGTACAACTAGAAGACGGCATGGCTCGTTTTGAAGATGTGGTTTACGCTGGTGGTGAAGGTATGAACCATACCTTCTACGTTGCGATTAACGAAGGTCGTAACCGTGAGGTTCGTCGCCTTTGGGAATCTCAAGAAACGACAGTAAGCCGCCTGAAGCGTGTACGTTACGGTGATATCTACCTTGATAAGAAACTGCCTCGTGGCGGTTGGAAAGAGCTAGATCTTCAAGAAGTTAACTACCTACGTGAGCTTGTTGAGCTTAAGCCTGAGAAAGAGACACTTTTGGATCTTGATCCTTCAAACACTTCTCGTAAGCGTGAGCGTTCTCGTAGCCAGAAAATTCGTCGTGCTGTTAAGCGTCACGAAGAGCGTGCAAATGCTCCTAAAGGCCGTAGCAACCAGACTAAGCGTAAGAAGCCTGCAACTCGCGGTACTACAACACCTGATTCAGGTCGTAGCGCTCCAGCTGCAAACAAAGGCAACCCTCAGGCTAACAAAAGTAAGCCTAAACTGAACAACGGTCGTCCGGCTAAACCAGCTAAGCCAAGAACACGTCAGTAATTACGCCGGTAATTGCTTCTGTTCTCAAGCTTAAAGCTTCATTAGCTGAAAGCACTGAATACTAAAAACCTGCTCATTGAGCAGGTTTTTTTACGTCTAAAAGAAATAAAAGATGCGGGATGCGAGTAATCGAGTATCGAAAACATACTGCCATAAACGCAGTAAGCGAGCTTTTCGCATCTCGTATCTCGTTCCTTTTACTTATGATTCGAAAAGTTATCGCCCTTCGCCAGTCGGTCGTAAAGCACAACATTCACTGATGCCGCTAGATTCATACAGCCGTTGGTCGGAACGTAAATCGTCTCACGACAGAAATCTGTGATCTCTTTCTTTAGCGTGCCATCTTCAGGGCCAAAAATGTAAAACGCGCGTGGTGGGTGCTTGTAATCAGGTAGAGGCTTAGCACCTTCAATCAGATCAACAGCTACAGGCACGCAGCCTACTGGAATAATGTCTTTCAACTCTTCAACACCAATTAAAGGTAGGGCTAAGTGCTTTTCTTTGGTGTCGGTATGGAATTTTCGCGCATGGTCGTAGCGTGTGCCAGTGTAAAAAACAGAGTTGGCGCCGTAGCAGCCAGCAGCTCGCATCACAGAGCCTACGTTTTCAGGCGTCTTTGGGTTAACTAGGCCAATGCAGGCATAGCCTTTTGATTGTGTGTCTGTTTTTGCTTTGGTCATAATCAGTGAATCTAAAGTTGATGATGAAAGTGAGTAATCACGATGAAAAATTGCGTGATAAAAATAGCCGAGCAATCGGCTCGGCTAACTTTTAACTCGCTTACATGAATACTTGTTTACTCATGCAGATGAGCGTCAACAGCGGTATTAGTCGCGTTTCCACAGCATGTGACAGAACTTATGTTCTGGGTCACGGCTGATTAACATGCGAGCAAATACGTCGTCTAGAACGTCATCAGCTTCATTCACAAGACCAATGCGCACTTCAGCGTAGATTTCTTTGTCGACTTCAAAGCCAACATGTTCAACCCAATCATCGCCAGTTTCAACAAGTTCTGCAGCGCCACGATCTTCAAACTGAGCTGTGAATAGAATCACGTCTGCAGGTTCAAGATTATCAGGTGCCATCTCAAGAAAGATGTCGTATGCAGTATCAATTGCATCGTCGTAAGACATTAGGTCGTTAGCTTCGGTCATAATAAGTATCTTAGCTTGCGCGGTTCATGTATTTACGTTCAGTCGTGTTCACTACTACTTTATCGCCAGTTGCGATGTACTCAGGAACTTGAACAGTAAGGCCGGTAGATAAACGAGCTGGTTTAGTACGAGCAGAAGCAGAAGCACCTTTGATTGAAGGGTCTGTTTCTTCGATAACAAGCTCAACCGAAGAAGGCAGTTCAAGAGTTGCCGCTGTGCCATCGATAAGAATTGCGTACACGCCTTGAGTTTCTTCGTTGATGAACAGCAGTTCGTCTTCGATCATTTCACCGTTGAAGATGAATTGTGTGTAATCTTCGTTATCCATAAAGATGTACTCGTTGCCATCAACGTAAGAGAACATCACTGCACGCTTAGTAACATCGATAGTTTCAACGATTTCGTCAGCCTTGTGACGAACTTCTGTCTTAACGCCAGTTGCTACATCGTTACCACGGAAGCGGTAAATCTTTTGGCCGCCACGGCCACCTGGTGTAGTCACTTCGATATCTTTAACGATTACTGTTTTGCTTTCTACTGTGATAGCAAAACCTTTTTTAATTTCACTTGCTCTAGGCATTTTGTGTTTGTCCTTAGTGGGTCTATCCACTGATTATATCTCGGAGATGCTATAAATAGGAATAGCTTGAATCATAAAGTCACCTAGGCGATCATAGAGTTATAGTTAAATCATTATTTTATTTACCGAAACGACCTATGCAGCTACCTGTTATTGACCCAACACAGCCTTTTCAACCTGAATTTCAACCTGTGGTTAACGATCTGATTACCTCTTTAAAAGGCGGATTAGGTTCTAATCTGCACAGTGTCTATGTTTATGGCAGTGTGGCACGTAAGCAAGCCGTTGTCGGTCGATCCAATTTAGATGTGGTTGTGGTGACTCATCGACCGTTTCCAGATCAACGAACTACGCTGCTGAATACCATCAAATGGCGCTTCCAAAAGAGCTTCCCTCAGGTCACTCAAGTGGCGATCAAAACCACCTTGGTGAGCGAGATAGTTGATTTCGACAACATCTTCACATGGGGTTTTATGCTCAAGCATTTAGCCGTGTGTGTGCATGGTGAAGATTTGTCAGATTGTTATGGTGATTTTGAAACAAGCTGGGAAATTGCTAAGCATTGGAATATGGATGCGGAAAACTGGTTGGCGGTGTATCGCAATAAAATAGCCCGAGCAACAACGCCAGAGCAACAAGTGGCCGCGCAAGTAGTCATTGCTAAAAAGCTGCTAAGAGCGAGTTACTCTTTGGTGATGTACCGCGATAAATATTGGTTCGATGATCCAATAGAGTGTGGCCAGCAATTTTTGAAGTATCATCCAGATCGAGAAGTCGAAATCCAAAGGTTGGGTATTTTACTTTCTGGTAGACCAATCCCTAAACGTTCGGTGATCGGTATTCTTGATGGTTTTGGTGAGTGGTTGATTAAGCAGTATCAGAAAACTGAGTTCAGAATCGGATAGAGGTTCGTAAGCTATCCATTGATATGAAAAAGCAGAACGAGTTAAGCACTCCTCTGCTTTTTTTGTTTTGATGTTTGGCCCGAGTTTTAATCGATATCTCGAGTCTAATGTCGCCTAGAAAAGAGAATTCAATCTAGAACAGGCCTAGTTGCTGGCCGCTGACTCTTTCAAAATCTAACCCTATAAATGGCAAAATCGCTTCTGCGACCGGTTTAATCTGCTTATCGATGTAATGTTGATAATCGATGCCACTCTTCAAGTACTCCTTGGGCTCTGGGCCACTCAGCGTAATCAAATATTCAATACGTCCTTTGTTTTGGTATTGAAGCGGGCGACCAAGCTGGGCATTGATTTCGTCTGCTAATCTTGCAGCGCGCACCTGTGGCGGAATGTTCTTTTGGTATTCGTGCAATTTGCGGCGTAAGCGCTTTTGATACACTAATAAATCATCATGCTTGCCAGCAGAGGTTTCATCGACAAACTGTCTGACATAGTCGGTCGGGTCTTGATCGTGAAACACCATCTCATACAAGGTTTGTTGGAATTGCTGTGCGAGAGGTGTCCAATCGGTACGAGCACTTTCAAGTCCTTTAAAGATGATCTTCTCTTGGTCACCTTGATTGATTAAGCCAGCATAACGTTTCTTTGATCCTGTTTCAGAGCCTCGAATCGTTGGCATTAGAAACTTGCGATAGTGAGTTTCGTACTCCAGTTCAAGTATTGAGGTTAGATTGTGGGTCTCTTTTAAATGATTCGTCCACCAATCGTTGATGTAAGCGACCAGTTCATTCCCTATCTCGTCTGCTTTTTGCTGATCATAACTGCCGTTCAGAGACACGAAGGTTGAATCGGTATCGCCGTAAATCACTTGATAGCCTTTGTCTTCGATCAGAACCTTTGTTTGCTTCATGATCTCATGCCCACGCATGGTGATAGAGGATGCCAAGCGGGTATCGAAGAAACGACAACCAGATGAACCTAACACACCATAGAATGAGTTCATGATGATCTTGATCGCCTGAGAGAAGGCCTTTTCGTTGTTCTTCTTCGCAACATCTCGTGCAGCCCAGAGGTTTTCAATCATTTCAGGCAAGAAGTGTTTAGATCTATGGAATTGACCACCGCGAAAGCCTTCTACTGCTTGGTCTTCTGCAGGCCCTAGTTCCAGCTTCAACCCTTCTATAAGCCCCATAGGGTCAATCAGAAATGAGCGAATGATCGATGGATACAGACTCTTAAAATCGAGTACCAACACCGAGTCATACAGGTTGGGAATTGAATCCATTACATAGCCACCGGGGCTAGCGATCCAGTTTTCAGGCTCTAAGTTCGGTGCCACGTAACCTGCTCGGTGTATCTGAGGCATGTATAAATTGGTAAAGGCGGCAACAGAGCCACCAACGCGGTCCAGCTCTACACCGGTTAATCGAGAGCGCTCAATCGCGAAGTCGAGTAGGTGAGTGCGTTCGAAGATGCGGTTTACTAGCACACAATCTTGCAGGTTATATTTGGCGAGCGATGGTTTATCGAACTTAAACATTCGGTTGATCTCGTCCATGCGATCGTGAACATTATGAATGTCTTTACCTTCCCCAAGAAGTTCTTGTGATACCGATTCGAGTGACCAAGAACGGAAGTGGTAGGTCGCTGTCTTGAGCATATCGATACCATCCAAGACAACGCGGCCTGGAATCGTGATAAAGCCTTGCTGATTTTGAGCGGAACTACGGAAAAAGCTCGGTTGGTTGTCTCTGCCGATGTTGAGCTTCACTTCGTTCCATTCTGAACGTTTGTGCAGCAGCCTGAAATCGAAGTCGATAACGTTCCAACCAATGATGATGTCAGGATCAAATTTAGAGAACCAAGCTATCATTGCTTCGAGTAGCGCTTTCTCGTTGGCAACCCATTGGATGTTGGTGTCTGCTTGTTGTGGTTCGCCGACCATGATCACTCGGCTGTCCATCGGGCTGTCTAGGCCAATTGAATAAAGCACGCCTTTTTCCGAACACTCAATATCAAGCGAGACCACTGATAGGTTGGGTAAGTAATCACCTGAACGGCATTTTGCGTTTGAGACTCGACGGTGCTGACTTTTTTGCACAGCAGATCCAGTGAACTCAATACTTCCCTTGATAAAACGTTCCATTAAGAATCGATCGGCGAGTCGAATATCGCTTTCAAAGGTTTGGATTTCTTCGTTGTGAAAGGCTTGCGCTAAACCAAAGCTACTTCTCGACAGTGAGGTGTAACATGCGGCGAGAGGTGTTTGCTCGAAGGTGGCTAATTCTAGAGGCTTAAATTGGCAATCGATCGACTCTTTCGCTGCGATTGCCTGACATGCTTCTACATCAGATTGAGCAACAAAAAATACAGGTTTTTCATTTTGAATTGTCAGCAGAGTAGGGCCTTGAGGGGTGCTTAACCACAAGTCGATTTGCGTGCGCCCTGAAAAATCTCTTGCTTGTCTTGTGAGTACAAAGCCTTGCTGAATATCCAATGTAGTAACCTATTGAAATGGGGAATCGAATACTACCATCTAGCGACCCTCTGCGTACAACAGGCAGTAAAAATACTAACTAAATTCTAGTTAGTAGAGGCAAATAACGGGACTCTATAGGCAAATAAGTGAAATTGTCGCGAATGGTTATTCAATGGTATTGAAAATATCTTTATCTTATGTAATTTTATTGGGTGTTGTTTTAACTGGTTGATTTTTAGAAAAAGCTTGTTGTTTTAGTTAGCTTATTTGTTAATAAGTACTTGCTAAAGTTCGTGTTTCAGCACATATTCAACAGAGCTTTTTTTTAGTAATTAAGTTAAGATGTACTCAATGCTGCGATCCACTGTTCCTTTGTTCAATTGTTTCAAACAGATGAAACGACACAGTGGTTGCAGAGCCAATTAATAGTGTGGAGATACAAGTTTGATAAATGTTTTCCTTGTAGATGATCACGAGCTGGTTCGCACAGGGATACGACGTATTATTGAAGACGTCCGTGGAATGAACGTAGCAGGGGAAGCTGAAAGCGGTGAAGATGCTGCAAAATGGTGTCGTACTAACAATACTGACGTTATTTTGATGGATATGAATATGCCTGGTATTGGTGGCTTAGAAGCAACCAAGAAAATCTTGCGTTTCAACCCTGATGTTAAAATCATCGTTTTAACTGTTCATACGGAAAATCCGTTTCCAACTAAAGTGATGCAAGCTGGAGCTGCTGGTTACCTTACTAAAGGGGCAGGTCCGGATGAAATGGTAAATGCAATTCGAGTGGTTAATAGTGGCCAACGATACATTTCACCAGAAATTGCGCAGCAGATGGCTTTGAGCCAATTCTCGCCTGCGTCTGAAAATCCATTCGCAGACTTATCTGAACGTGAACTTCAAATCATGATGATGATTACTAAAGGTCAGAAAGTGACGGATATTTCAGAGCAACTCAATCTAAGTCCTAAAACAGTCAACAGTTACCGCTACCGCTTGTTCAGTAAGCTGGATATCAGTGGCGATGTAGAGCTGACGCATTTAGCGATTAGACATGGAATGTTAGACACTGAGACCCTTTAACACTGAGATCGTATAGTGACCAACTTGTTTGACTCAGTCTCATTCCTAAAAACAGTAACAGAGCAGCCCGGCGTTTATCGAATGTATAACGCCGAGGCTGTCGTTATTTACGTCGGTAAAGCTAAGAACCTCAAAAAACGCCTTTCCAGTTATTTCCGTAAAAAAGTCGACAGTGAAAAAACACGCGCTCTAGTCAGTAATATTGACAAGATCGATGTCACTGTAACGCACACGGAAACAGAAGCGCTCATTCTTGAGCACAACTACATCAAGCAGTACTTGCCTAAATACAACGTACTTTTGCGTGATGATAAGTCGTACCCTTATATTTTTATTAGCGGTCACAAGCATCCTCGTTTGTCGATGCATCGTGGTGCTAAGAAGAAAAAGGGCGAATACTTTGGTCCTTACCCTGATTCCGGCGCTGTGCGTGAGACGCTACACCTAATCCAAAAGATTTTCCCTGCCCGCCAGTGTGAAGATACGGTTTATGCCAACAGAACACGCCCGTGTTTGATGTATCAGATTGGCCGATGTGCCGCGCCATGTGTCAGCTCCATCATCTCTGATGAAGAGTACAGTGAACTTATCGATTACGTTCGTCTATTCCTGCAAGGGAAAGATAAGCTCGTCCTTGAGACGCTTATCGATAAGATGGACACAGCAAGCCGTGAGCTTCGTTTTGAACAAGCTGCTGCTTTCCGTGACCAAATCCAAGCGATTCGACGCGTGCAAGAACAACAATACGTATCCGACGATTCAATGGAAGATATGGACGTGTTGGGCTTTGCTCAAGAGAATGGCGTAGCTTGTATTCATATCTTGATGATTCGCCAAGGCAAGGTTTTAGGCAGTAGAAGCCATTTCCCGAAAATTCCAAACAATACGGTGCGAGAAGAGGTATTTTCGAGCTTTTTAAGCCAATACTATCTTGCGCATAATGAAGCGAGAACCATCCCAACTCGTTTGATTCTCAATGCCGATTTGCTGGAAGATGTCACACCGATTCAAGAAGCCTTGTGTGAAGTGGCGGGTCGTAAGATTCACTTCAATACCAACCCTTCAGGTACTCGAGGTCGTTACCTTAAATTGTCGAACACCAATGCATTGACGGCTATTACCACCAAGATTAATCACAAGATGACGATTAATCAGCGCTTCAAAGAGCTTCAAGAAGTGCTGTCGATGGATGCTATCAAGCGCATGGAATGTTTCGATATCAGTCATACCATGGGTGAAAGCACGATTGCGTCGTGTGTGGTGTTCAATCAAGAAGGCCCGGTTAAACCGGAGTACCGTCGTTACAACATCACAGGCATTACAGGTGGTGATGATTATGCAGCGATGGGTCAGGCGCTTGAGAGGCGTTACTCGAAGCAACTCGATGTCGACAAGATCCCAGACATCATCTTTATCGATGGTGGCAAAGGTCAGCTAAACCGCGCTCATGAGATCATTTCTCAATATTGGGGTGATTGGCCGTTTAGACCAAGGATGATGGGTATTGCGAAAGGGGTAACGCGTAAACCGGGTTTAGAAACCTTGGTAACCCTTGAAGGTGAAGAATTTAACTTACCAAGTGATGCGCCAGCGTTGCACCTTATCCAGCACATTCGCGATGAAAGCCATAATCATGCGATTGCAGGGCACAGAGCGAAACGTGGTAAAACGCGAAGAACCAGCGCTTTGGAAGGAATCGAAGGGGTGGGGCCGAAACGCCGTCAATCTTTGTTGAAATATATGGGTGGCTTACAAGAACTTAAGCGCGCAACTGTCGAAGAAATAGCCAAAGTGCCGGGCATTAGTCATTCTTTGGCAGAAAACATTTATCAAGCATTGAAACAATAGTAAAAATCCCGCACCATTAAAGCGCAATTAATAAGAGCCCAATAATATGCGTTTGAATATACCTAACATTTTGTCCTTACTGAGACTATTTTTGATCCCAGTATTCGTTGTCGTTTTCTATCTACCTTATCAATGGGCTCCTTTCGCTGCTGCGATGGTGTTTTGGGTAGCAGGTTTCACTGATTGGCTAGATGGCATGCTAGCTCGTAAGTTAGGGCAAACCTCTCGCTTCGGTGCCTTCATTGACCCAGTGGCTGACAAAGTGCTGGTCGCTACGGCTCTTATCCTGATTACTGAGCATTACCACTCGATTTGGGTGACTATCCCAGCCGTGACCATGATAGCTCGCGAGATCATTATTTCAGCGCTTCGTGAATGGATGGCTGAAATCGGTAAACGCGCAAGTGTTGCAGTATCTTGGGTCGGTAAGGTTAAAACGGTTTCTCAGATGTTCGCGTTGTGGGTGCTTATCTGGCGCTATGATGATTGGATGGTTTGGGTTGGTTACATCGCGCTCTATGTTGCAACGATTCTAACCTACTGGTCGATGGCGCAATACTTGATGGCTGCCAAGGACGATTTGTTAGACGAAAAACATCATTGATGAAGAAGCGAGCTGAGGCTCGCTTTTTTGATCTTTAACCTAAGGTTAAGTTATCAATAGTGGATATCTAATGTGATATAGATCTCCTTTGAATAACCCGCTCACAGTGTGTTTTGAACATAAAGTCAGCTATTTGGCCTGTTTCGTATGAAATCTATTCAAACGAATTAAAAATACAAAAATAATATTGACTCAATCGTCTGAATCCGTAGAATGCATCCCGTACCCAAGAGGATGGCAATAAGCGATTCGATTGGAGTTACTAAGGCGCCTTGGCAGAGTGGCTATGCAGCGGATTGCAAATCCGTGGACCTCGGTTCGACTCCGGGAGGCGCCTCCATTCTATCTTTTTTGTAGAAAGAATATGAATGAAAATGCGATACTAGCTCAGTTGGTAGAGCGCAACCTTGCCAAGGTTGAGGTCATCGGTTCGAACCCGATGTATCGCTCCAAATTTTGTAATGCTGATTGGCGTCAGCATTAAGATGGTGTTTTACTTTTCAGTAATCGGCATCGCAATAAAGAATTGCGTGCCCTGGTGGTGGAATTGGTAGACACAAGGGATTTAAAATCCCTCGGCGTTCGCGCTGTGCCGGTTCAAGTCCGGCCCGGGGCACCATCTATTAAAGTCTACATCTTAACGGAAGTAGCAAATGCGATACTAGCTCAGTTGGTAGAGCGCAACCTTGCCAAGGTTGAGGTCATCGGTTCGAACCCGATGTATCGCTCCAAATTAAAAAGCCCGAACAGAAATGTTCGGGCTTTTTGGTTTCTGGCGTTTAGCTTTTACGTTTAAGAACTCTTCTTGTTCGAGCTCGAGCTCAAAATTTATCTCTATCTCTATCTCTATATCTATATCTATATCTATCTCAAAATTTCGCAATCAAGTTTGTTTCGACAAGTTAGTTTTAAAAAGCGAGATTCCCTATGAACTCGTTCCTCGTACTAGGGAATGACGCCAAGACCTCAAAGCTTCTCTAGCAACGTTTGTAACTCCATGTCGTCATCTCGGGCATGAGGGACGAGCGAACCGGGGATTTACTTACGGCCTGCTGATTAACTTGTGTTTAATTCATCGCATCAGATAGCTTCTTGAATAAAGTAATGCAACGATATGTTGTAAGGGGTTCCCTATGGACTCGTTCCTCGCTCCAGGGAATGATGGAAAGACGCCATGACCTCAAAGCCTCTCTAGTAACGTTTGCAACTCCACGTCGTCATCCTCGGGCGTGAGGGACGAGCGAACCGGGGATCTCTTTCCTAAACGATAGTGTTGACGATATTTACAGCAATTTCTTAGCTACCGCTGCTATTTATCAAGCTATTATTAAAAACTATTGATCGTTCATTTCACTTTATGTTATTTTCCCGCGCAATCTCGGAATGAACAATGTTCAAAAAGAGCAACGATTGCTTCTGGGGGATACGCGTAGTGACCATTCTTGCTGATTGGGACATTACGTAGGGTAGGTATTGGCTAGTTCTTTAGCCGATAGACGGGATACTTATGGCGCAGTTCGCCATGTTAATGGGAAACCCAACATTGAACACACTAATTACAACATTGCTAATCAGCTCTGCATTTCCAAAGGGACCAGCTCCTCATAGCTGCCCGATCCTGCAAAAATGTCCAATTCTTCAAAACAGTAGCATTACTGAACCTTGAGCTCACGCTAACAATTTATCGCTGTCTTAAGACGGCTTAATTTCGTATTCGTCATTTGACTTATGCGAGCGTACAGCTATATCTCATTTCTAGACAATACGCGTGCTTCACTATGAACTCTCTCCAAATTTAAAGAGGGTTGGTGGGTAATTGCGTCTGATGGAGGTGAGTATGAACACATTCAAGGGGACTTTTATGACTACCGCCTTTGAAGTCGATATTAATACTATCGCAAATTCATTTTCAACTATGGTTCCTATCTTAGAGGGGACGTACGACCTAACACCTGACGCTATTTTGCTAGAGCAAGAACAGCATGAGTCGGATGTTCGCTCTTACCCAAGACGCCTTCCTATCGCTATTAAGCGAGCATGTGGTGCCTTAGTTGAAGATACTCGTGGCCAACTCTTTCTCGATTGCTTAGCTGGTGCAGGTACACTTTCTCTGGGTTACAACCACCCTGAGATTAACCAAGCACTCAAAGACCAGCTCGATTCTGGCTTGCCATACCAAACTCTTGATATCACGACTCAAGCAAAAGAGACGTTTATCAAGCGAGTTAAAGCTTTTCTTCCTCAAGACTTTTCAAATAACTCGGTTCTTCAATTTTGTGGCCCATCCGGTGCTGACGCTGTGGAAGCCGCGATCAAGTTAGCCAAGCAAACCACAGGTCGCAACACCATGTTTGCCTTCCGTGGTGCTTACCATGGCATGACGAACGGCACCATGGGCATGATGGGTAACCTAGGCACTAAAGAGCGTCGTAGTGGCTTGATGTCTGATGTGCACTTTATGCCTTTCCCATACAACCTACGCTGCCCGTTTGGCATTGGTGGTGAAGCGGGTGCTAACGCAAGTATCCGTTACATCGAACGTATGTTGAATGACGACGAATCTGGCATCATGAAACCGGCTGCGATGATCGTAGAGCCCGTGCAAGGTGAGGGCGGTGTGATTCCAGCTCCGGCATCTTGGCTACAAGGCTTGCGTCGCATCTGTGATGAACACGGCATCCTACTTATCTTTGATGAAATTCAATGTGGTGTGGGTAAAACAGGCCATCGCTTTGCGTTTGAAGAGTCAGGTGTTAACCCTGATATCTTATGCTTGTCTAAAGCGATTGGCGGCGGACTGCCGATGTCGCTGCTTGTATTCGATAAGAGCATTGATACTTGGAAAGCGGGTGAACACACCGGTACCTTCCGTGGTAACCAATTAGCAATGGTGTCTGGCGCTAAGGCGTTGGAAATCATCGAACGTGATGGTTTGGTTGAGCACGCAAACATCGCAGGACAATATTTACGTCATGGGCTTGAGAAGATTCAATCGCGTGTGAACTGTATTGCTGAAGTTCGTGGTAAAGGCCTGATGCTCGGCGCTGAGATCAAGCAACCAAATGGTGAGCTTAACAAGTTTGGCGAACCACAATCGGACGGCGAGCTAACCCTAGCGATTCAACGAGCAGCGTTAGAGCGCGGCTTGATGGTTGAAAAGGGTGGTCGTGATGGTTCGGTAATTCGTTTCCTCCCGCCAATGATTATCTCTTTTGATCAGATTGACTTTGCATTGCGAGTGATGGAAGAAGCCATCATTGCTGCTGGCGGAGGTGTTCAAGAAAAACAAGCTTCAACTGAACAATCAAATCAAGAGTGGAACAAGCATTTCATCCAAACAGGTTTAGGCGGTAGCGACGAATTTGCTAACGTGATGAACCAAACCACTCAAGCGATGAAAGCGGTTTTTGAACAGGTTGAAACCCCTTATTCGGGTTTAGAACCAAAAGTGCTAGAAGCAGCTATCAATGCTGTCGACCTCGATAACAATCAACACGCTTTGGTTGATGTTGTAGGTAGCACTGCAGACCTTGTCGCTGCAAACTCCATCTTCGTGCAACACCCAGACTGTATTGCACACCTTCACACTCCTCCTCTTATGGCTTCGGTTGCCGCGGAATCGATTATCGCGGCGTTGAATCAATCAATGGATTCTTGGGATCAAGCATCGGCTGCGACTTATGTTGAGCAGCGCGTAGTGGATTGGATGTGTGACAAATACCAACTTGGTGAGCAAGCTGACGGTGTTTTCACCAGCGGCGGTACGCAAAGCAACCTAATGGGCTTGTTGCTAGCAAGAGACTGGGTTGCGGATAAGCACAATGGTCACTCTATCCAAAAGCTTGGCTTGCCAGAATGCGCGAGCAAACTGCGTATCTTATGTTCAAAGAAATCTCACTTCACGGTTCAAAAATCCGCATCATTAATGGGATTAGGCGAAGCTGCAGTGTGTTGTGTCGATACCAATGCCAACGGCACCATCAAAGCTGACTTGCTAGATGCAGAAGTGAAAGCACTTAAAGCTAAAGGTCTGATTCCTTTTGCTGTGGTTGGTACGGCGGGTACAACCGACCATGGTGCTATCGATGACCTTGAAGCGATTGCAGACATCGCAAGCCAACAAGACCTTTGGTTCCATGTCGACAGTGCTTATGGCGGCGCTCTTATCTTAAGTAGCCATAAAGCTCGTCTGAAAGGCATCGAAAAAGCGGATTCTGTCAGCGTTGATTTCCACAAGTTGTTCTTCCAAACGATCAGTTGTGGTGCTGTGCTGCTGAAAGACAAAGCGAACTTTAAGTACCTACTGCATCACGCAGACTACTTGAATCGTGAACACGATGAGCTGCCAAATCTAGTCGATAAGTCTATTGCGACGACTAAACGTTTCGATGCATTGAAAGTCTTCATGACGATGCAAAGTGTTGGGCCAAAGCAGTTGGGTGATATGTACGATCATCTTTTAGAACAGACGCTTCAAGTTGCTGATCTGATCCAGAAGCATGACGATTTTGAGCTACTTGCTGAGCCGTCACTGTCGACTGTGCTGTTCCGCTCACTGCCTAGCAATGGGCAATCAGCAAATGGCGAGCTAGATTTAGACAAACTGAACCAGACGTTAAGACTGGAGGCGCTGACTCGTGGTGTTGCCGTGCTTGGCGAAACGGTCGTCGATGGTAAAAGCGCGCTGAAGTTTACTATCTTGAATCCGTGCTTAACGACATCAGATTTCAAATCTCTAATTAACAAAATTCAAACTTTAGCTATTGAGTTAGCAGAACAACAAGGGTAATTAAAACTATGGCTATTCTACAAATTGGTGCAGGCGGCGTTGGTTGGGTTGTTGCACATAAAGCAGCACAAAATAACGAAGTACTGGGTGATATCACAATCGCTTCGCGCACAATCGCGAAGTGTGAAAAAATCATCGAATCGATCAAAGGTAAGAACAACCTTAAGGATTCAACTAAGAAACTAGAAGCACGTTCAGTAGACGCTGACGATGTTGATGCGCTTGTTGCTTTGATTAAAGAAGTTAAGCCGGATCTAGTGATCAACGCTGGTCCTCCTTGGGTAAACATGGCGATCATGGAAGCGTGTTACCAATCGAAAGTCTCTTACCTAGATACATCGGTAGCCGTTGACCTATGTTCTGAAGGCCAACAAGTACCACAAGCTTACGATTGGCAATGGGGTTATCGTGAGAAGTTCGCAGAAGCAGGTATCACCGGTATTCTTGGTGCTGGTTTCGATCCGGGCGTGGTATCAATCTTTGCTGCGTACGCGGTTAAGCACTTGTTCGATGAAATTGATTCAATCGACGTAATGGACGTAAATGCTGGCGACCACGGTAAGAAGTTTGCGACAAACTTTGACCCAGAAACCAACATGCTTGAGATCCAAGGCGATTCTTTCTACTGGGAAAATGAAGAGTGGAAACAAGTCCCTTGTCACTCTCGTATGCTTGAATTTGAATTCCCGAACTGTGGTTCTCATAAAGTGTACTCAATGGCGCATGATGAAGTTCGTTCAATGAAAGAGTTCATCCCAGCTAAGCGTATCGAATTCTGGATGGGCTTTGGTGATGCATACTTGAACTACTTCAACTGTATGCGTGATATCGGTCTTCTTAGCCCAGATCCGCTAACACTGCACGATGGCACTGTGGTTCAGCCTCTACATGTTCTTAAAGCACTACTACCCGATCCAACATCTTTGGCTCCGGGTTACACAGGCTTAACGTGTATCGGTACTTGGGTTCAAGGTAAGAAAGACGGTAAAGAGCGCAGCGTATTCATTTACAATAACGCAGACCACGAATTGGCTTACGAAGACGTAGAGCACCAAGCGATCTCTTACACAACAGGTGTTCCAGCTATTACGGCTGCACTTCAGTTCTTCCGTGGCGAATGGGCTGATAAAGGCGTGTTCAACATGGAACAGCTAAACCCAGACCCGTTCCTAGCAACCATGCCGGAAATCGGTCTAGATTGGCACGTTCAAGAGCTAGAGCCTACAGCCGGTCTACCTCTGATCCACACTTTGAAGTAATTCTGGCTCTTTGCCCTCGTTGCGTTGTCCATCGTGCTCATTTACATTCGTAAACTCCGCGCGATGTCCTAGCTACAAGGGAAAAGTTCTGCGAATTCGATTCAAAGTCTTCGGAATGACAAGAACGTATAATTACAAGCCGATGCATTAGCGTCGGCTTTGTTCGATTATCATGTGCCTTCGTGAACTCGAGGGCCGCAAGGTATTAACATGCAAAACAATGAACTAAAAACGCCTTATTTCATGATCAACGAAGACAAGTTGATTGCGAATTTAGAGATAGCTAAGCAGCTGAAAGAGATTTCAGGTGTGAAGTTGGTATTGGCACTGAAGTGTTTCTCGACATGGGGTGTGTTTGACATCATCAAACCTTACCTCGATGGCACGACAAGCTCTGGTCCATACGAAGTGAAACTTGGCCACGAAACCTTTGGTGGTGAAACGCACGCTTACAGTGTGGGTTACAGTGAAGATGACGTGAGAGAAGTCGCGGATATTTGCGACAAGATGATCTTCAACTCACAAAGCCAATTCGAAGCGTACCGTCATATTGTTGAAGGTAAAGCGTCGTTGGGTTTACGTCTAAATCCGGGCGTGAGCTACGCAGGACAAGACTTAGCAAACCCTGCGCGTCAATTTTCTCGCTTAGGTGTTCAAGCTGACCACATTAAGCCGGAGATCTTTGATGAGATCAATGGCGTGATGTTCCACATGAACTGTGAGAACAAAGATGTCGATGCCTTTATCGGCCTGCTTGATTCAATCTCAGAACAGTTTGGCGAGCACTTAGATAAGTTAGATTGGGTGAGCATGGGTGGCGGTGTGTTCTTCACATGGCCGGGCTATGACATCGAGAAACTGGGTCTTGCGCTAAAAGCTTTCTCTGAAAAGCACGGCGTGCAGATGTACCTTGAGCCGGGTGAAGCCATCATCACTAAAACAACTGACTTGGTTGTGACTGTGGTTGATATTGTTGAGAACGTGAAGAAAACGGCAATTGTGGATTCAGCAACTGAAGCCCACCGTCTTGATACGCTTATCTACAATGAACCAGCATCGGTATTAGAAGCCTCTGAAAACGGCAGTCATGACTACGTGATTGGTTCGTGTTCGTGTCTGGCGGGCGATCAGTTCTGTGAAACAAGCTTTGATGAGCCGTTGAAGATAGGTCAAAAACTTCACCTGTTGGATAGTGCAGGTTACACCATGGTGAAACTGAACTGGTTCAATGGCTTAAAAATGCCATCTATCTATTGCGAGCGCAGCAATGGCGAAATTCAAAAGCTGAATGAATTTGGTTATGAAGACTTCAAGCGTTCATTATCGCAATGGTCGGTTAAGTAGTTGATTCATAGTTTCAGAGCAATAAAACAAAGAGCAGCCAATGAGCTGCTCTTTTTTGTTGTTAGATAACTGTTAGAGAAAGAGTAAGGATAGAAGTAAAGTACTATCCGTTAGCTCTCAATCATCACTCGAGTATCTTCACTGAGCGTTTCGAGTTCATTCACTACGTCATCAATCAAAACTTCAATTGGTAGTTTCACGGCGATCTTAGAGGTGAATAAACTTGAGCTAACACCACCGCCGCCAGCAATGAAGACTCGGTGGCAATCCATATCAAGAATGCTGATCCCTTGTCTATCCAATACATGTGTTACTTCGTTGACGATACCTGCGCGGTCGTTCGAGTCGAGTCGTAGGTGATGTATTGTGTCTTGTGCATTGTGAATATGGTCTGAATCAACAAACTGCACGATCAGGTCAGCGTTGGCGTTGAATGCTTCTTTGACAATGGATTCGTTGATAGCTGGGAGTTGAACCTTGAGTACGCCTGCGACTTGGTCTTCAATAAAGTTCACTTTACTGATGAGCCATTTCCCGTCGTTTTCGTGAGTAACCGCAGCAAGTTGTTTGATTGTTGCTGGTGATGCTTTTCCGATAAAGTTTACGATAAATGTACTGTTCATATCAGCCCCCAAAGTCTCAATAAATCGTTGCTAATTAAATGTTTGATATCACGCGATAAAGTTCTTTAATTTCAGTGTAGAAGGTTACATCGAACAATGTTTGACCTGTGTCAATTTTTGAAACTAAGCTGTGATGCAAAAAAAGAGAATGAAGAGTAGGGCACAAAAAAAGCGGCTAGAGAGCCGCTTTTTAGAAGAGTTTTGTTTTTACCGAAAGTAATTAGGTCGCTGTATTAGAAGGTTACTTTGAAGTTCATACCAACAAACTGAGAGTCGTATGGTGCGCCAGCGTCGTAAGCGAATCGCGCGGCGTCTTGGTTATCCCACCAAGGGTTAGTATTCAGATTCACTTCTGCGTCACCGCCCCATGCATCACTTACCCAGTAGTGGATATGGCCTACAGGGTTAAGGAAGAATAGCGACACATCACCCATGGTTTGTGATCCCATCACTTCACCGCCTGAGGCAATGATGTCTTGCTCTGCTTCTAGCATCATTTCACCCACAACCGCACCGAAGAATGGAGTGATGAACAGATCTTGCCATGATGGTACTTCAGCAAACGCTTCTACGCCGTATTCCCAGAAGAACGTCGACATGGTCCAAGAGTATAAGAAAGACTCAAACTCGTCGTAACCCGCGTGTCGAGCTGCGGTGTAGTAAACACCACCAAAATATGGGTGCATTACGTAGTTTAGGAAGTGCTCGTCGCGGTCCCATACCGGGCCATCAGACACGTTATCTTTCCACTTTTTACCTAATGAGCTGATATCACGTTGGTCATCATCCCACTTAGTGATACTTTCTGGTAGTAGAGTCATTAGACCCACTGTCGCGACACTTAAACCGAGAATGGTGTAGGTTTGGCCCATTAGATAATCCCAATCCTTTTCTTGACTCACCAACATGTGTTTTGGTTGCTGGATTGAGAAGTCATACTCGTCACTTGATTCGCTAAGTGCGTAATTGGCACTTGGCTTGTAGGTGTACAAGCTATCATTAACACAGTAGTCTTGAGCACATTCATCCGAATAAGAAAGGTTGATTGGCTGGTCGAAGTCGTATTGGCTTGCAACCGAGTTAACTGACATTAGCATTGAAAATGCAGCAGTAACCTTTGCTAGTAACGGTGATTTGGCCACAAGGGTCTCCATGAGAAAATTTGGAATTGATCAGGATCACAATTATCCATTAAATGTCTGATTTAGGGAACTAATAATTTATCGTTTTTCCTAAGAAAACCTTAGGTTTAACATTATTAATATTAGTGAAAATGCGAATTGCTTCAAATTCAACCATAGACCAGTTTGTAAATAATGCAGTGTCTTTTTATGACCACAAGGGATAGAAATATGACGAAAATCGCAATGTTAAGTACAGGTGAAGAAGTTCTTCATGGGGACATTGTAGATACAAACGCAGCTTGGATGTCTGGAGAGTTCTACCAACACGGCTTTGCTCTCGCCAAACGTTCTACTGTGGGTGACCAGATGAATGCTCTCATTGAAGAACTGCTGATGCTGAGCTTTAACTATGATGTGGTTATCGTTAACGGCGGTTTAGGGCCAACAACTGATGATATGAGTGCCGCCGCCGCTGCAGCAGCGTCAGAGCAGAAATTAGTCATGTTCCCTGAATGGCTAGACCGTATGGAAGAGATGTTTTCTGGGCGTGGCATGCCGATGCCTGACAGCAACCTTAAACAAGCTTTATTGCCAGCAAGCTCTGAGATTGTCGATAACCCAGTCGGTACTGCGTGTGGCTTCAAGCTGAAAATCAACGATGCGACTTTCTATTTTACGCCGGGTGTGCCGAGTGAATTCAAGCGCATGGTGACCTTTGAAATCCTGCCTGATTTGTCGCGCGCTTATCCTCAAGTGGTTGCCTCTGAATGTAGTCGACTATTTACCTTTGGCTTATCTGAGTCCGGTATCTCTGATGTTTTGGACCAACTAAAGCTGCCAGAAGGTTATGAGTTGGGTTATCGCTCTTATCTGCCGTTTATTGAGGTGAAACTGTTTGGTCCTAAGGCAAACTTAGAAACTCGCGTTAAGCTTCTACAAATGGTTTACAAGCTGTTAGAGAGTAATGTCGTCAGTGTCGATGAGCCGATGATTGACCATATTGGTCACATCATGGCGGAAAAAAAGAAGACGCTATCTGTGTCTGAAGTGTCGACCAAAGGTGCACTGTCAGCGTGGCTGCAATTGAATGAGCAGGTTGAAGATTGTTTTGGACATTCGTGGGTGATGGCTGAGCCAAAAGAGAGCGAACTGGAAAAGAGCGATCCATTAGCCGCAACCTTTGCTCTGGCTGGAGCAACAAGAGAGAAGTGCGGAACTGAATTGGCTTTGGTGACGGGCAAGTTGGAAGGCAACACATTCAGCGTTGCATTGTCGACTGAAGCAGGCGAGTGGGGTCAGGTACTTGAGTTTTATCGTCAGTACTCCCGTGAAGACCAACGCAACGTGATTAAGACCGTCGCCGCCGATATGTTGAGAAGGCATCTAGACAACAAACCTATGTTTGGTGACTATTCTTCACTAAAACGTGTGAAGGATATGTTTATCCCTTCGGCGATCATCAAGTAATCAGCTCTTGTCGCTAACCAAGCTCTCTTGAGCCAAGACCTCTTGAACTCAGGTTAAATCAGAACAAATAAAAAGGCCCAACATCTAAATAGATGTTGGGCCTTTTGTTTATCTAGCCTTCTAGATAACCAGACAAGCTGCGATGTTTACACGTAACTCATGTCTCTAAGAACTTGATTACAAACCGCTTGTCATATGTAGGCTGTAGAACAAACCACGGCCGATTAACTCTGAAGCCAAGAACAAAACTAATGCTAAGCCTAGGTTAACTGGGTTCACTTTTGCTTTATTCAGCATAGGTAGAATCCAAATCAACAAGCTTGCCATTAGCAGTGCTACTTGAAGAATCACATAGTTACCTAAACCATCGACTAACTCAGACGCTTTAGCTACTGAAGTTTGGATATCACCGATTAGGTTCAGTTTTCCTACTGTCACAAGCAAGCTGATCGCTACGGCAATAACAGCTAGCATGGTGATGTTACGGTCAACCGTAAAGCGACTGTCGTTTGCGAATACAATCACGAACTGAGATAGCAGCAAGCCACCCACAACCATCGTCATGATGAAGCTCAGTGGTGTATAGATGTTGTCCCACGTGGGTACGGTGTTGATCATGTATACGTTGATCATCGCGTACATGAAGATAACACCCAGTACCATCGCGCCAACCATCAGTGCTTTCTGGATAGCTACGCCACCTTTCTTAAGCACAGACAATAACCATTGCAGGCCACCGACAGCGAAGAATGCAGCACCGAAGAACACTTCGTTAGACAACCAAGCCGAACCTAGCTGATTAAAAGCATTAAACGCGCGCAGTGGAGAGCCAAGGTGCGTTGTCGAGAACATGAAGCCAAGACCCATTAGTGCCCATAGAATGAACATTGGAACCTTGTAGCTGTTCAGCTTTTCTTCGTCATGACCAAGTACCAGTGCACGTGCGCCAATTAGTAAGTAACCACCAACCGCAGTTTGCGCTAGCACCGTAAAGAAGATTAAAGACCACTCATGAAAAATCATCTTACACCTCCTTCGTGTTTGCTAGGTGACCGCTGGTATCGCCAGTCGGCTTCGCGTTTTTGTTTAGCTTAATCACGATGTTCGGTAGCGTTTCTGTTGAAGATGGCAGTGGCGCCACATCCGCACCAGAGCCGTACTTCTCGCGAAGTGTATTGATTTCACCAAACTCCAATGCACGAAGTGGGCAAGACTCAACACAGATAGGCTGTTTGCCTTCAGAAATACGTTGGTAACAACCATCGCATTTCGTCATGTGACCTTTTTTCGCATTGTATTGTGGTGCGCCGTAAGGACAAGCATTGCTACAGTGCTGACAACCAATACACACACTCTCATCAACCACAACCAAACCGTCTTCATCACGTTTGTGCATCGCGCCCGAAGGACACACTTTCACACACGCAGGGTTAGTGCAGTGGTTACAAGCGATAGATAGGTAGTAAGAAAAGACATCTTTCTGAACCCAGGTATCGCCATCTTGAGTGAAGCCACCACCTGCGTATTCGTATACGCGACGGTAGTTCGTTTTGATGTCTAGATCGTTATAATCTTTACAAGCAAGCTGACAGGTTTTACAACCCGTGCATTTACTTGAATCAATGTAAAAGCCGTATTGTTTCATTCCAACCTACCTTATGCTTTGTTTAGCGCTTTGATTTGAACTAGGTTTGTATGCTGAGGGTTACCCTTAGCAAGTGGGCTCGGGCGCTGAGTGGTCAGCACGTTAATAGAGCCAGCATGATCGATCTTCTGACCATCCGGTGCGTACCATGCACCTTCGCCTAGTGCGACAACTCGAGGAAGAATCCTTGGTGTCACTTTCGCTGGAATGTGTACTTCGCCACGGTCGTTGAAAATACTCACCATGTCGCCGTTTTCGATACCACGTTCTTTTGCATCGATTGGGTTGATCCACAACTCTTGCGGTGCCGCAGCTTTGATCTCTGCAACGTTGCCGTAAGTCGAGTGAGTACGAGCCTTGTAGTGGAAACCGGTTAGCTGAAGTGGGTACTTCGCAGCCAGTGGGTCGTTGTGACCTTCAAAAGAGTCTGCGTAAACGGGAAGTGGGTGAATCACTTCGTCTTCTTTTAGCTTCCAAGTTTTCGCGATATCAGCCAGTTGTTCTGAATAGATCTCGATCTTGCCACTTGGTGTGGTCAGTGGGTTCGCTTCAGGATCTTTGCGGAAGTCTTCGTAAGCGATGTAGTGGTGGTCGTAGCTACGTTTGTAGATACCCAGCTCTTTCATCTCTTCGAAGGTTGGCAGTGTTGGATCGTTCTTACGAGTTTCTGCGTACAGGTGTTCAACCCATTGCTCTTGAGTACGGCCTTCTGTGAACTCTTTTTCTACGCCCATGCGCTTCGCCAGTTGAGAACACATCTCGTAGATAGATTTCGCTTCGAACTGAGGCTCGATCGCTTTCTGTGCGAAGATGAAGTAAGGCATGTTCGCCGCTTTACCGTCCATACACCAGTCGTCTTGCTCTGATGTCGTTAAATCAGGCAGGATGATATCGGCGTATTTCGCAGAAGACGTCATGTGATTATCGACTACAACAATCATTTCACACGCGGTATCGTCTTGAAGAATTTCGTGGGTTTTGTTGATGTCTGAGTGCTGGTTGATAATACAGTTACCTGCATAGTTCCAGATCATCTTGATTGGGTTCTTAAGGCGCTCTGCACCGCGAACACCATCAGTGATGTCAGTCATTTCATCGTGACGGTAAATCGCATCTGTCCACATGAACATCGAGATAGAAGTTTCAACTGGGTTTGGCACAGTAGGGAAGCGAACAAATGGAATGTTGATGTCACTTTCACGAGCACCTGTAGAACCACCTGATACACCAACAGAGCCGGTGAGTAGCGACAGCATTGCGATTGCACGACAAGCTAGCTCACCGTTCGCAGTACGTTGTAAGCCCCAACCTTGGTGTATAGCACACGGTTTTGCTGTGCCCATTTCACGGCCAAGCTTAACGATGGTATCAACTGGAATACCTGTGATCTTAGAGGCCCACTCAGGTGTCTTCTCTACGCCATCTTCACCTAAACCTAGGATGTAAGATTTGTAGTCGCTGTTTTTAGGTGCTGATGCAGGAAGGGTCTTCTCATCGTAACCGACACAGTATTTGTCTAGGAACGGCTGGTCGACAAGGTTTTCCGTGATCATCACGTGTGCAAGGCCGGCAACCAACGCAGCATCAGTAGAAGGACGAATTGGGATCCATTGATCTTCGCGACCACCGGCAGTATCGGTGTAGCGAGGGTCGATGATGATCGTTCTTGCGTTCGATTTGTTTTTGCTTTCAACGTAATGGTGGATCAGACCGCCGCCAGACATACGTGTCTCAGCAGGGTTGTTACCAAATTGGATGTTAAGTTTCGTGTTCTCTAAATCAGAGAAAGAGTTGTTGTTTGCCCAACCGCCGTAGGTGTAGCTCAAGCCTTTCGCGATTTGCGCTGTTGAGTAGTCACCGTAATGGTTTAGGTAACCACCACTGAGGTTCATTAGACGCGCAATCAGCGTTTGAGCTGGTGGCCAAGATTTAGTCACCGTACCACCAAGTGTGCCTGTACCGTAGTTTAGGTAAATGGTGTCGTTGCCGTAGTCTTTGATTAGGCGTTGCATGGTGCCAGCAACTTCATCGTAAGCTTCTTCCCAGCTGATACGTTTGAATTTACCTTCACCACGTTTGCCAATACGTTTCATTGGGTATTTCAGGCGATCTGGGTTGTAAACACGGCGGCGCATCGAGCGGCCACGTAGACACGCACGAACTTGGTGATGACCGTATTCGTCAGTACCTGTGTTGTCTGTTTCTACGTATTTGATTTCACCGTTTTGCACATGCATACGTAACGGGCAGCGAGAGCCACAGTTTACTGTACATGCACTCCATACGACTTTCTCATCCACATTTTCAGCAACTGCAGCCGCTACTGGTTTGGATTTGAAAGGTAAAGCGATACCGCCCGCGAGTGCAGCTGCACTACCTACTGCAGAAGAAGCTTTCATGAAGCCTCTTCGAGTAAGATTCATTACCCCAGATTCTTTCTTATTCGTCATTCTAAGATGCCTTTTGTTATTGATGACTAGCACTTTATAGGTAGTTTGCCCTTTATGTTTTTATTTCGAAATATTGATTGATTGGCATCAAATAAGAGCGAGATTTAAATATTATGAATCGAATGTATAAAATAGATCAAAGAATTAACCCCTGTTATTTATATAATTATCTTTAAACCTATAACAGTATGAATAATAATGATTATCGATACGCATAAATTATTGGGTTCGCTATTTTATCAAGCGACAAGTAAAGAACAGTTAATCACCATTGTCGCAGCTTTGGTTGAAAGCGAAGTACTCTCTGAAGAGTGCTTGCTGGCATTGAGAAGTGAAGACGAAGATTTGCTCGCATCAGAGTTCAGCCGCCTGTTTGAAGGCGTTGGGGACATGCCAGCTCCGCCTTGGGGTTCTGTGTACCTAGATAAAGACCGCGTTGTGTTCGGCGCTTCTACTGTAGAATATCGACAGTTTTTAGAATTAAATCATATAGAGTTAGATACAGGCTTAAGAGAGCCAGAAGACCAATTTGGTTTAATGCTGCTCGCACATGCGTATTTGTTAGAAAACAATAATACCGATTCAGCTCGTGAATTATTAGAGTCTCATTTATTAACTTGGTCTTCTTTTTATTTGGAAAAATTTAATTCAGCATCAGAGTTATCTTTTTATAAGAAGCTATCAAGCGATGTAATAGATTGGCTTAAGCAATTAACATCTGAATATAATTTAAACGTTGCTACTAAAAAGTTATATATCGAGTAATGTCTGAACAAATAAATTCAAATAGACGTGGTTTCTTAACTCGACTTTCTAAACCGGTTAAAGCAGCCGCGAATTATGAAGAGATATCACAGCGCTTTCACGCAAGGCCGCCAAGAGCGGTTGATGAGGTGCTGTTTGAGCGTCTTTGCGACGGTTGTGGGTTGTGTGAACAAGCGTGTCCGAATAGCGTTATTGAGATGCTAGAGGGCAGTGCGCTGCTGAATTTGGATTACAACAGTTGTTCTATGTGTAACAAATGCACTGAAGTGTGTTCGACTGGCGCACTTCATCAAACCGTGACTCCTTATATTAACCTCAAGCCCAGCTTTGCTGATAGTTGCAATAACTACATGCAAATGGATTGCAATGCGTGCCAAACCGCTTGTTCAGCGGGTGCGATTCAAATCGTGGCAGGGGAGTTGCCTACGGTGGATAAAGATAAGTGTAACGGCTGCGGAGAGTGCCGAAGCGCTTGTTACATTGGCTCTGTGACTCTGAACCTGACTCAGCAATAAACGTTTGGCTTCCTATGGCACAAACCAATAGGAAGATTTTGGTAGAGTGATAGACGAGTCGTCTTACCTAAAGATATAAATAGAAAAGGGTCCGCATTCCTAAAGGAAGCGGACCCTTTTTTGATTCTTATTGACGATATTCGAACAAAGCGACCTAAAGCCAGTTGGCTTATGCGCGTTTTTGTTTGTTTCTATGAATAACGTTACTCAGCGATAGCTCAGTCTTTGCTTTACAGATACAAGGCAATATTTCATTGCCTTGCGTGTAAGCCATAGCAAAACCAACGTACTCGACCTCACCAGAATCCAACGTACAACGGCAAGCGCCACAGTGGCCATCTCGGCAGTTGTATTCTGGCTCTAACCCTGCTTGTTCCATTGTTTCCAACAGAGTATTTGAAGGGTTCGATTCAATTGAAGTCAGCTTGTTGATTTTGATTGTTGGCATTACAGCTCAAATCCTTCAAAGTCGTCAGCTTTTACTTCGTTGTCGATTTGGCCAACTAGGTAAGAACTGATTTCAGCTTCTTGTGGAGCAACTTGAACGTTATCTGAAGACAACCAAGCGTTGATCCATGGGATTGGGTTCGACGTTGCTTCTGGGTAAGCAGTACCTAGACCAACAGCCTGCATACGGATATTGGTAATGTACTCAACGTATTGGCAAAGAATGTCTTTGTTTAGACCAATCATAGAGCCATCTTTGAATAGGTATTCTGCCCACTCTTTTTCCTGCTCGGCCGCTTCTTTGAAGAGATCGAAACACTCTTGCTTACACTCTTCAGCGATCTGCATGAATTCGAAGTCATCTTGGCCATTACGCAGCAAGTTGATCATGTGCTGTGTACCAGTAAGGTGAAGTGCTTCATCACGAGCGATTAGCTTGATGATCTTCGCGTTACCTTCCATTAGCTCACGTTCAGCAAATGCGAATGAACATGCAAAACTCACGTAGAAACGGATCGCTTCCAGTGCGTTTACAGACATTAGACACACGTAAAGCTTCTTCTTCAGGTCGTGAAGTGAAATCTTAACGTCTTCGCCGTTGATGTTGTGATTGCCTTCGCCGTAGCGGTGGTAGTCAGCCGTCAGCTTGATCAAATCGTCGTAGTAAAACGCGATGTCTTTCGCACGTTTCAGGATCTCTTCGTTTTCAACGATGTCGTCAAATACTACACCTGGATCATTCACGATGTTACGGATGATGTGCGTGTAAGAACGAGAGTGAATCGTTTCAGAGAAAGACCAAGTCTCAATCCAAGTTTCTACTTCTGGTAAAGATACTAATGGAAGTAGGGCAACGTTAGGGCTGCGGCCTTGGATAGAATCTAGAAGTGTTTGGTACTTCAAGTTAGAGATGAAGATGTGCTTTTCATGCTCAGGAAGCTTGTTGTAGTCGATACGGTCGCTAGACACGTCTACTTCTTCTGGACGCCAGAAGAAAGAAAGCTGCTTCTCGATCAACTTTTCGAAGATTTCGAATTTTTGTTGGTCGTAACGTGCAACGTTTACCGACTGACCCAAGAACATTGGTTCTTTTAGTTGGTCATTTTTTTGCTGAGAAAAAGTACTGTAAGCCATAAATGCCTCAAATCCTTTAAAGACCCGTAATAAAACGGACCCTGTTAATGCTTTAAACCCAGAGAAGATAACTCTTCTCTGGGGTCTTAATGTTTATTGCGGTTTAGATCTTACAACCGCCGCCTTCACAATCTTCTTCCGGCACTTGAACTGCATCGCCTTGGTCGTCTTTAGCACCATCACGAGTGTTATGGTAGTAAAGCGTCTTAACACCGTACTTGTATGCTGTTAGTAAGTCTTTGAGCAGTTGCTTCATTGGTACTTTACCGCTGTCGTAAACACTTGGATCATAGTTAGTGTTTGCAGAGATAGCTTGGTCAACGAATTTTTGCATGATACCCACTAGGTGTAGGTAACCGTCGTTAGAACCAATGTTCCAAAGTAGCTCGTAGTTCTCTTTAAGATTTAGGAAATCTGGAACTACTTGCTTCAGGATGCCGTCTTTCGATGCTTTAACTGATACGTAACCACGAGGTGGCTCGATACCGTTAGTCGCGTTCGAGATTTGAGACGAAGTCTCAGAAGGCATAAGCGCAGTTAGCGTAGAGTTACGCAGACCGTGCTCCATGATCTCTTCACGTAGCGTGTCCCAATCATAATGCAGTGGCTCTTCACATACTAAGTCGATATCTTTCTTGTAAGTATCGATTGGCAGTAGGCCTTTTGCATAGTTGGTCTCATGGAAAGATGGGCAGCGGCCTTGTTCTTTCGCTAGTTCAACAGACGCTTTTAGCAAGTGGTATTGAATTGCTTCAAAAGTACGGTGAGTCAGGCTATTTGCGCTGCCATCAGAGTACTTAACACCATTCTTCGCTAGGTAGTATGCGTAGTTGATTACACCCACACCTAAAGTACGACGATTCATTGTCGACTTATATGCAGCTGGAAGCGGGTAGTCTTGGTAATCAAGCAGTGCATCAAGTGCACGAACAACCAGTTCAGAAAGCTCTGCTAGGTCATCTAGTTCATTGATTGCGCCAAGGTTGAATGCTGAAAGCGTACATAGTGCAATTTCGCCTTCGTCATCTTCTACGTTAGAAAGTGGCTTAGTTGGTAGCGCGATTTCTAGACATAGGTTCGACTGACGAACAGGAGCTACTTCAGAGTCAAACGGGCTGTGTGTATTACAGTGGTCAACGTTCTGAATGTAGATACGACCAGTAGAAGCTCGCTCTTGCATTAGCAAAGAGAACAGCTCAACGGCTTTAACCGTTTCACGCTTCACTGAAGGATCGTTTTCGTACTTAACATATAGTTCTTCAAAACGGTCTTGGTTTTCGAAGAACGCATCGTAAAGGCCAGGTACGTCAGAAGGTGAGAACAGGCTGATGTTGCCACCTTGAACAAGACGAGAGTACATAAGTTTGTTCAGCTGTACGCCGTAGTCCATGTGACGAACACGGTTCTCTTCAACGCCGCGGTTGTTTTTCAGAACCAATAGAGACTGAACTTCACCGTGCCATAGTGGGTAGAACACGGTTGCTGCGCCGCCACGAACACCACCTTGAGAACAACATTTTACTGCTGTTTGGAAGTATTTGTAGAAAGGGATACAGCCAGTGTGGAACGCTTCACCATTACGGATTTCAGAACCCAGCGCACGGATACGACCTGCGTTGATACCAATACCAGCACGTTGAGATACGTAACGAACAATTGAGCTTGCTGTTGCGTTGATTGAATCTAGGCTGTCACCACACTCAATCAGTACACATGAACTGAATTGACGAGTAGGCGTACGTACACCAGACATAATTGGTGTAGGTAGAGAAATCTTAAACGTAGACGAGGCGTCGTAAAAACGTTTGATGTAATCCAGACGAGTTGATTTCGGGTATTTACCGAATAAACACGCAGCAACTAGGATGTAAAGGAACTGAGCACTCTCGTAGATTTCTTTCGTTACACGGTTTTGCACGAAGTATTTACCTTCGAGTTGCTTAACCGCCGCGTAAGAGAAGTCTAAGTCACGTTTGTGGTCGATGTACTCGTCAAGCTCTTCGAATTCAGCTTTCGTGTAGTCTTCCATAAGGTGACTATCGTATTTACCCATATCAACCAGTTTTGCAACGTGGTCATACAGTGCAGGCGGCTCGTATTCGCCGTACGCTTTTTTACGTAGGTGGAATACAGACAGACGTGCTGCTAGATATTGGTAATCAGGAGTCTCTTCAGAGATTAAATCCGCTGCTGACTTGATGATAGTTTCATGAATGTCAGTAGTGGTGATGCCATCGTAAAACTGAATGTGAGCTTTCAATTCTACTTGTGATACAGAAACATTGTGCAAGCCTTCAGCTGCCCATGTAATCACGCGATGGATCTTCTCTAGATCGATCGTTTCTTTGCGCCCGTTACGCTTGGTAACAGTAAGTTGTTGGTTCATTCTGCTTAATTTCCCTAACAAAACTGAACAAGGCCGTGTTTTTGTGTATTTCTGTGCAATTTTTGTAAATTACGTTTCGGCTTTGTGATCTTGGTCTACCCATATATTGTAGTTCAAACACAACATATAGGGGTCATTTGTTTGTTGGGTTACAAGATAGTGCTACAACTGATATTTTTCAAGGTAAAGAAATTGGGTTGCTTGTGGATAAGTGGTGGATTGAAAAAAAACTGTAAGTGACCACTAACTGATGAGGTTAGATGTGACTTGATTGTATAAAAGTCGGCTTTTAATGATGCTTTATTTTTGCACGCCCATAAAAAAAAATATCTTGATCTTTAGGCAAAATGGGCGATGGATTTTAGGCGATTAAATTTAAATCTAGGTGGTCAAAATGGAAGCTAGCGCACGAAATTTAGACTGAAAAAAGTCGCAAACTTATGTTAATTGCAACCTTTTTCATTAGTCTTTTTTAGAAAAAATTTTACGGTAGGATAGCTGATATTTTTTAAGAGAAATTTTGCGTATGCACGATGTAATTGACTTCAACACTGCGACCTAATCGGTAAGTGTCTGTCAGTGGATTATAGTGCAGTCCGGTGATGCCGAGTTCTTGTAGAGGCGTATTATCAATCATCTTGATAAGTTCAGCAGGGCGAATGAACTTGTCATGCTCGTGAGTACCTTCAGGCACAATCTTAAGAAGCTTCTCTGCACCAACAATCGCAAACAAGTAAGATTTAAAATTTCGGTTCAACGTAGAGAAGAAAACGTGGCCACCCGGTTTGACCAATTTAGAGCATGCGGTGATCACTGATTGTGGATCAGGCACGTGCTCTAGCATTTCCATGCAAGTCACCACGTCGTAAGTTTGTGGATTCTCTTCTGCGTGGTCTTCAATGGTGCTTTGGATGTAATCGAGCTTGGTGCCAGTTTCTAGTGCGTGCAAGCGTGCCACTTCAAGTGGTTCTTTGCCCATGTCTAGCCCTGTCACTACAGCACCTTCAATTGCCATACTTTCCGCTAAAATGCCACCACCGCAACCAACATCGAGCACTTTCTTACCAAACAAACCTTCAGTTTTTTCTAGCACGTAGTTTAGGCGTAGTGGGTTGATTTGATGTAGAGGCTTAAATTCGCCTTCTAGATCCCACCAGCGTGACGCCATGTCTTCAAATTTCTTGATTTCTGCTGGGTCTACATTCTGTGATTTAGTCATAATCGGCATTTCCAAGTTAAATACGGCATCCATGAAATTGCAGGCATTATAACTTGCCTTTTCGCCTTGACCAGAAGATCTACAATTTTGCGAACTTATTGGGTGTAAAGTGACCATGTTTCAGCGAGATATGATGCGGAGGTGCAATTTCTTATCAATTGATTGGCTACAAGGGTCACAAGATGGTAAAAGGAGAGGGAAAGTGATGCCTCCGTAGGTAAATTTGTGTTATATTTTTCGGTCTTATACGTATTCAAAAATACGATCTGACTATAGAGGGAAAATGGCTCTATGAGCGATCTAGCGAAAGAGATCACGCCCGTAAATATTGAAGATGAGCTTAGAGGTTCATACCTAGACTACGCGATGTCCGTCATCGTTGGTCGTGCCCTTCCAGATGTGCGTGATGGCCTAAAACCTGTACACCGCCGCGTTTTGTTCGCGATGAATGTACTGGGTAATGATTGGAACAAACCATATAAAAAGTCTGCTCGTGTAGTAGGTGATGTAATCGGTAAATACCACCCGCATGGTGATAGTGCTGTATACGATACTATTGTTCGTATGGCTCAACCGTTCTCACTGCGTTACATGCTAGTTGATGGCCAAGGTAACTTTGGTTCTATCGATGGCGACTCCGCGGCTGCAATGCGTTATACCGAAGTTCGTATGGCGAAAATTGCTCACGAGCTCCTGGCTGACCTTGATAAGGAAACTGTGGACTACGTACCGAACTACGATGGTACAGAACAAATTCCAGCAGTACTTCCTACAAAAATTCCTAACCTATTGGTAAACGGTGCTTCTGGTATCGCAGTAGGTATGGCTACCAACATCCCACCACATAACCTTGGTGAAGTTGTTGATGGCTGTTTAGCATTTATCAATAATGAAGATATTACTATTGATGAGCTAATGGACTATATCCCTGGTCCTGACTTCCCGACAGCAGCACTTATCAGTGGTCGTAAAGGCATCGTAGATGCTTATAAGACTGGCCGCGGTAAAGTTTACATGCGTTCAAAAGCGAATATTGAAGTAGAGAAAAATGGTAAAGAAACCATTATCGTTACTGAGATTCCTTACCAAGTAAACAAAGCTCGCCTGATCGAGAAGATTGCTGAACTGGTTAAAGATAAGAAAGTTGAAGGCATCAGTGCACTGCGTGACGAATCTGATAAAGATGGTATGCGTATTGTTATTGAATGTAAGCGTGACGCTGTTGGTGAAGTTGTATTGAACAACCTTTACTCACAAACTCAACTGCAAACAACTTTCGGTATCAACATGGTTGCGCTGAACAACGGTCAACCACAGTTGTTCAACATTAAAGACATGCTTAAGTGCTTCGTAGACCACCGTCGCGAAGTTGTGACTCGTCGTACTATCTTTGAACTGAAGAAAGCACGCGACCGTGCACACATCCTTGAAGCATTGTCTTTAGCACTTGCTAACATTGACGAAATCATCGAGCTTATCCGTAACGCTCCAACGCCTGCTGAAGCAAAAGCTGGTTTAGTAGCTCGCGGTTGGGAACTCGGTAACGTTGCAGCAATGCTTGAGCGTGCAGGTACTGATGCGGCTCGTCCTGATTGGTTGGAAGACCAATACGGCATCCGCGATGGCCAATACTTTCTAACGGAAACACAAGCACAAGCTATTCTAGAGCTTCGTCTTCACCGCTTAACTGGCCTTGAACATGAGAAGATTCTAGACGAGTACAAAGCGCTTCTAGAAGAAATCGCTGAGCTAATGCACATTCTTGCAAGCACTGAGCGTTTGATGGAAGTGATCCGTGAAGAACTTGAAGCGGTACGTGAAATCTATGGCGACGCTCGTCGTACAGAAATCACAGCAGCGGTTCATGACATCGACATGGAAGAGCTGATTGCTCAAGAAGACGTTGTAGTAACGCTTTCTAACGCAGGTTACGTTAAGTACCAAATCCTAAGCGACTACGAAGCTCAGCGTCGTGGTGGTAAAGGTAAGAGTGCAACTAAGATGAAAGATGAGGATTACATTGAGCGTCTGCTTGTTGCTAATACTCACGATAACATCTTATGTTTCTCTACTCGTGGTAAGACGTACCGTTTGAAAGTTTACCAACTGCCTCAAGCAAGCCGCACCGCTCGTGGTAAGCCTATCGTTAACATTCTTCCTCTAGAAGAAGGTGAGCGTATTACGGCTATCCTGCCTGTTTCTGAGTTCTCTAACGAGAAATTCATCTTCATGGCAACAGGCGACGGTACCGTTAAGAAGACATCACTGGATCAATTCGCAAACGTACGTGCTAACGGCCTAATCGCAGTTAACCTACGTGACGATGATTCACTGATTGGCGTTGATATTACTGATGGTAATAGCGACATCATGCTGTTCTCGAAGTCGGGCAAAGTTGTTCGCTTTAACGAGGACAAAGTACGTGCAATGGGCCGTACTGCCTCTGGTGTTCGTGGTATGAAGCTTCCAGAAGACGATCAAGTGGTTTCACTGATTGTTCCTTCTAACGAAGGCGATATCCTAACTGTGACTCAAAACGGTTACGGTAAGCGTACTGAGTTGGCTGAATACCCAACGAAAGGCCGTGCAACGCAAGGTGTAGTATCTATCAAAGTCTCTGAACGTAATGGCCCAGTAGTTGGCGCTGTTCAAGTTGAAGAAGGCGATGAAATGATGATGATCACCGACGCAGGTACACTAGTACGTACTCGCGTAGCGGAAGTTAGCCAAGTTGGTCGTAACACTCAAGGTGTAACACTGATTCGTACTGCTGAAGACGAGAATGTTGTAGGTCTACAACGTATCGACGAAGTAGAAGAAGCTGAGATTGTAGAAGGCGAAGCTGAAGAAGCTGGTGCTGAAACTATCAACGCTGAAGTTGCTGAATCAAGTGAAGAGCAAGCATCCGATGCTTCTGACTCTGAAAGTGATAGCGAGCAAGACACTGAGTAATCTCGATTACGCTAAGTAATTAAGCTTACCATTGAAAAAACCGAGCCTAAGTGCTCGGTTTTTTATTTACCTGTTATTTGTGAAGCTTGGTGTGAATTTATAACAGAGCTGTGATCGCTAAAATCTCGATAGCTAAACCTTGATCAATATAGAGGAGAGGTGAAAACGATAGAGTAGGGAGTGAATATAAAGGAGTGTTGAATGGACATCTGGTTGTTGGTTGCGTTGGTACTAATGAGCTTGTTTTTGATTGTGATCGTCACCGCAGCGAACAAAAACGGCGGTCATCTCAAAAGTAATGTAGCGATTTCAATTACTGCGGTAGCTTTGAGCGTGCTTGTTTGGTCCCAACTGAAACAAGAGATACCTCAACTTCCTTTAGATGATAACAATAGTTACACGGCAACAGATTTCGAAGACGAGCTGCAACAAAGCCTTAAGCAAGACCCGAATCAATCTGATTTATGGTTTAAGCTTGGTGGTGTGTATATGCAGAAAGGGGAGTTTGATGCGGCGTTCACCTGTTACGATTACGCGATTCGTTTAAACCCTCAAGCGCCTTCAGGCTTGTATGCCGCTAAAGCCACCGCACTTTATTACCTCAGTTCACAAGCGATGAGTGATGAAGTAAACAGACTGCTAGAACAATCTATGGATCTTGATCCCAATGATCGTACGGCATTGATGCTGATTGCGACCGATCACTTCATTAGTATGCGCTATCAACAAGCGATTGATGCGTGGACTCGAATTCTCGATTCCAATCAAAAGGGGATTGATCGCGTTTCGATTATTCATTCGATCAATCAAGCCAAACAGATGATCCGTTAAGCTTGGTATAATCGCTAGTCGTTAATCGTTTGTTTTTAGCTATTTACTTTCCTGCATTTCAATCAGGCCACCTGCGTTGTGGATTTGAGTAAACCCTTGAGCTTGCAAGAATTGATAGGCTTGTCCTGAGCGGTTACCACTGGGGCAATACAAGACAATAGGTTGGTCTTTATTTATGTTGGCAAAGTGTGTTGCGACCTCAGATAGTGGGTAGTTAATGGCGTTGTCTAGATGCCCTTGCTTGAACTCCTCAGGTGTTCTGACATCAACCACTAGTGCACCTTTCTCAATTAAATTCCAACCTATGTCGGCGCGCTCAGACGCATGAACGCCAGAACTTAACAGTGCAACGCACAATGCTGAAAGTGAAAGTAGGGTTCTCATTCTCGATTCCTTGAATTAGCAACTAGGTATTTAAAGGTGACTGGATATTGGGTATTTAAAGGTAGATATCGATTTGAATGCGCCAAAGCCTAACGCTAAATATTCAAAATAGAAAAACCAGCCACACACTTAATAGTGTGACTGGTTTTATTGTTATGGTCTATTTGAAGAAACTAGTATTCGTAGTTCGCTTCACGTTTTTCAGCTTGCTCTTCCCACTTAGGAACAACCGTGTCTAGGAAGTGTTGTTTCTCAGCGTTCATCTTATCCATGTCCATTCCTAGCGCTTTTTGAGCCGCTTCTTTGGTCGAGATATCAGGAATTTCGATAGGGTCGGTGATGCCTTTCTTCGCTAATAGACGAATGATCTTCGTACGAGCATCGGCTGCACGGTCAACGGCAGTACCTAGAACTTCAAGCGCAACTTCTGGCGCATGCATGTGAACACCATGAGAGGCAATTGCGTAGTCCCAACGCCATTGAGCGTGACGAATATCCAATAGGATTGGCTCCATCTCTTGCTCTGTTGCACCGGCTTCCCATGCCGCGCCAGCTTCAAAGTGAGCAGCAACGATTTGTTTCTCAGCAGTCAGCTTCATGTTTAGCACTTGAGCTTTACGGCTTGAAACGATGTTACGCATGGTCTCTTTAGATTGAGTATGACAGTTGGCACACGTATCTTCGAAGCGGTCAAACGGGTTACCCACTTTATGGTCGGTGTAAACCGTGCCGTCTTCTTTGGTGACTTTAGGCATATGACAGTCAGCACAAACGACTTTGTTCTTACCGTGAATACCTTCACGCCATGTTTCATAGCCAGGGTGCTGCGCTTTTAGCATTGGCGCTTTAGATACCTTGTGCGTCCAATCCTTAAAGTTGATGTCATCGTAGTACTCTTCCATTTGCTCAACACGTGTCCCTTTGTCCCAAGGGAATTTCACGCCTTTGGTTGGGCCTGTGAAGTAGTATTCCACGTGGCATTGCGCACAAACTGAAGCTTGTTGGTCTAAACGGCTCTGCTCATCAAACTTTTTACCAATCGCTTCGAAAGCGCGTTCAACATAAGGGCGCGTCACTTTCAGTGCTGGCTCGCCGTTTTTGAACTCATCGCTTTGGGTGTCATGACAGTCGGCACAACCTATAGGGTTGACGATCTCGTTACCAAGGCGTGCCCATTTACCTTCGAAGTAGCCGTCTTCACCGCGTTCTTCAATAACACGTGCAACGTCTGGGCTCTTACAGCTCCAACACGCCATTGGCATTGGACCTGAGCTTTCGTCAGTCGGACCGCCAGTACGCAAGGTTTGTCTTACATCGTCAATCGCATAGAAGTGGCCGCGTGCTTTGTTGTAATCTTTTGCGAAGCCGTAGCCAGCCCACATGATCACCATGTTTGGATCTTCTTTTAACGCATCTTCAATAGTTTCACTTTCTGACGTTAGTCTCCATGAGTGATATTGATCAGGGTGGTTTTGCTCGAACTGGTCGTTACGAGGATCACCAATTTCTTTTTGTTCAGACGCAGCAAAACTGGTCGCGCTTGCTAGTGATGCGCTAACCATTAATAGTGCTGTGACGGAATTACGTATCCAGTGCTTTTTCACAGTGATATCTCCAATATACTGATTTTTATACCAAGCGTTGTGAGTTTGCTATTCAAATTAAGAACTGGAGAATTCCTGTTTATATTAATTCATAAATAAACACATTTTGTTACGTGTCGGAAGTTTGCTTGTTTTAGATCAATTAATGGCAGTGACTTTAATCACGTTGAAGTTTATATAACCCTAAAGGGGTATGTGTTAATGTGGGGAGAGAAATTTAAGTGATAATTATTATCAAATATAACAAGCAATTACATACTATGACCTTGTGATAAATAGGGTGATTATGTTCACATATTAACCTTTGTAAATTTCGCATTACCTAATTAGAGGTATATTCTAAATATAGAAAGCGTTGTGGCTTATCCAAAATAAGAATTGATATCATTTAAACGTTAATAATATCGTTTAAGGGTACTTTTGTTTAACCGGAATATTATTTAGTTGAGAGTTAAATAATGCCGGTATAAGGAAAGGATAAAATGGGCAATATTAAATTGGCCATAGTCATAATGCTTAAATCCCTTCTAGCATTCTGCCTCTATGGTTATTCCATTCATGCTGTTGCTGAGCCTGCTGTTACGCCAGTAGGAGAATCAACAAGACATGAAGTCGAATTAATCCGCGACAAAGACTACAAGTGTGTTCAATGCCACAAAGACTCCAAAGAAACGATATTGGGTTCACACGGTAAGAGCGCACACGCTTTACTTGGTCGTGAAGTGAATTGTACCGATTGTCATACCTCTATTGGCCCCGATCACCGTGAAGGTGCACCCGAGGTGGTGAAGTATCGCGCGGCCCAATCACAGCAGGGAACTGAAAAGGTCTTCCTCGATCCTAGCTTAATTTTAGACGCCAATAGCCAGTGTATAGATTGTCATAAACCGGATGATCTGCGTGAAGCGAGCTGGACTCACGATGTTCACGCACAGAACTTAACGTGTTCAAACTGCCATGATGTTCATGCGACCGAAGCTAAGGTGCTGAGCTTAGATAAAAAGCAAACCATTAAGCTGTGCGTGGATTGCCATTCAGACTTCAACCAGAAGAAAGAAGGGGAGTAATCTATGAGCTGCTCAAGAAGAAACTTTTTAGCTGGCGCAGGCGCTGTGATCTTTACGACTGGGGTTGCAGGAACGGCGGCGGTAACAAGCCGTAAAACGTTGGCCAATGTTCAGGAAGATGGCACTAAGCGCTACGGGATGGTTCATGATGAAACCGCGTGTATCGGTTGTACAGCCTGTACTGAAGCATGTCGTGAAGTAAACAAAGTGCCTGAGGGTGTATCGCGTTTAGAGATCATTAAGAGCGAACCTCAAGGCGAATATCCAAATGTTGATTACCGTTTTACCCGTAACTCTTGCCAACATTGTGATAATGCTCCGTGTGTGATGGTTTGCCCAACGGGTGCAGCCTATAAAGATGAGAAAACCGGCATTGTTGATGTGCACAAAGAGAAGTGTGTGGGTTGTGGTTACTGCTTATTAGCTTGTCCGTATCAAGTGCGCTTTTTCCACCCAGAGAATAAATCCGCTGATAAGTGTAATTTCTGTCGTGATACTAACTTGGCTGAAGGGAAGTTACCTGCTTGTGTTGAATCTTGCCCAACTAACGCGCTGATATTTGGCGACCTGAACGACCCTAAGAGTGAGATAAACCAAGTGCTTCAATCGGAAGTGGTTTATAGGGATAAAGCCTACCTAGGGACTCAGCCAAAACTCTATAAAGTGCCACACCAAAAAGGGGAGATTTGATTATGAGTGCATGGGACACAGCTTTTCAGTCTGGTACCGTGGTATGGGACTGGATTATAGCTATTTATCTATTTCTGGCGGGGATGTCGGCGGGTGCCGTCATGATCTCCATTTACCTTAAACGAAAGGTCATTGAAGGCGATCCTGCTCATAATGGTGTGTTAAAGGCGACCGCTTTTCTTGCGCCATTTGGGATCATTTTAGGCTTGTTGATCTTGGTCTTCCACCTAACAAAACCGTTATCCTTTTGGAAGATCATGATCTTCTATAATCCAACGTCTGTGATGTCGATGGGTGTGATCTTATTCCAAGTGTATATGGTGATCCTATTCCTTTGGATCGGCATTATATTCCGAGATCAAATCGTTGTGTTCTTGAATGACCAAGCTTGGTTAAAAGGACGACTCGACTTTGTCGGAAATTGGATTGGCAAATTAGAAGTGTTTGAGAATGCTTTGGAAATATTCTTAGCCGTTCTTGCTCTAATGCTTGCCGCTTATACGGGCTTCTTGCTGTCAGCTTTAAATACCTTCCCACTATTGAATAACCCAGTACTGCCGATTTTGTTCTTGTTCTCGAGTTTATCTTCGGGTGCGGCGGCGTGTATTTTATTTGGTGTGTTGGTCTTTAAAGAATCACCTCATAGCCCGAGTATTTCATGGATCCACGGATTCGAACGCCCGGTCGTGATGTTTGAGTTGTTTGTTCTTATTACTTTCTTTACTGGGCTGATCTTCGCTGGTGGCCAAAGTGAACAAGCAGTTTGGAACGCGATTGGCAGCGGCTTCTGGGCAAGTTGGTTCTGGTACGGTGTTATTGGGGTAGGCATGGTTTTACCCTTGTTACTCAATGCTGTCACGCCAGACTCTATTCGTCATAGTTCGGTGTATATCTTTTCCGTGACGTCTTTGAGCTTAATGGGCGTATTAATGCTAAGAACCTTTGTGCTTTATGCAGGACAATTAACGCTCGCTTAATTCTGCTCAAGTTTGTTAGTGAGTAGATGTTGGATACTGAGCATTTGCTTACTAATTCTCTGTTTCTTTGCGTAATGAAGCTAACAACGGTTTTACTTGGCTCTGCTTAGGTGGAGCCTTATTGAGGTGATATGGTCGGTTCTTTGGGGCTGTTTAGTTTAGTTTTGGTCGCTGTGCTTAGCAGCATTATCGCCGTGCATTCGATTTACCCAATGCTCGCCAAGCAATCACCGAATCTTGGTTTAATTCGCAGTTTCTCTCTTTCAAGCGCGCTATTTTCATTGGGTGCTATTGTTCTGCTTGGTTATGCCTTTATCTGTGACGATTTCTCGATTCTGTATGTCGCAGAACATTCTAATACACAGTTACCTCCCTTTTTTAAAATGGCTGCCGTGTGGGCAGGGCATGAAGGCTCATTGCTATTTTGGGTGTTGACCATTAGCTGTTGGTCCGGTGTTATCGCTTTGCAAAAACGCTACTCAAGTGAATATCAAAGCCGTGTACTGTGGGTGATGAATCTGCTGCTCGCGATATTCGCTTGGTTCACGCTATTCGCATCCAACCCATTTGAATTGAATTCAACCTTGCCGCTTGAAGGACGAGACCTTAATCCAATGCTGCAAGATGTCGGTTTGATATTCCATCCGCCGTTACTTTATCTAGGTTATGTAGGGTTTTCGGTTGTACTGGCCTTTGCAGTCGCAGCGCTATTAGTGGATCCGATAGAGTTTGATTGGGTCGCTCATTGTCGAAGCTGGTGTTTATTTGCTTGGATCTTTTTAACCGCAGGGATCATTCTTGGTTCTTGGTGGGCATATTACGAATTGGGCTGGGGCGGTTGGTGGTTCTGGGATCCTGTTGAGAATGCGAGCTTATTACCGTGGCTCACTTCTACCGCTTTGTTACATACCTTGGGTGTTGCCAAGGGAAAACAGCAACTGTTGAAGTGGTCTTTGAGCCTTGCTTTCATTACGTTTTGTTTGAGTATCTTAGGCACCTTTATTGTTCGTTCTGGCGTTCTTACATCGGTACACGCTTTTGCGGTTGACCCAAGTAAAGGCATCGCACTGTTGCTGATCTTGGTCGTCGTGTTGGTGAGTTCGTTTTCTCTTCTTATCGTGCGAGGTGAATCTTTCGAGTCGAGCCCGATTACCAGCTTCGCCAGTAAGAGCTTTTTAAGCTTGGTCGCAGTGCTCATTTTTGTACTGGCGACCGCTGTTGTGGTGTTTGGTACGTTTTATCCAATGGTCTTTGAGCTGCTTGGGTTGGGGAACATATCGGTGGGCGCGCCATACTTTAACCTACTGATTGCTCCTTTGGCTTTGCTCGCAATGGGCGTTGTTGGTCTTGCTCCATTACTCAGTATCAAACCCCAAGCGTCGAAAGGCGTTACGGTGATAATCGTTATGCTATCTATTGCTCTCGGTTTTACCTGCTATGTTGTGCAGGTAGAGAAGATTCAAGTGATGGCACTGATGACATGGTCACTCGCGTTTTGGATTGTACTGACTCATGTTTATGGCTTAGTGGTCACGCGCAGTTCCAAGTTCCAACGTAAAGTATGGGTGATGACGTTCGCACACGTGGGTCTCGCAGTATTAGCCGTAGGTGCGGCGATGAACAGCTACCATTCGTTTGAGCGCAGCTATAAATTGAGCCCCGGTGAACAGGTTGAGTTTATGGATTGGACGCTGTCTCATCGTGATACTGAGCTTTATGTTGCATCGAACTTTACAGCCGAAAGGGCAGTGCTTGACCTAGAGGCTAATGAACGAAGCTTTTCCATTGCGCCAGAAAGAAGGCATTACCAAGTTCGAGTCATGAACATGAGTGAGCCTGCAATGAAGTGGTTCTGGCATGGCGACGTGTATATCACCATGGGCGAGAAAGTCGATTCCACCGCTTACGCATTTCGTGTTCAGTATAAGGCGTATGCGCGCTGGATCTGGTTTGGTGGGCTGTTCTCCATTATCGGCGCTTTACTCTCATTGATTCATCGTAAAAAGAAAACTGTTAAGGCGTCTCAGTATGCATACCAGCGTTCGTAACAAGCTAATTAGTCTCATTGCCTTAGCATTAATTGTGGTGCTCGGGTTTGTCTTTGCGCTTGATAATAAGCAGCAGTCGACCATTGTGTCTGAACAACAAAGGGCATTTCCAGAATTTGCATCGACCGTGTTAGTGAATAATGAAGGCGCTAGTGGTCAGCAAGAAATTACGCTTACCGATGTCACTCAACATCCTTATCAACTGGTTAATGTTTGGGCTTCTTGGTGTGGGATATGTAAAACCGAACATGCATTTTTGCTTCAACTTCGCGATAAAGGCATTCCAATCGTCGGACTTAATTATCGAGATAGCTCTGGGGCTGCGATTAATGTGTTATCGAATGATGGCAACCCGTACTCAACCGTGATCAGTGACCCCCAAGGTAAGTTAGCATTAGAGTTGGGCGTAATCGGGACGCCTGAAACGTATTTAGTCGATGCCGATGGCCAGATTATTAAAAAGCTATTGGGCGTGATTAATGAAACGGTATGGAAAGATGAACTTGCGATGTATTTTGATGGCGTGAATGGATGATGAAGTTTCTAATACAAACGTTGTTTATGTTGTCAGCTCTTGTAGTGATTAGCCTTCCTACCATGGCTGAAGATCTGTTTACTGCCAGTAATAAAGATACGAGTATTCAAGTTGAACTGTTTGAGTTTGAAAACCCAGAGCAACAGCGACGTGCTATCAGCTTGGCAAAAACGTTGCGCTGTCCACAATGTCAAAACCAAAATCTGATTGAATCAAACTCACCGATAGCAAAAGACTTACGCCTTGTTGTGTTCAATATGGTGAAAGCAGGGCAGAGTAATAGTGAAATTACTCAATATATGACGGAAAGGTTTGGTGAGTTTGTACTTTATAAACCGGCGATGAAGGTTTCAAATCTATTACTTTGGCTGCTACCGAGCGTATTATTTCTCTTATTTATATATCTATCAGTAAAAAGTGTTAGGAAGGGCTCATAAAAATTGTGTATTAGTGTTTACCAATTGAACTGTATTTTGTAACATTAACCGATTATAAAGGCTAAGCACTGCTATATAAGGATGTATCTGTGGATAACGTAATCTCAAATTTAAAGAAAGAGTTCCATACTCATGTCCAGTCAGATAAATGGGCAGAGAAATACAGTGCTAAGTCGAGCATTTCTACACTAACTCAAGAAGAGTTAACCGAATTAGAGAATGCTTGGGTGCAACTTGTCATATGGAAGCAAACTCAAGTAAGTTGAGCGTTCTGTAAAAAAGTGTCGTTTTAGCCGCAACTGTCTAATTTATAACCCCATGTTGGTCATGCTAATGTGGGGTTTTTTCTTACTTGAAAATTAATTGTTATATTATAACAATTTGTACTAGGTCGACCTTGAAAAAAATTGTTAACAGCCTCATAGTGTCTATCATTAGATAGTCCACTACAAAATATTGCCTAGACATATCATGTAGTGTTGTTAAATACATCGAATTTTCAAGTGAGTATAGCTATGGCGGAAGTGCGTGCCAGAATAGATTTCAAAGTAGGGGTAACAAGCAGTATTGATGCTGAACTTCTGTCTTTTCATGGATTGAAAACAGATAAAGAGCATGTTGCTGTGATATTTAAATCAGCAGATAAAACACAAGACATACCTCTTGTTCGTATGCACTCTGAGTGTCTTACTGGTGATGTTTTCCATTCTTCTCGATGTGATTGTGGCGAGCAGCTAGACGAAACCATTAGAATTATGGGTGAGACGGGTGGCGTGATTCTTTATCTACGCCAAGAAGGTCGTGGTATTGGTCTATATAACAAGATTGATGCGTACCGACTGCAAAGCGAAGGCATGAACACCTATGAAGCGAATAACCATTTAGGTTTTGGCGATGACTTGCGTGATTTTACTGAAGCGGCAGAAATGCTGCGCGCTTTGGGTACCACAAAAATCCGCTTGGTGACCAACAACCCTAAGAAAATCAAAGAACTTAAAGAGTTTGGTATTGAGATTGCAGAAGTGGTTAACACTTCGGCCCACATTAAATCGGGTAACGAAAGCTACTTGAAGGCCAAAGTCTCACACGGTAAGCATAATCTGGACATCTGATTAGCCCCCACTGTTGCGATTAACACAGAAATGTTTAAAGACCTCACAAATGTGAGGTTTTTTTGTATTTATCTTGCAATAAAATTGTAAGTTTGTATTATTCAAATCCATAGTGTAAATGATAATGGTTTGCACTATTACTACGAATAATAATTTAAAGCTCAACAAGGATGCTTCATGACCATTAAATCTTTAGTGACCAAAGCCGTAACTTCGTCACTCATTTTTGCCTCTGCTTCTTCTTTCGCAGCCGTAACTCAAGATCAAGTTGTAGAACATTACGCAGATATTGCTCATGCAGTGTTTGCCGATTCAGTAATCACAGCAAAAGCGTTGAACTCTTCTATTGATACCTTCTTAGCTTCTCCTTCTGCTGGCAACTTCGAACAAGTAAAACAAGCTTGGCTTGAGTCTCGTGTTCCTTACCAACAATCTGAAGTGTTCCGCTTTGGTAACGTTGTTGTTGATGATTGGGAAGGCCAACTAAACGCATGGCCACTAGATGAAGGCCTTATCGACTATGTTTCTTCTGATTACCAATATGAGCTTGGTAACGAAGGCGCTAGCGCAAACATCGTTGCTAACAAAACGTTCCAAATTGGTCAGACGACTGTTGATGCAACAAACATCACCCCTGAGCTAATCGCAGACCTTAACGAGATCGGCGGTTCTGAAGCAAACGTAGCATCTGGTTACCACGCGATTGAATTCCTACTTTGGGGCCAAGATTTAAACGGCACAAACAGCGGTGCAGGTGAGCGTGCTTACACTGACTTCGTTGTTGGCGCTGAGTGTACTAATGGTAACTGTGACCGTCGTGGCGCATACCTAAAAGCATCAGCTGAGCTACTTATCCAAGATCTAGAGTGGATGGAAAAGCAGTGGGCTGAAGGCGAGAAAGGCAACTACCGTCAAGAGCTTCTTTCTGAATCTAGCGAGAACGGCCTACGTAAAATGCTATTCGGCATGGGTTCACTGTCTCTAGGTGAGCTAGCGGGCGAGCGTATGAAGGTGGCACTAGAAGCTAACTCAACGGAAGACGAGCACGATTGTTTCTCTGATAACACGCACAACTCTCACTACTACAACGAGCAAGGCATCTACAACGTTTACACGGGTCTGTACAAGCGCGAAGACGGTACTCTACTTTCAGGTCCAAGCCTGTTTGACCTAGTAGAGCAAAAAGATGAGCAAGCTGCGAAAGAGATCCAAAAGCAGTTTGACCTAGCACGTGCACAAGTCGGCGAGTTAGTAACGTCTGCAGAAAAAAACAACCAGCACTTCGATCAGCTAATCGCTGCTGACAACGCTGCAGGTAACGCGCTAGTAAACAAAACAATTGTTGCGCTAGTGTCTCAAACTGCTGCAATTGAGCGTGCTGCTGGTGTGATTGGTATTGATAGCCTAAACCCAGACACGGCTGATCACGAGTTCTAAGAACCCGAGTCCAAATCTAATATAAGGGCTCTCATTGAGCCCTTAATTGTTTGCTACTCAAGAAAGTCACTCCAAATAAAAACTAAAATCAAAAACACAGCAAGGCAATGTATGAAGTCGTATCTTTCAGCCTCACTATTAACCGCACTGTTTTTCGTATCTCCATTACACGCGCATGAAACCTACTCTGGTGGCAAGACTACCGTGAAGAAAGAGGGAGCGAATGCTTTTTCCCTTCCTGCAGCCAATTTGCCAATGAGTAAACGCTTAGATTTCAGCGTAGGTAACAGCTTTTTTAGAAACCCTTGGGTTCCAGCACCTTCGTCAACCGATGCTCGTGATGGCCTTGGTCCACTATTCAACACCAACGGTTGTCAAAACTGCCACATCAAAGATGGTCGTGGCCACGCGCCAGAAAAAGGCGATGAGAACGCAGTATCCATGTTGGTTCGTTTAAGCATTCCGGCTGAAACGCCAGAACAGAGACAAGCCTTCATTCGCGATGGTGGTATTCCAGAACCGACTTACGGCGGTCAGCTACAAGATTTCGCACTTCAAGGTGTTAAACCAGAGGGTAAAGTGAACATCAGCTACACCGATGTACCTGTTGAATTCAAAGACGGCACCGTCGTTACTCTGCGTAAACCTACTTTAAAGATTACTGAACTTGCTTTCGGTGAGATGCACCCTAAAACTGAATTTTCAGCTCGTGTTGCCCCGCCAATGATCGGCCTTGGCTTGCTTGAGAGCATTCCAAAAGAAACGATTTTAGGATTTGCCGAGCAACAATTGGCAGACAAACAGGGCGTGTCGGGTAAAGCCAACTATGTTCTTGATGTCCAAACCAATGAAATGGCGCTCGGTCGTTTCGGTTGGAAAGCCGGACAGCCAAACCTAATGCAGCAAAACGCGGCGGCATTTAACGGTGACTTAGGCCTAACAAGCAGCTTGTTCCCGAACGAAAACTGCACATCTGCACAATCTACTTGTGATGATTTTCCAAATGGTGGTAAGCCAGAAGTTAGCGACAACATCCTAGATTTTGTTGAGTTCTATTCGCAGCATTTGGCGGTTCCAATTCGTCGCAACGTAGATAACCCAGCTGTCGTACAAGGTAAAAAACTGTTCAAAGACGTTGGTTGTCAAAGTTGTCACCAAGCCGAATTCCGCACGGCAGAGCGAGAAGGTCTGCCTGCATTATCTAATCAGTTAATTAGCCCATATACCGACATGTTGCTACACGACATGGGTGAAGGCTTAGCGGACAATCGCCCTGAATATCTTGCCAATGGTCAAGAGTGGCGCACCACGCCATTGTGGGGATTAGGCTATACCAAAGAAGTTAATGGTCACACCTTCTTGCTTCATGATGGTCGCGCAAGAAACGTTATGGAAGCGGTGCTTTGGCACGGTGGTGAAGCTGAAATGGCGAAACAGAAGGTTCTATCTTTGAATGCGACCGAGCGCGAAGCACTGCTGGCATTTTTGAACTCGCTATAGGCAGTCTGAAGCTAAGCGCTTCAACGACTAAGTTAGCACCAATAAAAAGTTAACTTAAAGCACACAACCGTTGAACTTGTAGCAATACGAGCTTAGCGGTCGTTTCATATTTAATGAACTCATATAATTAAAAGAAAAACTAGGAAGTAAGGTAACAGCATGACACATAAATTTTTGTTAATGCCTTTGTCGGTATTAATCATGGCAGGCTGCCAATCATCGGGTGAGCAAACAGCTTCATCTGAGGTTAATGGTGTTTCTTATCAAGCAGACACGACTGCTCATATCAGCCGTAGCGTATATCAACAAGAGTTTGATTCAGCCGTCCTATTCGCTAAGCAAGCCAATGAGCTAGAAGCTTTGATGCAGGGTTACTGTGAAACCAACAATGTTGAACTGGATGCTGTGAAAAATCAGTGGCAGCTCACCATGAACAGCTGGATGGCACTACAAGGTCAAGAAAGAGGCCCAACAGCAGCACTGGAAGAGAGCTGGAATGTTCAGTTTTGGCCAGACAAAAAGAACACTACCGGCCTAAAAATGCGCCAGCTGACTCAGCAAGATAAAGTTTGGTCTCAAGATGAAATTGCTCAGCAGAGTGTGACTGTTCAAGGGCTTGGTGCGTTGGAGTGGTCGCTTTATGACGAGCAATCGCCACTGCTTCAAGACAAAGCATTCGGTTGCCAATCGTCACAAGCGATTACTGAAAACTTAGCGATTAAGTCATCTTCGATTGCACAGGCATGGCAGGTTAACCCTTGGTTAGCGTTAGACGAGACTCGTTGGGAGTCTGAATACATCGCTTTACTAACTAACCAACTTGATTACAGCATGAAAAAGCTGAGTCGTCCGATGGCGAAAATCGGTCATCCGCGCCCTTACTTCTCAGAATCATGGCGTGCACAAACCTCGATGACTCAACTAAAAGCGAATGTAGCAGCACTTCAAAAGCTTTATCTGGCTGATGGTAATGGCCTAGATGGCTTATTGAGAGAGAAGGGCTTAAACGACCTTGCTGATCGCGTTGCAGCCCAGTTCACGCTAACGTTAGATACTTGGCCGACGGATTCGAGCTTGTTTACGCTGCTGCAGAGTAAAGAAGGCTACCGAGATGTGTTGACTCAATACAACAAACTAGAACGTTTGAAGTACCTGATTCATGAAGAAGTGGCGATAGAGCTTGGCGTGGTAATAGGATTTAATGCTACCGATGGTGACTGATACTACACGAAGATCGCTACTCAAGGCTGCACTGGGTTGTGCAGCTGTTCCAGTACTTCCATTTGGGTGTGCGAGTCGAAAGGATGGGGCAACTCGAAAGGATGGCATGAGCACATCTAATGATCCCCAACTGATTGGTTGTGCGCTGAATGGTCGTGGTCAATATTCTGCGGTTGTGGCTGACGAATTTGGTATGCCATTGAGCCAACTTCCAATCCCCGATCGTGGTCATGGCGTCGCGATTTGCCCAACCTCATCGCATGCCGTGGTTTTTGCTCGTCGTCCTGGTGACTATTTTATGGTGTTTGACTATAAAAGTGGTCAGCAGATCAAAATGGTCGTCAAAGGTAACAACCGCCACTTCTATGGTCATGGCGTTTACTCATTGGATGGTAAGTTACTGTATGCCACTCAAGGGAAAACGGACACCAGCCAAGGCGTAATTGGCGTTTACGATGTCGCACAAGGTTATCGTAAGGTTGAGGAGTTAACTGGCTTCGGTATCGGACCACATGAAGTGATTATCATGCCTGATGGTAATCTCGCGATTGGCGTTGGTGGCGTTCATACTGATGGCAGAACACCGAAAAATCTCGATTCAATGCAGCCTAGTTTGAGTTATGTTTCTCCTGAAGGAGTGTTGCTTGATCAGATGGAATTGCTAGACAAGAAGCTGAGTATTCGACACTTAGCCCATGATGGTACTGAAACCGTACTTTGTGGTCAGCAATATCGTGGTGAGCCAGACGAGTATCCTTCGTTATTGGCGATGCATACTAAAGGCGGACAGTTTGAATCACTGAACGCAGAGCCTGAGCAATGGGCAAGGTTCAATCACTATATTGCGAGTATCGCAGCATCAGATAATTGGATTATTGCGACGTCGCCAAGAGGCAATTGCTACGGTATTTGGTCTAAAGAGACCAAAGAGTTAGTTGAACTCTCTGCGTTATCTGATGCTTCTGGTGCTGTGTTGCTTGATGGTGAGTTTCGACTTAGCTCTGGAGCGGGTAGTGTGGTGAGCCAACGCAAGCCTTATGAGAAATCCAGTCAGCAATCATCCATCCAGTGGGACAATCACTGGAGTGCAATCTAATTCATAAAGCCCCTTAAAAAATAACATGCTTATCCTGTTTCTTTGCCATACTTATGGAATTACTGGTGACGGAGTTAAGCATGTTAGCAAAATACTTCTGTGGATTATTGGTGTTAGTTTCCGTGCATGCATGGAGCTTTGAGAGTTCTGACGAGAGCCGTTTCATTCCGGCTGATTCAGAACTCTCTTTCATACTTATATATCCAGAGCTTACCCAGAGTATCTATCAAGAGACTTCTCTTCCTACCCTTTGGGATTCTCCGGAGCTGGTTAAAGCGTTTGAGTTCCAATTGTCGCTTCTCGAACAAGCGCAAATGGCACCGCTTTTTGAACGACAACTCAAGCAAATCCGACAGTATCAATCTCGTCGCCAATGGCAAGAGCTAGACATCTTACTCACTGATACTTTTATTTATTACCTAAGCTACGTTGAAAACGCGCCGCTTGCCGGTAAAGAGTGGTACTTCTCGGGTAAGCTGCATTCCAAATTACCTGCACCTTCGCCGCATATTCTGATGAGACTGAAAAGCAGTGTGGCTAATGATTACTTATTAGAGATGGTGTTGTCTTACGCACCCCCTGTAGGGGACTTTGACCAATTTAAAGCGACCTATTCCGTGTTGGAAACCGCGTCTGAACTCAATATCGAACGATACAGACAGAAAGGATTGAAACGCTTGGGAGACTCGCTCTCGGACAAAGCCACTTTGGTTGAGCGTATTGCATTGGTCGGCGTTGATACCTCGATGATCGCGGTTGATTTCCCTGAGTTTGATCGAGACCTGAAAACGGCGATTAAATCTTTCCAACGCATGCATGGTCTTACGGATGATGGGATCATTGGGCCAGACACGATCAAATGGATCAATATGGGTTTTGACGATCGGTTGAACTCCTTGGCTCTGAATGCGGAGCGCGTTCGTATGTGGCCAAGAGACCGAGACTCTCTCATCGTGGTCAATGTACCCAGCTTTGACATGAAGTATTGGGAGGGTGGCGAAGAGGTGTTTGAGTCGAAAGTTGTGGTAGGCAGAAAATCGCGAAAAACGCCGCTTTTAGAGATAAACCTAGATTCGGTCATTCTAAATCCGACTTGGAACGTACCATGGAAAATCATGGTCAAAGACATATTGCCAAAGGTAAAAGCCGACGAAAGCTACCTTGAAACAAACAATTTCCAAGTGATTGACGGTTGGCGTTCAATGGAAACCGTCGACACCACCGAGATCGATTGGCAGACCATCAACTTTAATTCTTTTCCATATCGAATGCGTCAGCAAGCAGGTTCACGCAACGCATTAGGCTTGTACAAGTTCAACACCCCGAATAAGCGCGCGATCTATCTGCACGATACACCAAGTAAAGGCCTGTTTAATAACGACTTCCGAGCTTATAGCTCAGGTTGCATACGTGTGGAGCATGCAGAAGAATTGGCTGAGTTGTTGTTTGCCACCAAGGTCAGGAAAGTACCGAACCAAAATAGCGCCCTTGCCCCGAACACAAAGGTTCGTCTCAAGAAGAGAATTCCAGTGCATATCATTTATCAAACCGTGTTGTTTGAAGAAGGAGGCATACAGTACCGTGGCGACATCTATCAATATGACAAAGAGGGCGGTTGATTGAAATATGACCAAGAAAGGTGATCTTGACCGGAAAATAACGACCAAGCTTCTATTGATAAAATTATAATGAGTATCAACAACTAACCCTGCAAAGGTTACAAATACTAACGTTTTGAGCGGTTTTTGTACGTTGACGCAGCAAACCCCATTATGTATCGTGCATTTTTCGTTCGATACAATTGGTTTGTTTGCTGTATGTCTCAAAGTTTATTTTCACGCCGTCAGTTTCTGACTTACGCTGGTGGTACTGCTGTTGTCGCCTCTATTACTCCTTCTATTGCTTTTGCTTCATACCCGGATCAACCAAGAACGATTAGCATGAATAATCTTCACACTGGTGAACGATTAGAGACTTGTTATTTCGATGGCACTAACTATGTTGGTGACGAGATGGCACGCCTTAGCAAACTATGTCGCGATTTCCGTCGCAATGAAATCCACCCAATGGATAAGAACTTGTTTGATCAGATCACTCAGATTCAAAACGTGTTGGGTATTCAAAAAGAAGTTCAGGTGATCTCTGGTTATCGTTCTCCGGCGACCAATGAAGCCCTTCGTTCTCAGTCGAGTGGTGTGGCTAAGAAGAGTTACCACATGCTCGGTAAAGCGATCGATTTCCGTATCGATGGTGTTGACCTTAAAGAGTTGAGAGACGTAGCTAAAAGCTTGAAAGCGGGTGGTGTCGGTTATTATGCACGTAGCAATTTTATCCATATTGATACTGGTCCAGTCCGCAGTTGGTAACGTTGACCTGAATTTGCGAGCGAATGCTAGGTACTTGTCAAAGTAGACATCCAATGTCATAGTTTGCCCAAATTTCAGTTTGCCCTCTAAGGTTTGTATATGTCTCTTAAGTATCAAGTTGTCCCTGTTACCTCTTTCTCTCAAAATTGCTCAATTGTGTGGTGTGATGAGACAATGGAAGGCATCGTTGTCGATCCGGGCGGTGATGTTCAGCAACTGGCTGCGATCATCGAAGAGTTAGGTGTTAAAGTGGTGAACTTGGTACTGACGCACGGTCATCTAGATCATGTGGGTGGAACAGTACCCCTTGCTGAAATCTTGAAGGTGAATGTTGTTGGCCCACACAAGGCAGACAACTTTTGGCTTCAAGGTTTAGAGAATCAAAGCCAGATGTTTGGTTTCCCACTGTGTAAAGCTTTTGAACCAAACACTTGGTTAGAAGAGGGCGACAAAGTCACTTTTGGTAATCAAGTTATCGATGTGATTCATACGCCGGGCCATACACCAGGTCACGTTGTACTGTTCAGTGAGCAAGCTCGTTTAGCGTTTGTGGGTGATGTGTTGTTCAATGGCGCAATTGGCCGTACTGACTTCCCACAAGGTGACTTCAATACGCTTATCTCTTCAATCAAGACTAAGCTTTGGCCGCTGGGCAGTGATGTGACATTCGTTCCCGGCCATGGCCCTGAATCGACATTTGGTCGCGAGCGCGCATCAAACCCGTTTGTAGCAGATGAAATGCCTCTGTACTAATTAAAGCTTTGATTAAACGACGGATTATTCGTGTCGATTGATTGAAAATGAAGCTTAGCTTTTATTCTGAAAGCTAAGCTTTTTTATTGCGTGTGAACTTACTGGTAAATCTTAATCAGAAAGTCGTTCAGCGGCAGCCAAGTAGCGTCGAGCCAACCCCACAAACTCTTCTCCACTAATATTCAAATCATGGGTTGATATGAAAATGTCATAACCATGGAAACCCCTTTGATACTTCATTCTGTTAGCAAGCATCGCCTGTAATCCAGAATAGTCTTTAATCACCGCCTTTTGACTGTTTGTTTCATTTGGTGAATTCAGGTTGTCCTGCGATTGGTTATCGTTGAAATTAACGTTGTCGGTATTCTGCGACTCTTTGTATTGGCTCAGTTCCACGCAGCCACTTTCAGTACAGCGAGCGTGGTAATGCGATGAGTCGAGAACCATGTCTTCAAAGTTCGACTCTTTGCCTGCTTGCTTGGCTCCCAAGTACAAAAGTGCTCGTTGGCTGAGCAATAATTCACAAGTGATTTTAGGGCAAATCGAATCGAGGTAGGGCGAGTAGTCTTTTACCTTAATCCCAACCCAAGGCAGGGGCTGATGCCAACCATCTTGTTCATAAGTGCAAAGACCAATCTTTTCAATATTGTTCCATTTTAAAACCCACCCACCTTTATAAAAATGCTGCTGAAAATGAGTTGGGGTGAATGTGAACATCACTCGACTGCGCAGCATCAAATAGTAACCGGTTCCTAGAAGGGTAATACTGCAAAATGCACCCACGATCAGTAACTTTGGATTGTCACTGTAAAGCGCAACAATCAAGCAAATGAAGCCTAAAACAACGGCGAGGATACGGTACGAGCGAGTGAATGAAGGCAAAGAGAAATTAGTAAGGTGACGAGTGTCCATAGGCAACACCAAGTTTTCATATTTTTGTCTGGATGGATAACCAGTGTATATGACCCTGAATTGATAAGTCGATGTTTAAATAATAGACGCTAGTGGACAATATCGGTATTTTTCGTCGACTTTCGACGCTTCACTCTACAAATAGCTCCTGTTTTTTGGTATAAATCGCGCTTCAAATTTTCACCACTGCGAAAAGAGCAGTGAACTGGAGAAATATTCAATGAGACTTGCTCATAAGCGTAAGGTGCAGGCTAAACTGCAGAAACGCACTAAAGCGGCTGTAGTTAAAGCAGTGGCAACGCCGAAAAAAGCGAAGCCTGTCGCAGAGAAAGTTGTAGCAGAAAAAACTGTAGCAGCAAAACCAGCGGTAGAGAAAACAGTAGCAGCAACTAAAGAAGTTGCCGTAGCACTGACTCCTAAGCAACAACAAGTTCTAGACATCGTTGTTAGCAATGCTGAAGGCATTAACCCTAAAGGTATCGGCTTAGAAGCTGGTCAAGAAGACGCGAAAGCAGCTTCATGGGCAACAGGCGCATTGAAAAAACTTCTTGAAGAAAACCTAGTAGCGAAAGAGCAGCTAGCAGGTAACAAGGTTATCTACAAAGCTATCTAATCCTGGGGGATTACATTCGCTTCGTTAAGTTTTTAAGCCTCGATTTTCGAGGCTTTTTTGTATCTGGCACATTGTGCCAAACCCAAACCCAAGTCTAAACCTCGGTTCTATCATCTCATTTCCGATCCGTTATACGTCTTAACTGACTAGTGTTGTTTGTGTCAGAGCTTCGAATTAGTAAGCACTAAAGTAGGGCGTTAGCTAGGTAGAATAAGAGAGCAAAGTATTGATTGGTTTCCTCAAAATGCAGCAATGAATAGAGCTCCATCACGAAATGGCAATCAATTGTTAATAGTATTTAATTATTAATACTTAGGTATTTATCAATAAGCATTTTCATAGTGAATGATATAAGTCCTTTTAAATCGACACCGCTCATTTATCTCCTACGTAGTTTTACGTAATCCTTTGGTCTAATGCGCAGTTTGTTTACGTCCGTCGTGCGTGCTCTCCCTGATATCTTGTTGCCTCATCACGGTGCACTCTTATGTTGAATCATAAAAAATGCTCATAGAAAGAGTGTTAACCCAACAAAGGACGTGAACATGAGTCTCATCTCTAACTCCCTCACACGAGTTTTTAAAAACGTTGCAGTAACTGCTGCAGCTTGTTTAGCTTTAGTCGCTACTGGTGCTACAGCCGCGGATAAGGTTTACCGTTTAAAACTTGCGGAAACTTGGGGACCTAACTTCCCAGTTTTCGGTGATGCAACCAAAAACATGGCGGCGATGGCTGAGAAGATGTCGAACGGTCGACTGCAAATCAGAATCGATTCAGCAAACAAACACAAAGCCCCTCTTGGCGTTTTTGACATGGTTAAGTCTGGTCAATACGACATGGGTCATTCAGGCTCTTACTACTGGAAAGGTAAAGTTCCAAACACTCTTTACTTCACTTCTATGCCTTTCGGTATGACGCCAGCAGAACAATACGCGTGGTTCTATCACGGTGGTGGTATGGAGTTGATGGAGCAGGTTTACTCTCCACATAACTTGATGTCTTTCCCGGGTGGTAACACGGATATCCAGATGGGCGGTTGGTTTCAAAAAGAGATCAACAGCGTTGAAGATCTACAAGGTCTGAAAATGCGCATCCCAGGCTTTGCGGGTGAGATTCTTGCGGAGCTAGGTGCTAAGCCTACGAACATTGCCCCGGGTGAGCTTTACACCTCTTTAGAGCGTCGCACGATCGATGCACTGGAGTGGGTTGGTCCATCACTTGATCTGCGTATGGGTTTCCATAAAATCGCGCCTTACTACTACACAGGTTGGCATGAGCCGGGTTCAGAGCTTCAATTCCTAGTAAACAAACGCACATGGAACAAGCTTCCGGAAGACCTACAAGAGATCTTGCGTGTTGCAATGCGCACTGCGGCTTACGATATGTACACACAAGCAACGCACGAAAGTGGTAAGAACTGGGTTTCAATGAAAACAGAATACCCAGATGTACAAGTTAAAGATTTCCCGCCTGAAGTAATGTCGGCACTGAAGGAAGCGAACGATCGCCTACTTGCTGCACATGCTGAGAAAGATGAGTTAGCAAAAGAGATCCAAGCTTCACAAGCAAGCTACCTAGAGCAAGTGCGCTCATGGACGGATATTTCACACAGAGCTTATTTAAATAGCCAAGCGAAATAGTCGACAGCGATTGACTTAAAAGTTAAATGAACCCAAAGCAGATGCACTGTTATATCACTTGTGCCTAAGGGCTTAAGTATCTAAGCAGATAAGCGGCGGGTTCATTTTAACCATAATAATTAAGCAGGATAAATCCTGTAATACGCTCAAGAACCCTTTCTACGTCGTGCATCTTGTTAGCGCTACTCGTTGTAGCTGCGCTAACTCTAATACGCGATGTCTTTTCAAATTCCATGGAGTCGGGAATGCGAAGTCTAATTTATATTGAACGCCTATTTAATCGTATCGGTGATGCACTGGGATGGCTTTCCAGTATGTTGTTTATCCTTCTTGTTGCTAACGTAGTGTATGACGTTGTGATGCGATACGCCTTTAACGACGTGTCTATCGCCTTCCAAGAGATGGAATGGCACCTTTTCTCAGCTGTTTTCCTACTCGGTGTTCCTTATGCCATCAAGGCTGGTGGTCATGTGCGAGTGGATGTGTTCTACGAGCAACTGAGCTTTAAGGTACAAGCGATTATTGATCTGCTTGGCACGCTTATCTTTCTACTGCCGTTTTGTTTGCTGGTAGCTTGGTTTGGTATCGATGTTGCCAAAGAGAGCTATGAACTGGGTGAAACCTCAGGCGATCCCGGTGGTCTGCCGTATCGCTGGATCATCAAAGCCATGATCCCACTGTCATTTTTCTTAATGGCACTCAGTGGCGTAGGTTTGATCCTGCATTCACTGAACAAGATTTTTAACCCGCATCTTATCCATGCAAACAATATTCATACAAACAACAAGTAGAGGCTGAACATGATTGGAATAGTAATGTTTTTCGTAGCCTTGTTTGCGCTTTTACTTGGCTTCCCAGTAGCGTTCACCTTTGGTGGTATCGCGTTAATCTTTGGTGTTTGGGCTGAGGGCATTGAAATGTTTGCCTTCATGCCATATCGAATTCAATCAATTATGGAAAACACGGTGCTGATGGCCGTTCCATTGTTTGTTTTCATGGGGCTTGTTCTACAAAAGACCAAGCTTGCTGAGCAGTTGCTTGAGTCTATGGGAAGACTGTTTGGTGGTGTGCGTGGTGGTATCGCAATCTCGACAGTACTCGTAGGTTCACTGCTTGCTGCTTCAACAGGTGTGGTAGGTGCTTCGGTAGTGGCGATGGGTCTAATCTCGTTGCCAGTAATGCTTAAGTACAACTACGACAAAGGTTTAGCCTGCGGCACCATTTGTGCCTCTGGTACGTTAGGGCAGATCATCCCGCCATCCATCGTATTGATTTTGTTAGGTGATGTATTAGGTGTGCCAGTAGGGGACTTGTTCCAAGCGGCGATTTGGCCGGGCGTGATGCTGGTCGGCGCGTACATCGTTTATATCTTGATATACGCAAAGCTCAACCCTGAATCGGCTCAACCTATTGAACGCGATGACTCCATTAGCCGTAAGCAAGAAGTGTTTAATGCGCTTAAAGCGATTCTTCCCCCATTAGCGCTGATCATTGTTGTACTGGGCTCTATCTTTGCGGGTGTGGCAACGCCAACAGAATCGGCAGCGCTAGGTGGTGCAGGTGCATTGGTTCTGGCACTTCTATACGGTCAATTTAGTTGGTCGATGGTGTTTGCTGCGTCGAAAGAGACAGTTAAAGTGACCGCGATGGTGTTTGCTATCTTGCTTGGTGCGACGGCATTCTCGATGGCGTTTACTTATACCGGTGGTGATTATCTGGTTGAAGAGTGGATGTTGCAGCTGCCAGGTGAGAAGTGGGGCTTCCTAATCATTACCATGTTGGTGATTTTGATTCTGGGTTTCTTCATCGACTTCGTAGAGATCTGTTTCATCATCGTGCCGATCATTGCGCCAGTCGCCGAGCTGATGGGTATCAACATGACATGGTTCGCTATCCTTATCGCGATGAACCTACAAACCTCATTCTTAACGCCGCCATTTGGTTTTAGTCTGTTCTATCTAAAAGGCGTAGCACCTAAAGGTGTGACAACTAAGGACATCTACCGAGGCGTGATGCCGTTCATTCTGATTCAAATCCTCGTACTTGGATCACTTCTCGCTTTCCCATCCTTCTATGGAATGTGAGTGAAGCCTAGAATGTGAATGATATGTTTCAACGGCTATCTATAAATTGATAAAGTAAAACGGCTTATTGATGTTCAGTAAGCCGTTTTTTGTGAGGGAAAGGAATGCCTCTAAAAGCCAAGCTGATTTTGCTGACGCTACTCCCGTTGTTGCTCGTAACGGCGAGTATTAGCTGGATCTCGCTTTACCAGACTAAGACGTTAGGCGCTAAAGAAGTCGAGATCTTTAGAGATAGCTTAATTAAGTCGCGTGAAAACGCCCTCAAAGACACGGTTGACCTCGCATTCGACGCCATAGAGCACATCTACAACGATCCAAATATCCAAGAATCCCAAGCCAAAAAAGAAGTTCGAACCATATTGTCTAAACTTAGATATGGCTCCGATGGGTATTTTTTTGCATACGATCGCCATGGGACTAACTTGGTTCATCCCATCCAGCCAGAATTGATAGGCAAAAACCTACTTGAACTGCAAGACGAAGATGGAGACTTTCTGATAGAAGCTCTGCTAAGAGAGGCGCAAACCGGAGGCGGGTTTCACCAGTATTTGTGGCAAAAGCCTTCGACGGGAGAGGTGGTATCTAAGTTGAGCTACGCCGCTTGGTTAGAACGTTGGGACTGGATGATTGGCACAGGCTTGTATATTGAAGACGTACACCAAGAAGTGGCCTCGATGCAGGCCGCAATAAACAAGAATATTGAAACCACGTTCTTTTCGATTGTGGTGATTCTGAGCGTGACGGTCGCGGTTATTATTGTACTGACCCTAGCCATTAACATGCATGAGCATCGAATTGCGGATAACAATTTGAAGGAACTCGCGCATAAGACGGTGATGTTCCAAGAAGACGAGAAGAAGCATCTAGCGCGTGAGCTACATGATGGTATTAACCAATTATTAGTGTCGAGTCGTTGCCACTTAGAATTGCTCGGTAATAAGCTACAAAATGAAGATCTTAAAGCACATTTGAATAAGTCGCAGCATTCACTGATGCGAGCGATCGAAGAGGTGAGGCACATCTCGCATCAACTTCGTCCAAGTTCATTGGATGACATAGGCTTAGAGGCAGCGCTGTCTTCATTGTTATTAGATTTTCAGGCGCACTCGGGTATTGAAGTGGAAACCTTGTTTAGCACTCAACCCGGCAAGTTGAAATCCGAGGCTGCGACTACCTTGTATCGAGTGGTGCAAGAATCGCTGAATAACATAGAGAAACACGCGCAAGCAACCAAAGTGACGGTTATCGCGCAGCAAATTGGTAATGTGTTGCAGTTACTGATTCAAGATAACGGTGTCGGTTTCAACACCTATAAAGCGATGGAAAAACGAGGGATCGGGCTGCGTAACATGAGAGAGCGAGTGGAGTTCATCGGTGGTGACTTTGAATTGATGAGTGAGATTGGCCTCGGAACGGAAATTACAGTGTTACTGACACTAGAGGGATTAATGAATGAGTGAAGTTATTCGAGTTGTGATTGCTGATGATCACCAAGTGGTACTGGATGGCTTTATGGCGAGATTGGAACTCGAGCCAGATATTAGCGTGATCGGTACGGCTAGCAATGGGCTAGAAGCGGTAGAGGTCGTTAAGTCTATGCGCCCTGATGTGGTGTTGATGGATATCAGCATGCCTATCATGAACGGAATTGACGCCACCCATCTGATTAAAGAAGAAGACCCCGAAGCCAAGGTGCTGATGCTGACAATGCATAACAACCGTGAATACATTATGAAGGTAATGCAGTCGGGTGCAGTCGGCTACATGTTGAAAGAGATCTCGGCTGAAAAAATGGTGCAGGCAATCAAAACGGTCAATCAAGGCTCGACCTATTTCTGTGAAAAAGTGACGCAGAATTTGTTTACTCAGCCAATTACTCCGACGCAATCTGTGAAGAATCCATTGAGCCGACGTGAAGAAGCGGTATTGAAATTAGTCGCGAAAGGGGAGAGTAGTAAAGAGGTCGCGAAGGCACTGAATATCAGCTATCGAACGGTAGAAACCCATCGACAAAATATAAAGCATAAGCTCGATATTCATTCTACAGCTGAGCTTGCTAAGTACGCAGTCAGCTCCGGGCTTGTGGACTGATCTTACGCTAAATTACATTAAATGTGTAATTTAATTACTAAATGTGTAATTTAGGCCTCCTTTATGGAGGTTTTTTTAGTATTTTTGCGACAGGTTGATATTCTTCTTTTCGAAATTTAAGCGCCGAATGTAATGTTGCAAACTGTGCGCTGCAAATTAGAGAGGAAGCATGGAGCCTGTAAAAGATAGGTATAGTATTGAAAATACCGATTATACAGTAGGACAAGATAACGTTCAGAAATGGGGTTTTGATGTTCATAACCCAGTATTTGGAATCAGTGCAGGGGCGATCATTATCTTCCTGGTTGCACTTCTAGTCGCAGATCCGGACACCGCAAAAGCGGCTCTTGATGGAATTAAATGGAAGGTCATCGGTAACTTCGATGGTTTCTTCATGTGGGCAGCCAACATCTTTGTTATTTTCTGTTTTGCCCTCATTGTCTCCCCGTATGGCAAGATACGTATTGGTGGCAATGATGCCAAAGCAGAGCACTCCAACCTATCTTGGATGTCGATGTTATTCGCCGCGGGAATGGGTATTGGTTTGATGTTCTGGGGTGTTGCTGAGCCAGTGGCTTACTTCACCGGTTGGTATGAAACGCCATTAGGTGTCGAAGCTTACTCACCTGAAGCGGCTAAGTTGGCACTGGGGGCAACCATCTACAACTGGGGTTTACACGGCTGGTCTATCTACGCTGTTGTTGCTCTAGCACTTGCCTTCTTCACTTTCAACAAAGGTCTGCCTCTTTCAATCCGTTCTATTTTCTACCCTATTTTGGGTGATAGAACTTGGGGTTGGTTTGGCCACATTGTCGACATCGTCGCGGTACTGGCAACACTGTTTGGCCTTGCAACGTCACTTGGCTTAGGTGCTCAGCAAGCAGCAAGTGGTATTAATCATGTGTTTGGTACCGATGGTGGTATTGGCATGCAGCTTATCGTTATCGCAGTAGTAACGCTATTGGCAACAATGTCGGTTATTCGTGGTATTAACGGTGGTGTTAAGGTTCTAAGTAACGTCAACATGCTGGTGGCTTTGGGTCTGCTGATCTTCGTAACGATCGCGGGTGGTATGGCGGGCATTAAAGCCATCCCAACAGCACTGATGGGCTACATTGAAAACTTTATTCCTCTAAGTAATCCACATGGTCGTGATGATGAAACTTGGATGCAAGGCTGGACGGTATTCTACTGGGCATGGTGGATGTCTTGGTCTCCGTTCGTGGGCATGTTTATTGCTCGTATCTCTAAAGGTCGTACAATTCGTGAATTCATCGTGGCTGTACTGTTCATCCCGACGACAGTGATCATTATCTGGATGGCTATTTTCGGTGGCATCGCGATTGATCAGGTGGCGAACAAGGTCGGTGAGATTGGTGTGAATGGTTTGCAAGATATTACCCTTTCTCTTTTCCATACTTACGATGCACTGCCAATGAGCTCTGTGCTTTCAGTGGTATCAATTGGTTTGATTATGGTGTTCTTTATCACTTCGTCTGATTCTGGTTCACTGGTTATCGATAGCATTACCTCTGGTGGTAAAGTCGATGCACCTGTTCCACAACGCGTATTTTGGGCGTTGATGGGCGGTGCGATTGCAGCGGTTCTATTGTGGGTTGGTGGTACGGAATCTATCCAAGCACTGCAAGCCGGAACGGTATCAATGGCGCTACCATTTGCCTTCATATTATTGCTTATGTGCCTAAGCTTATTGCTAGGTTTACGAACAGAAAATCAATTGGTTAGGCATCAAAATACTTTGAGCTAAAATTATCTTTGATAAAAAGGTCGACAGGGTCGACCTTTTTTTCGTCACAAGCTTGAGTAATTACGTGAATTTTGTTTGAAATTCCACCGAACCGATTCTGCTTTACTGAAAACAACAAGTTAACCTGCTAAACTTCAGACATCCAAGTATTTGAATTATTGTGACAACAGCTTGTACTACTTGGATTGTAGGTTCGAGTTTGCAATTAAGTCGCAGGTAAGTAAGGAATACGAGGTCAATAGACCCTATTAGTATTCCGTAGAGAGGGATAATGACTAAAGGTATAGATAAATACAGTATCGACAGTACGGATTACACTGTCGGTCAAGATAACGTCCAAAAATGGGGTTTTGATGTTCATAACCCAGTATTTGGTATCAGTGCGGGACTTATCGCTTTGTTCCTGATCGGTGTTCTTATTACAGATACCGCTTCAGCAAAGGCTGCACTAGATGGCGTTAAAGGCCAGATTATCAATTCGTTTGATTGGCTTTTCATCTGGTCGGGTAATATTTTCGTAATTTTCTGCTTGGGCTTGATTGTTTCTCCATACGGCAAAATCCGTCTTGGTGGTGTTGATGCGACGGCAGATTACTCATTCATCTCTTGGCTATCAATGTTGTTTGCCGCAGGTATGGGTATCGGCTTAATGTTCTGGAGTGTGGCTGAACCAGCTGCTTACTTCACGGGTTGGTTTGAAACGCCACTTGGCGTAGAGCCAAACACACCAGAAGCTGCAAAACTGGCATTAGGTGCAACCATGTATCACTGGGGTCTACACCCTTGGGCGATTTATGGCGTAGTAGCATTGTCACTTGCGTTTTTCTCTTACAACAAGGGATTGCCTCTTTCTATCCGTTCTATATTTTACCCAATTTTAGGTGATAGAGCTTGGGGCTGGGCAGGTCACATTGTTGATATTCTTGCTGTTCTTGCAACCCTGTTTGGTTTGGCAACATCGCTAGGCTTAGGTGCACAGCAAGCCGCGAGTGGTATTCAACATGTATTCGGCATTGAAGCAGGCTTAGGGCTGCAAGTTATTGTGATTACAGCGGTGACTTTATTAGCGGTAGTATCAGTACTTCGTGGTATTGATGGCGGCGTTAAAGTTATCAGTAACATCAACATGTTGGTTGCTTTCCTGCTGCTTATATTAGTGGCTCTAATCGGCTACGCGGTGACTTTAGGTTCTATCCCAACAACATTGATGGCGTACATCGAAAACATCATTCCATTGAGTAACCCTCATGGTCGTGAAGATGAAACGTGGATGCACGGTTGGACAGTATTCTACTGGGCTTGGTGGATCTCATGGTCACCATTCGTAGGTATGTTTATCGCACGTGTTTCTAAAGGTCGTACAGTTCGTGAGTTCATCACAGCAGTACTGATTGTACCGACGACAGTGACTATCATCTGGATGTCAGTATTTGGTGGTATGGCGATTGACCAAATCGTGAATAACGTGGGTATTCTTGGCCAAGACGGCCTAACGGACGTATCACTAGCGATGTTCCAAATGTTTGATGCTCTGCCGTTCGGTACTCTGCTTTCAATCATTGCGGTTGTATTGGTTCTAGTATTCTTCATTACATCGTCTGACTCAGGCTCTCTAGTTATCGATAGCATCACCGCAGGTGGTAAAGTTGATACACCTGTGCCTCAACGTGTGTTCTGGGCATTCCTAGAAGGTGCGATTGCTGTCGCTCTATTGTGGGTTGGCGGTACTGAAGCAGTACAAGCTCTACAAGCGGGTGCAATCTCAACGGCATTGCCATTCACCATCATTCTATTACTGATGTGTGTGAGTTTGCTAATGGGTATGCGTACAGAAAAACGCTAGGCTTTTTAAGCTGAAATCTACAGCAATTTATACGCAGTAGAACAGTCAATAATATGAAGGCAGAAGAGGAAACTCTTCTGCCTTTTTTGTTTCTTCTCTACCGTGTTTTTTGTCTCTTTTTATCATGTAAAGTGCGATAAAAATTCTAATAACCGCAAAGATAATACCGTCTTAAATTTGGCGACAAGCCAAGGAATTGACATTAGGTAAGCTTATGGTTTACTTAAAATTATATTCCATTATTAAATCGTGAAATCGCTCGAATTTAATACTGATATTGGGTAGTATGCGCGAGATTTCCCACCACTCGTGAAACTTTGACATGAAACTAACACTTAAGCAGAAGTTGATAGGTGCTAGCCTATCTGCTGTTGTCGTTATGGCTACAGCGTTGACTTGGTTATCAGCAAACCAATTATTTGAACAGACTCGTAATGGCGTATACCTGCGAGCTGAAAGCGTATCAGAAGCAGCATCTGAAGGTATTAAGAACTGGATTGATATTCGTACGGATATCGCATCAGCATTTAATGACTTTTCACGAGAGGATGATGTTGTTCCTTTCCTTAAGCAAGCTCGTGTAGCGGGTGGCTTTGACGATATCTTTTTAGGTACTCCAGAAGGCGGAATGTACCGTTCACATCCTGAACGTAATCGTGCAGATTACGATCCTCGTCAACGTCCTTGGTACCAAGAAGCAAACGCAGCAGGTAAGCAAATCATCACGACGGCTTACCAAGATGCGATCACTAAAGCACTTCTAGTAACGATCGCAGAACCTGTTCGCCACAACGGCCAACTTGTTGGTGTAGTGGGTGCAGACGTACTTATCGACCAATTGGTTAACGATGTAATCAGCCTTGATGTTGGTGACAATGCCAACGCAATGCTAATTGATGCCTCTGACGGCACATTCCTAGCACACCCAGATTCAGCATTGAGCCTGAAGCCGGTAAGCCAGCTTTCAAACGACATTTCTATGCCAATCATCGAGAACGCAGTGCGTACTGGTAGCATCGAGATCATTAAAGAGCGTGGCGCTGAGAAGTTGCTCTACTTCACGAAGGTTCCTAACACTAACTGGATCTTCGCGGTTCAGATGGACAAAGCAACAGAAGAAGCGAACCACTCAACGCTACTTACTCAGCTGATCATCACTGCTATCGTTATTACTCTAATAGTAATCGTACTCGTGTCTTGGTTAGTAAGCTTCCTATTCCGCGACCTAAACCGCGTTTCAGCTGCACTTGAAGAAATTGCTTCAGGTGAGGGCGACCTTACTCAACGTCTTGAGCCCAAGAGCGACGACGAGATTGGTCAGCTTGCTACAAACTTCAACCGTTTCGTGGGCAACATGCACACTATGGTTATCAAGCTGAGCGAAGTATCTGCTGCGCTAGGCAACCAAGCACGTCAAACGGCTTCTCAAGCGGAAGAACGTAGTGCTCGCATCCAGATGCAACAAGACGAGATCAACATGGTCGCAACAGCCGTTAACGAAATGGCTGCAGCAACACAAGAGATCGCAGGTAACGCAGACCACACTGCACAGAACTCATCTGAAGCGGTTGGCGCGTGTGAGCACGGTACTGGTCAAGTAACGCAGACTCAAAGCTCTATCCAAAATCTTGCTCAAGAAGTTCAAATCGCAACCAACGTGATTCTAGAACTTGAAGAGCACGGCAACAGCATCAACGCTATCTTGTCTAACATTCAAGGTATTGCAGAACAAACGAACCTACTTGCACTTAATGCCGCTATTGAAGCAGCACGTGCCGGTGAGCAAGGTCGTGGTTTCGCAGTAGTAGCGGATGAAGTTCGAGTTCTGAGCCAACGTACACACGGTTCAACGCAAGAAATTCAACAAACGATCGAATTGCTGCAAGGTACAACAGGCAAAGCGGTTAACATCATGAACGATAGCCGTACGCTTGCTGAAACCAGTGTTGATGACGCTAACTCAGCGGCTGCAAGCCTAACGCAAATCCATGCTGCTGTTGAACGCATCAGCGACATGGCAACACAGATTGCTTCTGCTGCAGAAGAGCAAGCGTCAGTAACGTCTGAGATTACTCGTAACACTGAAGGAATCCGTGACGTATCTAACGAGCTAGCAGACGAAGCACACCAAGCTGCAGAGCAAGCTGCGCAGCTTTCTGAACTGTCTCACGAGCTAGAGAGCGAAATTAGCCGCTTCAAGCTGTAAGCGCTAACAGATAGTTTGAAAGCCGAATGTGATTATCACATTCGGCTTTTTTGTGCCTGCTAGCTAGAGTTGTGAACCCCAACTAGTTGTTCGGGTAACTGGGGAGCTGAGCTTTAAGGGCCGCACGAGTAGGGAAGTACTGCTCCATAAATTTCACCATCGTAGGGTCGTTCGCTTGTAGTTTGTAAGCTGTTTGGCTATTTGGAGCAAGGTCAGGACTTATTGGAATTGACTGGTCTGTATGATTGGAGAAGGGGGCAGTTCAGAAGAATCACAGGCAACAAAAAGCCCGAGTATGAACTCGGGCTTTGAATGGTTTTCGTTATAGCTTAAGTAGAATATATAAAAGAGCTAGATTGCCTGGCGAAGTTGGAAATAGCGTCCTTCTTCGTTCAATAGTTTCTCATGAGAGCCGTTTTCTACAATCTCGCCTTGTTCAATCAGAACGATAGAATCCATCGATTCCAGACCAATCAAACGGTGCGTAATGAAGATAACCGTCTTGCCTTCAAAGTGCTTCTCGAACAGCGTCATGATGCTTTGCTCTGTTTGCTTATCTAAGCCTTCTGTTGGCTCATCTAGAAGCAGGATAGGGGCATCATGAAGGATTGCACGTGCAATACCAATACGGCGCTTCTCACCACCAGACAGTTGACGACCACCGTCACCTAACCAGCTATCAAGTGCGTTATTCTCAAGCAGCTTTTCTAGACCAACATCTCTTAGGATATTTGCTAAGTGATCATCGGTCGCTTCTGGTCTTGCAATCAACAAGTTGTCACGCAAAGTACCATTTAGAATGTCGACACGTTGGCTTACTACACTGATTGATTCACGAAGCTGTGATTCGTTCCACTGAGTCAGTTCAATGCCCGCGATTGAGATGTAACCCTTCTTCGGATCCCAGTAGCGAGTCAGAAGCTGAATCAGAGTCGATTTACCAGAACCCGTTTGACCCACAATCGCCACCTTGTTGGTAGCCGGAATTGTTAGGTCGACAGCATTCAGAACATTGCGCTCAGAGTCAGGGTAGTTGAACGTCACGTTTGAGAACGTAATATCAAGCGGCTTGTTGATGTCGAGTTTCTCTTCAGCAAACTGAACTTCAGGCTCTGACAGAATCACTTCATTCAAGCGGCGTGCTGAAGACAGAGTTTGACCTAAATGCTGGAACGCGCCTGCGATTGGCATCAACAGTTCAAAACTTGCCATAGTAGCGAACGCCATTAGCGCGATGAACGGGTCTGGTGCATTACCACCCACGCCGTCAGCCGCAAGCCAAAGCATAAGAACCAGCGTTAAACCGTTGAACAGCATGAGCGCTGCTGAAGCCATACCGGTTAGGTTAGCGTTCACAAACTGATTCGTCATCAGCTTGTGTTGTGTCTCTAGAATCGCATTACGGTAACGCTCTTCCGCACCAAACAGAGTCAGTTCGCTATAGCCTTCAATCCAATCCAGAGTGGTAACACGAAGATCCGCTTTGTTCTGTGTCAGCTCACCGCCGTTACGTTTACCCAACTTGTAGAACAAGACAGGCCAAACTAGCAACATGACCAGAAGGATAGAACCTAAGATTAAACCAAGCGAACTATCGAACCACATCAAGAACAGAGTCAGGAAGAAGATGCCTAACACACCAACCGTCACTGGGCTTACTAAGCGTAAGTAAACGTGGTCCATTGCGTCGACATCCGCAACTAAGCGGTTAAGTAGGTCGGCGTCACGTAGGTTTGATATACGACCTGGGATCAGCGGAGCCAGCTTCTTGAAGAAGAAGATACGCAGATCAGTCAGTAGCTTGAATGTTGCACTGTGGCTCACAACACGTTCACCCCAACGACCCGCAGTGCGGCTCATCGCCAAACCACGCACACCACCACCCGGTAGCATGTAGTTGAAGGTTTCACGTGCAATTGTAAGGCCTGCAACCGCAGAAGCTGAAATGAACCAGCCTGATAGAGTTAACAAGCCGATAGAAGCCGACAGAGTAGCAAAAGCCAATAGCATGCCTAGCGATAGGCCAAACCAATGCTTTTTATAGAGTTTCAGGTAAGGCAGTAAATCACGCATCTAAATTACCCTTATTGTCTTGTTGAGCTAAGTTCGCGTTCAGCATCTCTTCGAATAAACCACCCGCAGTCGAAAGCTGAGAGTAATGACCTTGTTCAACCAGACCACCATCGCGCATAACCAGAATGTTATCGACCGATTGAAGAGGAGCAAGTTGGTGCGTCACAAGTAGGGCAGTACGGCTTTCAATGTTGCTATTGATGCCTTTCATCACTAACTGTTCGCTACGAGTATCTAGGCTGGCTGTCGGTTCGTCCAATAACCAGAACTGACCGTCTTGAATCATTGCGCGAGCCAAAGCCAAACGCTGAGATTGACCAACAGACAGGCCGCCAGAGCGATCAGAGATCATGTAATCCAAGCCATGCTCGTTTACAAATTCACTAGCAAATGATTGCTCAAGTGCATTCTCGACAACTTGGTCAGCAATATCGTGCTTACCTAGAGTGACGTTGTCACGAATGCTGCCGTGCAGTAGTAACGGGTTTTGACCAACCCAGCTTATGGTTTTTCGCCATGAAGCCAAATCGAGTTCACGCAGTTCAATACCATTGATTTTCAAGCTTCCTTCATAAGGCATGAAACCAAGAATGGCATTAATTAAACTTGTTTTACCCGCACCGCTTGGGCCAACTAATGCAGTCGACTGGCGAGTATTCAGCGCAAACGAGATAGGGCCAACCAGTTGAACACCTTCAGGGCTCAACACTTTCAGGTCTTGAGCCTCAATATTGATGCCTTGAGCTGGGTCTAGTTGAGTGTTGCCTGATTTAACCTTAGTGATGTCGGTTTCTAGGAACTCGACAATACTTTCGGCTGCGCCAACCGCTTGTTGCTTCGCGTGGTAGAAAGTACCTAAGTCACGTAGAGGTTGGTAAAACTCTGGCGCTAAGATAAGGATAAACAAACCTGCGAATAGCGTAATGCCTGCACCGTAGTGGCCGAAGTTCAGCTCACCGATGTAGGTGAAACCAAAGTAAACCGCCGTCATAGCGATAGAGATCGACGTGAAGAACTCAAGTACCGCAGAAGACAAGAAAGCGATTTTCAACACATCCATGGTACGCGTTCTGAACACTTCAGATGCACCTTTAAGTACTTCTGTTTCAGCGTTGGTGCGATCAAATAGACGAATGGTTGTCATTGACTGCAAACGGTCGTAAAAGTGACCTGAAAGACGCTGCAGCGCTTTGAAGTTTTTACGGTTTGCATCGGCCGCTTTCATACCAACAAGTGCCATGAACATCGGTACCAGTGGAGCAGTAATCAAGAAGATCAGTCCTGCTGCCCAGTTTACTGGGAACACCACAACTAAAATAATGAATGGAATCATTACCGATAAAGACATCTGAGGTAAGTAACGAGAGAAGAAGTCTTGCATGTCTTCAACTTGTTCTAGCAACAACGTTGCCCACGTACCCGCAGGCTTACCTTTGATGTAAGCAGGGCCTAGTTCGCGTAACTTATCGAGAATGAGCTGCCTAATGTAAACACGGATCTGTTCACCACAGCGATAACCTGCGATTTCACGACCCCATGTACAGCCCGCACGGCCAACGACCGAAAGTGCCAAGCCAGCAAAATGACCAACCAGTTCAGACTTATCGACATTCTCGATGATCAGCTGGTGAAGAATAGAGGCGAGAAGAGCTGCTTGAGCAATTAAGAACACGCTTGAAAGTACGCCAAGGCTAATCGCAATCATAAGCCAGCGTTTCGCTAACTTACTCTGTTGCTTAAGCCACTTGTTCAAGCTGCGTTGTTTTTTCTTATCCATTATGAAGGCTTAATGATAATTATTATTTGTTGAGGGCGGCTAGTATACAAAAGAAAGCCCAGTGGATATACCACTGGGCTTTAGGGATTTACAACAAAATGTGATGACGCCCTGCATCTACTGAGGCGAGAGCACCGATAATCAAATCTGCAATCTCAGATTTACTTATCGTTAAGACCATCTAGGAAGCGTTCAGCATCCAGTGCAGCCATACAACCTGTACCAGCAGAAGTGATTGCTTGGCGGTAGTTGTGGTCCATCACATCACCCGCAGCGAATACGCCTGGGATGCTGGTTTGTGTCGCGTTACCTTCAAGACCCGATTGAACGATGATGTAATCATCTTTCATATCAACTTGGCCTTTGAAGATTTCCGTGTTCGGTTGGTGACCGATAGCAATGAACGCGCCCATTACTTCGATGTCTTCTGTCTTATCAGACTGAGTATCTTTAATACGAACGCCAGTCACGCCCATGTCGTCGCCTAGAACTTCGTCTAGCGTGCGATCAGTGTGAAGAACAATGTTGCCGTTCTCTACTTTGTCCATTAAACGCTTAACAAGAATCTTTTCAGCACGGAACGTGTCACGACGGTGAACTAGGTGAACTTCAGACGCGATGTTAGATAGGTAAAGAGCTTCTTCAACAGCCGTGTTACCACCACCCACAACCGCTACTTTCTGGTTGCGGTAGAAGAAACCATCACACGTAGCACAAGCAGAAACGCCGCGGCCTTTGAATGCTTCTTCAGAATCTAAACCTAGGTACTTAGCTGATGCGCCCGTTGAGATGATCAACGCATCACACGTGTACTCGCCAGAATCGCCTTTAAGGCGGAAAGGGCGGTTTGAAAGGTCGACTTCGTTAATGTGGTCGAACAGGATCTCTGTTTCAAAGCGCTCTGCGTGCTCTTTCATGCGATCCATTAGAGCTGGACCCGTTAAACCTTCCGCATCACCCGGCCAGTTTTCCACTTCTGTTGTGGTTGTAAGCTGACCACCTTGCTGCATACCTGTAACAAGTACTGGGTTTAGGTTTGCACGAGCAGCGTAAACTGCAGCTGTATAGCCAGCAGGGCCAGAACCAAGAATCAATAAATTACAGTGCTTTACGTCGCTCATGAGGACTCCGAAATTGAAATTGTTTTATTTATAATCGCTTAGGATTGTATGGAAAATATGGAGGCAATAAAAGTGTAAACAAGGGCAGAAGTGTAATTAATCGTTATAGTTTAGAACTTAATCGAGACAAACGTTTTCGTGGCTGGAAGATTGGTCAAAACACGTAAAGGTTTTGGGGCTTTGGAGTGTTGGGCTATGGCTGTGTACGGTTGAATAGATGAGGTATCACTCCCTTAATCAAACTTACCTCTCGTTGGTTTGAAATCGACTTTGAAGAAGCTTGTAGGCCTACAGGCCAAGTAGTTAGGCCACAGCAAACATTGGCAGGGATTGCACTGTTGGGGGGATTCAATCTGAATTGGAGATCCGGACATCAACGCATCTGTTAAAAGTCGCTAGGGCATTAGCTAAAATCATGAAATAAAAAAAGCTCCGGTCGGAGCTTTATAATTTACATACTACGTCGTTAACTTTACGCCACGTAGATAAGAACTCAAAGAGACCGTAAATTAAGGTGTAAAAGCCAATCAATAGAAAAAAATTGTCCCAGTTGAGCTTGAAGCTAGTCTTCAAAAACCAAGAAAACATATCATTTTCGGGCATGAAAATAGAAAACACCATAAATATACAACTCGTGATTAAGGCTAAACCTGTGGTTGCGAGGTTTTCCATCAGCGGGTGGTACAAGTTGGTGCTCTTCATGTTGGCGATGAGTTGATTTTTGGAATTAGAAGAAATAAAAGTTATCGATGCCATTACAAATCCAAACAAAATACCAGCTACAGTAGCCAATGGGCTAGCTATAGCTATGATTCTGTCGTGTGTTGGCTCTGCAGTAAAAGCGAGTACAGGGCATATAACAACAGCACTGTAAAATAACTTCGATTTACTAAACTTAAATTCTGATATCATTTTTCACTATCTTTTTTGATGGTAGTACTGCAACAAGGTATCTTGGCACCTCGTTTTTGCAAAAACTAATGTCTGACGCATACCTTGTAATGTCGGATAGCCTTTAACTACGTTTACATCTAGTTTAGTCGATAGATCTTGGTTGAGAAGAGTTTGTTTCTTTCCACCACTTTTTAAAGTGACTTCCGCTTTTTTGATTGCGGGCTCCGATTTACCAAGTCTACGACTTGTGCCATAAGTACTAATTAACTCCTTAATACCGGCACGAATATTATCATTAAGATAGCCTTTCTCAGTTTTTCTACCTGCTCGACCCCAAAAGTTTATCGCAAGACGACTCATACCAGTAGATGACATCATACTAATGATCTCTTTGCTCCAAGAATTAGACAAATCTAAGTTTGATTCAGAGAAGTTACGTGGTAGAGCAAGTGTTAAAGACCCATTTTTGATCACATTGTTATTTTCTAGCAGAGCTTTGATATCTGCGTCTTTCCAAATAGGTTCAAAATGTACTCTTTTTAGACCTCCAAACATGTATAACAGATACCCCAAGTCATCGGCACGAGGGCCAAGGTGGTTTTGGTGGAATACGAGAATGTCTGTTTTTGGGTAATACAAGAAATAACTTTTTTCCATAATCTCTTCTTGGTTGTCCAAGTCGATATTTTGGTCAATCAGTGTATCTTTATTAAACTTTGTTGGTAGCGTCGTGTCTCTAAATGTACCGACATAACCGAAATAAAATTCAGCATCTTTGTCCCATTCAATAATGGAAAGAACTAGGTCACGTGTAGATGTTTTGGTTGTCGAATTGTTAGTCAACACACGAGTTTGCAACTTTGGTTTTTTTGACTTAGAGAAATGGTCTTTCCATAAGCTACCAAATTGTAGTGGGGCATTTAGAGTTTTACTCTTATCATCTTGCCCAGTTATAAAAAAAGTCACTTTAACTTTTTTAGTATCAACGCTCATTAATTTACCATATTTGAATTTGATATGCTGTTGCGGCGCATTATGCTACTTAATTGATTTAAAGGAAATTAATCAATTGCAATTATTTGAAGTGCAAAGTAGTTGATAGTTGGTCGAATTTACCCCCGAGATCCAACACGGGGGATTCACGACGAACAGTATTAGAAGAATGGATAACTTCTAGTAGGGTAAAATCCCATGAACACGATGTGAATGAGTAAAAGGTTACCAAATCATGGGGCATAAACGTGTTAGCTAAGAACACTTGGCGTTTTTGACTACTTGCCGTTTATTTAGACGTTAGATTCATTGTCACCATCGACTTCAAACGCTACTGAGCAAATCCCACCCGCAACATTCCATCTCAAACATCTTCGATACTAAAAGAACTATCAAGTTGCTCTTCTAAAAGAAATGAGCCATTTGAGGGCGGCCGAGTTCCCCCCGAACTCGACCTGTTCCAGACGCGCAAGCAAAGGCGTGTGGATTCTGGCGTACTCATAAATTAACCAATTTCAGATTGTTGTGTAAATAATCAATAGCTTGGCAATTGATAGGTAGGTCGTATTTCGTTGTGCAAAAGCATAGAAATGAATGATGACGAGTGTGATGCCTGAACTCATGCATGGAGACTGGCGTATTGAAGAGAGAGGGCTGACATAGTATGAAACATCACATGCTAGTTAATAATATCGTTAAATTTAAATTTGTAGGGATTTATAACTAGCTAGTGGAGTGTGCTAGTTTTAAGAGTTGGTCATCTTTTATTCTGGTGTTATACACTGCTTTTGATTTTCAAGTTGGATTTAGTGTCTGAATTATTAAATCTGACGGGATAAATGATTGTTTAATGTTGATTTGACAAGATCTTCAAGTATCCTTTATGTAAATAAAACGTTAAATATCGAAAGTAAATTAACAATCATTAAGGAGTCGATGATGTTACATGCTCACGAAAATACCCTACATATTACCCACCTCAGTAACCACGCAGTTGAGGAGTTGTCACCGTCATTCTCTAAGCTTCCAAGCACAGAGCATGCGGATGGTCAGTTTCGATTGAGAAGGTACTCGGTGGTTCAATTCAGTAATGGACAAGTCGTAGAGCTAGACAAACATAACTTTGTTCAGTCTGAAGACATTAATCACTTTCAAGGTGATGTTGTTCGCCAATTCGAGCCAATTGAAGCACCAATTCTAAGCAGCGAAGGCATGCAAGAGATGTGTGAACTGTTTATTGAAACCAATGGGCTTGAAGACGGACAAGAAATCGAAATCCACCAAATCCGCATTGCCGCTATTTTTGAAGAAACTCAGGTTGCGCCAGAAGGTGTTCACCAAGATGGCTTCGACCACATCGCTTTAATTGGTGTTAACCGTCATAACATTGTGGGCGGCGAGATCATGCTGTACCAAGATTCTCATGAAGCACCATTCTTTAGAAAAGTGCTTGAAGACGGTGAAGTCGCAATGCTGGCCGACAGCAAGCTTTGGCACAACGCACAGCCGATTCGTACCATAGACCACGATGAGATGGGCTATATGGATGTGTTTGTTCTAACAGCTAAGGATGCGCGCAATGTCCTTCACTCTTAATGATGTGCGCCAACAGTTTAGTGCTTTAGGCCAATATCATAACGGCAAGCCGGTGACCTTTTTTGATGGGCCTGGTGGATCTCAGGTACCAGAGAATGTTTTAGCTTCGATGACCGAATACCTAGGGCATTTCAATTCAAACCTAGGCGGCCACTATTTTTCTAGCCAAAAGACCACAAGCTTAATGCAGCAAGCGCGAGAAGCGGCGCAAGCACTGCTTAATGCGGAGTCTTCTGGCAATGTTGTGTTCGGCGCGAACATGACATCGCTGACCTTCCAACTTAGCCGAGCGATCAGCCGCGATTGGAAAGAGGGCGATGAAGTTATCGTCACGGCGTTAGACCATTACTCAAATGTTTCGAGCTGGCAGCAAGCGGCAGGCGACAAAGGTGCGATTGTTCGCCAAGTTCGCGTAGACGAGTCGGATTGCAGTTTGGATATGGCGCACTTTGAGTCGCTGCTTAACGAGAAAACCAAGCTTGTCGCGGTGACGTTTGCTTCGAATACGACGGGCTCGATTGTCGACATGGCGAAAGTTATTGAGCTTGCCCATCAGCATGGTGCGCAGGTTTATGTCGATGCCGTGCATTACGCACCCCATCACTTGATTGATGTTCAGCAACTGAATTGTGATTTCTTAGCGTGTTCAGCGTATAAGTTCTTCGGCCCTCATGTTGGCATTGCTTATGTTGCGCCTCAATGGCTGCATACTTTAAAGCCTTACAAGGTTGAGCCTGCAACCAATATCGGCCCAGGTCGATTTGAAACAGGAACACAAAGCTTTGAAGGCCTTGCCGGTGTGATTGCGGCGGTGGATTACTTGGCGCAGTTAGGTGATCCAGCCGATTCATTGCGTTCTCGTTTAGAGCAAAGCTACGCGCTGTATAATAAGCATGAAAGCCAACTGAGTGAGTACTTCCTTAAACGCTTGGCCGACCTTGAAGGGGCAAAGCTTTACGGGAAAACCGAATTTGATTCGAACCTAAGAACCCCAACGTTTGCGATTACCTTTGATGACCACTCTCCAGAGTTCATCGCTAAGAAGTTGGGTGAACATAATATCTGTGTGTGGAACGGACATTTCTACGCATTAGGTTTGGTGAAACAGTTGGGTATTGAAGAGCAGGGCGTGGTGCGTATTGGTTGTATGCATTACAACTCGATTGAAGAGATCGACTTGTTGTTTAATGTGCTTGAAGGGATCTTGCGAAGCCACTAGCAGAAGTAATTAGCGAGAAGTCACTAGCACTTAATAGCTACAGAATTAGAAAAGAGCATACTTCTCTCAATAATATTGAGTAGGAAGTGTGCTCTTTTTGTTTCATGAACTTATATCTGTTTAACGGTAGTTATTCTGTTAGGACGGTTACTAAGACTAAAACCGCCACTCGATTAAGCCGTGATTGAACTAAGACAACTGCTTAACGAGGGCTACACCTACTGCGTGCGCACTGGTTGGGTTCTGACCGGTAATCACTCGCTCATCAACAATTACAAGCTCATGCCAAGGTTGAACCTTATTGAAACGCGCTGCGCTGCGAGCAAGAGACTCTTCCAATAAGAACGGAATGTCATTGATTGTGCCAAAGTCGATCTCTTCTTCGCGTGTAAAGCCAGTCACCGATTTAGAGCTCAATAGCTTCTCGCCGTTGCTTAGGACAATCGGAAGCAGTGCTGCTGGGCCGTGACATACAGATGCGATCACACCGCCATCTTCATAGTGCTTAGCCGCAATCGCTGCGAATTGCTCGTCGGTTGCTAAGTCAGAAAGTAGGCCGAATCCACCTGGGTAGAAGATAGCATCGTAGCTTTCTACGTTAATTTGGCTTACAGGAATCGTGTTATTAATGCGGTTCTGGAAGTCATCATCAGCCAAGATCTCGGCGTTTACTGAATCCCCTTCAATATTGGTTCCGTACAATGGGCCTTTGCCACCCTTGATAGACGCGATGTCGTACTCAAAACCCGCAGCAATGATCTCTTTCAGAGCATGAGTCAGTTCAGGTGCGTAAGTACCGTTCGCTTGATCTGTATCGCCTAGTGTTGCGTGGTTAGTTACAGGTATTAGTATTTTTTTCATGATTCGTCCCTTTGAGCACGTTTGTTTGGTTTCAGCGTTGTGGTTTTTCTTTAGGCATCGTGGTTTTTATTTAGAAAACCAAAGTTTTCAATTTAGATGCCGCTGTTTCATTACCTGTAATACTAGTAGCAAACCATTTGAGTGATAATATGCCGAATAGGCAAAACATTATTGCTATATAGCAATAGTCAGATGTGAATTAGTCGAATGTGAATTCGTTAGACGTTAACAGGTGAAGTATGGATAGCTTTGAAGGGATTAATGAGTTTGTTGCGGTAGCCGAATGCCACGGCTTTTCCGCGGCAGCGAAACAATTGGGTTGCAGCACCAGCCATGTCAGCCGCCAAGTATCGAGACTAGAAGAACGGGTAGGCGTGGCGTTGTTGGCGCGTTCAACTCGTATGGTGAGTTTGACCGAGTCTGGGCATACCTATTATCAGCAATGCAAAGATCTGGTTATCGGGCTGCAACAGGCGAATGAACAAGTCACGTCTCAACAAGCTCAGCTGAGTGGTACTTTACGCGTGAGTGCGGCGGGTGCGTTTGCAGAAAATCATGTCGCGGCGGCGCTAATGGAATTTGCCAAAGATCACCCTGATCTCACCATCGAAATGAACTTCAATACCAACATGGTTAACTTCATCGAAGATGGTATCGACTTCGCGATTCGTTATGGTCGGTTAGATGATTCTGGTTTGGTGGCAAGGAAGCTGGTGGATCGTCCGATGGCAGCGGCCGCGAGTCAGGATTACATCGATCAATTTGGTTCTCCAACCCAGCCTGAGCAGTTGAAGTTGCACAGTTGTATTATTGCCAACAGTGATCAGTGGCTGTTTGAGAAAGAGGGTAAACCGTTAAATGCAGTACGAGTGCATGGGCGCTGGCGCAGTAACAATTCGAGCGCAGTACTGAAAGCATGTGAAGAGGGGCTTGGTGTTGTCTACCTACCCAAAAGCAGCTTCAATGGCGGTCTTAGTAATGGAAAACTGGTCCCGGTGCTTGAAGAGTATTGGGGAGCGGGAACCAGCAGTTGGGTCGTATATCAAAACCGTCGTTTTTTACCCCAGAGAGCAAGATTGGCGATCGACTTCTTAGTCGCTTACTTTTCGGATTGGAATGAATAACCGACAAGGTTTCAAGCTAACAGCCAACAAGATAGAAGTGAATAATAAAAGGATTTGAAAAGAGTCGTGATTAGCTCTAGCTACCTACTTTAAAGCGGAAAACAGAAAAGCTAACGCTTACATAGATATACGTTATCTTTTTTTGTTTTTTGACGCGAGTAATAGGATTGAGATACTTGTCTACTTTTAGTGACTCGTGTTAGCGATAGAATTGTAGAGAAGCCTGTAGCAGTACGATATACTAGATACCATATTAATGCCCCTAACGCGTGAAAGATTGTGTGGAAGCGTTGGCAGGATGTGTTGTTATGCTCCAGTTTGTGGAGTGTAGCGAGAGTGCGGAGTTGGCAATGTCTTCAATAAATTTCGAATCCACGTACGGTGTAATAACTATTCAAGATATGAATGTAGTTAGTGTTGACGCTAATTATGCTCGCATCTATGGATACCAATCACCCGAAGAACTACTTACTAATATAGATAGCTTCCTAGATCTAATCTCAGAAGAATACCATGTTTTAGCCTATCAAAATTACCTTGAAACGATCAGTGGTCAACGCGATCCGCAGGTCCACACCTATGTTAATGTTGATCGCAATGGTCGAGAGTTCACAGTGTTCTCTATTGACCATGTGACAGAGTGGCAAGGTCGGCCAGCACTGCAAGTCACGGTGATCGATCTTTCCCCTGCGATTCAGCTACAAAATGCGGTGCGTGAACAAGATAAGATGTATCACGATATGATCATGCAATCAGGGCAGGGCATCTTGGTTCACCGAGAGTTCAAACCGCTGATGGTCAATCAATCGTGGGTTAAAATGCAGGGTGGTTCTTCCATTGAGCAAGTATTAGAGTTGGACTCTATCCTTGAACTGGTGCCAAAACAGAATACCGATGGCATTAGCAAGCACTATCAAGCGATCGTTTCGGGGGAGTTGTCCGGAACGAGTACTGTGGTTGAAAACATTGGCTTTGATGGCGTTCATCGGTTCTTCAATATTTACGACAATGCGATTACTTGGAAAGGTCTGCCCGCTGTTCAGGTTGTTCTCGAAGATGTGACGCAAAAGGTGATGTTGGAAAAGCAGTTGGTTCACCAAGCGAACTACGATGAAATGACTAACTTACTTAACCGCAGAGCGATTTATGAGTGGCTGAGAGAGCACATGTCCTCTAACAACTACCTTGTGTGTATGCTGCTGGATATCGATGATTTTAAGTCGATTAATGATACTTACGGCCATATGGTTGGTGATGAAGTCATTTGTGCTTTGGCTAATATTACCAAGCGCAATGCCGAGAAAGTCGGCGGAGTAGCAGGCCGTTGGGGTGGTGAAGAGTTTATTATATTTATCCCAAATGCGTCTCTTGAAACAGCGCATGAGGTTTCTGAACAGGTTCGCCAACAGTTCCATCAAGTCGAGTTCAAAATCGATGAACAGATTCGATTTAATTCGAGTGTCAGTATCGGAATCAGTGATAGCCAAGCCTGTGAAGGCGGTGTAACGATTGACGCACTCGTGAATTTAACCGATCAATCTCTCTATCGCGCGAAAGCCAATGGCAAGAATTGTGTAGACGGAGATGTAGTTGCGCTTTAACGCTTATAACCATTATCCAATGGCGAATAGAATCGACAACGAAAAATGCCCTCAAGTCATCACTTGAGGGCATTTGAGTTTTTGGCTATTAACTAAACGCTTCTCACGATGAGAAACGCTTAAGTTCTAAAAGTTATGCAGACACTTCTACTTCGTAAGAGCCAAATTTACGGATGTTAATCACACCAGTATCTAGGATTAGGTATTGGCCTTTAATGCCTTGAAGTACGCCCGTCACTTCAGGGTTCTTATCAAAGTTGTGCGATACAATTTTCACTGGGTGTTGTTCTACTGGGTAGCTCAATGAAGTGATGTTTTCGCTAAGAATCTCGATAGCATCATCACCAAACTTCGCTCTGATCTCTTGGATTTTATCCTCAACCAACGGCAACAGTTCTTTGGCTTTTTCTACCAATTCCATATCGTCGCCGTCGCCTTTAAGCAGCGTGCGCCAGTTGGTTTTGTCAGCAATGTGTTTTGCTAATTCAACTTCGATCAGGCCAGAAATTTGACGTGTTTTCACTTTCAAGATTGGCAGGCCTTGAGTGGCACCTTGGTCGATCCAGCGAGTCGGGATTTGAGTATGACGAGTGATACCCACTTTAAGGCTTGATGTGTTCGACAGGTAAACGAAGTGATCAACCATGCAGTTCGCTTCGCCCCATTCAGGCTCACGACAAGTACCTTCATCGTAGTGGCAAGTCTCTGGCTTCATGATGCACATGTCGCAACTTGCTAGCTTTCTCATGCACACAAAGCAGTGGCCTTGAGAGTAGCTTTTCTTGGTTTTCTTACCACACGAACAACAAAAAATATTGCCAGTATGGGTGAGGTTGATGGTTTTACCAATCAGAGGGTTTAGTTCTACAAACTCTTCACCTACAGGTAAACGGTAAGTAACCGCACCATCAAGGGAAGCACTCATCTTCTTGAGTGTTCCTTTTGCTAATAAAGACATGACATTACTCGTTGTATTTTGATTATTATTTCGCCCACTCGTTCGCCTTGTGAGCAGGCGATACGGTTAACGATGATTATGCGATGAGTATAACAAATAGGACCTGTTTTTATACGCAATATTACTTGATTCTCGACGTGAATAATCAACAGCATGCACTTGCATAAAAATATAGTATGACATTTTGTTCGGGCGTGATATAACGTTTTTTAGTGGATTATTGGCATTAAGATCACTAATTCTCTCAACTTATTTTTTATCATGAAGTCCCAATTATAGGGATATTAAGCCGGAAGCTTAGACGTGAAGTGGATCCATAAGATTGTTATCTTTCTAGTTATCGCAACGCTTGCCATTGTGCAGTATTACCGTGTGAGCGGAAATCGTGTGATAACGGCAATTACCCCTGATAAATATGAATTTATCGCGACCAGCGATCGAGTTGATAGGGGAATCAGTACATCCCAGTTTTTTTATGAAAATGGGCAGTACATTCTCGAGTGTGAACTTAAAGAATCCGAGTATCCGTGGCCTTATTGCGGCTTATCGATTCGAATCACCCCTGACATTACCGAAGGTCTTGATCTTTCCCAATATCACACCTTTAGAGTGAACATTGATTACCATGCAGAGGCTGACTCTAGCGGTCGTTTGAGAACCTACCTACGTAACTACAACCCTGCTTATTCGGTTCCTGATGACGAGTACACGCACAAGTACAACGGGATGGAATTTTCTCCAGGAATTGATGGTGGTGTGATTGAGATTCCGATCAAAAACCTGCAAGTGATGACATGGTGGTTGGCTGATAACGATATTGCGTTAGAGCACTCTGCCCCTGAGTATTCGAACGTGAATATGGTCGAGTTTGCTACTGCGTCTGGAGCGAAACTCGGTCACCACAGAATCGTCATACGAAGTATTGAATTCGAAGGCTCGTATATCACGGGTGAAAGCTTGTTTATGATCTTGCTGTTTGTTTGGGTAGGTACGGGCACTGTGTTCCTGCTTTCAGAGTTGCACAGATCAAGAAAGCGCATGGTGATTGCAGAGAAAAGACATCATCACTTGAAGAACGTCAATCGGGCACTGAGAGAACAAAACTTTGAATTTTCAGAGATGGCCCATCGTGATGAGTTAACAGGAATACTCAACCGACACGCGATTCGTGATTGGTTGAAAATGCAGTCACAATACGTGAAGCAAGGCCACGGTAAGCTGAGTATGCTCTATCTCGATATTGATTACTTCAAGAGTGTGAACGATAAATACGGGCACCAAATGGGTGACCATATATTACGTGAGTTCAGCATGGTGGTGGGCAGCTCGATCAGCGCTACCGACAAGTTGGTTCGTTGGGGCGGCGAGGAATTTATTGTTTTTTGCCCTGAGACTGATCTTGGCGAAGCACAAAGGAAGGCCGAGAAAATTCGACTTTTAGTCAGCCAACACCTTTGGGTTCATGGCGATCCACTGACATGCAGTATTGGTGTTGCCGAGATGAAGCAAGAACGAGTGACAGAGACCATTGCCCGCGCTGATGAAGCTTTATATCAAGCGAAGCATTCAGGTAGAAATCAAGTGATCTTGAGTCACTAATCTAAAAATTGTTTTGATCACTTAATAAGCCACACGTGCATATGTGACGTGTGGCGTTTTTATGGGCGCTATATGAGTTTACCCTCTAGAACCTTTTGTTGGTTAGTATGTTTGGATAACGTATTGAAATGATTTCACTGTTCTTTAAATGTTTGCTAGGTGCAGCGGCGGTTTTATTAATTGCTCTGTTGTCGAAAAGTAAGAGCTTTTATATCTCTGGTTTAGTGCCGCTGTTTCCGACCTTTGCTCTGATTGCTCACTACATTGTCGGCACGGAACAAACCATGGTCGAGTTGCGTACCACAGCGTTGTTTGGCCTGTTTTCACTTGTGCCATACGCCGCTTATCTTGGCGCAGTGTATGTGTTCAGTTATCGCTATAACTTGGTATCGACACTCTCGTTGGCAACCTTAGTGTGGGTGTTATGTGCTTCGATGCTACTGCTAGGTTGGACGCGTTTGGTGCCAAGCGCAATTTAACACTGTTGTTCTGAATAGTTATGAGTTGTTTGCTTTAGCCAATAGCCAATAGCCAATAGTGATATGGCCCCTAAAAAGTAGACACAGGGGTTTAGTTGATTAGTTCAAAGTCTATGGGACTCACTCCACCTAGAGTCCCATGTCTTCTTACTGGATTATAATAGGTATCGATATAAATGCGACTCTGCATCGTCATTTCTTGTCGTGAAAGCTGATCTAAGTTGTTCATCCACTCTTTCTTATATTGCGCAAAGAAGCTTTCGGAACAAGCGTTATCCCAACAGTTTCCTTTTCTCGACATGCTGACTTTAATCTTTCGTTTACGGTGCCAACGGATCGTCTCCAACGCTCGATACTGTATACCTTGATCGGAGTGAAACAAAAGCTCGTGACCTAAGGGCTGCCTTTGTTCCCAAGCCTTATTCAGGCTTCTAAGCACTAACTTTGCGTTATTAATGCGACTTGTCGACCAACCAATCACTTTGCGTGAAAACAAATCTAAGACGACGCACAGGTATTGCCAGCCATCCGTACAGCGCACCTGAGTTATATCAGACACCCAAACTCGATCGGGTTTATCCACCTTAAATTGACGGGCAAGAATGTTATAGGCTGGTATAAGCGCATTTTGTCTTGGCGCTCGTCCATATCGCCTCTTACTCGCGCAAGAGCGATAGCCCATATTCTGTAGAAGCCTCTGTACTCGCTTTTTATTGCAAATAAAGCCGTTAGCGACTGCTGCTTCCCAAAGCTTTCGATAGCCTGGAATACAATACTGAGCTTTGCTTTCTCTCCTCAAGTAGTGACTTAAAGACTCATTGTCTGTCTCTCGCTTCGATGGTTTCCTTGTTAGCCACTTGTAATAACCCGCTTTAGAAACGCCTAACCATTTGCATAGTCGAATGACAGGAAACTTCACACTGGCCTTCTTAAGGATATACTCGAACCTTATTCTTTTTGGCTGTCGAAGAAAGCCTTCGCTTCCTTTAAGAAATCATTCTCCAGCTCTGCAATCTCAAGCTTCTTTTTCAATTGACGGATCTCTTTCTCCAGTTGTGCAACGGATTTTCGGGACCGTGATTAGGTATTGGGAGGGAGTTATTAGTCTTCTTCGACGTCATTTGGCATCTCCATTTAGAAAGTAGCACCGGCGATATTCCTAAGGATAGTGCTACTGACTTAACGGTGTCAGAAGAATCAAGAGATCGCTGAACAGCTTCTCGTTTAAATTCGTCTGTATATTGCCTTTGTGATTTTACTTTCATGACACTCAATGCTCTGTATTAAGTGTCTACTTTTATGGGGTCACATCAATAGCCAATAGCCAAAAACAAAAAAGGTGGCGCGGGGCCACCAAAAGGGAAAAGCGTTTCTTGTTTTTATGTGCCCGTTCAGTTGACTGGTAGTTTCAAACTGAGCGGGCATTTTTGTATTGGTTGAACCGGGGGAAGTTCAACCAGTTTAGGGGAGCATTCCTACAAGTATGCGCTTATAGGACGTTAGTGCTTACCAGAAGATCCAAGCGAACAAAGTCAGAACTAGGATACAAACTAGGTTTAACACCATACCGATTCGCATCATCTCTTTCTGCTTAATGTGGCCTGATCCAAACACGATTGCGTTAGGTGGTGTCGCGACTGGCAGCATGAAAGCACAAGATGCAGCTACCGCAATCAGTGCAGACAAGATAACTGGAGACATACCCAGCGCTTCTGCAATAGTCGCAAATACAGGGACAAGCAATGCCGCACTCGCTGTGTTACTCGCAAACTCTGTTAGGAATACCACGAAGGCTACCACGGCTAGAATCGTAAGCAGTACGCCAGCTGTTTCTAAAAACCCGCTTAATGAGTGTGCTAGGAATACGCTAGTTCCTGTCGCTTTCAGAATATTACTTAAACAGATACCGCCGCCGAACAGGATAAGTACACCCCAGTCCGTAGTTTTCTCAACGTCTTTCCATTCTACAGCTCTAGAAGCACCAAGCAGTACAATCGCACCAATCGCTACCAAGCTATCGAACTTAGAGAAGCCGCCGATCATTGCGTTGATTGGCTTACCGAATATCCAAAGCGTAACCGTTAACAAGAAGATAGATAGCGTGATTTTTTTGCTGTTCGTCCACTCTACAGGAGCGTGGTCTAGCTCGAATTTGTGGTCAAGCTTTGGCTTCGTCATCACATAAAGAATGAACATCGCGATTGGCATCAAGATAAGTGAGATTGGAAGACCTAGCGCCATCCACTCAGTAAAGCTCAAGCCAACTTCTGCAGCGGCGATTGCGTTCGGTGGGCTACCCACTAAGGTCGCGATACCACCAATCGATGCACAGTAAGCGATACCCAGCAGCACGAACACGTACGTGTTGCGGTCTTCACTTTGGTCGACTTTGTTCATGATGCCAAGAACAAGAGGAAGCATCATTGCTGTGGTGGCTGTGTTTGATATCCACATGGATAGGCCCGCACTCACACCGAACAACATGAACACAGCTACTGACATTCTACCTTTTGCTATCAGCAGTACTTTGTCTGCAATCGCTTTATCTAGCTCTTGCTTGTTCAGTGCGGCTGCCAACGCAAAACCACCCATAAATAAGAAGATGATAGGGTTTGAGAAGTTAGCCAGTGCTGCAGGCGTGTTGAATACACCAAACAAGACAGCCAATAGGGGAACGAGCAGAGCGGTGATGCTGACGTGAATAGCTTCTGTTAACCATAGAATGGCAACGAACACGAGAATACTTAACCCCGTATTCACTTGCGCTTCGAATGGCAGGGTATTGAGCAAAACTGCAAATAGCGTGAAATTACCAATTAATATCATGCTGTTGCGGGTAAACAACCAGTGTTTCAGTGTAGTAACAAGTGCCGTCATAAGACGCTCCTTTTGTTTATCCTCGTTTTATTGGTGCACGACTTCATTGAGTTGTGCTTATTATTTTCGAGGTATATAGCTTGATGTAGGGTCAGACTTTGTTGGAAGAATGTTACTCAAGTTAATAAAGGAGTGTTGGTGTGTTTTTGCTTAACAATGGTGAAGTGTGAGGCAACAAATTCAAAATGTGTAGTTTTCTACACATCGGTCTCTGCGGGGTCTGCAATCGGGTTTGTTGTAGGGTTTACAGTGGGGTCAGTAATAGGGTTTGGGATCGGAAATGATTCCGGTTTTGGACTCGGTTGAATCGGCTCTTTAGGTCCAAGGAACTTTGGCGTTGTTCCCATAATATACAGGTCAAGAAACGCTTTGGTACGCGCAAACACTTCACGTAAACGTATTGAGCTTCCCGAATGGTGGGTTGGACCTGAAACCGCTAAACACTGCGCGTGAATATCGTAAGAGTTAGCGATGAATAGCGCTCTTTCACAGTGGAATTTTTGAGTGATGATCAGAAAGTTATCGGTATCGAATATCTTTTTGGCGCGAACAATCGAGTCCAAGGTTCTGAAACCCGCGTAATCTAGATTGATGCGTTCCTCGGGGACGCCCGCTTTTAACAAGTCGCGCTTCATCGTCCACGGTTCATTGTAAGAGCGATGAGCGTTATCGCCGCTCAGTAGAAATTGGTCTACTTTTTCACGATCGAAGAGCTCAATTGCGGCTTCGATTCGGTGCTTATAATAGTCGTTGAGTGTTCGACCCAAATATTTGCTCGTGCCAAGCACAACGGCGACCTCAAGCTCGGGCACTTCATCTATATCGTAGATGATGCGATCTTCCGCTTGCCATGAAACCCAATAATCGATCGCAATAACCGCAGCGCTGCCTACTAAGAACACGAGGAAAGCGCCAAACAGAAAACCTTGCAGTTTCTTGTAAGCTTTATTTAAGTAGCTACGGATAATGTGAGAATCAAATTTCACTCTCGGTATGGTCCTTTGACTGAGCATTAATTTTTGAGTGCTCGATAATACCAAATAAAAATGAGAAAAATCAGTTAAAAAGACAAGACAGTGTAAAGAAAAAAGCCCCTGCGATTGCAGAGGCTCTTGTAAGAGTGCTATTTGAGAACAAGTATGCTCTATTAGAATGCAGTACGCTTGTAGCGACGGTAAACCGGCTGCCAGAAGTGCTGGTCAATCGCTTGTTGCAATGCTTCTTCAGTGATCTCTAGAGCAACACCTTGCTCAATCGCTTTTTTACCAACGGCAAAAGCAATCTTCTTAGATACGGTGTGGATCTCTTCCAATGGTGGAAGTAGAGCGCCTGTGCCATTGATTGCTAGTGGAGAACACGTTGCAAGTGCACGGCTCGATTCCATTAGCATTTCGTCAGTGATGCGTGAAGCGTTCACAGCCAGTACACCAAGGCCAATACCTGGGAAGATGTAGCTGTTGTTACATTGAGCGATTGGGTAAGTCGTGCCGTTGTGAACCACTGGCTCAAATGGGCTACCTGTTGCAACAAGTGCTTGGCCATCAGTCCAACGAATGATGTCGTTTGGCGTTGCTTCAACACGGCTAGTTGGGTTCGACAGTGGGAACACGATAGGGCGTTCACAGTGTAGGTTCATCTCTTTGATGACTTCTTTGCTGAATAAACCTGGAGCACCAGATACACCAACCAATACTGTTGGTTTCGCGTGGCGAACAACGTCTAATAGAGAGAAACCAGTGCCGTCGCTTTCCCAGTCTTTGGTGTTTTCGTTGGTTTGAACCAGACGCTGTTGGAAATCAAGCAGGTTTTGCATTCCTTCCTGTAGCAGACCCCAACGGTCAACCATGTAAACTTGAGAGCGAGCTTGTGCATCGCTGATACCTTCAGACACCATTTGAGCAATGATAGCTTCAGCAATACCACAACCTGCAGAACCCGCACCTAAGAAGGTGATTCGTTGATCTGAAAGTTTGCTGTTTGCTGCTTTACATGCTGCAAGTAGAGAACCAACCGTTACAGCTGCTGTGCCTTGGATGTCATCGTTGAAACAACAGAGGCGATCTTTGTAACGCTCAAGCAGTGGCATTGCGTTCTTTTGTGCGAAATCTTCGAATTGAACTAATGCATCAGGCCAACGACGTTGAACCGCTTGGATGAACTCTTCAACGAATGCATCGTAGTCAGCACCTGTGATACGAGGGTGACGCCAGCCCATGTACATTGGGTCTGCAAGACGTTGAGGGTTGTTCGTACCCACATCGAGCACGATTGGTAGCATGTAAGCAGGGCTGATGCCGCCACACGCTGTGTAAAGTGCTAGCTTACCGATTGGAATACCCATGCCACCGATACCTTGGTCTCCCAAACCAAGAATGCGCTCACCATCCGTAACCACGATAACTTTAACATTGTGGTTTGTCGCATTATTCAGTAGATCATCGATACGATCGCGGTTCGGGTATGAGATAAACAGACCACGGCCACGACGGTAAATATTTGAGAAGTTCTCACATGCTGCGCCAACCGTTGGCGTGTAAATGATAGGCATCATTTCAGAGATGTGGTTTTGAACTAAACGATAAAAAAGCGTTTCATTAGTGTCTTGGATGTTACGAAGGTAGATATGCTTATCCATATCACTTTCGAAGTTACAATATTGTTTGTATGCACGTCCTACTTGCTCTTGGATTGTTTCGGTTGTTTCCGGTAACAAACCTTCAAGGTTGAAAGAACTGCGCTCTTCAGCCGAGAATGCGCTGCCTTTGTTTAGAAGAGGTGTACTTAGTAGAGCAGGACCAGCATAAGGGATATATAGAGGGCGTTTATCGTTGTTCATTGGATGCCTAATATGGGAGAAAGGGTAACTGAAAAATGATAACGGTTTAGTTATTCAATTGTAAATAGTTTCTCCGCGATCTGAGCAAACAAAATGATATTCTTACCTCTGTCCCACACTTATCGAATTTCAACACGATAATTCGTTATACTCTGCACACACTTTTTCGCAATTCTCCATTTTATGTCATTACTTCCCATCGATGCTTATCAAAACGTATTCCACGAACAAATCGTTAGTTCTCACCTTGTCGTAGAGGCTGAAACCGGATCAGGTAAATCAACGCGCTTACCAATTTGGGCTTCTCAACATGGGCGAGTGTTGGTGGTGGAGCCAAGACGCATCGCGTGTACATCACTGGCTAAATATTTAGCGCAACAATCGGGAGAAAAGCTGGGTTCAAAGGTTGGCTATGCGATTAAGCTAGAGTCGGAGTACAACGAGCAAACAGACGTTGTGTTTGTGACGCCCGGTATCGCGCTGCGTTGGCTGTCAGAAGATGGATTAGCTAACTTCGATGTGATTGTGGTGGATGAATTTCATGAGAGACGTTGGGACATTGATCTGCTGGTGGCGATTCTGAAGCAAAAAGCGAGTCATCGTTTGGTGATCACTTCAGCAACCATTGAAGGTGAACGCCTTGCTCAGTATTTGGAGGCGAATCGCATACGCTGTGAAGGACGAACTTATCAAGTTGAGATTGAACACCGAGCGAATGAATCCAGAGCTCTGCCGGATAGTCGACATCTAGAGCAGCGCATTGCTGAAGAAGTGAATCATCAATTGATAGCGTCTTCTGGCGATATATTGGTTTTTCTGCCGGGTAAAAAAGAGATCGTGCAATGTGAACAGGCCTTAGCGAAAAATCCAGATATCCAAGTCGTTAAATTACATGCGTCGGTGAGTGATAAAGAACGAGATTTGGCGCTCTCTGGTCGTAATATCGATACTAAAAATGACGGCGATAGTTTACGAAAAGTCATTTTGGCGACCAACGTTGCTGAAACCTCATTAACCATTCCTGATATTGGCGTGGTGATAGATTCAGGATTAGAAAGACGCACCGTCCAGCGTAATGGCAGAACCACATTGATGCTTAAATCCATATCACGAGCGAGTGCCAAACAACGAGCGGGCCGCGCGGGTAGGGTAATGGATGGTGTCTGTGTTCGTTTGTATGGCGAACATGCGGCGTTGGAGTTGGTTACGCCTCCTGAACTACAGCGTGAAGAACTGACCGAACCTATGTTGGCGGCGGCATGTTGTGGTGCGACTCTAGAGAGTCTGTCTTTCCTTGATCCTATTCCTGAAAAATCATTAAACAGCGCGACTCAAACCTTGCTGAGGATGGAAGCGATTAACGCCGACCATCAAATTACCGAGCATGGTAAAAAGCTGTATCCGTTGCCGATAGATGCTTTGTATGCCGATATCGTTACTCGAATCAAACCCAAATCATTAAAAGAAGCGATGGTCGATCTCACTGCGGCGTTGTCCGTTCCTGCTCGTTTGTATCAGTTACCAAACAATGCAGAGCACCTAGAAGCGCTCGCGCAACAAGAGAAAGAAGGGTGTGATTTATCTTTACTCATACAGGTTGTGCGTGGTCGCGAATATCCGCATTTAGACATCGACCAGCAAGCACGGAATGAAGCTCAAGGTCTGGCTAAGCAAATGCGTGAGGTATTTGAACTTCCGCAGTTAGAGGTTGCCTCTCGCTACCAACGCACCGCTCTACTTGAAACCATTATTCAGCTGCATCCTGAATTGGTGTTTGTACGCCGACTGAAAAGAACAGAAGCCTTTGCTAACGGGATGTTAGAAGTAGTACTCGGCCGTCAGAATCGCTTCCCTGACAATGCACAAGCGATGTTGGTGTTGGACACTCACAGCTTGCCGGGGCGCGGTGTGAAGCAAACATTCACATTAGCGACGACCACTGCTCCTATTCCTTTAGAACTCGTTGTTGAAGCAGAATTAGGTGAATGGCAGCAAGGTGAAACTGTGGTCAATGACGAGGGTGTGTTTACCGAAATGGCATTGGTGTACGCTGGCCGCACGATTAATACCAAGCTCGTTGCGGCAGAAGGTCAGTTATCTTTGAAGCCTATCGTTGATCTTGTGGTAAGTGGTGCTCAGCTTCCTGGCTTTGCAGAGGTTCGCACTCAAGAGATTAAGCATTGGCAATTGTACGTGAAACTTGGGTTAGATGAACAAACCAAATATACGCCAGAGATCGAGCAATTGAGCTTTGAACTATGGTTTATAGAGCAACTGGAAGTGTTAGGCGTGACGGATGTCAGTGAGCTGGAAATGTTCGAACATGACGATATTCCCTTTGATGGTATACCTACTTGGCTGTATAACGAATTCTCGGAAAAATACCCGTTTTCATTGTGTCTTGCCGACTTGCAACTTGAGGTGGAATACCTGACTGGAAGGAAGTTGATTTACGTTCATTATCAATCGGGTAGTCGGAAGTTATCACCAAAACGTTGGGAGCTACCCACATGGTCTGGGTGGCGTATTCAATACAAAAAAGCGAGCCGAATAATTGATATCAAATAGATGGATAACTTTTATCTCTAAAATATTAATCAAATAGGTGCATATATGATTTTTCAGTGCTTATTTTGTTACAAGTTTGATTTTTATATGCCTTTTTAACCAATCAAAAGGTCATAAAAGACTATTCTTCTATATCCTATTGCTATAAAGAAAAAGTTGATAGATATTGAGTATATTGTGTTGCCAAAGTGTCGGGGGACATCATGGATAAACAGGAAGAAACGCGTGTAGAGTTCGATTACACAACATTTCTTGGCGCCTCATGCAGTAAAAAATGGACTTTTCTGGAAGCACTCACCACAATTGCGCCAGTGTTCAGTACCGTTTGGCGAGATAGCATTAAAGAGCTGGGTACCCCAGAGGATCGCTTATGGCAGATGGCATTGAAATCAATGTCGACACGTAAAAGCGATGAATCAAACATTGTTACTTTGCTTAAGCTTGCCAAGCTCGAAGGTATCAATGAACTTAAGGTGGTTATGCCATATTCTCTTGAAGAAGAGCAGATCGAGTACATCGAATCGCGCAGTCATTTAGTGATTGCGGGTAATTCTGGGGAAGAGTTGACGATTAGGTTGTAACTCAGTCGCCTATAAGCTCTCTCAAAGGATATAAAAACGTACACGTAAAAAGGGCCTCAATATTGTGAGGCCCTTTTAGTATCTAAAATCTGTGCTTTCTAGCTTTCTAGCTTATTAGCTTATTAGCTTATTAGCTTATTAGCTTTTTATCTTAAGATTAAGCAATTAAGCAATTAAGCAATTAGTCGATTAGACCATAGTTAGCGCGCAGAACATCAATGATCTCTTGCTTAGGATTTTCGCTCAGTACGATCTCTGCACCTGTGATTTTCGCTGCGATATCAAGGTAAGTGCGAGACAGAGACATTAGCGAATCAAGAGGCAGTTCATTGTCACGAGCCAATGCCTCACGTTCTGGCATGCGTTCTTTGTTCAAAAGAATGTCGGCATCAGGGAAGTAGTTAAGCAAGAACTGACGGAAGCCTTCTTTTGAATTCTCAACGATGTTGCCGTTGTTGTATTCCTGAGTATCCCAAATGCGAGATGAATCTGGAGTACCGACTTCGTCCATGTAGATAAGTTTTTCTTTACCTTGAGCATCGTTGACGTAGCCGAACTCAAATTTTGTATCAACAAAGGTTTGGTCTACTTTTGCTAGCGCTTGGCTGATTACGTTGAAGCCTTCTTTAAGCAATTTTTCGTAATGAGCGATGTCGCTTGCTTGAGTAAAGTTGAATGCTGCGAAGTTATCTTCGATGTTGTTACGTGTGATGTTCACATCGTCAGCTTCTGGAACGCCAGGAATATCTCTCAGAATCCCTTTAGTAGAAGGCGTGATAAGTAGCTCAGGCAGCTTCTTGTCTTTCTTTAGGCCTTCAGGCATCTCGATACCACAGAATTCACGTTCGCCGTTCGCGTACGCACGCCACATAGAGCCTGTGATGTATTGACGACAAATCGCTTCAATCATGACTGGACGAGCTTTTTGTACAATCCATACGAATGGGTGAGGGATATCAAGGATATGACTGTCAGCAAGGCCGTTGTCTTTAAACAATTTGAACCAGTGGTTAGAGATAGCATTCAGAGCCGCTCCTTTACCTGGAACACCTTTTAGATTCCCTTCACCACGCCAGATGCAATCAAATGCAGAGATACGGTCACTGATCACCATGATGGCTAAAGGCGCATCTGGTGCTACATCGTAGCCTTTCTCTTTAATTAGTCGTTGGCTATCTTCTTCAGTTAACCAGTAGACTGAGCGAACCTTGCCACTGTGGACAGGTTTGTCAGTACGGATTGGTAGGTCATCATTTACGGCAAGAACTTGATCAGCAAGGCTCATTTAGACATTCCTATCTTTTATCAAACGTCATACAGAGAAGTGCGGTGTGCACATGATTAGACGGGCATTATACCCAATCTACTGTTTGCTTCCAGAGAAAAAGCAAACGATTGCTAAATCTATTAATCAAATAAAAAACCCTGCTTAACTATCCGCTTAAAAATTGGCGAGTTGTAGGGCAGGGGAAGGCAGTATGTTTGGACCGTGTTTTTGAGCTAAAAGATTAAGCTATGTTTGTGAACCAAAATGTTAAGCAACGTAGATCAGTGAATACGCTCTGAATTTGCATCCATAAAGAATACTTCACATTGAAAGCGCATTCCTAATGTTCTTAGGTATTGCTGGCTGAACTGATCAATCGATGCACTTGCAACAATCGCACTCGCATTCTTAGAGCGGATGGCTTTCTCAACCGTTTCAACTTCCGTCATCTGGTGAGAGGCTTTCATGTGAATAACGCGGTCACAGCACACGTTGTGTTGCTTAAGCTGCTTAGCCGATGGTCGTGGCGTTTGAGCTGTAAACAGCAACCACTGATGTTGATTGGACAGCAACGCCATTCTTGCAAACAACGCTTCCTCGTTTGAATTTTTACTTTTACGAGAAGCTGATGTAAATGCGCAGTGAACTAGCGGGCTAGAGTGTTGTGCTTTAACGTGTGCTTGAATCATTTTGCTGTCCTTATATACATGCTGTATGTGTATACAGTAGTTTTAGTTGCTTATAAGATCAAGCCTTTTTTGCGGGATTATTGGACGATTCTGTCTGGAGTTATGGATGAAATATAATTAAGTAATTGAAATGATTCAATAAATTAAATTTGAATGAATTTGTTGTTTTGTCTCATAAGTTGAAATAATGTGATTTCTATACAGGTGTATACAGTGGTTTTTACAGAAAAGTACTGTATACACCTGTATAGAAGATAAGAAGATAAATCCCAGATACAAAAAAAGCGCCTTAGGCGCTTTCTTATATTTCACGGTGTTGCTTATCTCAATGTCGCTTGGGAGAGTTTTGTTCTCATTTCCATTTCACCAATATTGAACTGGCGAACATCAATGGTTGCAATATCATTGCACTCTTTACATGCATGATGACACTTACCATCTAGGTAGTCGTGCTTTTTTACTAGGCTTGGCTTTTTGCACCAATCACAAACGCCTTCTATTGTGAACATATTTTCTCCTCACCTGTTTAAGTCAGGTGTATTTTCGGCGCAAATTATGACACAAGTAAGACCCATTAGTTAATAGTTTGTTACCCGTTTTTGAGAAGGTGATCGATTGCAACACCAATAAAATCGATATCTCCGTGAATTGGAAAGTCAAAGTTGTTTGGTTATTTACGATTTTGTAACACTTTGTAAAATGGTTTTTAGCGCATTGTTCAAACGTTTCATTTCTTCGTCACATCCGTGACCATCTGGATGGTAGATCTTTGATAGCTGTTTGTATCGGATCTTGATGCTTTTTTGGTCAGGTATTGAACTCGGTGTGTATCCAAACAGAGCGCAAGCCACTTGTAAATGACTTAGGCTTTTGCTGTTTTTCTGCTTCTTTAATTCGTTATAAATGGTTTGAAGCTGACGCTTTTGCTGCTTAATGGTGAAATCCTTCGAGTTAAGTTGCGCTTCAAGAGTCTGTTGTTGCTGATTCAATTCACCAGACTTTAAAATCTGTCCCTTTCTCGAGATCACCAGAGTCCCACTGATACTCACGATAGAAATCAAAATGGCCAGTATTGCGCCAATCATATAGTCAGAGTTCGTTAGATTAGAGCTTGCCGCTTGCCCATTATAGGGCTGAACGGAAGGGAATGAGCTTGATAGCCCTTGATTAGGTCGTTGTTGACCAGACAGCGCCTGACTTGTACTGGTTTCAGTATTGACGTCATCATTGAGCTTCTCAATCGAAGAGATCTGCTTAGCACGCTGTTGGTTGAATTGTGCTTCTAAAACACGGTTGTAACCATCTTCTGCTTGTGGATTATTTTGTAAGGCTGCTTCATACCATAGTTGCGCGGCATCTAGTGGTTGAAGGAGCTCCTTATCAAGTGAGGATTCGTAGATCTTTGCTACTTTTATAGGCGCTTGCTTGTTACCTTGCAGTGCCGCTTTGATAAACCACTCTAAGGCCAGTTTGTTATCTTGTTCGACACTTATTCCCGCCAAATACCACTCACCGAGTTTAAATTGCGCATCTCCATTGCCATTATCTGCAGATTGCGAGTACCAATAGAATGCGTCATCGATGTTTTCAGGCACATCCGTTTCCAATTCATACGCTTGCGCCAATTGGTATTGAGATGCTGGATCTTGAGGTTGTGAACCTAATGACAGCTGAGGGCTACTTTCTGCATGAACCAAATGTGTTGAGAATAACTGTATCGTGGCAAAGATGAAGGCGAGAAGCAGAGTTCTTAGAGGCGATGATGTCAGAAAGTTGGATAGGATAAGCAAAAGATAAGTCTCGTAAAAAAGCCCAGAATCGATATGTCAGTATGAATATGCTTTATGGTTGTTGGCTATTATTATCACGTTAAATGAATAACATAACTGATAAACAACTATATAGAGGTTAATTCAATAGATAAAGACGGACTGGGCTTTAATCGTGCTACTTAAGCGGCAAGATTTGAATTTCTACGCGACGGTTACAAGCACGACCTTGAGAGGTGTTGTTGTCACACAGAGGGTAACGCTCACCGTTACCACGAGCAATGGCACGACCTGCTGCAACGTCTTGAGAGATCAAGAATGCACGAACAGATTCAGCACGACGCTCAGAAAGTATTTGGTTCGTCGATTCGCTGCCAGTGCTGTCAGTGTGACCTTCAATCACTAGGCTAGTGTCCGGGTATTCAACTAGGATGCGAGCAACGCCGCGAAGGGTATTGTGAATGCTTGATTCCAAAGCGTAAGAGCCAGAATCAAAACCGATGCCGTTTTCTAGGCGAAGTAGAAGTTGGTTTTCGCCAACGCGTTCAACTTGAACGCCTGAATTCATTAGCTCTTCACGAAGGGCTGCTTCTTGTCGGTCAAAGTAGTATCCAATACCACCACCAACAGCCGCGCCACCTGCCGCACCAATAAGTGCACGTTTACCTCGGTCTTTGGAGTTACCGGTAGCAGCACCAGCAACGGCACCAGCAAGTGCACCAATTAGAGCGCCTTGAGTTGCAGAGTTAGTCTCAGATTCGCCAGTTGTAGCGTTTTGGCGTTGAGTAGCCTGACAACCCGTTAAAGCGATAGTAAGCGCTAGGGCTAGTGTGATTTTTTTCAACGTATTTTCTCCATCATGTACTTCTGTCAAACGAATGAATCCGAATGACAAACATAGTCCTGTAAATTTTGCTGATGGTTTTATCAATACGAAGAAGTAATGTAAAGTGGCTCTATGATTTAGTTATCTTTTTAGCTGCCTGGGTACCGCCAACTGGTCGATTAACAGACAATTTACGACCTTTCTTCAAACCAACTTCATAATCGGCGGTGAGGTTTTTCATCGCTTCTCTCAGTTGCTGTTTGAACGTTTCACGGTCGATATTTTTGAACTCTTTATCAATGTAGTTATTGATTTTGTTGTTTGACTCGTCGTCTGGAGTAATGGTTGGCAACTTTTCAAGCGCACCTTCTACCCAGCCAGAAACGTAAGAATTTACGCGACGAGTGACTTCTAGCGAACCTGTGCCAGAGCCAGCAAAGCTGTTTCTGAATTGGCCTGTGTGTTCATTCAGTTCGCGATATATAATATCGAACGCAAAGGCTGCGAAGATCGCACGGTCGGCTTCCCCTATGAACTCAACACGCTTGAGGCCTTTGTGGTTCAGTAACACGGCTTCTACGCCAAATTTGGTGTTGATACCGCGAATAACACGCAGCAGTGTAGAACTGATATTTGCAGGTAACAGGTGGCTGGACTGAGTTTTCCCCATCTTGATAAATTCAATATCGTCTTTTTCGAGACCATATTTCAGCATCAAGTTATGCGCCATCTTTATTGCATTGGCAGCTTCATTGACGTTCGCAGAATTACCAAGCTCAAGGCACTTGGCAATTTTCTTTAGGGCTTTTTTCTTATCCATCGACTACTTAATCATTACTGCAAATTTTTAAAAGTCCAACATTTTACATGTTTTCGCGGGTAACAGAAAGGCAAAACTGGTTTGATGAACACGTGAGGCGTTAACATTGGATTGTGTGAACCGACTTAGCGCCAAAAACAAAAACGCCATCAAGAGCATTGATGGCGTTCGTGACACGATTTTTAAGACTGATTAGAGCATTCGCACACTAAATACCCAGCTCATCGAGTAGATCTGCTGCAGAATCATTGCCTGAGCTTTGTGTTGGTTTGTTCGCTTCTTGCATTTTTTTCTGAGTCGCTTCAAGAATGCTATCTGGGCATTCGTCTTCAGCGATTTCAAATTCTTCCAATTGGATGAATTCGGTCTTATCCATTGCAAGCTCAAGATAGAAGATGTTGTTGTTCGCCGTCGAGAAAGTCACACGGCGAGCTTGTGGACGATCCAGGTTAGTATCAACTGAAAGGTTCACCTGCTTGTTCAGTGCCAGCATTTTCGGTTGGTTCTGCGTGATGTTGGTTTGCAGTTCCTTGCGAATTTTATTCGTGAAATCACCAACTAGTTGGTTCATTAACTCGCCTAAAACATCGCCCACTTCGTCAGACGTGTGAAGTACTGCTAACTCATCTTCTGGCATGCCCATGTTACGCATGTAATTGGTATAGATCTCTAGCGCCGCTTTAGACGTAAAATTGATGACAACAAGACCAGAAAAGCCGCCATCAAACAGAACGAAGCAACCAAAATCTGGTTTAAGGCTTGTCTTGTTAATCTTTTGCACCATAGCTGAATAGGACACCTGAGAAGCCGTCGCTGAAGTGAGTACGCTTGAGACTGATTGGCATAGTTTAAGAAGAATATCTTCAGTTGTGACTGTTTTGTTTTTTTTCATTGTTATGTGCTCGTGGAGATGTCTTAAACAAAATGTTATTCAGTATGTTGTTACTGAATTAAGACGAAAGTGACTATTTCTCCATTCTTGCACTGAGATTCTGATTTGATCACCTTTTTATATGATCTTAATAGTAGTAAAGTGACGAAATTCAAAGAAAATTATTAAAAATCTCAGATAACCCAATGCTGATAGGATCAGCGAAGTAGGGGCAGGAAGCAAATGTTACCAAGACTTCAACTCAATGCTGATGTCGATCCAGTTGTCGTACGCTTTTTAGATGAACTAAAAACAGCGGGCTTTACTGGCGACATTGAATCTCAATATTCTAGCCGTTTGGCTGTGGCGACTGATAACAGTGTCTATCAGCAATTGCCGCAGGCGGTCATCCTTCCTAAAACAACGCAAGACGTTGTGCTTATCGGTAAAGTGGTTTCTAAATCCGCTTACGAACGTGTGACGTTTTCCCCTCGTGGTGGTGGTACCGGAACCAACGGACAATCTTTAACAAAAGGTGTCGTGGTTGATCTATCACGATACATGAATAAGGTTCTTGAGATTAACGAGAAAGAAGGCTGGGTAAGAGTTCAGTCTGGTGTCGTTAAAGATCAATTGAACGACGCTGTTCGCCCTTATGGTTACTTTTTCTCTCCAGACCTTTCTACCAGTAACCGAGCAACCTTGGGGGGCATGATCAATACCGATGCTTCTGGCCAAGGGTCATTGAAGTACGGTAAAACGTCGGACCATGTATTGTCACTGCAAGCGGTGTTTGCAGATGGTTCATGTCTTGAATCTGATTTATCACATGGCTTACCCGTTGAGGGTGAATTCGCTCACCATGCACTTGCGGTGACTGAGGCGGTTTGTCGAGACAAGCGCGCTCAAATCTTAGATAAATTCCCTCCGTTGAACCGCTTCTTAACAGGCTATGACCTAAAGAATGCAATTAACGAACAAGACGACAGCTTTGACCTGACTCGTGTTCTGTGTGGCGCTGAAGGCTCGTTGGCATTCATCACGGAAGCAAAATTAAACCTAACCAAGATTCCAAAAGCGCGCACACTGGTTAACGTGAAATACAACACGTTTGATTCTGCGCTGCGTAATGCGCCGTTTATGGTGGAAGCGAAAGCTTTGTCTGTTGAAACGGTTGATTCAAGAGTATTGAACTTAGCGAAGCAAGACATTGTTTGGCACACCGTGAGCGACCTGCTTATGGATGTACCGAACAAAGAGATGCTCGGCATCAATATGGTTGAGTTTGCAGGCCAAGATGAAGCGGAAGTTGAACAGCAAGTTCAAGCGCTGACGGCACGCCTTGAAACCATGGTTGAAAGCGAAGAGGCCGGCGTTATTGGCTTCCAAGTTTGTAGCGATTTGGCGAGTATTGGCCGAATCTACAACATGCGTAAGAAAGCGGTGGGTTTATTAGGTGCGGCGAAAGGCCGAGCTAAGCCGGTCGCTTTTGCTGAAGATACCTGTGTTCCACCGGAAAACTTGGCGGACTTCATCTCTGAATTTAGAGTGTTGCTCGATTCAAAAGAGTTGAACTACGGCATGTTTGGCCACGTTGACGCGGGCGTACTGCACGTTCGTCCAGCATTGGATCTGTGTGATCCGATGCAAGAAGCCTTGATGCATGAAGTCTCTGATGAAGTGGTTAAGCTGGTGGCAAAATACGGCGGCTTAATGTGGGGTGAACACGGTAAAGGCTTCCGTTCTGAGTATGGTCCAGACTTCTTTGGTGAAGAGCTGTTTACCGAATTAAGACGAGTTAAAGCAGCATTCGACCCGCACAACAAGATGAACCCAGGCAAAATCTGTACGCCTTTAGAAAGCGATGCTGAATTGGTGAAAGTTACTGATACTAAGCGTGGCTTTTACGACCGTCAGATCGACGTACAAGTTCGTGATAGCTTCAAGCAAGCAATGGAATGTAACGGAAACGGTTTGTGTTTCAACTACGATACTAGCTCGCCAATGTGTCCTTCAATGAAAGTGACGGCAGACCGACGTCATTCACCAAAAGGCCGCGCAGGCTTGGTAAGAGAATGGTTGCGTCAACTTACTGAACAAGGTGTTGATATTCTCGACCTTGAGCAAGAAGCGTTGAAAGATAACACACCCGTTAAGACTATGATTGAGCGTGTTCGCAATACGATGAACAAACGCCATGAGTACGATTTCTCGCATGAAGTTCATGAAGCGATGAATGGTTGTTTGGCGTGTAAAGCATGTGCGAGTCAGTGCCCGATTAAAGTCGATGTGCCGAGTTTCCGTTCTCGATTCTTGAATATCTATTACTCACGTTACCAACGCCCAGCAAAAGACTATTTAGTAGCAAACATTGAGACAATGCTGCCACTCATGGCGAAAGCGCCAAAAGTAGTGAACGCTGCATTGGGTCAAAAGTGGATACAAACCGCAACGGCGAAAACGGTCGGTTATGTCGATGCGCCGTTGATGTCGGTGCCGACACTAAAAAATCGTCTGGCGAGCAAAGAACTGCAACTCTTCGATCTTCAATATCTAGAAGGGCTCTCTTCTGACCAGAAGAAACAGCATGTATTGATCGTTCAAGACCCGTTTACTAGCTTCTATGATGCAGAAGTAGTTGAAGACTTCGTTACCTTGGCTCAGAAGCTTGGTAAAATTCCGGTGCTACTGCCGTTTAAGCCAAATGGTAAAGCGCTGCACATTAAAGGCTTCTTAAGTCGTTTTGCGCGTGAGGCTAAATCGACGTCTGATTTCTTGTCGATGGTCGCTGATATCGGTATTCCTTTAGTGGGTGTCGATCCTGCTTTGGTACTTTGTTACCGCGATGAATACGTCGAAATCTTAGGTGACAAGCGCGGCGATTTTGGTGTGCTTACCGTGCACGAATGGTTAATGCCATCGCTAGGTGAGTTCGAAGCGCGCTCTGCAAGTGAAGAAATGTGGTACTTGTTTGCTCACTGTACTGAGAAGACCAAAATGCCGAACGCTGAAAAAGAGTGGGGCACTATCTTTAAACATTTCGGTGCTGCGTTAACCAGCGTTCCTGTAGGTTGTTGTGGCATGGCGGGCACCTTCGGGCATGAAGTCGATAAGTTGCAAATGTCGAAAGATATATACGGTCTAAGTTGGAAGCCAAGGATGCAAGACTTACCGAAAGAGCGTTGCTTAGTGACAGGTTATTCCTGCCGCAGCCAAGTGAAGCGTTTTGAGGGTGAGAAGCTTGCCCACCCATTACAGGCGCTAGCCAAAATTCTTTAATACATTTAGCCCAGCAATTGCTGGGCTTTTTTCTAAACTAACAATGGAATTGTTAATAAGGAAAGCTATGAGACTTCTAGAGTTAAAAGTACCACCCGTCGCACTATTCATTATTGTATTCATAGTCTCGTACTTGTGCGCCCAGGAGCTGAGTTTAGGGACATTGGCATTGCCTTATGGAATTGTTGTGCTCGCTGTTGGGATTGTATTGAGTGGCATCATTGGAATATTAGGCATATGGGAATTTCGAAAACAGAAAACCACCGTTAATCCGATCAAAGTCGAAACTGCATCGTCAGTCGTGGACAGCGGTATTTTTGGCTACACGCGAAACCCAATGTATTTAGGATTATTCATCCTACTGTTTTGCTTCGGTTACTTCTTCCAAAACCTGTTAAGTGTTTTGCTTAGCTTTGTATTCGTGGTTTACATGACCCAGTTCCAAATCAAGCCAGAGGAGCGTGCTCTAGAGCAATTGTTCGGCGCAGAATATGTTGATTACAAACAAAAGGTTAGGCGTTGGATATGATGTGCCTATTTGAGTGCGGGCTTGAGTGACTTAGCGTAATCAGGAATCTAAAAAGAAAAGCCCAGCTTGAGATTATCAAGCTGGGCTTTATTGATCTTGTTCTAGAGTTATTTACATCACGTGGTGTAAATAAGGATGCTGATTAAGCAGCTGCTGCGAACTGAGCTAGAAACATCTCTTTACGTTCGTTGAAGCGGTTTACTAGGTCGTCTACAGAAGCTTGGTCGTATGGCTTAAGACCACTTGCTACCATACGCTTCACGCCTTTACCGACAACTTCGCCGTCTTCTTTGAAATCGAAGTTCAGTGTCACGATGCCACGCTTGCCTTCAACATCAAAAGTCGCACCAGAGAATTCAACTTCTGGGTGAGATAGGTCTAGACGAGTAAATTCAACTTCCATGCTCTCGTAAATCACAAGAGGGCGTTGGCAGTTGATCATCATCTGTTGCTCTTCCATAAGAGGAACCATGATGTGTGGGAAGTTCATACCAGAGAACTTAACGTAGTTTGTTACTACGTGCTCAATGAACGCTTGATCGTGGCTCTTTTCACCTTCACAAGACATGTGTAGGTACTCTTTGCCTTTCTCGTCAACCAGTGAGCTTTCTTTCTCACACTTGTTGTCAACGCTTAGCGCAATACCGTTACCCACCATACCTGAAAAATCAAAACGCATTTTTTGGCTGATGCCTTCTTTTTGCAGAAGTACTGCAAACAAAAGATCGCCAGGCACGCAGAAGCGCTTGTTGTCTTCATCGTGAATTGGGTTGAAGTCAGCGGCTACTTTTTTAGCAAAGTGGCTAGCCTGTTCACGAGTGAATTGAAATTGATTGTCTTCAGTTGAAAAGTAAGGTGTCAGAAACATAGTATCGCTATTAGTCATCAAATCTGGCATGGATTATAGCTAACTAACTTCGATCTAATGGTCCATCCAGTTAACTTTGCTTATATATCAGTCAATTAGATAAATACGTTGGATGGTATGTGACGATTTTAAGGGAGATGTTGCCTTTGGCTCAATGCAACAAGGGCTAATCGATAGCCCTTGTTTATATGACACTCTAATGGGTGTTGTTCAGAATGTTTTTGCTTTAAAAGCTACACAAAGTGCCTTCTGGCATTAGGTGATTATGAACGGACAATTTGAGCAATAAGTTCGCTTGTTCAATATCCGGTGCAAAATATCTGTCTTTGTCGTAGAAGCTGACTTTTTCACGCAGAATCTGTTTCGCTTCTTCCACACGAGGAGACGATAGATTCGGAGCGCGGAAGTCTAGCCCTTGTGCTGCTGCTAAATATTCTACTGCTAATATCCCACGGGTGTTTTCAGCCATGTATCTAAGCCTACGAGCGGCAAAGGTAGCCATTGATACGTGGTCTTCTTGGTTTGCTGAAGTAGGTAGGCTGTCTATTGACGCCGGGTGAGCCAATGTTTTGTTCTCACTAGCCAGTGCAGCAGACGTTACTTGAGCAATCATAAAGCCTGAGTTCACGCCGCCGTTATCGACTAAGAAAGGTGGCAGTTTGCTTAGCGCACTATCAATCAACAACGCCATTCTACGCTCTGACAAGCTACCGATTTCAGCTATCGCTAGTGCAAGGTTATCCGCAGCCATCGCGACGGGTTCTGCGTGGAAGTTACCACCAGAAATGATGTCGCCATCGTCAGCGAAAACAAGCGGGTTGTCGGATACGGCATTTGCTTCAATGTTTAAGGTTTCTGCTGAGTTACGAATTTGCTGTAAACACGCCCCCATCACTTGAGGCTGACAACGCAGTGAGTAAGGGTCTTGAACCTTTTCACAACAAGTATGTGATTCGCCAATTTCACTCTTTTGATCAAGCATATGTCGGTAAGCAAGTGCTGCATCCATTTGGCCACGGTGACCACGAACGCGGTGTATACGAGGGTCAAACGGACGACGACTACCTAGCGCTGCTTCTACAGACATCGCACCACACACGGTTGCAGACGCAAACAAATCTTCAGCTGCGAACAGACCTTCTAATGCAAAGGCAGTTGATGCCTGAGTACCATTCAACAACGCTAAGCCTTCTTTAGGAGCAAGTGTGATTGGCTCTAAGCCAGCGATTCGCATTGCTTCTAAGCCTGTGATGATTTTGCCGTTGTGACGTGCTTGGCCTTCACCTAGTAGAACTGTACTCATGTGTGCAAGGGGAGCGAGATCTCCAGAAGCGCCAACTGATCCTTTCTGTGGCACACACGGGTAAACTTGCGCGTTCACTAGATCGATAAGAGCATTGATGACTTTAAGTCGGATACCTGAATAGCCACGAGACAAGCTGTTAATCTTGAGCACCATCATCAAACGCACAGTTTCATCAGACATGAATTTGCCAATGCCCGCCGCGTGAGAAAGTACGATACTTTTCTGCAGTACTTCGAGATCTTCAGGCGCAATTTTGGTATTTGCTAACAAGCCAAAACCCGTATTGATGCCATACACAGTGCGATCTTCAGCAATCACTTGCTCGACAACGTGCATGCTCGCTTCAATATCAGGAATCGCTGCTGGATCGAGTGATAAGTTCACAGGGCTACGACTAATCTTACGAAGTTCAGGTAGGCCAAGAAGTCCTGGTTTAAGTAATAAATTCAACATGTTCTCTCCAGACATTAAAGGCGACGAAGTTCTTCGTTTAGCATAGGTAAATCAAGCTTCTGCTCTTTAGCACACTGCTTGGCAATATCGTAACCCGCATCAGCATGACGCATAACGCCAGTGGCCGGATCATTGTGAAGTACACGAGCAATACGTTGCGATGCATCTTCACTGCCGTCACAACAAATCACCATACCGGAGTGTTGTGAGAAGCCCATGCCAACACCGCCACCGTGGTGCAGAGAAACCCATGTTGCGCCGCCTGCAGTATTTAGCAGAGCGTTCAATAGAGGCCAATCTGATACGGCATCTGATCCATCCATCATACCTTCTGTTTCGCGATTCGGGCTTGCAACTGAACCTGAATCTAAGTGGTCACGACCGATAACAACCGGTGCTTTCAATTCGCCATTTTTAACCATTTCATTGAATGCTTGGCCTAAACGTTCACGATCTTTCAAGCCAACCCAACAAATACGAGCAGGTAGGCCTTGGAACTGAATGCGTTCACGCGCCATATCTAGCCAGTTGTGTAGATGCGGGTTATCTGGAATCAATTCTTTTACTTTTTGGTCTGTTTTGTAGATGTCTTCAGGGTCGCCAGATAGAGCAGCCCAACGGAATGGACCGACGCCTTCGCAAAATAAAGGTCGTATATATGCAGGAACGAAGCCTGGGAAATCAAACGCGTTTTCCACACCTTCTTCCAGTGCCATTTGGCGAATGTTGTTGCCGTAATCTACAGTCGCAGCGCCACGGTATTGAAGATCTAGCATGGCTTGTACTTGAATCGCCATAGATTGCTTAGCGGCTTTCACTACTTTCGCTTCATCAGCTAAACGTTCTTGAGCCGCTTTTTCCATTGTCCAACCTTGAGGCAAGTAGCCGTTCAGTGGATCGTGGGCAGAGGTTTGGTCAGTCACTACGTCAGGCGTGATGTTGCGTTCAACTAACTCTGGGAATACATCAGCAGCGTTGCCTAATAGGCCAACAGAGATTGGTGTGTCTGATTCTTTAATCATTGCCATCGCTTCATCGATGCTGGTGGCTTTTTTGTCGACATAACCAGTACGCAAGCGATAATCGATTCGTGATTCATCACATTCAACCGCAATCATCGAGAAACCTGCCATTGTTGCAGCAAGAGGTTGAGCACCACCCATACCGCCAAGGCCACCAGTAAGAACCCATTTGCCGTTTGCTTCACCTTGGAAATGCTTCTTCGCGATAGCAACAAACGTTTCATAAGTACCTTGAACGATGCCTTGAGAGCCAATGTAGATCCAGCTGCCTGCTGTCATTTGGCCGTACATCATCAAGCCTTCTTTATCGAGCTCGTTGAAGTGCTCCCAGTTTGCCCAGTGTGGAACAAGGTTAGAATTCGCGATCAGTACGCGAGGTGCGTTTTTATGAGTCGGGAACACGCCCACAGGTTTACCTGATTGAACAAGTAACGTTTGGTCGTCTTCTAAACGCTCTAATACTTCAACAATCTTGTCATAACATTTCCAATCACGCGCAGCGCGACCAATACCACCATATACAACCAGTGCATGTGGGTGTTCTGCCACATCAGGGTCTAGGTTGTTCATCAGCATACGCAGTGGTGCTTCTGTTAACCAAGATTTAGCGCGCAAAGTGGTGCCATGAGGTGCGCGAATTTCGCGAGTCGTGTCGAGACGAGGGTCACTGTTGTGGTGTTCCGTCATTTTGGAATTCCTTCTGTTTCACGTTATATCGTTGTAGTTGTAGTTGTAGTTGTAGTTATCGGTATAGCTGGATTAGTCGCTGGCCATTGCACTGGCTATATCCCAACACAAACGTGCCGTCAACCGAGCCGTTTGGCCATCGATGTCGTAGTCTGGGTTGTATTCTGCAATGTCCGCGATAATGAGTTTTTCACTGTGTTGGAGAATCTGTTCTAGAAAAGGAGCGAGTGCTTCATAGCTCACGCCTCTTGCCGCTGGTGCACTTACGCCCGGTGCAGTCGCAGCGGGGAACACATCAAGATCAATAGTGAGATAGAGGTAATCACACTCAGTGATGAATTTTTGTAACTTAATGAGTTGAGCGACTTGGTTAACTTGGGTCATGTTTCGGTCGTGTTCATACCAAACGCCCAGTTGGTCGGCTTTGTTTAACAGAGCTTTGGTATTACTTGCAGCACTCACGCCAAGACAAGCGTAATGAAACGGCCACTGATGTTTGTGGCAGTATTCGCTAATCTGATTAAATGGTGTGCCTGAGCTTGGCTTGACGTCAGCGATGTCGCTTTCAAATTCACGAAGATCAAAATGAGCATCAAAATTAACAATGCCTATCTTAGGTTTGTGCTCTGGTTGAGTTCTGTGAAGATGCTCAGCAAGGCCTTGGAAAGACGCCCAAGCCACTTCGTGACCGCCGCCGAGGGTAATCACTTTGCTAGTTGATAGCGCATAGGCAATCACATCTGCGCACTGCTTTTGGCTGACTTCTAGTTGATCATCGCTACATTCGATATCACCAAGATCAGCAATGCGTGTATCGCTGTGCCAAGCCATATTAGCCAACGCTTGACGAATCAGGTTAGGGGCTTGTTTCGCGCCCACGCGGCCTTTATTTCGTGCAACGCCTGCATCGCTGGCAAAGCCAACCAAGGCGATAGCATTCTTCATCAGCTGGTCATCCAAATCGCCATTTTTGACTTGGCTGGTGATGTGATGAACTCGGGTGCCAAGTTCTCCATCTTCAAGGTCATTACGCCCCGTCCACACAAAATTGTGGGTGGTGACTGCTGTTGCTTTAATGTCGTTAGACTTAGATTGAGTCATGACATACCTCGCCATTAACAATGCGTTTATGCAAATGAGGAACACCGACTTGATAGCTTAAGTCGGCAGGGTGCTCGATATTCCAGATAGCCAAATCAGCAGCGTAACCCACTTCAATTTTGCCTCTGTTTTGCGATTCACCAATGGCAGCGGCAGCATGACAAGTCACACCGCGCAGGACTTCTTCAGGCGTCGTGCCAAATAGGGTGCAGCTCATGTTCATCATCAGTGTTAAATCAGCAAACGGCGAAGTGCCGGGGTTTAAATCGGTCGCTATTGCCATTGGGATATTGTGTTCACGAAGTAAGGCAATTGGCGGCTGTTGAGTCTCTTTTAAGAAATAGAAAGCTCCGGGTAGCAAGGTAGCAACTGTGCCTGATTCAGCCAGTGCCTTTATACCAACTTCATCTAAGTACTCAACATGGTCAACAGAGAGGGCATCGTATTTCGCTGCAAGTGCGCTGCCGCCCATATTAGAGAGCTGTTCTGTGTGGCCTTTAATCGCGAGCCCATGTTTTTTGGCTGCTGCAAATACACGTTCGGTTTGTTCTAGGTTGAAGCCGATAGATTCACAGAACACGTCAACTGCATCGGCGAGCCCTTGCTCTGCGGCTTTAGGAATGATCTCTTGGCACACCAGATCGATATAGCTGTCCGGCTGTTCTTTGTATTCAGGCGGCACAGCATGTGCTGCAAGGAGAGTCGTGGTGATCTTAATACGGCGATGATTCTCTAACGCTTTGGCTGCACGCAGCATCTTGAGCTCATCTTCAAGTGTTAAACCATAACCAGATTTTACTTCGATGCTGGTTACGCCACTTCTTAGCAGACCATCAAGTCTCGGCAAGGCCATTTCAACCAGTTCGGATTCTTGCGCTGCGCGTGTTGCAGTGACTGTCGCTAGAATGCCACCGCCTTGCTTGGCGATGTCGGTGTAAGACACACCATTCAAACGCTGCTCAAACTCGTTGGCGCGATTACCCGCAAATACGAGATGAGTATGGCAATCAATTAACCCAGGTGTTACTAGCTTGTTTTTGCAGTCATAGGTGACGTAATCCAAAGAACCATCAATACTTACTTGTTCTAATTCAGAAGCAAGTGCGCTTTGGTTTGAACAAGATATGGACACGATCTTACCGTCTTCGATAACGATATCTTGAGGGGAAGAAGGCTGATAACCATCGGCTCCCGAACTCATGGAGACCACTCGTGCGTTTTTGAGGATCAAATTCATAATCACCTAGATCTTTGCTAAACATTAAATGTATATACAAATAAATAGGCTAAATGCTGACCCGAATCAAGTTGATGTTGCAAAAATGTGATCGACGATCAGGATGATGTTCTTTAATCTAGAAGTATCTTGGAGCTTAATTTGTACTTAGAGCCAGGATGGTAGAGCAATGCAAAGCTGATTAGGCGCTCTTTGCTCCATGTTCTTCTATTCAAAAGAAGGCAAGGCTCTGATTCAGATAGCTTAAGTGACGTTCTGATTTGTAAGTCTGGAATAATGGCTTCAACTGTGTGCTCGATAGCACTTAACGGGCAGCTTTTTGAAAGGTATTCATTGGGTGTCGAGGTTGAAAAATCTTGCTCTAGATATTTTGGAGCGGCTTGAGAGTTTACCCAGCGCGCTTCCAATTGAATCGGTGTGTTGTCAGCAAAGTGAATGATTTCACTATAGAATACTTCGGCATTGATCATCACACCTAGCCGTGTGGCGGTGCTTTCATCAGCCTTGATGCTCTTGTGCTTGATAACTTGACTAGCATACGTTTGGCCTCGATCTTTGATCTCTTGCGCGATGTTGTTGATATCAAGTAGGGGAGACTGCGCTTTTTCATCTGGTTCACAAACAAAAGTACCTAGCCTTGGTTTCCTAATGAGCTTGCCTTCAGACACCAGATCTCGAATGGCTTTATTGACCGTCATTCGACTCACATTGAACTGCTCTGTGAGTTCGAGTTCTGTGGTTATCTGGTAACCCACTGGCCAGTGACCACTGGTGATATTGTCGTCTATGAACTGTTTTATCTGAAGGTAGAGCGGCGCTTTCGACATAATGAAACCTTATTTGACTATACAAATAGAGTAACGGAATTTTTCACGATTTCAACATTTCCTCGGGCAATGTGACGTTATTCAACATAGATGGGGCAAATTGCTTGATTCTGTGAGGTAAGTGTCGCAAATTGTCACGCAATAACTATTCGTAAATCAGATAATTAGAAAGGGAAATAATATGTTTAAGAAATTAAAGGCCTCGTTGGGCATCGGTGCAGCAAAAGTTGATACCGTCTTAGATAATATTGAAGTTTTCCAAGGTGGAGAGTTGTCTGGCAATGTTCACATTGTTGGCGGCGACGTTGAGCAACAAATTGACCTTATCAACTTGGTTCTCAACACAGAAGTTAAAGTAGAAACAGAAGACAGCACCAGCTACGAAACCTTTTCATTGGGTCGTATTCAAGCCGTAGAACCTTTCGTTATCCAACCGGGCGAAACCAAACTGGTTCCATTCCGTCTTAAGTTAAATGACGAAACGCCAGTCACCGCCTTGAACGCACAAATGAACCAATGCCATGTGTGGGTAGAAACTAACCTAGATATTGGCTTCGCGATTGACCCTAAAGACCGTGATTTTATCTCGGTACACCCACTGCCAACTGTCGCTAAAATTATCCAAGGTGTGGAAGCATCGGGAATGGCAATGGTGAAAGCAGACGTAGAGAAGGGCTTCTTGAAAGGCAACAGCTTTGCTTCTCGTTCGGGGTGTTACCAAGAGATTGAATTTCGTAGCGGCGGTTTCATGAATAACAAAGAGATCGAGCTGTCATTCATCGTTGAAGGCTCAATGGTTCACTGCCTCGCAGAAATCGATCGCTCAATGAGCTTCCGTGGCGATCAATACATCTCATTCAGCTTGCCTGCAAACGCGGCTGACTCAGATATCCGCAACGCTGTATCAAGAATCATGAGTGCGTAGTTCCCTTTCTGTTAATAGTCGCTTTTTCTATTAATAGAGACAACATAGACTCCCTAAGCCGAACTTATCCGTTCGGCTTTTTTTGATTTTACTTTGTCGACCTGAAACGTGTTTACCACTGATGACGATAGGCCAATTGGAAGGCAACATCGGTTGAGTTGTCCATGTTGAAGATGTTCTCGATAATGGATATCTCGATAGCTGAACGTTGCATGAGATAACGATAGCCAAGCATCATTTCATTCGCGGCTTCTGAAAACTCTGTGTCGCCATCTTCTGCACCTTCATACCATCGATACTCTAGGTGTAATTCATGGTTTTCAAATAACGTAAGCTGATAGCCTCCCATCCATGACCATGTCGTTTTCTTATGTGAAAAGCTATTTTCCACCTCTCGACTGGACTGATTCGCCACCCCCAAGCTTGTATAGAAGGTATTGATGCCTAGCTGGTATGCATAGTTGAATTGAGCGCTTTGCTCGTTGCTGCTTCCTTCGAAGGCGCCGTGGCTGACATTATTGTGATATAGAGATACGCCAAAAGACAAGCCGTGGTTTTCTATATTTATGATCTGATATTGAGTGTAGAGCGTGAAAGCGCTGGTCAGTGTGTCGCCAGAGAAGTCGCTAATATTGACTTCATGGTCTGGTGCATAAATATCGAATTGGTGTCTCTCCTTACGTTCCCTTCCTGCTTGGTCGATACCAAATAGGTCGTGGTAATTGATGATGACTTTATCGAGGTGATTATTTGCGGCGTATAACCAGCGGTAGTTGAGTTCTACTTGCCACGCCGTGGTTAGCTGCCATTTCAGCCCTGTTTGAAGTTGATTCTGATAATAGTCTAAATGATAGTCGTGGGAGTTAGCCCAGATACTCGCGGCAGTTAAGGCTGTAAACACTTCAAGCCTTTTCTCTTCGAGCGGAAAGCCTGAGCGAAGTGTTGGGGTATGACGCATTGATTGTAATGGTGCTTGAGTATAGCTGATTAAGGGGCCGTAATTTTTGTTGGCCGATGTCGCGGGAGCATACATAACTGCGGCTACTATTAACGATAAAGTTGGTATGAACGATATAAAAGTAGTCTGTGTTCCCATATGCATTTCATCCGCATTCCATTGCTTCTATATAGCTTAGTTCTAAATACCGAATTCGTGGGGTCTAAGTCGGAATAGATAAGGTGCAATAAATAAGACGAAACAACAAATTAGGGCAGCTCGATTTTAAAGGTGGCTTGAAGGAGAGGGGAAGCCGCTGGTTAGCACGATGAGATCTCATCTATTGGGCCTATGGGAGAGTCGAGAGGCTCTCTCTGTCATTGTCATTTCATATAATTTCGTTACAATGTTCGGCTACTCACAAATGGGGCATCTGTATTTGCTTCTATGTGGGTATCTTTATTATGCATATATCTCCGATCAACATACTTGTTGGTTGAAAAACATATATTAAACATTTTCATGTGTTGCTTGGTGTGCAACACCACTGTAAAGGACAAATAATGCCAATTATTACTCTTCCTGACGGTAGTCAGCGTCAATTTGACAACCCTGTATCAACTCTAGATGTTGCCCTATCAATCGGTCCTGGCCTTGCGAAAGCAACCATTGCTGGTCGTGTAGACGGCGAGCGTGTTGATGCTTGTGATCTTATCGAAAACGATGCAAGCCTAGAAATCATCACTGCTAAAGATGAAGTTGATGGCCTTGAGATCGTTCGTCACTCTTGTGCTCACCTTTTAGGTCACGCGATTAAGCAGCTTTTTCCAGAAGCGAAAATGGCGATCGGTCCTACCATCGATAACGGTTTCTACTACGATATCGACCTTGAGCACTCTCTAACGCAAGAAGATCTAGAAAAGATTGAAAAGCGTATGAAAGAGCTAGCGAAGACCAAGTACCAGGTTGTTAAGAAGAAAGTTAGCTGGCAGGAAGCGCGTGACGCATTCGAAGCTCGCGGCGAGACTTACAAAATCGAAATCTTGGATGAGAACGTTTCTAAAGACGATCGTCCAGGCCTGTACCATCATGAAGAATACATCGATATGTGTCGTGGTCCACACGTTCCACATATGGGCTTCTGCCAACACTTCACGCTACTTAACGTAGCGGGTGCTTACTGGCGTGGTAACAGTGACAACAAGATGCTTCAACGTATCTACGGCACTGCATTCCACGATAAGAAAGCGCTTAAGGCTCACCTAGTGCGCCTAGAAGAAGCGGCTAAACGTGACCACCGTAAAATCGGTAAGCACTTAGATCTATTCCACATGCAGCAAGAAGCACCAGGCATGGTGTTCTGGCATCACAATGGTTGGACTATCTTCCGTGAGCTAGAAGTATTTATTCGTCAAAAACTGACTGAGTACGATTATCAAGAAGTTAAAGGCCCATTAATGATGGACCGTGTTCTTTGGGAACGCTCTGGTCACTGGGATAAGTACGCTGAAGCGATGTTTACTACTTCTTCAGAGAACCGTGAATACGCTATCAAGCCAATGAACTGTCCTGGTCACGTTCAAATCTTCAACCAAGGTTTGAAATCTTACCGTGATCTACCGCTACGTATGGCTGAGTTCGGCTCATGTCACCGTAACGAGCCGTCTGGCGCACTTCACGGCATTATGCGTGTTCGTGGCTTCACTCAAGATGATGCTCACGTATTCTGTACTGAAGACCAAGTTCAACAAGAAGTTAAAGCTTGTATTGAAATGGTTTACGATACTTACACAACTTTCGGCTTCGAAAGCATTGTTGTTAAGCTATCTACTCGTCCAGAACAGCGTGTAGGTTCAGACGAAATGTGGGACCGTGCAGAGGCTGACCTTAAGCAAGCGCTAGAGGCAATGGACATTGCATACGAGATTCAAGAAGGCGAGGGTGCGTTCTACGGACCTAAGATTGAATTTACTTTGCATGATTGTTTGGACCGCGCATGGCAATGTGGTACAGTGCAGCTCGATTTTGCATTACCAGAGCGTTTAGGTGCAACTTACGTAGGTGAAGATAACGAGCGTCACACGCCAGTTATGATTCACCGCGCGATTTTAGGTTCACTAGAACGCTTCATCGGTATTCTTATTGAAGAATACGCTGGCTTCTTCCCAACGTGGTTGGCGCCAGAACAAGCAATTGTTATGGGCATTACAGACAAACAGTCTGAATATGTACAAGAAATTGCGAAAAAACTGCAAAAAAGTGGATTTAGAGTCAAAGCAGACTTGAGAAATGAGAAGATTGGCTTTAAAATCCGCGAACATACTTTGAAACGTGTACCGTTCATGCTTGTGTGTGGTGACCAAGAAATGGAAGCCGGCGAAATTGCAGTACGTACACGTAAAGGTAAGGACCTTGGCAAATTTAAAGTGGATGACTTTATTTCATACATCCAAGCCGAGGTTTCAAGCCGTAAGCTCAATCTGGAGGAATAGCTATTAAAGGCGGAAGACGTGGCCAACAACCGGCCAAACAAAACCAGCACCGTTTAAACGGTGACATTCGTGGCGTTCGTGAAGTGCGTCTAACTGGCGCAGACGGCGAAGCTGTTGGTGTAGTAACAATCGCTGAAGCGATGGAAGCTGCAAATGAAGCTGGTATGGATCTTGTAGAGATCAGCCCTAACGCCGAGCCGCCAGTTTGTCGTGTGATGGACTACGGTAAGTTCCTCTTCGAGAAGAGCAAAGCTGCGAAAGAGCAGAAGAAAAAGCAAAAGCAGGTTCAGATCAAGGAAATTAAATTCCGACCTGGAACTGATATTGGAGACTATCAGGTAAAACTACGCAACCTGACTGGTTTCCTTGAAGACGGCAACAAAGTGAAGGTAACAATTCGCTTCCGTGGCCGCGAAATGGCTCACCAAGAAATCGGTGTTGACGTTCTTAATCGTTTGAAAGTAGATACTGAAGAATTTGCAGTTGTCGAATCTTTCCCAACGAGAATTGAAGGTCGCCAGATGATCATGGTGTTGGCCCCTAAAAAGAAGTAATTAACGGCTTTGCAAGTAATTAAACCCTGCAGCCTCAGGTTGCGGGGTTTTATTCGCCCTAATTACTATGTTATTAACAACTCAACAATGCGGAGTTATTCATCATGCCTAAGATGAAAACCAACAAAGGTGCTGCTAAGCGTTTCCAGAAAACTGCTGGTGGTATTAAGTTTAAGCACGCTGGTAAACGTCACATCCTGACTAAGCGTACTACTAAGAACAAGCGTCAGCTTCGTCCGAACTCGATCCTTCCTAAATGTGAAGTTGCTCAAGTTCTACGTATGATGCCATACGCTTAATTCTTTTTAGTTTATAAATTCGTTTAGTTTAGGAGAAGCATAATGCCTCGCGTAAAACGTGGTGTACAAGCTCGTGCACGTCATAAGAAAGTTCTAAAACAAGCTAAAGGTTACTACGGAGCACGTTCACGTGTTTACCGCGTAGCTTTCCAAGCAGTTACCAAAGCTGGTCAATACGCTTACCGTGACCGTCGCAACAAGAAACGTCAATTCCGTCAACTTTGGATTGCACGTATCAACGCGGCATCTCGTCAAAATGGTCTATCTTACAGCCGTTTCATCAATGGCCTTAAGAAAGCATCTATCGAGATCGACCGTAAGATTCTTGCTGACATCGCAGTATTCGACAAAGCAGCATTTGCTGTTCTAGTTGAAAAAGCGAAAGCATCTCTATAATTTAGAGTTAGCTTAAAGGTTTAAGAAAAGGAGAACTTCGGTTCTCCTTTTTTATTGCCTGCTATTTGGCTTTTAAAGACTCCCAACTCCTTCCTTCGTCAGTCTTGGGAATGACGAGATGAACTTCCGCATCTAATTTTTATTCGCTTGAACAAGCATTCTGGTATATAAACATCTACCTAACCTCTAAATGTTAAGCGACCGAATAAATGAGCGCACCTACCACTATGACGTTCTTCGAACGTTTTGAAACCGATATCCTTTCTGGCAAGAAGACGATTACTATTCGCGATGAATCTGAGCGCGACTACCAACCAGGTAGCGTTGTGGAAGTTTCAACGCTAGAGCAAGGACGTGTGTTCTGTAATCTTAAGATCATCAGCGTAGAACCAATCTTGTTTGATGAACTGGGTGAGTTCCATGCTCAGCAAGAGAACATGACGTTAGACGTTCTGAAGGGCGTAATTCAAGACATCTACCCTGGGATCTCTGAGCTTTACGTTGTTTCTTATGAGTTGGTCGATTAAGTCTTATTGGATTGGATTAACTAGCTAGGAATGGCGATTAATGAGTGATAACCAACAGACACTGCTTCAACTTTACTGCCGCGAACAGCAAGAGCAAAAGTTACTGGATAAACACGACTTAGACAGTGACTTGAGCGAGAGCGCCGATTATTTAAAGTGGTGCGAGAGCAAAAGAAACTTTGTTGTAGAGGATGTCTTAGGGCGTACTTGGGTAAAAAGTTGCCCAGCAGGGTACATTACTGAGGTTCACTTCCATTCGGATGGTAGCCTAACGGAATACCGTTTGTTTGACCGGTTTGAAACTCAAGGTCATTGGCTGCTGAAGGGCGGGTTGCTGCAAGTTGAAATCAGTAAAGGTGACAATCGTTACCAGTTTGATGCGGTTGCATGTAAAGACTTGAATATCCACTCAGCAGTGGAATATAAAAACCAAGAGCTTCACTCTTACCTTAAGCTTGTTCAGGTGGAAGCTAGTTAATTCTGGTTTGACTCATCTAGATCCAAAAGCAAAAAAGCTAACGACAAACGTTAGCTTTTTCATTTCTGTCGAACCTTGATTGAATACTTAGGCTTGGTAGCGCTTATGCGTGATAGTTTTCAAGTTTCTTGTACAGTTCTGAATCTATCTCTTCAGTAGAGCAAACCGTTAATAGGTCTTCAATAAAGTACTTGAGAGCGCGAGCTTCGATGCGTCGAATGCCTTGTTGCTGCTCTTCTGTTAGGTAACCGTAGATAGTCGCTGCGCCAAAATCACCAAAGATCATTTGGCCTTGCTCATTGACTAGGGTGTTGTGCGCATACAAGTCACCGTGACAAACCTTGTTGTCGTGTAGGTGATTAAATACATTAATCATTTGAGTAACGATGTTGTCGATTTGCGCGATTGGAAGTTCGAAACCTTCTGGGAAAGTATCACGGGTGCAAGTCTCGAGTGTCGGTGGCAAGCCTAGGTTGTAATAGCTGCTTGGGATAAGCTCCATCACCAACGAGAGGTAATCTTGCTCGTCCACTTGGGCGATAGACTTCACTAGGTTGCTATGGTGACCAGCTTGAAGACACGCTTCCAGTTCATCATGTGGGTAACCATCGCTTGTCACTTCGCCTTTGAATACTTTAACTGCTACTTCCTGAGGGAAATCAAAATCGCTATTTAGCCAGCTTGCATGAGAGATCACGCCTGAAGCACCTTGACCAAGCACTTGATTCAATGAGTAACATTGCGAACTCACCGCAGGCACGCTATCTAAGCTGCTAGGGTGTTTACAAAACGGATTACCCGCAAACGCTAACCAAGCTAGTTTCGGAAGCTTAATAAGGAACTCTGGGAATTCAGTCAGTTGGTTTGCAGATAATCGAACCAGTCCGAGGTTGGATAGCTTTTTCATACTCTCAGGCAAAGTACGAAGTTGGTTGCCTGCGAGTGCCAGTTTTTGCAGTCGTGGTCTTTCACCCAGCGAGTTAGGCAGAACTTCGATGGCATTGTCGGTCAGGATCAACCAGCGCAATTGAGCGGGTAGGGACTCTTCGCTCACGGTTTTGATTTGGTTGGTCTTAAAGCCAACCATTTCAAGCTTAGGAAGCGAACCAAGAACATCAGGAAGGTGCGTAAATAGGTTATTCGACGCAAAGATAATACGCAGATTAGTTAGCTGTGTTAACTCTTGTGGAAGCTCCGATAACTGATTCCCTGAAAGATCCAGAATCTCTAGTGAATCGGCGAGCTCTAAGATCTCTAGTGGAAATTCGGTGAGACCTTCTGACAGTTTTAAGCGCTTAATACCTTTTAGTTGCCCTGATTTTAATTGTTCTAGAGTATGCAAACCTTAGCCTTATGAGTAGATGTTCGAGGCGCGTAGTGTACTTGTCTCAACCGAGAAAGGCGAGCACCGGAACGATGCTCGCCTAACTAAGTTCATTGAACGAATCGACGAAGTTTAAAGCTGTATGTGATTTTGGCTTACGCCGACCTCCTCAACAAAATCCGCGTCATGACTGACTAGGATGAACGCGCCTTGATAGTCACGTAAAGCCGACGCCAATATTTGCTTTGAGTCGATGTCTAGGTGGTTGTCCGGTTCATCGAGTAATAGAAGCGGGGAGTCTTGCTTGTGGCTAACGATCAACATCGCCAGTTTCATTTTTTCACCACCACTTAAATGTGCCACTTTTCGGTATACGGAGTCTCGCCTGAACCCTATTCCAGCCAACAAGGTTCGTGCGTCACTCTCTGTTAACCCAAAGCTGTGTGTCATCAAGCTATCGAACATAGTGTCGTTGGCGTTTAACAGGCCAAAGTGTTGATCCAAGTATACAGTGGCCCCTAAGCGTTTAATGGAGCCGGTATAGTTCGAGTGTTGGCCGTGAATGGCTTTTAATAGCGTCGATTTCCCGCACCCATTCGCCCCGGTTAGATAACATCGTTCCCCTTGTGATAGAGAGAAGCTAATAGGAGCACCAGAACCAAAATTTAGGCGACACTTTTCAACGGTTAATAGTGAGTGTTTTTTAGAACGATTCGCTTGTTGTAGGTACAACGCTTGTGGCTTCAGATGTTCTTGTTGTTCTTTAAGAGATTGAAGTTTATGTTGGTTTTGATCCTTTAAGTTCTTGTGGCTTGTGGCCGATGCGCCTTGGGTTCGTCCTGCTTTATCTTTCATTGCATCCAATAATATCTTGGGTTGGCTACCCGATTTTCGGAGTCGGTTACCTTGAGACTCACGTTGTTGAGCTTTTTCCTTGTTAGTTTGAGCTTGGCGTTCGAGTCGTTTCTTTTCCGATAGATGATGCGTTATCTGCTTGTCCAGTGCTTTACTTTGACTCGACATTTGCGTGAGGTAATCATCGTAATTCCCTTTGTAGAAACGCATGCCCAAACTGTTGAGGTGATAGATCCCTTCCATGTGTCTCAATAAGCTTCGATCGTGACTGACGACAAGCACTTTGCCTTCAAACAACTGGCACTGCTCTAGTAACCAATTACGTCCATCGTTATCCAAATGGTTTGAAGGTTCGTCGAGAATCAGTATGTCGTGGTTTGATGTAAATAACCGATGAAGCTGTAAAAGGGCGAGTTGCCCACCGCTCAATGTATGGCACGGCGTGGTCAACCCACTGGTTATTTTTAATGTGGCTAAAAGTTGCTTTGTGTTCGCTTGTAAATCCCAATCCTCGCCAACGATATTGAAGTGCTGAAGTTCGCAGCTGCCTTGTTCTATGGCGTGTAATGCGTCTAACTTTTCGGTGATCCCCAAGAAGTCAGCAATGCTGGTTGCGCTATCCAGTAGCTTTGAAGGTAACTGGGAGTAAAAGCCGATCGAGCCTTGTCTGGAAACACTGCCTGATGTGGGTTGTGTTTGCCCGACCAGTAACGAAAGCAATAGTGACTTTCCAGCTCCATTTCTTCCTACGAGGCCGGTGAGGCGAGTGCTCAAATTAAAGGTGATGTCTTTGAATAACCACTCACCAGTATCAAGTTGGAATGAGAGATTGTTGGCTAATATAGTAGGCATAGAAATACCTCCCTTTACGTGTAAACGAGTAAAAGGGGTGAGGCGCTTTTCTACATAGACTCCAACATAGGAGTCTAAGAATAGATCGCCAAGACGTTACTTAGGTAGATGACCAATCAAAGATAGAAAAGCTGTGCTGAGATAATTTCTGTCTTTGAGGTACAGTTCTGCAAGATACATGTTGTCAAAATACGGATCTTTAGGAACTTGATTTGTCGCGAAAATAGATGACGAAGTAACGCCCACTAACCCCGAGTGTCCAAATGATTTTTATAAAAATAAATCGGATGTCAGGATGTTAGTACTTCATTATGGCGTTATTCTCTTTTGAAATGATGGTGGGATGTTACTGAAAGAGGGTGCTTAAAGTCAATATGGTGATGTGATTAAGATGTATCCAAATAATTGAAGCGCCTGTGTGACGCTTTAATTACTTGATAGCGGAGAATCTAGAGAGCAGAAGGTCTATTGTATTTGCCCACCAACGGCTCGCCAACACATATCAAAGCTATCGTTGATGTACTTCGATGTTTGCTCTGGTGGAGACTCGCTTTGTTCAATCAGCCAGTTTGCACAAATCAGAAAGTGGCTATGGATGAAGTGTCTAACAAGGTTAATGTCTAACACCATCAATTCACCATCTTCTTGCCCTTTCAAAATGATCTCGTCTAGCGATGCGAACATCTGTGAAACAATCACTTCTCGAGTTTGAGTTGTTGGGTCGAAATGAACATTGGTAAAGAACTTCATCGCAACCGGATTTTCTAATGCCCACTCAATCCCTGTGATCCACATGAACTTAAAGGCTTGGTAGCGATCTTCTACTGCCACATTAGTGTGCGGTTGAAGGGTCGAGAATAGCTCTAGCTTCAGCTCGCGAAACAGTTCATCAATCAATAGAGATTTGTTCTCGAAGTGGTGGAACAACGTCGCTTTTGCCACGCCGGCTGTTTTCGCTATTTGCCCAGTAGATGTGCCCTCTAGCCCTTGCTGAGAGAAGAGCAAGAGCGCAGCATCTAGGATTTTTTGCCTTTTTGTAATCATCGATTCAGTACTTTGAACATCATTTTCTTGATTGGGTTGTTGTATGGAGGGTGCATCAACTTAGTGAAGTTGATCTTGCCTCGAGTCAACACGGTTTTTGCATGGCTAAATGTCTTGAAGCCTTCAATACCGTGGTAGTGTCCCATGCCTGAAGGGCCAATACCACCAAACGGTGCGTCTTCCGCTGCCACATGCACCAAAGAGTCATTGATACAAACGCCGCCTGAGTGAGTTTCCGATAGGAATCTGTTTTGGGTTTTCTTGTCGTGACTCATTAGGTACAGCGCAAGTGGACGCTCTCTTGTGGTGATGTAACTTATCGCTTCTTCAATAGAATCATAAGGCACGATAGGCAGAACAGGACCAAACAACTCTTCTTGCATCGCGACCATGTCGTCGTTAACTTCGGTGAGAAGGTGCGGCGTCATTCTGTGGTTCACATCGTCTTGTGCTTGTTCGGTTACCGTGTGAATAACCGCGCCTTTAGATTGAGCATCTGCAATTACACCCTTCAAACGATTGTACTGACGCATATCGATCACTGAGGTTAAATCTTTGCTCTCGATACCGTCTTTATATAGCTTGTGGAAGTAACGCTTATAAGCCGTAATGAATGCATCGACTTTTTCTCGTGGTAATAGGATGTAATCGGGAGCTACACAAATCTGACCTGCGTTTAAGCTTTTTGCAAACAGGATGCGTTCAACAGCGTCAGCCACATCAAAGTCAGGAGCAATGATGGTTGGAGATTTGCCGCCTAATTCTAAGGTAACTGGTGTTAAGTTGTTAGCCGCAGCTCTCATGACGTGTTTACCCACAGCGGTTGAGCCTGTGAAAAGGATATGGTCAAACGGCAGTTGGCTAAACTTCGCGGAAACATCCGCTTCACCTTCGATAATCGCAACCTGATCGTCGTTAAAACCTTCGGCCAACATCGCTTTCAAAACTCGGTTTGTCGCTGGAGTGAACTCAGACATCTTGAGCATTGCAGTATTACCTGCCGCCAACGCCGTGATAAGGGGCCCTAAAGAGAGCATGACAGGAAAGTTCCAAGGCACAATAATGCCGACAACACCTATTGGCTGATAGTGAACAGTGATTTTAGCTGGGGTTAACATCAAGCCTGCTTTACGGCGTGAAGGCTTCAACCACTTCTTAAGGTTTTTATCACTGTAATTGATTTGGTGCAGAGAAGGGGTGACGTCAGCAATTAAGCTATCGTGCTTTGCTCGATGGCCATAATCTTCAGATACCGCTTCAATCAATTGCCCTTGGTAGCGTATTAGTAATGCTTTTAAGGTGGAGAGATTTTTTCTTCTCTGCTCAAGCGTAGGATTAACATTACTACGGTAGTGATCTTGTTGTCGGTTGAATATTTGATCCATGTCGTTGGTGCTCGACGTGTTTGGTTCAAGGTCTAGATTATGGCTCATAGTATTCCCTAAATTCGAAAGCTGACCGATTGGTTGGTCAGTTAAAATTACAAGAAGATCGAATCGAATTCAAGGTATGTGCGAGAAAAGTTTAATTTTTGTGCAATGAACTGACGGTTTAGTTAAGTGGGCGCAACAACGGAAAGGTTGGTCTTGAGGAATAAATGATAGGTTTGCGAGAAGTGATCGTGTGCCTTTGGTGTAGTTAAAGTTAAAGTTAAAGGCACACGCGATTTGCTTACGGGTTAGGCTGAGATTTTCTCGCAACGCATAAAGATGAAGTTAACATTTTTCGATAAGCGCTCGTACGTTTCTTCAGAGATGGCTTTGGCTTTCTCGTCGATTGTGCCTTCAGTGATTTGTGAAATCAGCAAGCCAGATTGGCTGACAGCTTGGCAAAGCTCGGTTAATGAACGGCGATAGAAGCTTACCTGAACGGGTGTGCCGACCGTGTTCCACTCTTCTTGAATGAATTCGCGCTCAAAGTAGTTACCTGAAAGGGTGCACTCAAAATCCGCAAAAGGGTGATGAGTGGAAAACACGATGTAGCCGCCCGGTTTCAAAACGCGATAAACGTCATCAAAGACAGGATTTAGATCTTCAATGTAGTGCAGCACCAACGGGCACACGATGACATCAGCGCTGTTATCAGCTTCCTTGGGTAAACCAAGAGCAGCATCTTGCGCGTATGCGGTCACATTGGGGATTTGTTTTCCGTTCACTAGGTCAACCATATCTTGAGACAGGTCGGTACACGTGACTTTGTTGGCACCTTGGTCGATAAACCACTGTGCGTAGATACCTGAGCCGCAACCAAGGTCGACAATATCGAGCCCTTTCACATCGTCTAGTAAGGCTATGGTTGATGGGCGTTCTAACAGGGCATTATAAATATTATCGCGAGCAGCAGAGTCGTATTGCTTTGCGTAGGTGGTGTACATTTCGGACATGATTTAACACTCATCAATAGGTATGGAAAAACAGGATACTGACTATCTTGGTGATAGCGAGAGTTGTGATAGGGAAGTGCAGATATTTGTCACAACCTTGACTTAACATCACCAAATTAGCTAAGAATTCTAGGCGTCATTGCTATTCTATTCACCTGATTTTTTGTTAGAAAGTGCTTTATTTTTAATGCACTTCAGTCTGTTTTTTGCCCTAAAACCTTGTAATTCCTTAGTTGTCACTTTAAGTCGATCTGTCGATAAAAAAACGTAATCGTAACCACAAATATCAATGGTTGGACTCACTCTTAATAATATCGGTTAATGCAGCCAACAAATCGTTTTTGAACGTTTTTTGTTGGGTTATACCTCGCTATTCCAATGAGGTATCTTCTGTCGATGGCCCTATAGTGTGAGGTCTCTAGAATTGGAAAATTCGGTTAATTTGGAACGCATCCGTGCTGAGTATAATGTAAAGCACTGGAGCCAAGGTTTTTATGGAATTGATGATAACGGCGAGGTGTATGTTTCACCGAGCGAAACCGATCATCAAGTTCCGCTTAGTCAGATCGTAAAACAGTTAGAGCAGCGAAATATTGGTTTGCCTGCTCTTGTGCGTTTTCCTCAAATAGTGCATCAACGTGTGCACAATATCTGTAACGCATTTAACCAAGCGATCGACGAATATCAGTACGACAACCGTTACCTGCTTGTTTATCCGATTAAAGTTAACCAGCAAAAAGAAGTGGTTGATGAGATCTTAGCGAGCCAAGCCCAATTAGAGCAAAAGCAGCTAGGACTAGAGGCGGGCAGCAAACCTGAACTATTGGCAGTATTGGCGTTGGCTCAAAAAGCGAGCTCTGTGATCGTATGTAACGGTTACAAAGACAGAGAATACATCCGTCTTGCGCTGATTGGCGAAAAGTTGGGTCATAAAGTATTTATCGTTCTAGAGAAGCTGTCAGAGCTTGATCTTGTTCTTTCTGAAGCGAAAGCGCTTGGCGTGAAACCTCGTTTGGGTTTACGTATCCGTCTTGCTTCTCAAGGCGCGGGTAAATGGCAAGCAAGTGGTGGTGAGAAGTCGAAGTTCGGTCTGTCTGCATCACAAGTGCTTACTGTTATCGAACGTTTGAAAGCTGAAGACCAGTTGGATGTTCTAGAGCTAGTACATTTCCACCTTGGTTCGCAAATGGCGAACATTCGTGATGTGCGAAATGGTGTGAGTGAAGCAGCTCGTTTTTACTGTGAACTGCGCGATATTGGCGCTCAACTGAAGTTCTTAGATGTTGGCGGCGGTTTAGCAGTCGATTACGACGGCACACGCAGCCAATCTTCAAACTCAATGAACTACGGCTTGCTTGAGTACGCTCGTAACATCGTGATGACAGTAGGAGATATTTGTAAGCTCTACAATCAGCCACAACCTGTGATTATTTCGGAATCTGGTCGTTCACTGACTGCGCACCATGCAGTACTAGTGACTAACGTGATCGGTACTGAAAGCTACTCGCCAGAAGACATGGCGGCGCCAGAAGCAGATGCACCAATGTTGCTAAACAACATGTGGAAGAATTTCTTAGAGCTAGATGCAGGTAATGATGACCGAGCGTTGATTGAGATCTACAACGACACGCAAAGTGATATCGCAGAAGCACACAACCAATTTGCGACAGGCATGCTAAACCTTCAGCACCGTGCTTGGGCAGAACAGATGTCTTTGCGTATTAACTACGAACTTAGCTCTCGAATGAGCACTAAGAACCGCTACCACCGTCCTATCCTGGATGAGTTGAGCGAGCGTTTGGCTGATAAGTTCTTCGTTAACTTCTCGTTGTTCCAATCGTTGCCAGATGCTTGGGGTATCGATCAGGTGTTCCCTGTGTTGCCTCTAAGTGGTTTGGATAATGCGGACGAGCGACGCGCTGTGGTATTGGACATCACCTGTGACTCTGACGGTACGATTGATCAGTACGTTGACGGTCAAGGTATTGAAACGACTCTGCCAGTTCCTGCATGGAACCCAGATGAACCATACCTGATGGGCTTTTTCTTAGTAGGGGCATACCAAGAGATCTTGGGTGATATGCATAACCTATTTGGTGATACCCACAGTGTCGTTGTGAATGTTGATGAAAGTGGTCAAGCGAATATCGACTACATCAATGAAGGCGATACGGTTGAAGACATGATGCGTTATGTTCACATCGATACGGATCTGATTCGTCAGAACTACAAAGATTTGGTCACGGCGAAAGTACCAGATCAAGAGCAACAAAGCGTACTTGAAGAGTTAGAGCAAGGCTTGATGGGTTACACCTATCTTGAGGATTTTTAATGAACGATCTATTTACTAAACCAGATTACTCGCTGTACTCCAATGCAATGACGTTTATGCGTCGTCCATTGGTGCAGAATCCAATCGACAATGATGCTGATGTGGTTGTGCTGGGCGCGCCGTTAGATATGGCTACGTCAGGTCGACCGGGGGCTCGTATGGGGCCTGATGCGATTCGCCGTGCTTCTGTGAACTTGGCGTGGGAAGGCAAAAAATTCCCTTGGGACTTCAATGTATTTGCACATACCTCAGTGATTGATGCTGGCGATCTTGTGTTTGACTGTGGTGATGCAGAAGACCTAACTCAGCGTTTAGAAGCGGCGGCTGATGCGATCTTAAGCAGTGGTAAAACATTGCTAGGTTTAGGGGGCGATCACTTCATTACACTGCCTTTGCTAAGAGCGTATGGTAAGAAGTACGGTGAGATGGCATTGATTCACTTCGACGCACATACTGACACGTACAACCAAGGCAGCCGTTACGACCACGGCACCATGTTCTACCATGCACCAAACGAAGGCCTTATCTCGCCAGAACACTCGGTGCAGATCGGCATTCGTACTGAGTATAAGCAAGAAGGTCACGGCTTCAATGTCATTAATGCGATGCAAGCGAATGACATGAGTGTGGACGAGATCATTGCTCAAGTGAAAGGTATTGTTGGTGATAAGCCAGTTTACCTAACGTTTGATATCGATTGTCTGGATCCTGCTTTTGCGCCGGGTACTGGTACGCCAGTGTGTGGTGGTTTGAACTCAGATAAAGTGTTGAAAATCATCCGTGGCCTACAGGGTATTAACATGGTTGGTATGGACGTTGTAGAAGTTTCTCCAGCGTATGACCAAAGCGAGATTACCGCATTGGCTGGTGCGACGATTGCTCTTGAGCTACTTTACGTTTGGACTGCAAATCGCCTCGCTAAATCATAATCTTATACAACTAACATCATAGCGCTGCATACTGATTCAAAAGCCCACTAAGGTTTAACTTAGTGGGCTTTTTGGTTTTTTACTTCCAGAAAAGAACTTGTGACCAAATTGAAGTGGGTAGTAGTAACTTATCGGCTGGTTGAAATTTGAGTAGATGGGGTTTATGCAACTTATTTTATTGTTTTTATTCAAATTCCACTATCTATCCTCTAGCTAGCGTCTCATAAATAGGAATGGCTTCTGCTTTGGTGTGGACTTATAGTTACCCTCGATTAATGCCCTGTATTCGTTAATGATTTATCAACTTTATTACTGTATATATTTATAAAATGAAAAGGTGCAATTACGTTGTGAATTTATTTGCATATAAATCAGCGCCATACTAACTTTTAACTAAGTTTTTCAAACTCCAATAAGAATACCTCGATTTGTGAAAAGACGCCCCTTAGCACAGACATGGCATTTTTTATGGGGAAGACTAGTCTTAAGAGTAAGTAAAATATAAAAAAACAGGTGAAATACTTTTCTCTTTTCAAGCCGGTTGAGCGTAACAATGGATTGCCATTGATGAGAGTTAAAGTATGTATTCAATTGAAACCTGAAATTGCTATTACCAATAATTTTCACAGCGCTTAAGAGTAGTGTTTTGTGACAACGGGGGATGTATGGATATTGAAGTTTCGCGCCAGGCTGCTGTAGTTGAAGCTGTGAGTGGGGATGTTGTCGTAGTTAAGCCTGACGGCAGTGTAAGAAAGATTTCAGTTGGCGATACTATCCGTGCAAATGAGATCGTTATTACTTCGAACGGATCTGAAGTTCTATTGGGTGTCCAAAACGCTGCTATTCCAGTTGGCGAGAATTGTGTCGGTTGTGTTGATAATAATATTGCGTGGTCAGAAGCCCCAATTGCAGGTGAAGTCAGTTTTGACCTAGAGCAAGCGGACGCCGGAACCTTTACCGACGATGACCTTGCTGCTATCCAAGATGCAATTTTGGGTGGTGCCGACCCAACCCAAATATTAGAGGCAACGGCGGCTGGTGGCGGAGAAGGTTCTGCAAACGCCGGCTTTGTCACTATTGATTACAACTACACACAGACTCAGCCATCGACATTCTTTGAAACCGCAGGTTTAGATGATCAAACCGTTGACGAAGATAGAGAAGAATTTAGATCAATTACTCGCCCATCGGGCGGTCAGTCAATCAATGAAATGCTCACTGAAGGATCCATATCTGGTAATACCTATCCCCAATCTATTACAACTACCGAAACGATTATTGCTGGTAGCTTAGCGCTCGCCCCTGGCTCTTTCGCTCCAGAAACACTGTCCCTCGCTTCACTACTCAATGAACTAAACAGTGATATTACCTCGAGTGGTCAACCCGTTACGTTTACTTATGATGCGGCGACGAACTCAATCATTGGTGTTCAAGGCACCGGTGAAGTACTACGCATCGACATCGATGTTGTTAGTGTTGGCAACAACGTTGAGCTTTCACTGACCACAACGATTTCTCAACCAATTGATCATGTAACGTCTGTCGGTGGTGGACAGGTTTCCTATACAGGCGATCAAATTAACATCACTTTTGATATTCAAGGTGAAGACACTGCAGGAAACCCATTAGCAACACCAATCAATGTGCAAGTTGCCGTGGTTGATGGGGTCGATCCGTCTGCTGAAAGTGTCAATATCACTAACGTTGAAACTAGCAGCGCAGCAATCGAAGGCACGTTCTCTAATATTGGTAGTGATAACCTTCAATCAGCCGTATTTGATGCAAGTGCACTGGACCAGTTTGATGGGTTGCTCAGTGATAATCAAAACACGCTTGCAAGGCTATCTGATGATGGAACAACGATTACTCTGTCCATCCAAGGTCGAGGTGAGGTTGTTCTTACTATCTCACTAGATACCGATGGTACTTATAAATTCGAGCAGTTTAATCCAATAGAACAAGTGGGCTCCGATTCACTGACGTTCGATTTACCGATCACGATTACCGATTTCGACCAAGATGTTGTAACCAATACCATTAACATTGAAATTACTGATGGCGATAGCCCGGTTGTGACCAATGTTGACAGTATTGATGTTGATGAAGCTGGTATTGTTGGTGGTTCTCAAGAGGGAACCGCGCCCGTAGCGGGTAGCGGAAGTATTACTGCCGATATTTTTGAAAGCGACATCATCGATCATTACGAGCTTGAACCTACGGAGTTTAATACTAGTGGCTCTTTAACGTCTAATGGCGAAGCCGTATTGCTTGAGCTTATTGATGAAACTAACGGTGTAAGAACTTACGAAGGCTACGTTGAAGTCAATGGTTCTCGAATTACTGTCTTTGACGTTAAAGTTGATAGTCCGTCATTGGGGAACTATGAATTCACTCTGTACGAAGAGCTTTCTCACCAAGGTGCTGAAGACGCGTTGTTGACTTTTGCTCTGCCTATTTATGCCGTTGATGCGGATGGAGATAGCTCTGCACTGTCCGGAGGTTCGAACACACCAGAAGCTGCTGAGATTCTCGTCAATGTCACAGATGATGTTGTTGAGCTCGTTGATAAGGTTGAGTCAGTTACTGAGCCAACTTTAGCGGGCGATACTATTGTTTCGTATAACCTGTTCAATTTCGAAGGCGCAGATGGCTCTACAATTCAATCGTTTAACTATGATGGTGTTGATTACTCACTAGATCAAAGCCTGCTCCCCGATGCTCCCCAGACTTTCAGTTTTACTGAGGGTGTCGTCACTATCTCATTAAACGGTGATTTCAGTTTTGAAGTCGCTCGTGATATCGACCACTCAAGCAGTGAAACGATAGTAAAACAGTTCTCATTTCTAGCTGAAGATGGTGATGGAGATACTGATACCTCAACACTTGAGCTGAGTATTACCGATGGTCAGAACCCAACTATAGATCTGATTCCACCTGTTACTTTATCTGAAACAGATCTTGCCGATGGTTCTACACCAAGCGGAAGTGCAGTGAGCGCAACTGAAACAATTACCTTTACTGCAGGCAGTGATGATGTGGCGAGTTTCCGTATTGAGCCAACCGAGTTCAATATCGATGGTGCACTGAAATCGAATGGCTTTGTGGTTGAGATAAAAGAAGACTCGGCTAATCCGGGCACTTATATCGGTTTTATCACTGATGGCTCGAATGCTGAAGTTCCAGTGTTCACCATTAGTTTCTCGGCAACCACGCTCGGCGAATACACCTTTACTCTGCTTGAAGCGTTAGACCATGTGGATGGTTTAGATAACAACGATCTGAGCTTCGAACTGCCTGTTTATGCAGTTGACACAGACGGTGACGATTCATTGGTGTCTCAACTTAACGTGACCATCGGTGATGATGTCCAAGTCATGCAAGATGGTACGTTAGATATTGTTGAACCGAACCTTGCAGACGGCACGATCACGACCAATACCATTGACGTGATGCCAAATCAGAGTGCCGATGGCGCGACGATCACTCAATTTGCCTATGACGGTCAACTACGAACACTGGATCAGAATGACACTGGCGAGCAGCAGTTTAGCTTCACGGAAGGTGAACTGTTTATCACCCTTGAAGGTGAAGTACGCTTTGAGCCGAACCGCGACCTAGACCATTCAGTTAACGAAGACATCGTGAAGTCGATTGTGGTGACTTCAAGTGATTTTGATAATGATTCTCTGACATCAACCGTAACGTTGACAATCACTGATGGTGATAACCCTACGATTGACGTTATTCCGAGCGTTACTCTTTCTGAAATGAATCTCAGTGATGGCTCTGCGCCAAGTGGCAGCGCGGTAAACTCGACTCAAACCATCACGTTTACCAATCAAAGTGATGATGTGGTTCGTTTCCGTATTGAACCAACAGAATTCAATATTAACGACGATCTTAAATCGAACGGTTTAGCCGTTGAGTTGCGCGAAGATCCGGCAGGGTCGGGTGACTACATTGGTTTTACGACCAGTGCGACGAACGTAGAAACCACGGTATTTACGCTTAGCTTCTCTAGCACTACATTAGGTGAATATACCTTTACTCTTCTTGAGGCTTTGGATCATCAAGACGCCCGAGGTAACAACGACCTCGGCTTTGATCTGCCTGTTTATGCGGTAGACAGTGACGGCGATGATTCAATCATGTCACCGTTAAGTGTCACCATCGGCGATGATGTTCAAATCATGCAAGATGGCACGTTAGATATCATTGAGCCGAATCTTGCTGATGGCACAGTGACAACTGGTACTGTCGATGTGATGCCAAATCAAAGTGCCGATGGCGCGACGATCACTCAGTTCACTTATGACGGTCAACTTCGAACGCTTAACCAAAATGACAATGGCGAACAACAGTTTAGCTTCACGGAAGGCGAACTGTTCATCACGCTTCAAGGTGAAGTGCGCTTTGAGCCTAATCGTAATCTAGACCACACGCTGAACGAAGACATCGTGAAGTCGATTGTGGTGACGTCTAGTGACTCCGATAACGATGTATTGACCTCAACCGTAACGCTGACCATTACCGATGGTGATATCCCTACCATTGATAATGTACCAACAGTGAACTTGTCGGAAACCAATCTGATTGATGGCTCTGCACCAAGCGGCAGCGCGGTTAGCTCAACTCAAACCATTACTTACACCACTCAAAGTGATGATGTGACCAGTTTCCGAATTGAACCAACCGAGTTCAATGTTGGCGGTGCTCTGACTTCCAACGGATTAGCAGTCGAACTGAAAGCCGATCCAACCACTCCGGGCGGCTACATCGGTTATGTTACTAATGGTTCGAACGTTGAAACCAACGTGTTCACGATTAGTTTCTCGGATACTAACTTAGGTCAATACACCTTCACCTTGCTTGAAGCGTTAGACCATGTAGATGGCTTGGCAAATAATGATCTGAGCTTTGCTCTGCCTGTTTACGCCGTTGATAGCGATGGCGATGATTCATTAGTGTCTCAATTAAATGTAACCATCGGTGACGATGTTCAAATCGTGCAAGATGGTACGTTAGATATCACTGAGCCAAACCTTGCAGACGGTACAATCACGACCAATACCATTGATGTAATGCCGGAACAAAGTGCCGACGGTGCGACCATTACCCAGTTTACTTATGACGGGCAAGTTCGAACACTGGATCAAACGGACACTGGTGAGCAGCAATTTAGCTTCACAGAAGGTGAGTTGTTCATCACTCTTGAAGGTGAAGTACGCTTCGAACCAAACCGTAATCTAGACCACACGTCTAGCGAAGACATCGTCAAATCGATAGTGGTGGCCTCAAGCGATTCAGACAATGACGTACTGACTTCCACAGTGACTCTGACGATTACAGATGGTGATATCCCAACGATCGAATCCGTGCCGAGCGTGTCGCTCTCAGAAACGCAACTTGCCGATGGTTCAACGCCGAGTGGCAGTGCCGTTAGTCAGACCGAGACCATCTCGTTCACCAACCAAAGTGATGACGTAGTGAATTTCCGAATTGAGCCAACAGAGTTCAATGTCGGTGGAGCACTGAAATCGAATGGCTTTACAGTCGAGATAGAAGAAGATTCGGCTAATCCGGGAACTTACATAGGCTTTATTACCAACGGTTCGAACACTGAAGTTCCAGTGTTCACTATTGCCTTCTCTACAAGTACGTTGGGCGAATACACCTTTACCTTGCTTGAAGCGTTAGACCATGTAGATGGTTTAGATAAGAACGATTTGAGCTTCGATCTGCCTGTTTATGCGGTTGATACGGACGGCGATGATTCACTGGTGTCTCAGCTTAATGTGACCATTGGTGATGATGTTCAGATCATGCAAGACGGCACGTTAGATATCACCGAGCCAAATCTGGCCGACGGTACGGTGACAACCAACACCATTGATGTGATGCCAAACCAAAGTGCTGATGGCGCGACGATCACTCAGTTCACCTATGACGGTGTCGTAAACACACTGGATCAAAGTATTTCAGGCGAGCAGCAGTTTAGCTTCACAGAAGGCGAACTGTTTATCACTCTTGAAGGTGAAATGCGCTTTGAGCCGAACCGAAATTTAGACCACTCGGTGAGTGAAGATATCGTGAAATCGATTGTTGTAACTTCAAGTGACTTCGATAACGATTCTCTGACTTCTACCGTAACGCTTACAATCACTGATGGTGATAATCCGACTATTGATGCGGTGCCGAGCGTATCACTTGAAGAAGCTAATCTTGCTGATGGCTCATTGCCAAGTGGTAGTGCGGTTAGCCAAACGGAAACCATCACTTTCACTCATCAAAGTGATGACGTTGAGAAATTCCGTTTAGAGCCAAGTGAATTTAATACTAACAATGCGCTCAAGTTCGATGGTTTGATCATTGAGATTCGAGAAGAGCCAACAGGTACAGGCAATTACATTGGTTTCACGACTGATATTTCGAATGTAGAAACGACAGTGTTCACTGTAGATTTCAGCAGCACGACTTTGGGTGAATATACCTTTACGCTGCTAGAAGCAATCGACCATACACCGATTCAAGGCAATAATAATCTGACGTTCAACTTGCCAGTATACGCCGTTGATACTGACGGTGATGACTCTCTCATGTCACCGCTGTCAGTCACCATTACCGATGATGTTCAAGTTATGGTAAGCGGTGATCTGACGATTGAAGAGCCTACTGTGGCTGACTTGGCTGCAGGAACTCCGGCGACATCGGTCTTCGATGTCTTGACCTCGCCAAGCGCTGATGGCGCGAGCGTGATTCAGTTCACCTATGACGGCACAGTTTATTCTCTAAATCCGAATGATGCGACAGAGCAAGAGTTTACCTTCACGGAAGGTTCGCTGTTTATCACGACGCAAGGGGATGTGCGCTTTGAGCCTAATCGTAATCTAGACCACACGCTAAACGAAGACATCGTGAAGTCGATTGTGGTGACGTCTAGTGACTCCGATAACGATGTATTGACCTCAACTGTTACGCTGACCATTACCGATGGTGATATCCCAATCATTGATAATGTACCAACAGTGAACTTGTCGGAAACCAATCTGAGTGATGGCTCTGCGCCAAGTGGGAGTGCAGTTAGCTCAACCCAAACCATTACTTACACCACTCAAAGTGATGAAGTTACCAGCTTCCGAATTGAACCAACCGAGTTCAATGTTGGCGGCGCTCTGACATCCAACGGTTTGGCCGTCGAACTGAAAGTCGATCCAACCACACCGGGCGGTTACATCGGTTTTGTTACGGATGGTTCGAACGTTGAAACCAACGTATTCACGATTAGTTTCTCGGATACCAATTTAGGCCAATACACCTTCACCTTACTTGAAGCGTTAGACCATGTAGATGGCCTCGCAAATAATAATTTGAGTTTCGACTTACCGGTTTACGCCGTTGATAGTGATGGCGATGATTCACTGGTGTCTCAGCTTAATGTGACCATCGGTGATGATGTCCAAATCATGCAAGGTGGTACGTTAGATATCACTGAGCCAAATCTTGCAGATGGCACAATCACAACCAATACCATCGATGTGATGCAAAATCAGAGTGCCGATGGTGCGACGATCACTCAGTTCACTTATGACGGTCAACTACGAACACTTGATCAGAATGACTCTGGCGAGCAGCAATTTAGCTTCACCGAGGGTGAGCTGTTCATCACTCTTGAAGGTGAAATTCGCTTCGAGCCAAACCGTAATCTAGACCACACGCTTAGCGAAGATATCGTGAAGTCGATTGTTGTGACTTCAAGCGATTTAGATAACGATGTGGTGACGTCAACGGTCACTCTGACCATTACTGATGGTGACATCCCAACCATTGATGCCGTGCCAAGCGTTATTTTGTCTGAAACCAACCTGAGTGACGGTTCTGCAACAAGCGGCAGCGCAGTCAGTCAGACCGAAACGATTACCTTCACGAACCAAAGTGATGATGTGGCGAGTTTCCGTATTGAGCCAACCGAGTTCAATGTAGGTGGAGCTCTGAAATCGAATGGATTTGCGGTCGAGATAAAAGAAGATTTTGCTAACCCAGGTACTTACATCGGCTTTATTACCAACGGTTCGAATACTGAAGTTCCCGTATTCACCATTGCCTTCTCTACGAGCACACTGGGTGAATACACTTTTACTTTGCTTGAAGCATTAGACCATGTGGATGGTTTAGATAACAATGATCTGAGCTTTGACCTGCCTGTTTATGCGGTTGACACAGACGGTGATGATTCGTTGGTGTCTCAACTGAATGTAACCATCGGTGATGATGTCCAAATCATGCAAGACGGCACGTTAGATATCATCGAGCCAAATCTGGCCGACGGTACGGTGACAACCAACACCATTGATGTGATGCCAAACCAAAGTGCGGATGGGGCGACGATCACCCAGTTTACTTATGACGGTCAACTACGAACACTTGATCAGAATGACACTGGAGAACAGCAGTTTAGCTTCACCGAAGGCGAGCTGTTTATCACCCTTGAAGGTGAAGTACGCTTTGAGCCGAACCGCGACCTAGACCACTCGGTGAATGAAGACATCGTGAAGTCGATTGTGGTGACTTCAAGTGATTTTGATAATGACTCTCTGACTTCAACCGTAACGCTGACGATAACCGATGGTGATAACCCGACGATTGACGTTATTCCGAGCGTGACGCTTTCTGAAACGAATCTGAGTGATGGCTCTGCGCCAAGTGGCAGCGCGGTAAGCTCCACTCAAACCATTACGTTCACCAACCAAAGTGATGACATTGAGAAATTCCGTATTGAGCCAACGGAGTTCAATACTAACGATGATCTTAAATCGAACGGTTTAGCCGTTGAGTTGCGCGAAGACCCACAAGGTTCGGGTAATTACATTGGTTTTACAACCAGCGCGACGAACGTAGAAACCACGGTATTTACGCTGAGCTTTTCGAGCACCACATTGGGTGAGTACACATTCACACTTCTCGAAGCCTTGGATCACCAAGATGCCCGTGGCAACAACAGCCTCAGTTTTGATTTACCCGTTTACGCGGTAGATAGCGACGGCGATGATTCACTGATGTCTCCGTTAAACGTCACTATCGGCGATGATGTTCAAATCATGCAAGATAGTACGTTAGATATCATCGAGCCAAATCTTGCAGATGGTACAGTGACAACTGGTACTGTTGATGTGATGCCAAATCAAAGTGCCGATGGTGCGACGGTGACGCAATTCACTTATGACGGTCAACTTCGAACACTTGATCAGAATGACAATGGCGAGCAACAGTTTAGCTTCACAGAAGGCGAGTTGTTTATCACGCTTGAAGGTGAAGTGCGCTTTGAGCCTAATCGTAATCTAGACCACACACTGAACGAAGACATCGTGAAGTCAATCGTGGTGACGTCTAGTGACTCCGATAACGATGTATTGACCTCAACTGTTACGCTGACCATTACCGATGGTGATATCCCAATCATTGATAATGTTCCAACTGTGAACTTGTCGGAAACGAATTTGATTGATGGCTCTGCACCAAGCGGCAGCGCGGTTAGCTCAACTCAAACCATTACTTACACCACTCAAAGTGATGATGTGACCAGTTTCCGAATTGAACCAACCGAGTTCAATGTTGGCGGTGCTCTGACTTCCAACGGATTAGCAGTCGAACTGAAAGCCGATCCAACCACTCCGGGCGGCTACATCGGTTATGTTACTAATGGTTCGAACGTTGAAACCAACGTGTTCACGATTAGTTTCTCGGATACTAACTTAGGTCAATACACCTTCACCTTGCTTGAAGCGTTAGACCATGTAGATGGCTTGGCAAATAATGATCTGAGCTTTGCTCTGCCTGTTTACGCCGTTGATAGCGATGGCGATGATTCATTAGTGTCTCAATTAAATGTAACCATCGGTGACGATGTTCAAATCGTGCAAGATGGTACGTTAGATATCACTGAGCCAAACCTTGCAGACGGTACAATCACGACCAATACCATTGATGTAATGCCGGAACAAAGTGCCGATGGTGCGACCATCACTCAGTTTACTTATGACGGTCAAGTTCGCACTCTAGATCAAACCGACAATGGTGAGCAGCAATTTAGCTTCACGGAAGGTGAGTTGTTCATCACTCTTGAAGGTGAAGTACGCTTCGAACCAAACCGCAATCTAGATCACACGCTTAGCGAAGACATCGTCAAATCGATAGTGGTGACCTCAAGCGATTCAGACAACGACGTACTGACTTCTACAGTGACGCTGACCATTACGGATGGTGATATCCCAACGATCGAATCCGTGCCGAGCGTGTCGCTATCAGAAACGCAACTTGCCGATGGTTCAACGCCGAGTGGCAGTGCAGTCAGTCAGACCGAGACCATCTCGTTCACCTACCAAAGTGATGATGTTGAGAAGTTCCGAATCGAACCGACCGAGTTCAATGTAGGTGGTGCGTTAACGTCGAATAACATTGTTGTCGAGCTCAAAGAAGATCCAGCAGACTCAGGCATTTATGTTGGCTTTATTGATGACGCTGGAACGGACGTTCCTGTCTTCAGCTTAAGCTTCTCAGGTACTACGTTAGGCGAATACACCTTCACACTGCTTGAAGCATTAGACCATGCAGGTGGTCTCGACAATAACGATCTGAGCTTTGATCTACCCGTTTATGCGGTTGATACAGACGGCGACGATTCATTGGTGTCTCAACTTAACGTGACCATTGGTGATGATGTCCAAATCATGCAAGACGATAAGTTAGATATTACTGAGCCAAATCTTGCAGACGGCACAATTACAACCAACACCATTGATGTGATGCCAAATCAGAGTGCTGATGGTGCGACGATCATTCAGTTTACTTATGATGGTAAGCTACGAACACTTGATCAAAATGACACTGGCGAACAGCAATTCAGTTTTACTGAAGGTGAGTTGTTTATCACCCTTGAAGGGGAAGTGCGCTTTGAGCCGAACCGCGGTCTAGACCACTCAGTGAGTGAAGACATCGTGAAGTCGATTGTGGTGACTTCAAGTGACTTCGATAATGATCCGGTGACTTCAACCGTTACGCTAACCATTACTGATGGTGATATCCCAACCATCGATGCCGTGCCAAGCGTCTTGCTTGAAGAAGCGGACTTAATTGACGGCTCATCGCCAAGTGGTAGTGCCGTCAGTCAAACTGAAACCATCACTTTCATTCATCAAAGTGATGATGTTGAAAAGTTCCGATTAGAGCCAACTCAGTTCAATATCGACGAATCATTGAAATCCGATGGGTTGCCGATTGACTTAAAAGAAGACCCTGCAGGATCCGGTAACTACATAGGTTTCACGACCAGCGTCTTGAATGTAGAAACGCAGATTTTCACGCTCAACTTTAGCGCTGCGACTTTGGGTCAATATACGTTTACGTTGTTGGAGAATATCGATCATGAAGATGGTCGTGGCAATAATGGTCTTACCTTCAATCTACCAGTCTATGCAGTCGATACTGACGGTGATGACTCTCTCGTGTCACCGCTGTCAGTCACCATTACCGACGATGTTCAAGTTATGGTAAGCGGTGATCTGACGATTGAAGAGCCTACTGTTGCTGATTTGGCAGCAGGTACTCCGGCGACATCGGTCTTCGATGTCTTGACCTCGCCAAGCGCTGACGGCGCGAGCGTGACTCAGTTCACCTATGACGGCACAGTTTATTCTCTAAATCCGAATGATGCGACAGAGCAAGAGTTTACCTTCACGGAAGGTTCGCTGTTTATCAGGACACAAGGGGATGTGCGCTTTGAGCCGAACCGAGATTTAGACCACTCTGCTGGTGATATTGTGAAGAGTATCGTCGTGACATCTAGTGATGGTGATGACGACGTTCTTACCTCCACAGTCACTTTGACCATTACCGATGGTGATGTTCCGACCATTGACGTGATTCCACCCATTTCACTGGCGGAATCGAATCTCGCAGATGGATCTGATCCATCGAACTCTGCAGTCAGCGACACCAAAGTCATTCAGTTTACTCATGAGAGTGACGATGTTGAGTTTTTCCGTATTGAGCCAACGCAGTTCAATACACTTGGCGCGTTAACATCCAATAACTTGGTCGTTCAGTTGAAAGAAGACCCTAACAGTGCTGGCGATTACATCGGCTTTGTTAAAGACGCTTCGGATGTTGAAACTAATATCTTTACGGTGAGTTTCTCTGACTCTAATTTAGGCCAATATACCTTCACGCTACTGGAAGCACTCGATCATGACGATGGTCTGGTGAATAACAGTTTGAGCTTTGACCTGCCGGTTTATGCCGTAGACAGCGACGGTGATGACTCAGTAATGTCGCCATTAACGGTGAGCATCGGTGATGATGTCCAAATCATGCAAGGTGGTACGTTAGATATCACTGAGCCAAATCTTGCAGATGGCACAATCACAACCAATACCATTGATGTAATGCCGGAACAAAGTGCCGACGGTGCGACCATCACTCAGTTTACGTATGACGGGCGAGTTCGCACTCTAGATCAAACCGACAATGGTGAGCAACAATTTAGCTTCACGGAAGGTGAGTTGTTCATCACTCTTGAAGGTGAAATTCGCTTCGAACCAAACCGCAATCTAGATCACACGCTTAGCGAAGACATCGTCAAATCGATAATGGTGACCTCAAGCGATTCAGACAACGACGTACTGACTTCTACAGTGACGCTGACCATTACGGATGGTGATATCCCAACGATCGAATCCGTGCCGAGCGTGTCGCTATCAGAAACGCAACTTGCCGATGGTTCAACGCCGAGTGGCAGTGCAGTCAGTCAGACCGAGACCATCTCGTTCACCAACCAAAGTGATGACGTAGTGAGTTTCCGAATTGAGCCAACAGAGTTCAATGTCGGTGGAGCACTGAAATCGAATGGCTTTACAGTCGAGATAGAAGAAGATTCTGCTAATCCGGGAACTTACATAGGCTTTATTACCAACGGTTCGAACACTGAAGTTCCAGTGTTCACTATTGCCTTCTCTACGAGTACGTTGGGTGAATACACCTTTACTTTGCTTGAAGCGTTAGATCATGCAGATGGCCTAACGAATAACGATCTGAGCTTTGATCTACCCGTTTATGCGGTTGATACAGACGGCGACGATTCATCGGTGTCTCAACTTAACGTGACCATCGGTGATGATGTACAGATCATGCAAAACGGTACGTTAGATATCATCGAGCCAAATCTGGCCGACGGTACGGTGACAACCAGCACCATTGATGTGATGCCAAACCAAAGTGCCGATGGTGCGACGATCACTCAGTTTACTTATGATGGCCAGCTACGAACACTTGATCAAAATGACAATGGCGAACAGCAGTTTAGTTTCACGGAAGGTGAATTGTTTATCACCCTTGAAGGTGAAGTGCGCTTTGAACCTAATCGCGATCTAGACCATTCCGTTAGCGAAGATATCGTGAAGTCGATAGTAGTGACTTCAAGCGACTTCGATAACGATCCGGTGACTTCAACCATTAAGCTGACCATTACTGATGGTGACAATCCGACTATCGATTCGGTACCGAGCGTCTTGCTTGAAGAAGCGGACTTAATTGACGGCTCATCGCCAAGTGGTAGTGCGGTTAGCCAAACTGAAATCATCACTTTCACGAATCAAAGTGATGATGTTGAAAAGTTCCGATTAGAGCCAACCCAGTTCAATACCGACAACTTACTTAAGTCGGACGGCTTAATCATTGAAATACGAGAAGAGCCAACAGGCTCTGGTAATTATACTGGTTTCACGACTGATATTTCGAATGTAGAAACGACAGTGTTCACTGTAGATTTCAGCAGCACGACTTTGGGTGAATATACCTTTACGCTGCTAGAAGCAATCGACCATACACCGATTCAAGGCAATAATAATCTGACGTTCAACTTGCCAGTATACGCCGTTGATACTGACGGTGATGACTCTCTCATGTCACCGCTGTCAGTCACCATTACCGATGATGTTCAAGTTATGGTAAGCGGTGATCTGACGATTGAAGAGCCTACTGTGGCTGACTTGGCTGCAGGAACTCCGGCGACATCGGTCTTCGATGTCTTGACCTCGCCAAGCGCTGATGGCGCGAGCGTGACTCAGTTCACCTATGACGGCACAGTTTATTCTCTAAATCCGAATGATGCGACAGAGCAAGAGTTTACCTTCACGGAAGGTTCGCTGTTTATCACGACACAAGGGGATGTGCGCTTTGAGCCGAACCGAGATTTAGACCACTCTGCTGGTGATATTGTGAAGAGTATCGTCGTGACATCTAGTGATGGTGATGACGACGTTCTTACCTCCACAGTCACTTTGACCATTACCGATGGTGATGTTCCGACCATTGACGTGATTCCACCCATTTCACTGGCGGAATCGAATCTCGCAGATGGATCTGATCCATCGAACTCTGCAGTCAGCGACACCAAAGTCATTCAGTTTACTCATGAGAGTGACGATGTTGAGTTTTTCCGTATTGAGCCAACGCAGTTCAATACACTTGGCGCGTTAACATCCAATAACTTGGTCGTTCAGTTGAAAGAAGACCCTAACAGTGCTGGCGATTACATCGGCTTTGTTAAAGACGCTTCGGATGTTGAAACTAATATCTTTACGGTGAGTTTCTCTGACTCTAATTTAGGCCAATATACCTTCACGCTACTGGAAGCACTCGATCATGACGATGGTCTGGTGAAGAACAGTTTGAGCTTTGACCTGCCGGTTTATGCCGTAGACAGCGACGGTGATGACTCAGTGATGTCGCCATTAACGGTGAGCATCGAAGATGATGTTCAAGGCATGAGCAACGGAATCTTGACCATCGAAGAGCCGACGGTTGCCGATCTGGCTGCAGGGGTGGTGGCCACAACCACCATTGATGTAATGCCGGAACAAAGTGCCGACGGTGCGACCATCACTCAGTTTACTTATGACGGGCAAGTTCGAACACTGGATCAAACCGACAATGGTGAGCAGCAATTTAGCTTCACGGAAGGTGAGTTGTTCATCACTCTTGAAGGTGACGTACGCTTTGAGCCAAACCGTAACCTTGACCATGAATCCGGCCCAATCGTGAAGTCGATTGTGGTGACATCCAGTGACGGTGATCTCGATGTTGAGACGGCAACGGTTGTTCTGACCATCACTGATGGCGATATTCCAACGATCGAATCCGTGCCGAGCGTGTCGCTATCAGAAACGCAACTTGCCGATGGTTCAACGCCGAGTGGCAGTGCAGTCAGTCAAACTGAGACCATCACCTTTACCAACCAAAGTGATGACGTAGTGAGTTTCCGAATTGAGCCAACAGAGTTCAATGTCGGTGGAGCACTGAAATCGAATGGCTTTGCGGTCGAGATAGAAGAAGATTCTGCTAACCCGGGTACTTACATAGGCTTTATTACCAATGGCCCGGGCACTGAAGTTCCAGTGTTCACCATTAGTTTCTCGGCAACCACACTAGGCGAATACACCTTTACTCTGCTTGAAGCGTTAGATCATGCAGATGGCCTAACGAATAACGATCTGAGCTTTGATCTACCCGTTTATGCGGTTGATACAGACGGCGACGATTCATTGGTGTCTCAACTTAACGTGACCATCGGTGATGATGTACAGATCATGCAAAACGGTACGTTAGATATCATCGAGCCAAATCTTGCAGACGGCACAATTACAACCAGCACCATTGATGTAATGCCAAATCAAAGTGCTGATGGTGCGACGATCACTCAGTTTACTTATGATGGACAGCTACGAACACTTGATCAAAATGACACTGGCGAACAGCAATTCAGTTTTACTGAAGGTGAGTTGTTTATCACTCTTGAAGGTGAAGTGCGCTTTGAGCCGAACCGCGATCTAGACCACTCAGTGAGTGAAGATATCGTGAAGTCGATAGTAGTGACTTCAAGCGACTTCGATAACGATCCGGTGACTTCAACCATTACGCTGACCATTACTGATGGTGACAATCCGACTATCGATTCGGTACCGAGCGTCTTGCTTGAAGAAGCGGACTTAATTGACGGCTCATCGCCAAGTGGTAGTGCCGTCAGTCAAACTGAAACCATCCCTTTCACTCATCAAAGTGATGATGTTGAAAAGTTCCGATTAGAGCCAACTCAGTTCAATACAGACGACTCACTTAAGTCGGATGGCTTGATCATTGAAATACGAGAAGAGCCAACAGGCTCTGGTAATTATACTGGTTTCACGACTGATATTTCGAATGTAGAAACGACAGTATTCACCGTAGATTTCAGCAGCACGACTTTGGGTGAATATACCTTTACGCTGCTAGAAGCAATCGACCATACACCAATTCAAGGCAATAATAATCTAACATTCAACTTGCCAGTATACGCCGTTGATACCGACGGTGATGACTCTCTCATGTCACCGCTGTCTGTCACCATTACCGACGATGTTCAAGTTATGGTAAGCGGTGATCTGACGATTGAAGAGCCTACTATTGCTGATTTGGCAGCAGGAACTCCGGCGACATCGGTCTTCGATGTCTTGACCTCGCCAAGCGCTGATGGCGCGAGCGTGACGCAATTCACTTATGACGGTCAGCTTCGAACTTTGGATCAAACTGACAATGGTGAGCAGCAATTTAGTTTCACAGAAGGTGAGCTATTCATTACGCTTGAAGGTGAAGTGCGCTTTGAGCCCAATCGTAATCTTGACCACACGCTGAACGAAGACATCGTTAAATCAATCGTAGTGACATCTAGTGATGGTGATGACGACGTTCTTACCTCCACAGTCACTTTGACCATTACCGATGGTGATGTTCCGACCATTGATGTGATTCCACCCATCTCACTGGCGGAATCGAATCTAGCAGATGGCTCTGATCCATCGAACTCTACAGTCAGCGACACCAAAGTTATTCAATTTACTCATGAGAGTGACGATGTTGAGTTTTTCCGTATCGAGCCAACGCAGTTCAATACACTTGGAACGTTAACATCCAATAACTTGGTCGTTCAGTTGAAAGAAGACCCTAACAGTGCTGGCGATTACATCGGCTTTGTTAAAGACGCTTCGGATGTTGAAACCAATATCTTTACGGTGAGTTTCTCTGACTCTAATTTAGGCCAATATACCTTCACGTTACTGGAAGCTCTCGATCATGACGATGGTCTGGTGAAGAACAGTTTGAGCTTTGACCTGCCGGTTTATGCAGTAGACAGCGACGGTGATGATTCAGTAATGTCGCCATTAACGGTGATTATCGAAGATGATGTTCAAGGCATGAGTAACGGAACCTTGACCATCGAAGAGCCGACGGTTGCCGATCTTGCGGCAGGGGTGGTGGCCACAACCACCATTGATGTAATGCCGGAACAAAGTGCTGATGGTGCGACCATCACTCAGTTTACTTATGACGGTCAAGTTCGCACTCTAGATCAAACCGACAATGGTGAGCAGCAATTTAGCTTCACGGAAGGTGAGTTGTTCATCACTCTTGAAGGTGACGTACGCTTTGAGCCAAAACGTAACCTTGACCATGAATCCGGCCCAATCGTGAAGTCGATTGTGGTGACATCCAGTGACGGTGATCTCGATGTTGAGACGGCAACGGTTGTTCTGACCATCACTGATGGCGATATTCCAACGATCGAATCCGTGCCGAGCGTGTCGCTATCAGAAACGCAACTTGCCGATGGTTCAACGCCGAGTGGCAGTGCAGTCAGTCAAACTGAGACCATCACCTTTACCAACCAAAGTGATGACGTAGTGAGTTTCCGAATTGAGCCAACAGAGTTCAATGTCGGTGGAGCACTGAAATCGAATGGCTTTGCGGTCGAGATAGAAGACGATTCTGCTAATCCGGGTACTTACATAGGCTTTATTACCAACGGTTCGAGCACTGAAGTTCCAGTGTTCACCATTAGTTTCTCGGCAACCACACTAGGCGAATACACCTTTACTCTGCTTGAAGCGTTAGACCATGTGGATGGTTTAGATAATAACGATCTGAGTTTCGATCTGCCTGTTTATGCAGTTGACACAGACGGTGACGATTCATTGGTGTCTCAACTGAATGTGACCATTGGTGATGATGTACAGATCATGCAAGACGGTACGTTAGATATCATTGAACCCAATCTTGCAGACGGCACGATCACGACCAATACCATTGATGTGATGCCAAATCAGAGTGCCGATGGTGCGACGATCACTCAGTTCACTTATGACGGTGTCGTAAACACATTGGATCAAAGTATTTCAGGCGAGCAGCAGTTTAGCTTCACAGAAGGCGAACTGTTTATCACTCTTGAAGGTGAAGTGCGCTTTGAGCCGAACCGCGATCTGGACCATTTAGTTAGTGAAGACATCGTGAAGTCGATAGTAGTAACTTCAAGTGACTTCGATAATGATCCGGTGACTTCAACCGTTACGCTAACTATTACTGATGGTGATATCCCAACCATCGATGCCGTGCCAAGCGTCTTGCTTGAAGAAGCGGACTTAATTGACGGCTCATCGCCAAGTGGTAGTGCCGTCAGTCAAACTGAAACCATCACTTTCACTCATCAAAGTGATGATGTTGAAAAGTTCCGATTAGAGCCAACCCAGTTCAATACCGACAACTCACTTAAGTCGGACGGCTTAATCATTGAAATACGAGAAGAGCCAACAGGTTCTGGTAATTATACTGGTTTCACGACTGATATTTCGAATGTAGAAACGACAGTGTTCACCGTAGATTTCAGCAGCACGACTTTGGGTGAATATACATTTACGCTGCTAGAAGCAATCGACCATGAAAATGGTCGTGGCAATAATGGTCTTACCTTCAATCTACCAGTCTATGCAGTCGATACTGACGGTGATGACTCTCTCATGTCACCGCTGTCAGTCACCATTACCGATGATGTTCAAGTTATGGCAAGCGGTGATCTGACGATTGAAGAGCTTACTGTGGCTGACTTGGCTGCAGGAACTCCGGCGACATCGGTCTTCGATGTCTTGACCTCGCTAAGCGCTGATGGCGCGAGCGTGACGCAATTCACTTATGACGGTCAGCTTCGAACTTTGGATCAAACTGACAATGGTGAGCAGCAATTTAGTTTCACAGAAGGTGAGCTATTCATTACGCTTGAAGGTGAAGTGCGCTTTGAGCCCAATCGTAATCTTGACCACACGCTGAACGAAGACATCGTTAAATCAATCGTAGTGACATCTAGTGATGGTGATGACGACGTTCTTACCTCCACAGTCACTTTGACCATTACCGATGGTGATGTTCCGACCATTGATGTGATTCCACCCATCTCACTGGCGGAATCGAATCTAGCAGATGGCTCTGATCCATCGAACTCTACAGTCAGCGACACCAAAGTTATTCAATTTACTCATGAGAGTGACGATGTTGAGTTTTTCCGTATCGAGCCAACGCAGTTCAATACACTTGGAACGTTAACATCCAATAACTTGGTCGTTCAGTTGAAAGAAGACCCTAACAGTGCTGGCGATTACATCGGCTTTGTTAAAGACGCTTCGGATGTTGAAACCAATATCTTTACGGTGAGTTTCTCTGACTCTAATTTAGGCCAATATACCTTCACGTTACTGGAAGCTCTCGATCATGACGATGGTCTGGTGAAGAACAGTTTGAGCTTTGACCTGCCGGTTTATGCAGTAGACAGCGACGGTGATGATTCAGTAATGTCGCCATTAACGGTGATTATCGAAGATGATGTTCAAGGCATGAGTAACGGAACCTTGACCATCGAAGAGCCGACGGTTGCCGATCTTGCGGCAGGGGTGGTGGCCACAACCACCATTGATGTAATGCCGGAACAAAGTGCTGATGGTGCGACCATCACTCAGTTTACTTATGACGGTCAAGTTCGCACTCTAGATCAAACCGACAATGGTGAGCAGCAATTTAGCTTCACGGAAGGTGAGTTGTTCATCACTCTTGAAGGTGACGTACGCTTTGAGCCAAACCGTAACCTTGACCATGAATCTGGCCCAATCGTGAAGTCGATTGTGGTGACATCCAGCGACGGTGATCTCGATGTTGAGACGGCAACGGTTGTTCTGACCATCACTGATAGCGATATTCCAACGATCGAATCCGTGCCGAGCGTGTCGCTCTCAGAAACGCAACTTGCCGATGGTTCAACGCCGAGTGGCAGTGCCGTTAGTCAGACCGAGACCATCTCGTTCACCAACCAAAGTGATGACGTAGTGAGTTTCCGAATTGAGCCAACAGAGTTCAATGTCGGTGGAGCACTGAAATCGAATGGCTTTGCGGTCGAGATAGAAGAAGATTCTGCTAATCCGGGTACTTACATAGGCTTTATTACCAACGGTTCGAGCACTGAAGTTCCAGTGTTCACCATTAGTTTCTCGGCAACCACACTAGGCGAATACACCTTTACTCTGCTTGAAGCGTTAGACCATGTGGATGGTTTAGATAATAACGATCTGAGTTTCGATCTGCCTGTTTATGCAGTTGACACAGACGGTGACGATTCATTGGTGTCTCAACTGAATGTGACCATTGGTGATGATGTCCAAATCATGCAGGATGGTACGTTAGATATCACTGAGCCCAATCTGGCCGACGGTACGGTGACAACCAGCACCATTGATGTGATGCCAAACCAAAGTGCCGATGGTGCGACGATCACTCAGTTCACTTATGACGGTGCTGTAAACACACTGGATCAAAGTATTTCAGGCGAACAGCAATTCAGTTTTACTGAAGGTGAGTTGTTTATCACCCTTGAAGGGGAAGTGCGCTTTGAGCCGAACCGCGATCTAGACCACTCAGTGAGTGAAGACATCGTGAAGTCGATTGTGGTGACTTCAAGTGACTTCGATAATGATCCGGTGACTTCAACCGTTACGCTAACTATTACTGATGGTGATATCCCAACCATCGATGCCGTGCCAAGCGTCTTGCTTGAAGAAGCGGACTTAATTGACGGCTCATCGCCAAGTGGTAGTGCCGTCAGTCAAACTGAAACCATCACTTTCACTAATCAAAGTGATGATGTTGAGAAATTCCGATTAGAGCCAACCCAGTTCAATACCGACAACTCACTTAAGTCGGACGGCTTAATCATTGAAATACGAGAAGAGCCAACAGGCTCTGGTAATTATACTGGTTTCACGACTGATATTTCGAATGTAGAAACGACAGTGTTCACCGTAGATTTCAGCAGCACGACTTTGGGTGAATATACCTTTACGCTGCTAGAAGCAATCGACCATACACCAATTCAAGGCAATAATAATCTAACATTCAACTTGCCAGTATACGCCGTTGATACCGACGGTGATGACTCTCTCATGTCACCGCTGTCTGTCACCATTACCGATGATGTTCAATCATTAGTCACGGGCTCTATGACTGTTAAGGAACCATCAACAGGTGTTGAAACCTCCAATATTATTGATCTCATGCCCGATAGTAGTGCGGATGGAGGAACACTGACGAGCTTCAGTTATGATGGCGGGGCTTTACAAACACTTAATCAAAACATCGCAGGCGAACAGTCGTTTATTTATGACGAGGGTACGTTATACCTCACCATCGACGGCAACATGCGATTTGAACCGGTGTCAGACCTCGACCATTCTGGTGGCGATATCCTCAGAACTATCTCGGTTAATTCAATCGATGGAGATGGGGATATTGTCAACACCTCTGTGTCGCTGAAGATAGAAGATGGCGACGAACCAGTGATTGACCTCATTCCTGATGTTGCTCTGAATGAAGCAAACTTAGCTGATGGTTCTGCCTTTACAGGTGCAGCTGTCAGTGAAACAAAAGTCATTACCTTTACAGAAGGCAGTGATGATGTGACGCACTTTAGAGTCGATACCACGAACTTCAACTCGTTAGGAACATTGAAATCGAATGGGCTCACAGTTGAAATTAAAGAGCAACCGACTGATTCAGGGAACTATGTTGGTTTTGTTAACGGAGCTTCAAATGTTGAAACGAACGTGTTCACACTTGAGTTTTCAGACAACAATGTTGGTCAGTATACATTTACGCTTTTAGAAGCTTTAGATCACGCTGATGGTAACCTGTCTAATCTCTTAGATTTTGATATCCCTGTGATTGCGGTTGATGCCGACAACACCGATTCAGCTTCGTCTTCCTTGAACGTCACCATTACCGACGACTTACAGCAAACACAAGATCGCATTTTAAGTATTGTTGAACCCGTTACGACTTCAGGAGCAGGTGGCCCGCCAACTACAGGTATTGTCGATGTTATGCCTGCAGAGAGTGCTGATGGTGCGACTGTTACACAGTTTATGTACGGGGTGGATGGGCCGTTTACGCTTGATCAAACTGATTTAACAGAGCAAGAGTTCTCAGTTGCAGATGGACTGTTGTTCGTTAAGTTGGATGGTTCGGTCCGTTTCGAACCAGATAGAGACCTTGACCACTCGAATGGCGGTATTGTTCGAACCATTACCGTGACAACAAGCGATTTCGACAACGATGTTGAAACCGCAACGGTGACGCTTACTATCACGGATGGTGTTGATCCTGTTATCAATATTGTCCCTGATGTTTACTTATCTGAAGTGAACTTATCCGATGGTTCAATGCCGACGGCAGGGCCAGTTAGCTCAACTCATACTATCACCTACACACAAGGGAGTGATGACCTTAGCCATTTCCGAATCGCTACGGATGAATTTAATTTTGGCGGATTACTGAAATCAAACGGTTTAGTCGTTGAATTGAAGGAGGAGCCTGCGGACTCGGGTAGCTATGTCGGATTCACCACAAGCGGTTCCGGTGCAGAAACCGATGTCTTCACGGTTAGTTTTGATAGCGTTAACAAGGGACAGTTTACCATTACCTTGTTGGAAGCACTCGATCACCTTAATGGCCTCAATTACAACGATCTGAATTTCCGCTTGCCAGTTTACGCTGTCGATACGGACGATTCTGAATCGACAAGACGAGATGTAGTTGTGACCATTGAAGATGACATTCAGCAAATGCAGGATGGGATTCTGACCATCACAGAACCAAGCTCTGGCACGCCGACAACAGCAACGGTTGATGTCATGCCATTGCCAAGTGCGGACGGAGCGACCATCACCGAGTTTATTTACGATGGTGGATTAGCCATTTCGCTCGATCAGACTGTAACGGGTGAGCAAGAGTTTACCTTCACTGAAGGCTCTTTGTTCGTCACTTTAGATGGTGATGTTAGGTTCGAGCCAAATAGAAATCTCGACCACTCTAACGGGAATATCGTTAAAAATATCGTCTTCACTTCATCGGATTTCGATAACGATATCTTCATGTCGAGTGTTCGACTGACCATTATTGATGGTGAAGGGCCTGAGCTGAATGTAGTGCCCGGCGTCACTTTATCAGAAAGTAACTTATTAGACGGCTCTTCTCCTGACTCGATGCTGATTAGCGAAACCAATACAATCACATCATTCGCTAGCAGTGACGATATTGCAAAAATTGTTGTCGACACGTCTCTGTTCAACACTGGCGGATTAATCAAGTCGAATGGCCTAGTCGTTGATCTAAGGGAAGATCCAGCAAACTCTGGTGACTACTTGGCGTTCACGACGGTTTCACCGGGCGTTGAGGTGCCTATTTTCACCTTAACGTTTGATAGTTCAAATCCAAGTATTTATACCTTTGTGTTGCTAGAGCGCTTAGACCATGCGCCTGGCGATGGCAACAATGACATTACCTTCGATTTATCGGTTTATGCCGAAGACACCGATGGTGATGTGTCCGCTTCTAAGCAACTTGAAGTGGTTATTGGTGATGATGTTCAAGTGATGCAATCGGGAGACTTACTGGTCACTGAGCCAACCTCGGGCACGGTGAGCAGCAATGTGTTTGAAACAATAACGGGTCCAAGTGCCGATGGTTCAATAGTTACTAAATTTACCTATGATGGTGGTGCCGAGGTTCTTCTCGATCAAAACGATACTAATGAGCAAGCATTTGTTTACCCAGAAGGGACACTGTTGATTAAGTTGAATGGTGATATCCGCTTTGAGCCAAACAGAAATCTAGACCATGAAAATGGCGATATTGTTAAAACCATTATCGTTACATCTGAAGACCAAGACACAGATATAGAGGACTCGACAGTCACCTTGACCATTGTTGATGGTGCGCCACCGATTATTAATGTTATTCCGCTAGTCAGTTTGAGTGAAGTTAACTTAGTCGATGGTTCTTCACCAAGTTTACCTGTGAGCCAAACAGAGCAGATAACCTTTACTGAAGGTAGTGACGACGTTAGCTACTTCCGTATTGCGACCAATGAATTTAATGTCGGTGGAGTTCTAAAGTCCAACGGATTAGTAATTCAATTGAAAGAAGATCCAGCCGACTCTGGTAGTTATGTTGGTTTCACCAAAGACGGTCTCGATCCGGAGGTTGAGATCTTTAACATTGATTTCTCTTCGTCGGTATTAGGGGAGTACACCTTTACGCTCCTTCAAGAAATCGACCATGCGGACGTTCAAGGTAATAATGACCAAATATTTACCTTGCCTGTTTATGCGGTAGACACTGATGAAACCGACTCAGCAATGACACCACTCAGTGTCACCATTACCGATGACGTGCCTGAAATTACTGAGTTAGAGGCTGGCAGTATTTTTATTGTGGATGAAGAGGAGATTGGTACACCAACGCAAGCCTCGGGAACTTTTGTGACGACCGAAGGTGCAGACCAAGTTGAGGTTTACGAGCTGCGTAATATCTCAACGCTGGAAGCAACGCTATCGTCGGGTAGTGAAGGTATTAAGATCACAGAAATTACCGGCGCTGCTAATACTACCACCTACCAAGGTGCAACCGACCCAAGTGGAACACCAATTTTCACATTAGTGTTGACTGATGATGGTGCTTACACCTTTACCTTGCTTGGTCCTCTCAATCACGCGACGACACCGAGTAACCTCGATACATTAACAATACCATTTGATGTTGTTGCCGTTGACGGTGATGGTGATGATTCGAATCAATATGTATTGCCGATAGAAGTCCTAGATGACGGCCCAACCATGACCGATCCGACCGGTGAAACGGTTGTTGATGAAGACGATTTAGCGGGAATAGGTTCGGATCAATCTGAAGATACGGTCATTAATGGTTTGTTTACCATCGATGAAGGTGCGGATGGTGTTGTGTTGTATGAGCTGGTTAACCCTGATGCAGTGCTAACTGGGCTTATGTCTAATGGTGAAGCGCTAGAGTGGCTTCCTGTTGTTGAGAGTGGTACAACATTTACCTACACAGCACAAACTGAAACAAGTAACGAAGCTGTGTTTGAAGTTGTGTTTGATACTGCGGACAACAGCTATCAGTTTGAACTGTTTAAACCGCTCACACACCCTCTTGCTGACGGTGAAAACACCATTGAACTTGGTTTCTCAGTTGTGGCTGAAGACTTTGACCAAGACCAATCAAACACGATTGATCTGACAATCACAGTGACGGATGATGTTCCGTTAGTGACAACTCAGTCGATTACTCGTCTTGAAGGTCAGAATTACAATGGTTCTAAAGTCGATATGTTTGCTAACGCGACGGATGAGGGGGCAGATGGCGCGGTACTGAGTCGAATTGAAGGTATCTCTAGTAACGGGGCTGATATTGTTTTTCAAAGAGGGAACAATACTGGCTTTAGCGATGGCTTGAATGTTCAAAGTGGACGTCGAACTATCCGTGTTTATGAGCAGACCGATGATGGCAATGGTGGTACTCAGGAAAGACAGCTGGGTACTTTACGTATCAACTCAAATGGCGAAATAGAATTTAGAGCCAATGGTTATCTAGATCATGACGGCAATGAGATCAACTTCTCGATCAACGTAATTGCAACCGATGCAGACTTAGATACCTCTGAAACGCCACTGAATATTACTGTCGTTGACCAGGACTCAACGGCTGTGTCGCTGAAAGTGACGACAACAGAGGATATTGGTCGTGATGCATCAATTGATTATGCAGCGGGTAGTGAACCAACAGACCTAGAAAACACTTTTGATAATCAAGACGGTCTACCTGATGCACCTGCCAAGGTTGCATTGCAAGTAAACTTGTACGACCAAGATAACACAGAGGCGATCGGCCAGCTGAAGATCTTCGATAATACTAATCATAGAGGTACTTTCTATTACTTTGATGGTGCTGAATATGTGAAATTGTCGACAGATGTAGATGGTAACTATGTACTAGATGGCGCAAATATCGTTCAGAGTTTCATGCCTGACCCCGATGATTTAACTGACCCAAAAGATGTTATAGCCACCATCGACAATCTTTATTTTGTACCAGACCGAAACTACGGTTCGAATGACAATGGTGTGCGAATCAACTACGAACTCGAGATTGATAATAATGGTTCGCTAGACCACACCGTAAACTCAAACTTTAGAATTGAAATTGAAGCGGTTGCCGACATTGCGACTTGGGATGATGCGAATAGCACTTACACTTATCTTCCAGATACAGACAGCATGGGTGCAGAGAGTCCGGTAACGGAAGATGGAAATACCATCACTCTTAAACTCGAGGCTGATTCTCAAGATACTTCTCGCCCTGAAACACTCACATATCAACTTACTGTTGATGAGGGTGTTGGGAAGTTTACTCTATTGGATAGTTCAGGTAATCCGATAGGGCCTGTTGGAGGCCCATATGTTATTGATGCGGCAGATATCAATAGTACAGTCGTCGACCCGATTGATAACTTCTCAGGCACCATCAGCTTTAAAGTAGTGGCTTTGACGGAAGAAACCCGTAATCCATTCCTAGATGGCGATAATAGCGGTGCTAACAGTAAACAGGTTGCCACTTCTGAAGAACGAACATTAGTTATTGATGTACTTCCAGACGCCGACTTAGGCTCCTTAAGTGTGAGTCGTAAAACCATCAATGAAGACAATATTCTCGATCCAGATACTGTTGGGGATCCTAACAATAGAGTCGCGTTTACTCTTGATGAAGTGATTACGATGACGCCTTCTGAAGATATGGATACGTCGGAAACCTTATACGTACGCATCAACAATATTACTCAGGGGGCAGGGCTTTATTTACTCGGGACCGATACCCTTGTATCAACCGTGACCATTGAGGGTGTCGACTATCAAGAGATTCTTTACTCTGAACTTGCCAATGTAGAAGTGATACCCAAAGACCACAGTAATGAAGACTTTAGCTTTGATGTATTAGGTGTTGTCAAAGACAAGGCAGATCTTTCAACGGGTGAAGTAGTTGATGAAATCACATTTGGTCCTAAAACAGTCAACGTTGAAGTCATTGGTGTTGCTGATGTGCCATTTGGTGGGACTAATGGTACCGATTGGGAAGAGTTTACAGATGGCGGTGTGAGTGGGGTACAAACCACAATCCAAGAGAGTCAGAGCGGAGACAGCTACGCTGTTCTAGATTTCACAGTGTTGTCTGGAGAGCGAAGACCTGATCCGGCAGCAGTAGACCAAACACCATTACCTGACGACGGTTCAGAATCCATAACCGTTATCCTCTCGGGTATTCCAGATGGCGTGATTCTCGAAGACGGTGATGGTACGGTGATCGACCTTAACTTTGTTGGTTATGAAACGGGACCGGGCGGTAGCCCTGATTTATCTAAACCTATCTACGAAGCGAACATTACAGAGGCGGGTAAAACGTCAGGTATTCGCATCAGACCTGTTGACTCATCGACAGAGAATATCCACATTCAAGGTCAAGTGATAGTGACCGAGAATGATGGCCATACCTTAACGTTTGATCAAGAAGTTCGAGTATTAGTTGAACCTAGAATTGACACCTCCGCGACCTATGCTAATACAACCACAGGGAATGAAGATACGGCCATCAATATTGATTGGCATCCACAAGGTGATGATTACATTGATGATGACGAACATTTCACTTCAATTACCATTAATGGTATTCCAACGGATGTAGTCGCAGTGGTCAATGGTGATGTTACGGTCGATTCCAGCACGGCCGGCACCCTAATCATTACACCGAAAGACGCCTCACAGACACCGGAGCAATTTACTCAGATTGCTTTGGCGAACAACTTTATCCAAATGACACCGCCAGAAAACTCTAGTGAAGACTTTACGCTGACAACTGTCGTGGAGATGGAGGAGAGAGATTTTGAGTACACCGATGATGCGATTGTTGGTGAGGGTGGTCGAGTTGTGGCCAACCCTGCGATTACGGGCACCATTGTGGTGGAAGTTGTCCCTGTCGTGGAACCTGAAGATGACGATAATCTGATTGTTTTCTCCAATGAAGATGGCAGTGGCGAATTGGCAACAATTACCTCTGATGCCGCAGGTGTTATCAAATTTACGACCAATAGCGATAACCAAGCCGTAGATGGTGGCGGTGTTGAAATCTTGGATGGTGAATACGTTATTCGTTACAAAGAAGAAGATGTCTCTCCTGAATTTGCTATTAATGAAGTCGTTAACGAGGTCGTGGTTCAATTGACTACTACGTCTGATGGCGCGTTACCAGAAGAGGTGTTGAGTCAACTGCTCGTGACTGGTGCTGTGTATGAGGGGGATGGCCGTTGGGTGGTCACAGACGAAGATGCGTTTACGATTAGCGCACCAGAAGGCTTAGATCTAACTTCCCCATATACTGATGGTATATCGAGTAATACCAGCAGTATCAAAATGACTGCCTATACGGAAGTTGAAGACTTAGGGGATGAGGCCATCGACCAAGAATCGGACGTTGTTATTCGCCAAGGCGACGTGATTTTAACCTTCCCTGAAGAGATAACAGGTGGTGGGGAAATCGCGGCGGATATAACAGCGACACCAGATCAAGTAATAGACGCTATCGAAGATATTCAGCTTATGCTCGGCGATGCTCTTGAAAGTATCATTAGTTTCAGTGGTGGTGATGCATTTAACGACCAAATTACCATCGTTATTGATGATACCGTGTTTCTTGACCCAGCAGACCCTACCCAAACGCTTACCATCAGCATAGGTGGTAGTGGTGAGATTGATTTTGTTAACGGCGAATATGTATATCAGTCCACTTTGATACAAGGTGCAACGCCAGACTTCTCTGATTTGGTGCTGAATTTACCCGCAGATTATTCCGGGGACTTTAAATTGCCATTTACGGTGATTACCAAAGACCTCATCTCTGGTGATGAAAATGTACTTGATACCAGCGCCATTATTAAAGTCTCTGCAGTAACTGACGTAGCGCCAAGTATTTCTGTCGATATCGCGGGTTCTTTAGATGACTCGTTTGATCCAGTTGATATCGATGGCCAACCGGGTGCTGAAGCTGTGGGTTATGAAGACACCTATATTGTGCTTGATTTCTCGGGTTCGGTTGCAGACCAAGTTAATGGTGTTGAAGGCGGTGATGAGCGCTTCTCCGATATTACTCTAACCTTAACTGACACAAGCAATGGTGAATTTTATAGTGATACTGGAACGGCTTTGGGCACATCAATATCTTTCACTGAAACGGAAATTGAGAATGGAGCCTTGTCTGGTGTGCTGTTTAGACCGAAAGAAAACTTCCCGACTTACGATGATGTAAATGGTGTTGATGTCAGTACCGTTAGCGTTACTGTGAGTGGGAATATCTTAGATACTGCGACGTTCAACGAAGATGGCTCAACAACGACGGAAGATGCAACTCCTGAGTTTTTCTCAACGTCGGTTAGCTTTGACGTAGTCCCTGTAGTAGATGATATTGCGATCACTGGCCCGGGAACGAACGCTGATGTCATTGAAATTACAGGTAGTGAAGATCAAGAGATTTCACTCGCTGGCTCAAGTCCAGTGTCGATAGCTTTGACAGATTTAGATGGGTCGGAAGAGTTTGTCTCTATCAAGTTCACTGATGTCCCTGATGGCTTCCAATTCAGGGTAGATAACTCTTCAGACTTCACGGTTAAGAATAATGGTGGAGGCGTATGGAGTGTTCAATTGCCTTCAAGTGTCTCGAATTCATTCGATTTGAGCGAAATAGCGGTACTGCCTCCGAAAGATTTCAGCGGTACTTTTGAGTTTGGTGTTGAGGTGTTTACGCAAGAATCTTTGCTCGGTGTACCAACTAACGCAGGTACTCTGCCAAGTTTCCAAGTGCATGTACTTCCGGTAGGGGACGATATTGATACGGATCCGACTGATTCGGTAGTCGGCTTAGAAGGCGAAAATATTGATATTGAAATCAACACTACTATTCTGGATAACGCATTTTCAGCATCGGGGAGTGGGACTTATACTGAAAACTCGCCAGAAACCATCCGTGTTGTGGTCAGCAATGTTCCACAAGACGCGTCAATTTTGCATCCAGATGGAACAACACTAGGTATTTACGATTCAGCATCTGATACATGGACGTTAGACGTAGATGCAACAGCACTCGATAAGATCGTGTTTAACTCCGGTGAGCACAATTCAGACACAGGTAATGCGCTTGGTATTGATACACCGTTGTCTATTTCTGTTCGCTCAGTAGATACAGATGCGGATAACACTGAGTATTTAGGGGCGGAAACCATTTTCAGTGTCGACTTGGTGGTTGATCCGATCAATGACCAACCAACATTTGTCAATATTGAAAACTTAGAGACGCCGGAAGACACCTCTATTGCATTGAGTGATATATCGGGCTTTAAGATAGAGGACCCAGACGCCGTTTATGATGATCCGAACGCGATTTACACACTAACATTATCGGTCGACCAAGGTACGTTGACCTACACATCTTCAACGGGTGTTACCTCTACGCCAACCAGTGGCAGCGCCATTGTTCTCTCTGGAACTTTGGCCAATATAAATACAGCTTTGGATGCCGGGAGTGTCAGGTTTGAGTTGGGCGCGGATGAAAATTACTTGAATCAAGGAGGTGTGGCGACGGTAACTGCTACCGTTGATGATGGTGGAAACAACGGTTCATCAGGGCCATTGAACAATCAAACCACCTTTGAGATTAAAGTTACTGAAGTCAATGATGATCCAGTTGCAACGGACATCGATTTAGGCACGATTACTGAAGATGATCAAATCGTAATTAAAGCTGAAGATTTGATTGCCGCATCAAGCGATCCTGAAGGCGATAACCTGACAATAACCGATGTCAGCCTCACTTCGGGTCAAGGGCAGTTGGACTACTTTGAAAACAGTGGTGGTGTAGATGACCCGTTGATTACTGGCCCATATTGGGTTTTTGATGCCAACGATGAATACGATGCGACCAGTGGAGATATCAGCTTTACATACACCGTTCAAGACGATGGGCAAACCAATGGAGTTGATGACTTCCTAACAGACACCGGCGATTTGAGCTTAACAGTGACAGGGGTTAATGATTCGCCAATCATTAATGGTGACAATGTCACTTCTACTATCGATGAAGATGTCGACCAGTTGATTAGTGGTATTACCGTCGCAGACCCTGACTATGTTGGCGTTCATGCTGACGATTTCATGACCGTCACCTTAAGTGTCGACTTTGGTACCTTATCGGTAACGCTTCCTGGAATTACCACTGTTACTGTCAGCGGGCAGGACACAAGCTCAATCATACTGGAAGGTACACCAGCGGATATCAATGCAATCATTAATACACCAACCAACCCTATTGGCGTGTTTGTGAATACGCAATATATCCCATCGAACAGTATTCAGTTACAAGTGGTAGCTCAAGATAGTGGCAATCCATCTGGCATTATCATCGAAACACCACCAGAAGAGTTTACGATACAAGTGACACAAGTGGCTAACGCGCCAACGTTATCGATTGATCCTGCATCTAACTACGTGAGAAACATTACTGCGAGTCAGTCTGTGAGTGCGAGTGGTATTCCTTTAGTTGGGATTATCGCGGCCTTAACGGACATTACAGAAGAGCTAACGCTGCATATCAGTGATGTACCTGCTGGCGCTCAAATCACCAGTACAGCCGGCTCAGTTACGGATCTTGGCGGTGGTGTTTGGGTAGCAACGGCGGATGCAATTGAAAGCTTGCAAGCGGTTGGGCTTTCTCAAACTCCAGGTAACTACACACTGAAAGTTGAGGCGGTTTCTGAAGAGACTGACAACAACGATACAGCGGCATCGGCTTCGATTGACCTCAACCTGAATATTGTGTCTGACGCGGTCGATATTAATCTGGCTTCGGAAACTGACGATATTCAGCTATTGGCTGGCGTGAATGCGACTGACCTAACTGCAGGCTCTGGAAATGACCGTCTAGAAGGTGGCACGGGTGATGATACGCTTGTTGGTGGTGACGGTAATGATACTCTGATTGGCGGCGGCGGTTCAGATATTCTAACCGGTGGTGATGGTATGGATTCGTTCGTATGGCTTAATATCGAAGATGGTGTTGAAGATACGATTACCGACTTTGACTTGTCGGAAGGGGACAGTATTGACTTGAGAGAAGTGTTGCCAGAGCTTAAAAACACATCTCCAGACATGACCGCGTTGCTACAACAGATAGACGCGAAAGTGGAAGGGAATGACATTGAGCTTACGATCAAGTCTGATGGTTTAGGTACTACGGAACAGGTGATTGTGGTTGAAGACCTTGCTCCGCAACTAACCTTAAGTGGCACCATGCCTTCGGATATTTTGGATGCGTTAGTGCAACAAAATGTCATCACTCACGGCTAACGCGCTAGTTATTAGAATCTAACGATTAAGCAAAAAGCGAACCATTAAACCACAACGAAATAGGCCAGCAATGCTGGCCTATTTTTTGTCACTATGTAAATCAATAAGAATTACTTAAGAGAGTTGTGGATCAGGAACTCTTCTTCAACACCTTTCAATTTCATCTCATCCATAATGAAGTTCACCGTGTTCAACAAACGTTGCTCACCTTTTGGGATCAGGTAACCGAATTGGCTGTTGGTAAACGGTGTCTCACAACGAGCAGCTTCAAGACGTTCGTCAGTCACTTGATAGAACAGACCTTCAGGGGTTTCTGTTACCATCACATCAACTTTACCTTCCGCAACGGCTTGCGGAACGTCTAGGTTGTTCTCATAACGTGTAAAGCTCGCGTCTTGCAAATTAGCATCCGCAAAAATCTCATTAGTTCCGCCGATATTGACGCCAACACGCACAGAAGAAAGATTCACTTTCTCAATGCTATCGTACTGTTCTGCTTTGCCTTTAGCGACTAAGAAACACTTACCAAAGGTCATGTAGCCTTGGGTTTGTTCTGCGTTTAACTGACGCTGCATTTTACGCGTGATACCGCCCATCGCAATATCGTACTTATCGCTGTCGAGGTCGGTCAGTAGATCTTTCCATGTGGTACGAACTATCTGTAATTCGACGCCCAGCTGCTCTGCAACATGTTTAGCTACGTCAATGTCATAACCAGAGTAGGTTTTGCCGTCGAAGTAAGAAAAAGGTTTGTAGTCGCCTGTGGTACCCACACGCAGAGTGCCTGACTTTTGAATGTCCTCTAGCTGGTCAGCTTGTGCTACCCCGGAAAGTGCAAGAGTAATGGAAGCAAGTAATAGTGGTGTTTTTTTCATTGTAGTTGTCTGTTGTGTTTGTGTTGTTATTCAAAGTAACAGAAACAATCAGAGAAAGAGATCAAACCATTGGAAAGGTCGTAAAAGAAGACAAAGCGAGGGTAGGAGATAGGTACTTCTATCGATTTGTGAGTATTGGTAGAGATGCGTTTCATATTCCATTTTGATAAACGGAGACAAACAAAAAGCCCATGTTATCGAATAACATGGGCTTCATTTTGGTTTAACTTGTTAGTTGCTTATTTAGCTATTTAGCAACTGACTCGTTGTTCATCTTAGCCGGAGCTTTAGACGCGTTAACCAGTAGGATACCAACGGTTAGTACCATTGAACCACATAGTAGGAACAACAAGCGTCCTGTTGGTTCGTTTGGAATCAGAGCCATTGCTAGGATACCGAAACCTGCTGTGCTGATAAGCTTACCAAGCATTGAACGCTGTTTAGTATCAAGGTTTTGTTGCTCTTCACCTTCCGCTACAAGCGGCGTGTTCCAGTTAGTGAATAGTTGGTCAACTTCTTTCTCACGCTCTGGCGATAGGCCTTTGTAGAAGCGAGAAGTCATGATGAAGTAACCACCTGTGAACACTACGTGAGCAGCTAAGCTAAGACCGACTTTCAAGTCGCTCCATTCACGGCCTGTAAGCGCTGTTTCTAGACCAAATAGGTTCTCGATGTCTTCTGCTTGCAGAGAGATACCGAAGATGTAAGAAACAAAACCACCAACCACTAGAGTAGACCAACCAGCCCAGTCAGGTGTCTTACGAATCCACATACCTAGTAGCACAGGGATAAGCATTGGGAAGCCAATCAACGCACCTACGTTCATCACGATATCGAACAAGCTTAAGTGACGTAGAGAGTTAATGAATAGACCAATCGCGATGATGATAACACCCATCATGATAGTCGTTAGCTTACTTACAATAACCAGCTCTTTCTGAGTCGCGTTTTGACGAAGAATCGGGCTGTAGAAGTTCATTACAAAGATACCAGCGTTACGGTTCAAACCTGAATCCATCGAAGACATCGTTGCAGCGAACATTGCCGACATAAGAAGACCAACCATACCTGCTGGCATTACGTTCTGTACGAATGCTAGGTAAGCAGCATCACCGGCTTTGTCGCCCATTGATGTGTATTGCTCAGCAAACTCAGGCATGAATGCACTTACGTACCAAGGTGGTAGGAACCAAATTAGTGGACCAACAACCATAAGGATACATGCTAGGCCTGCCGCTTTACGTGCGTTTTCACTGTCTTTTGCACATAGGTAGCGGTAAGCGTTGATGCTGTTGTTCATTACACCGAACTGCTTCACGAAGATGAATACAACCCAAAGGATGAAGATGCTCACGTAGTTTAGGTTGTTACCTAACATGAAGTCGCCGTCGAAGTTAGCAACGATGTTAGTTAAGCCGCCACCGTGGAAGTAAGCTGCTACCGCACAAGTGATTGTCACGGCCATGATTACAAGCATTTGCATAAAGTCAGAAGCAACAACCGCCCAAGAGCCGCCCGTTACTGCCATCAATACTAGAACCATACCCGTTACCACAATGGTTGCTTCCATTGGGATGTTGAATACCGCTGCTACAAAGATAGCTAGACCATTTAGCCAGATACCTGCAGAGATAAGGCTGTCCGGCATACCTGCCCATGTGAAGAACTGTTCAGACGTTTTACCAAAGCGCTGACGAATAGCTTCGATCGCTGTTACCACACGAAGTTGGCGGAACTTTGGAGCGAAGTACATATAGTTCATGAAGTAGCCAAAAGCATTGGCTAAGAATAGGATTACAATAACGAAACCGTCATTGAACGCGCGTCCTGCGGCACCTGTAAACGTCCATGCTGAAAACTGTGTCATGAAGGCAGTTGCACCAACCATCCACCACAACATTTTGCCGCCCCCTCTGAAATAATCACTAGTTGACGTGGTGAACTTACGGAACATCCAACCAATAGCGATTAAAAAGAAGAAGTAGGCGAGAACAACAAAAGTATCAATAGTCATCTTTTCAGCCTTTTAAATATCATAATTAACTGGGCTTAGATTAACTCGTCCCAAGGTTTATTTGTACTACAATATGTCTTTAGTATGATCTAGGTCGCATTGATTTTTTACTGAGTGCTGAAAGATATTTTAAGTTATTGTTTTAATGGATATTAATTGTGCGTGTAATTTATTTTTGTTGTGAAATAAATTGAAGGTTAAATGTTCATATGTATTACAATATAAGAAAAATCGCTTACTTTCTCTTATCTATAAGATTTTAATTATAACCGTAACAAATATGCTACAAATTAGTGTGTTGTGCGACTAGGTTCACATTAATTTACAACGCTATACTTGAAGATTCCTAATTGGGAGTTCAAGAGTAGCCTATTGTTTTCACTTCGCTATTTTTTGTTTGTCTGCGGCTATGTAGCCTTTCTATGCTATTTACTACTTTTTCGAACTAGAGAGGCACATATTTGGAATTTTTGTCAGTGAGTGGGCGTTAAACTGTACAACGGGACACATTTTGCGGCTCACTTTGTCTATTGTTACCTTCTGTACATGCTATGCGAGATGTTTGGTGATGTATTGAAAAGGAACATTTTTGGATAAGGGGTGATAGGCGTAGATACGCCAGTAACGCTCAGCCAGATGCGTGCTGACGTTGATTGAAAACTCACATCACTACGCTCTTGCTTGTCTTAGTCACGGACCTGTACGAAGCCATAGAGATAAAGGTGATAGAATGTGTGGGTAAACAGAAAGTCGATTGAGAGTGTCTTATACCAATCACAGTAAGTAAGTGATCAAAAATAGCGTAGGGAAAAGGCTTGAGAACAAGGCAGAAATTTTCGATAAGTAGTTATTCTACAATCAAAAGTTCTAACGCAGTTATCGGGCGTTTTAGCAAGCTAGGGTGACCAGCTATTTACCACGATGGGTATTACTGCTAGTCGGTGCGATAAACGGCAGATAACAAAAAGCCCCACCGAAGTGAGGCTTCATCACTAAATCTAAAACAAATTAAGCGTTAACGTGATCAACAGCGTCACGAACAAGCTTACCTAGTTCGTCCCACTTACCTTCGTCGATAAGGTTAGTTGGAACCATCCAAGTACCGCCACACGCAAGAACAGAAGGGATCGATAGGTATTCATCTACATTCTTCAAGCTTACGCCGCCAGTAGGCATAAATTTAACAGGGTAAACCGCTGTCAGTGCTTTAAGCATACCAGTGCCGCCAGAAGGCTCAGCAGGGAAGAACTTCAGCGTGCGAAGGCCCATTTCCATTGCTTGCTCAACTAGGCTTGGGTTGTTTACACCCGGTACGATTGCAACACCTTTGTCGATACAGTATTGAACAGTACGAGGGTTAAAACCTGGGCTTACGATGAAATCAACGCCAGCTTCGATAGATGCGTCAACTTGCTCGTTAGTCAGCACAGTACCTGAACCGATTAGCATGTCTGGGAACTCTTTACGCATGATGCGAATCGCTTCGATTGCACATTCTGTGCGTAGCGTGATTTCTGCACATGGCATGCCGTTTTCAACAAGAGCTTTACCTAAAGGGATAGCGTCTTCAGCACGGTTGATCGCGATTACAGGGATTACTTTTAGGTTTGCTAGTTGTTCATTTAATGTAGTCATGAATTCTTTCTCACGTTAAATGTGGGCTTGCTTTCAACTAAGCAAACCCTTGATTAATAGTTAAAGTGCGTAATTATAGAGACAGATCTGGCGTTGCTTCTAGAGGAATGATAGCACCTGGATGCTGAATCACAGTTCCTGCCACAATATGACCTGCCAATGCTGCATCACGTGCATTGCCACCGCTTAAACGCTTAGCTAAGAAGCCTGCGCTGAACGAGTCGCCAGCCGCTGTAGTATCAACAATGTTGTCTACTGGGTTTGGAGCAACGTACTGAGCGCTTTGGCTTTCAACCACTAGGCAGTCTTTCGCGCCGCGCTTAATGATGATCTCTTTCACACCAGACTCAGACGTACGTGCAATACACTGTTCAATGCTTTCGTCGCCGTACAGCTCTTGCTCGTCATCGAACGTCAGTAACGCTGTGTCGGTGTACTTAAGCATTTTCAAGTACCAAGAAATCGCTTCTTGTTGGCTTTCCCAAAGTTTAGGACGGTAGTTATTGTCGAAGAATACTTGGCCGCCTTGAGCTTTGAATTTGTCTAAGAAGTTGAATAGCTGCGTGCGTCCGTTCTCTGTCAAGATAGCAAGCGTAATACCACTTAGGTAAACCGCGTCAAAAGAGAATAGCTTATCAAGTAGAGCAGGCGTGTCTTGTTGATCAAACATGAATTTCGCAGCAGCGTCACTACGCCAGTAATGGAAGCTACGCTCACCAGTTTCATCGGTCTCGATGTAGTAAAGCCCTGGTTGTTTGTGATCAAGCTGAGCAATTAAGCTCGTGTCGATACCTTCTGCTTGCCACTTTTCCAACATGTCGGTACTGAATGGGTCAGTACCTAACGCTGTTACATAGCTTGTTTGGATATCTTGCTCTTTTGTTAAGCGTGACAGGTAAAGTGCTGTATTCAGTGTATCGCCACCAAAACTCTGCTTAAGCCCGTCTTGTTTCTTTTGTAGCTCAACCATGCACTCGCCAATGACCGCGATGTTTAATGATTTCATATGCTTACCTTAGCAACTGAGGTTGCGCTATTAATTATTTTAGGAAATCTTCACGCGCAGGATTGAAGATATCAAGAAGGATGCTGTCTTGCTCTAGAGCAACGGCACCGTGCATCATGTGTTTACGAGCGAAGTAAGCATCGCCTTCTTTAAGTACTTTCTTTTCACCTTCAATCTCAGCTTCGAAGCTGCCACGAACCACGTAACCGATTTGATCGTGAATTTCGTGAGTATGAGGGTGACCAATCGCGCCCTTGTCAAAACATAGGTGTACTGCCATTAGATCGTCAGTGTAAGCAACGATTTTACGCTTAATACCGCCACCAAGTTCTTCCCAAGGGTTTTCATCTAAGATAAAGAAAGAGTTCATTGTGTATCTCCTAATCTGTTTAAATCTTTTAAGTGTTACTTAACTTACATTCATCATAAAGGAATGAGCCTAATTGTAATACAATATATCTAAATTTGTGTGATATTGATCAAGTGATACTTTATATAGCGTAAATAAATCAACAACTTAACAAATGACTGATATTTACCATTAGTCAACCACATCAATGACTTACGGCTAATTATGTGACTCTACTCATCATTTGGCCACGAATAGGTATGATTAAAGCTCATATTGTATTACTTTATATGGAGTTTGAAAATTTAATCAAAGTTTAAGCAGATAAACTCTTTATTGAGGGTGACAAAGAATATGACGACTAAACCAGTATTGTTGACTGAAGCAGAAATCGAGCAGCTTCATCTTGAAGTAGGCCGTTCTAGCTTAATGGGCAAAACCATTGCAGCGAACGCGAAAGACCTAGAAGCATTCATGCGTCTACCTATTGATGTCCCAGGTCATGGTGAAGCTGGGGGTTACGAACACAACCGCCATAAGCAAAATTACACGTATATGAACCTAGCTGGTCGCATGTTCTTGATCACTAAAGAGCAAAAATACGCTGACTTTGTTACAGAATTACTAGAAGAGTACGCTGACAAATATCTAACGTTTGATTACCACGTACAGAAAAACACAAACCCTACAGGTCGTTTGTTCCACCAAATCCTGAACGAACACTGTTGGTTAATGTTCTCAAGCTTAGCTTACTCTTGTGTTGCTTCAACCCTAACACAAGAACAACGTGACAATATTGAGTCTCGCATTTTTGAACCAATGTTAGAAATGTTTACGGTTAAATACGCACACGACTTCGACCGAATTCACAACCACGGCATTTGGGCAGTAGCTGCTGTCGGTATTTGTGGTCTTGCTTTAGGCAAGCGTGAGTACCTTGAAATGTCAGTGTACGGCATTGACCGTAACGACACTGGTGGCTTCCTAGCGCAAGTTTCTCAGCTGTTTGCACCTTCCGGCTACTACATGGAAGGTCCTTACTACCACCGTTACGCAATTCGCCCGACTTGTGTGTTCGCTGAAGTGATCCACAGACACATGCCTGAAGTTGATATCTACAACTACAAAGGCGGCGTGATTGGTAACACAGTACAAGCCATGCTTGCGACGGCTTACCCGAACGGTGAGTTCCCGGCTCTGAATGATGCTTCTCGTACTATGGGTATCACAGACATGGGTGTTCAAGTTGCGGTAAGTGTTTACAGCAAGCACTACTCTTCTGAAAACGGCGTAGACCAAAATATTCTGGGTATGGCTAAGATTCAAGACGCAGTATGGATGCATCCATGTGGTCTTGAGCTGTCTAAAGCTTACGAAGCCGCTTCTGCAGAGAAAGAAATCGGCATGCCTTTCTGGCCAAGTGTTGAATTGAGCGAAGGTCCTCAAGGTCATAACGGCGCGCAAGGATTTATCCGTATGCAGGACAAGAAAGGAGACGTTTCTCAACTTGTTATGAACTACGGCCAACACGGCATGGGTCACGGTAACTTTGATACGCTAGGTATTTCTTTCTTCAACCGCGGTCAAGAAGTGTTGCGTGAATACGGCTTCTGCCGTTGGGTCAACGTTGAGCCTAAATTCGGTGGTCGTTACCTAGACGAAAACAAATCTTACGCTCGTCAAACAATTGCACATAACGCAGTAACGATTGATGAAAAATGTCAGAACAACTTTGACGCAGAGCGCGCGGATTCAGTACACGGCTTACCGCACTTCTTCAAAGTAGAAGACGAGCAAATCAACGGCATGAGCGCATTTGCTAACGATCATTACGAAGGTTTTGACATGCAACGCAGTGTGTTCATGCTAAACCTTGAAGAATTAGAATCTCCGCTACTATTAGATCTTTACCGTTTAGATTCTGAGAAAGGCGGCAAAGGTGAGCATCAATACGACTACTCGCACCAATACCAAGGTCAAATTATTCGCACCAACTTTGAATACCAAGCAAACAAAGAGCTGAATACTCTGGGTGATGACTTCGGTTACCAACACCTATGGAACGTGGCAAGCGGTGAAGTGAAGGGCACTGCACTTGTAAGCTGGCTACAGAACAATGCCTACTACACGTGGCTAGGGGCAACGTCTAACGATAACGCTGAAGTTATCTTTACTCGCACTGGCGCTAACGACCCAAGCTTCAACCTACGTTCAGAGCCTGCGTTCATTTTACGCAGCAAAGGCGAAACAACGCTGTTTGCTTCTGTTGTTGAAACGCACGGTTACTTCAACGAAGAATTCGAGCAATCTGTAAATGCGCGTGGTGTTGTAAAAGACATCAAAGTAGTGGCTCACACGAATATCGGTTCAGTTGTAGAGATCACGACAGAGAAATCAAACGTGACAGTGATGATCAGCAACCAACTTGGCGCGACTGACAGCACTGAACACAAAGTAGAACTGAACGGCAAAGTATACAGCTGGACAGGCTTCTACTCAGTAGAAACAATTTTAAGCCCAGAATTAGAAAGCACAGCAGAGCAGGGGAAATAACAATGAGCTATCAACCACTTTTACTTAACTTTGATGAAGCAGCAGAGCTTCGTAAAGAACTTGGCAAGGATAGCCTTTTAGGTAACGCATTGACTCGCGACATTAAACAAACTGACGCTTACATGGCGGAAGTTGGCATTGAAGTACCAGGTCACGGTGAAGGCGGCGGTTACGAGCACAACCGTCATAAGCAAAACTACATCCATATGGACCTAGCGGGCCGTTTGTTCCTTATCACTGAGGAAACAAAGTACCGTGATTACATCGTTGATATGCTAACTGCTTACGCGACGGTATACCCAACACTTGAAAGCAACGTAAGCCGTGACTCTAACCCTCCGGGTAAGCTGTTTCACCAAACGTTGAACGAGAACATGTGGATGCTTTACGCTTCTTGTGCGTACAGCTGCATCTACCACACTATCTCTGAAGAGCAAAAGCGTCTGATCGAAGACGATCTTCTTAAACAAATGATCGAAATGTTCGTTGTTACTTACGCACATGACTTCGATATCGTACACAACCACGGCTTATGGGCAGTGGCAGCGGTTGGTATCTGTGGTTACGCAATCAACGACCAAGAGTCTGTAGACAAAGCGCTTTACGGCCTGAAACTAGATAAAGTAAGCGGCGGTTTCTTAGCGCAACTTGACCAACTGTTCTCGCCTGACGGCTACTACATGGAAGGTCCTTACTACCACCGTTTCTCTCTACGTCCAATCTACCTGTTCGCAGAAGCGATTGAACGTCGTCAGCCTGAGGTTGGTATCTATGAATTCAACGATTCAGTGATCAAGACAACGTCTTACTCTGTGTTCAAAACGGCATTCCCAGACGGTACATTGCCAGCGCTGAACGATTCATCGAAGACAATCTCTATCAACGATGAAGGCGTTATCATGGCAACGTCTGTGTGTTACCACCGTTACGAGCAGACTGAAACTCTGCTTGGTATGGCTAACCACCAACAAAATGTTTGGGTTCACGCTTCAGGTAAAACATTGTCTGACGCGGTTGATGCAGCAGACGACATCAAACCATTCAACTGGGGTAGCCTGTTTGTAACCGACGGCCCTGAAGGCGAGAAAGGCGGCGTAAGCATCCTTCGTCACCGTGACGAGAAAGACGACGACACCATGGCGTTGATCTGGTTTGGTCAACACGGTTCTGATCACCAATACCACTCTGCTCTAGACCACGGTCACTACGATGGACTGCACCTAAGCGTATTCAACCGTGGCCACGAAGTACTGCACGATTACGGCTTCGGTCGCTGGGTAAACGTTGAGCCTAAGTTTGGCGGTCGTTACATCCCAGAGAACAAGTCTTACTGTAAGCAGACGGTTGCTCACAACACAGTAACGGTTGATCAGAAAACGCAGAACAACTTCAACACAGCATTGGCTGAGTCTAAGTTTGGTCAGAAGCACTTCTTCGTAGCAGACGACCAGTCTCTGCAAGGCATGAGCGGCACAATTTCTGAGTACTACACAGGCGTAGACATGCAACGCAGTGTGATTCTTGCTGAACTTCCTGAGTTCGAGAAGCCACTAGTGATTGATGTATACCGCATCGAAGCTGACGCTGAGCACCAGTACGACCTACCAGTTCACCACTCTGGTCAAATCATCCGTACTGACTTCGATTACAACATGGAAAAAACGCTTAAGCCATTAGGTGAAGACAACGGTTACCAACACTTATGGAACGTGGCTTCAGGCACAGTGAACGAAGAAGGTTCTCTAGTAAGCTGGCTACATGACAGCAGCTACTACAGCCTAGTAACCAGCGCTAATGCGGGCAGCGAAGTGATTTTTGCTCGCACTGGTGCTAACGATCCAGACTTCAACCTAAAGAGTGAGCCTGCGTTCATCTTACGTCAGTCTGGTCAAAACCACGTGTTTGCTTCTGTACTAGAAACGCATGGTTACTTTAACGAGTCTATCGAAGCCTCTGTAGGCGCTCGTGGTCTAGTTAAATCAGTATCTGTTGTGGGCCATAACAGTGTCGGGACTGTTGTTCGCATTCAGACTACTTCTGGCAACACTTACCACTACGGTATTTCAAACCAAGCTGAAGACACGCAGCAAGCAACTCACACTGTTGAGTTCGCAGGTGAGACATACTCGTGGGAAGGATCATTTGCTCAACTGTAAATGATTAACACACATGCCGTTTAACGATGGCTTGTGTTGATGTGGTGCTTTGCGGGAACGAAGCATCACATTGAATTCAGTCGTGATTGCAAAATCGTTCGTTGATACCAACAACGACTGAATACATCGGGAATAAGTCAAACCGAGTAACTCATTGCGAGTTGCTCGGTTTTTTTATATGTGCAGAAAAGGGAACAATGTGACAAAAGAAAGATAATGCACTAAATAATCAAAAACAGTCATTATGATGTCGATGTGTAAGCTACAGTAAATGTTAGGAATGAAATAATTAAGGATAAATCATGAAGTTAATGGAAGGATTGGTGTTAATACTTACAGCTTCTTGTTCTACTTATGCGCTAGCGAATGACACACAAAACTATGCGAATACAGATCAATTCGTGCGCTATCTTTATCAGGACAAAATTAGCTACGGAAAGTTGACGAAAAGTGCAATTTTTCCAATCAATGGTGACATCTTTAGCGAGTACTCCGTTGATAATACCTCAATTCCACTAGAATCGGTTGAGCTGTTGCTTCCGACTGAACCCGAAAAAGTGTTCGCCGTTGGTATGAATTACATGAGCCACGCTGCTTCTCATCCTGATTTACCTCCACCAATGTTCCTAAAATTACCGTCTTCTTTGATTTTATCTGGCGAAAAAATTCATGCGCCTTTTGATGCCCAAAATGTGCATTTTGAAGGTGAACTGGTGGTCGTCATTGGCAAAGAAATTAGTAAAGCAAGTCAAGAACAAGCAGAAGATGCGATTTTCGGCGTGACAGTCGGAAATGACATAACGGAAAGAAGTTGGCAGAACAGTGATTTACAGTGGTTGAGAGCTAAGGCTTCGGATGGGTTTGGACCAATCGGGCATACTATTGTGAAAGGCATTGATTATAATAATGTTCAACTTACAACACGTGTGAATGGGAATGTCGTTCAGAAAGAAAACACCTCTTTTATGATCCATAGCCCGCGTAAAGTAGTCAGTTACTTAAGTCATTACTTTACTCTTAAACCCGGGGATCTTGTTTTCATGGGGACGCCAGGAAAAACACATGCGTTGTCAGACAAAGATCAAGTGAGTGTCACGATTGAAGGGGTAGGGACGGTCGTTAATGAAATTCGGTTCTAAGCG